>NZ_JBEZYD010000003.1:0-663693 GCF_040638335.1 Nonomuraea sp. NPDC026600
CGGGAGCCGCGAGCTCCCTCAAGAGGCGAACACACCCCAGCCCGCGCAGGCAAGGACGGCGGTCAAGCCTCAACCCCGATCAAATTCGAAGAGCCGGAAAAGGTCGTTCTCGTCACGGGCGCCTCCGCCGGCATCGGCAAGGCCACCGCCCTCGAACTCATCCGCGCCGGCCACATCGTCTACGGCGCCGCGCGGCGCGTACACAAGATGGACGACATCCGCGACGCCGGTGGACACGTCCTGGCGCTGGACGCACGCCGGCCGGAGGACCTGGAACGGGTCATCGGCGCCGTGGTCGAGGAGCAGGGCCGCATCGACGTACTGATCAACAATGCCGGCACCGTCCTGCACGGCGCGGCCGAGGACATCCCCCTCGACCTGGCGCGCGACCAGTTCGAGGTCAACGTCTTCGCACCGGCCCGGCTGACTCAGCTCGCCCTGCCGTACATGCGCGAGCAGGGATCCGGCACGATCGTCAACGTCTCCTCCATCGGCGGCGAGATCGCGCTCCCGCTCGGCTGCTGGTACTACGCGACCAAGCACGCGCTGGAGGCCTACTCCGACTCCCTGCGCATGGAGGTGGAGCCGTTCGGCATCGACGTCGTGATCATCCAGCCCGGCATCATCAAGACCGAGTTCGAGGACCGCACGGCACAAGACCTCCGTGAGATCTCCGGCGCGACCGCGTACGGGCAGATGGCCGAAGCCATGGCCAGACGCGCCGAGACGCAGCTCGGCGAGAACACCCAGGGCAGCGACCCCGGCGTCGTCGCCACCACCATCCGGCAGGCCATCGAAGCCGGCAAGCCCGAGACGCGCTACGCGGTCGGCTGGACGGCCGACAAGCTCCTGGAGCTCAACAGGACACTGTCGGACCGCGAATTCGACAAGCTCATCATGAACGCCGCGAAGTAGGCCCCCGCCATGTCGCACCAACCTGACCCACGCAGATGGTGGGCGCTCACCGCGCTCGTGCTCACGTCGCTGGCCGTGGGCTTCGACGTGACCATCCTGAACCTGGCACTGCCGAGCATGGCCGAGGCCCTGCACGCCGACAACGCCCAGTTGCAGTGGTTCGTCATCGTCTACACGCTGGTGCTCGCCGCCGGCATGATCCCGGCGGGAATGCTGGGCGACCGTTTCGGCCGCAGGAGGACGCTCCTGGTCGCGCTGGCCATCTTCGGCGTCAGCTCCCTGGCCGCCGCCTACGCCTCCTCGACCGGGATCTTCATCGCGGCGCGTGCCGCGCTCGGCCTGGGAGCGGCGCTCATCATGCCCACGATGCTGGCGCTGATCCCGACGATGTTCACCGCGAAGGAGCGGCCGAAGGCGATCGGCACGCTGGCGGGCGCCTCGATGCTGGCCTTTCCCATCGGCCCGATCCTGGGCGGCTGGCTGCTGGACCACTTCTGGTGGGGCTCGGTCTTCCTGATCAACATCCCCGTGGTCATCCTGGCGATCCTCGCGGTCGCCGCCTGGCTTCCCGAATCGCAGCGGGAGCGCGGCAGGCGGATCGACGCGGGCGGCGTGGTGCTGTCGAGCGCGGCGCTGACGGCATTGACATACGGCCTCATCGAAATCGGTGAGCGAGGCTGGACCGACGCCGCCGTGTTCGGGCCGATCCTCGGCGGGATCGCCGCGCTGGTGCTGTTCGTGGTCTGGGAGCGACGGGCCGGCGCACCGCTGGTGGACCTTTCGCTGTTCGCCAATGCGCGCTTCACCGTCGGCACCGCGCTGGCCACGCTCGTCAACTTCACCATGTTCGGCGTTCTGTTCGTGCTGCCGCAGTATTTCCAGGCGAACCTGGGCACGGACGCGATGGGCAGCAGCTTACGGCTGTTGCCGCTCATCGCCGGGATGCTCGTCGGGATGTCGGCGGCAGGCAGGCTGAGCAGGTTGATCGGCCCCAAGCCGGCGGCCGGCCTGGGGTTCGTCCTGCTCGCCGGGGGCCTGTTCTGGGGGGCCACCACCGGTACGGGCAGCGGCGTCGTGCTGGCGGCCGCGTGGACGGCCATGTACGGCCTCGGGCTCGGCTGCGTCCTGCCCACGGTCATGGACGCGGCGCTGGGCGCTCTGTCGCCCGGCAACGCCGGCGTCGGCGCCGCGGTGAATCAGTCCATCCGTACCCTGGGCGGCAGCTTCGGCGCAGCGGTGCTGGGCTCGATCCTGACGTCTGCCTATCGCGCCGCGGTGCCGGAGCATGCACGCGAGAGCGTCTTCGCGGGGCTGGCCGCCGCACGATCCGCCGGCTCCGCGGCCTTGGCAGATACGGTCCGCTCTGCCTTCGTCCACGGCCTGGACCTCGTCCTGGCCACCAGTGGCGGCCTCGGC
The DNA here is from genome assembly GCF_040638335.1 of Nonomuraea sp. NPDC026600. Classification (NCBI taxonomy): domain Bacteria; kingdom Bacillati; phylum Actinomycetota; class Actinomycetes; order Streptosporangiales; family Streptosporangiaceae; genus Nonomuraea; species Nonomuraea sp. NPDC026600. Next base: position 2,332 of record NZ_JBEZYD010000003.1, read on the forward strand.
CTCCTCGGCCTCATCCTCGCCCTGGCTTGGCTGCCTGGTACGCCCGAGCGTCCCCGGCCGAGCACGACCCCGGCCAAGCGGGTCCACGTACCGGATATCGAGTGAGTTCTTGATCGTCCGGCTTGGATCCGAGCGAGCGGAGGGGCGCGGGGCTGCTACTGCGCGCGCACCACCGGCACACCCTCGCTCGCCTGTACCAGCACGAACCCCTGACCCTGGAACGCGAGCTGCATCGCCTCCCCGCTCCCCCGGCCGATCAGCGCGCCCACCTTCATCGTCCGGTTCACGCCGACGTGCAGGCCGGTGCTCCAGCAGACCGCCGCCTGCCCGTCGGCGTACGTCGGCATGGCCGCCGCGTCCAGCAGCACCGGCGTGCCGTGCGTGGTGACCGCCACCCACCCGGTGCCGGTGAGCGTGGTGTTGAACAGGCCACCCGCCGCGACGCCCGCGCCCTGCACCCGCTGGATGTCCCAGGTGAGCTGCGGCTGGAAGGCCAGCAGGTTGCGCCCGTTGACGGTGAGGCCCTCGTTCTCCAGGTAGAACAGGTGGATGTCGTCGGCGTTGTCCGCGAGGTAGAGCAGGCCCTGGCCGCGTACCCGCATCAGGGACGCGCCCTCGCCCGTCATCGCCTTCTTGAACAGCTTGCTGATGCCGCCCGCGCCCTCGTAGTCGAAGTCCATCTGACCCTGGAAGGCGACCATCGAGCCCTGCTTGGCCAGCACCTCGTCGGGGAGTTGGACGCGGAGCATCTTGCCGTTCTCCAGGGTGAAGCCGGCGGGAAGCTGCCGCGGATCGAGGTTGCCGAAGACTGAGCTGCGCATGATCGACCTTTCGAAGGAGCGGTCCCGCCAGCGTAGGTCACTTCGGGTCAGGCCAGTGGCTTCTGGTAGGCGCGCACATGATCCACCACGAGCTGCGCGGGGAACACCGTATCGGCGTCGGGGTCGCCGACCCAGCCGTCGCCACCGCCCACGGCCAGGTTCAGGATCAGCGTGTGCGGGTGGCGGAAGGACTGCGCCCAGGCGGCGCCCGCCGCGGCGGCGGTCAGCGTACGGGTGACCACTCCGTCGATCGACCACTTGATGTAGCCGTTGGCACCGGCGTCCCAGTCCACGGCGTAGGTGTGCCAGTCGTCGATGCCCTCCCCTTCGGGCAGGGGCGTGCTGTCGCCGAAGTTGATGTCCTCCAGCCCGCCGTGCGCGTGCTGCTCCACGAGCGCAGGGTGGTCGCCGAGGGTCTCCATGACGTCGATCTCGCCACTGGCCGGCCAGTCGACCTGGGCGTTGTTCCCGCCGACCGTCCAGAACGCCGGCCACAGCCCCTTGCCGAGCGGGGCAATCATCCGCGCTTCCAGGTGACCGCCCGCCTGCGTCCAGGCGGGCAGGCCGTCGTTGCCCGCCCAGTCGAGCATGGTCAGCCGGGCCGTGGCGTACCTGCACGGCAGGTCCGGCTCCGCCCCGTGGTCCGTTCCCGACTTCCAGCCGCACATGGCGCCGGGGGTCACGTTCTGGTCGGCCGTCAGTACGAGATGGCCCTGCCCGTCGAGCTTGGCGTGGTCAAGCTTGTACTCGGCGATGCTGCCGGTACACGCCTGGTGCCAGCAGGGGTCGTTGAACCACACCGGGCCGGCCAAGCCGGTGTTCGGCCCCGCACCGGCCGCGCCGGAGAAGTCCTGGTCGAACGTGATCGGGTTGGCCGCGACGGTGAACGTCTTGCGCGGCGTCAACTCCGTCCAGACGTCGCCGACCTCATAGGCGACGAAGTACGTGTAGGTGCCCGCTGGATAGGCCCGCGCGTCAGTCGTGAACGCCTTCGCGGCCGTCGTGAGCGTGGTCGCGATCGCGCCGGGGAAATCGACGACCTGCCCGGCGGAGTCGCGTACCGCGATGGTGAGCGCCTGGACGGGAAGCGTTCCCGACGCGCGCACCTTGGCGGTGGCGGTCATCGGGCGAGCGGCGGTCGGGGCGGAGTCCTCGACGGCCAGGGCGTCCACAGTGACGGTCACCGCGGCTGACGCCGGGGACGCACTGAAGGTGGCCACGCCTAAGACGGCCGCGGCGACCAGGACGCGAAAGCGAGCAACCATGATGCCCTTTCTGCACTGTTTTGAAGATCGAACTCGACGCATCGTATAGGCGGGTTTCCGGCGATCTCAGGAGTGTTCAAGGTTTTCTGAATTCAGGACTTCATGTATCGTCAGGGGCATGTTGACGATCGCCCCCGAGATCGAGGTGCTCGCCCGGTTCGGTCGCGCGCTGGCCGACCCCATCCGCTGCCGGATCCTGATCGCGCTGCGCGAAGCGCCGGCCCACCCCGCCGACCTGGCCGAACTGCTCGGCATCTCCCGCACCCGGTTGTCGAACCATCTGGCCTGCCTGCGCGACTGCGGCCTGGTGGTCGCCGTGCCGGTGGGCCGGCGCACCCGGTACGAGCTGGCCGATCCCCGGCTGGGCCACGCCCTGGACGACCTGCGTACCGCGGTGGTGGCGGTGGCCGCCGACCGCACCTGCGTGGACGCGGCCGAGAAGGGCTGCTGCTGATGACCGTCCTCGGCGCGGACCGCCGCGTGACACTGACGCGGCGGATCCGGCTCCTGGTCGCCGCCACCATCACCTACAACGTGATCGAGGCGATCGTCGCCATCACCGCCGGGAGCATGGCCTCTTCGGCGGCGCTGATCGGGTTCGGCCTCGACTCGGTGGTGGAGGTCGCCTCGGCGACCGCCGTCGCCTGGCAGTTCTCGGCCGCCGACCACGCCCGGCGCGAGAAGGCCGCGTTGCGCGTCATCGCCGTCTCGTTCTTCGCGCTGGCCGCCTATGTGAGCGTCGACGCCGTCCGCGGGATGCTGGGCGTCGGCGAGGCGGGGCACTCCACGCCAGGCCTGGTGCTCGCTGCCCTGTCCTTGATGGTCATGCCATTCCTGTCGGCCGCGCAACGCCGCGCGGGCCGCGAACTCGGCTCGGCCTCGGCGGTCGCCGACTCCAAGCAGACGCTGCTGTGCACCTACCTGTCGGCGGTGCTACTGGTCGGGCTCGGGCTGAACAGCGCGTTCGGCTGGTCGTGGGCGGATCCCATCGCCGCCTTGGTGATCGCCGCCGTGGCGGTCAAGGAGGGGCGCGAAGCCTGGCGCGGGGACACCTGCTGCGCCTCGCCCACGCGCACCGCCACCGACACGTCCGCTCGCACTGACGACACAGCCGCTTGTACCGACGACTGCTGTCGAATCGGCGAAACGGCGACGCACTGATCGGCCGCCATGCCGCGCTGGAGACCACGTACGTCGGCCGGATGAACGCGGCCCGCGCCAGGGCTCGGTGACCGCACCGGGAGTGGGCGCAGATCAGAGATCAGCGCTGATCGTAGTGGTCGTGGTGGTCGTCGTAGCGGTGTTGTCGTCACGGACATCACCGCAGGCCGTCTCGAATATCTTCAGCGCCTCGGCGGCATGCACCGGGTCCAGGCGGGCCGCGAAGCCGTCAAGACTGAACGGCTTCTTCGCGCTGAACGGCGGATGGACGGCTGCTGTCGCGACCTTCTCGTAGAGCGGTTTGATGATTCCTTTGAAATAGGCGTCGGCCAGCTCGCCTTGAGTCACCTGCGCGTGTGCGACAAGCGCCTCGATCGCTTTGTACTGAGCGCTGTACTGGGCGTCGCTCCTGACGATCTTCCCGTCTCTTACGAGGCCGGTCACGAGCAAGCGGGTGAAGTACTCGGTGAGGCCTTCGCCGAACCAGTGGCCGAGGACGTGCTCCAAAGCCGGATGGGAGAGCTTGTGAATCGCCTCGTGATACTCCGTTCCGGTGCCGAGCTCGTTCAGCTGTACGTAGATGTCCGCACCGATTCGCACGCCGGGTGTGCCCTTGCCCTCGTTGAAGGTACCCCCGTTCTCCAGCTCTGCGGCTTTGACCTCATCTTCACTTTCGGGCGCTCTCTTCAACACGAAGACTGCACCCATCTCCTCCGGAGTGACGTAGTGTATTTGATCGTCGCTGAGCCAGCCGGGCGTGGAAAGATACGGCCTGAACGAGTCGTCCGCATGGAAGACCTCGAGGATTTCCTTCGCGGCCAGCTTCGCGTTGAGGTTTAGTTCTTTCGCCTTATCGACATGACCTTTTTCGACTCCCCACGACCGGTCGGGAGAGACGACCACCTCCATGCCGTCGGCATTTATGATCACGCTGAATGGGGCAAGCTGGCCGTGGGCGACTGTCACGTTCGACATGAACCCGACAATGTCATACTCCGCAGCCGGAACCGTGATGTGGCCCCCCTCCTCGACTTTGCGGTCTTTTATCGCCTTCGTGTTGATCCCCGGCACGCTCTCGCTGAAGCTGACCTTCCCGGCTCCTTCGAGCTCTTGCCTCCTTTCCTCCCAGAACCCCCGGCGGAGTTCCTTGCTGTTCCTCTTTGCGAGATCGTCTATTAACGTCGTCGTTGATTTGTACGTCAACTCGACGAGGTCGGCGCGGTCGATGAAAACGGGGTCGCCTCCTGTGACACGCTGCCCCTTGATCATCGGCCGCCCGTCCGCATGGTAGACCCATTTTGTGTCGTCGAATTCGTCGAGTGCGAGAGATTCCCAGCCTATCGCGCCCGAGATTTCCTGGCCGATCGTGTCGCCCTCCTGCACCCGATAAACTGTTATCTGGTTTGGATTGTTGTATTTTGGATTCCAGGAGATCTTGATCTTCGGCGTCTCGGGCTTGACGAACACCTCGGCGCCGGACTTCAGGAAGCTGTCTCGCTTGCTCTTGGCGAAACCATCCGGTTCCCCGGGCTTCGGCGCGTTCAGTTCACCCAGCAGTTCTTCCAGCGTTTTCTCCGGCTGGGGTTCTTTTCTGATGCTCGGTGACAGGTCCGGGAGCTCTCCCAGGTCGAGCATTGATTGATCCAGGTCGGCTAACAAGTCGGCTGTGTTGTCCCGCTCGACGTCGCTATCCTGCTCGATGTCTTTGTGCCGCTCGGTGTCCTTGTCGCGCTCGTCGCCGGAACTGCCGCTTCTGTCGCGAGACGTGGTGGGGGCGCTGCCGTCAGTCGACTTGCGCCGTGGCGATCTGGCCCTCGGGCGTCCAGACATCTCGGCTCCTCAGGAGGTGGCGCACCATGGTGTCACCGCCCCGAGGCCCCGTACATGAGCACCAGGGTGACGTTACGCAGGGGACGCTGGTCGTGTCGACATATCGTGATCGGCGGGCGGGGTCGCCTCATGCCCGCGCGTACGAGGCCATGTCCTTCTGGGACCTCGGCAGCCCGTAGTGCGTGACGAACTCCAAGAAGTTTCCCAGCTCCCAGACGCCCCGCGAGTCCGCGAGGACCTGGAGGAGCTGCTGCTGACGGTCGTCCAGCGCGGTGAAGGGTGTGCCAGCGACCAACGGTTCGGGGTAAGCGATCCGCAGGGCGACGACGGCCACCGGCAGCGCCTGCATTCCGGACAGGGCGGGCAGCCGGGCCAGCAGCGCCGCGAACAACGCGTCGGCATGGGCGTCGCCGAGCTCCCGCAACGCCAGCACGGCGTACCCGCGGAGGTCGCCGTCGTTGAACGGGATCGCCTCGTACGACGCGTCATCGCGGGCGATCCAACCCAGCAACTCGTCCGCGACCCGCTCCCCCGCCTCCGGCCCCAGCAGCCGGGACCGCGCGATGGCCGCACCCCAGCGCACCACATCGCGAGGATCGTCCAGCCCAGCGCCCAGCACGGCCGCCGTCTCGGAAGCCGTCTCGGAAGCCGTCTCGGAAGCCGTCTCGGAAGCCGGCCTCCCGCTGGACGGGACGCCGAGCAGGCCGATCGCGACCAGGGCGGTGGCGGCTACCGAGGGCTCCTCGTCCGCCGCCGCCCTGAGCAACGGTGGCAGGCTGACGGACCGCTCTTCGGGATACCAGGCCAGGGCGTACGCGGCGGCGGCGCGCAACCGGGCGTCCTCGTCGGCGATCAGGCCGCGGAACACCGGCAGCCCGGCACCGACCGCGTCGTACGCCTTCAGCGCGAAGTACGCGAAGAGCCGCTCCTCGTCCTCGGGCTCAAGCGTCTGCAGGTAATTGAACAGACCGAGATCCTCGTCCCAGTCGTCCTCTTCGTCGTCTTCATCGTCATCGTCATCGTCGTCGTCCGCGAACTCCTTGCCGGCGGCCAGCAGCAGGTCCCCGCCCGCAGCCGTAGCCCGATGGCCGTCGAGGGGATAGCCGGACGGCAGAAGTTGCTCGCCGTAACCAACGGCCAGCTGGGTCAGCAACCCCAGGACGGCCACCCGATCCGGTGTCTCGGGATCGGCGGCCAGCTCCAGCAGGAACGGCACCGCGTACGCGCTCGCCTCGAACCGAGTGCCCTGGTGGAAGATGTTCCCGTACAGGCTGTGCAGCGCCTTGTCCCGGATGCCGGGATCGGCAGAGCGCAGGGCCCGGATCTGGTCCGGTACGTCCGTCGCGCGACCGTAAGCGTGCGTCAGGTCGGCCCAGTCGATCATGTCGAGACTCGCCAGCATGCCGACATGCTGGCATATGGCCCACGCCATCGCCCGGCAGTTGGCGCAACAAGGTCACCAGGTCCGTGACACCGCACCCGCTGAGGGCAGATGCCGAGTACGGCACCGACCAGTACAGGAGGCATTCATGCAGAGCAAAGAGTGGACCGTGCACATCTACATCAGCGAGGACGACGCGGACAAGCGCACGCTGGCCCGTGCGGTCCTGTCCGCACAGGACAGCGAGTGGCACGAGAGCGTCGGCATCGCCAGGCGCAACCCCGACGACCGCGCCGTGCCGGAGATCGGCGACGAGCTGGCCGCGGGGCGGGCGCTGATGGATCTGGCCGACAAGCTCCTCGGCGACGCCGCCGAGGACGTGGCCCAGCTCGGCGGCCCGGTCGAGGCAAGTTGACCGCGCGCGTGGAGGCGCCCAGTGGGAGGCCCGCCGGGCGCCTTCACACTCTGTCGCACATCTAGGTGCGCAGGAGCAGCTCTAAACAGGCAGGAGCAGCCGGAATTCGGTTCGGCCCGGGCCGCTCCGTACGTCCACCGAGCCGTCGTGGGCGGCCACCACCGCCTGGACGATCGCCAGCCCGAGCCCGGCCCCGCCGGTGGCCCGCGAGCGGCCCTGGTCGGCGCGGGAGAACCGCTCGAAGATCCCTTCCTCCAGGCCGGGCGGTATGCCGGGGCCGTCGTCCTGGACGGTGATCTCCACCGCGTCCGGCAGCCTCCGTACGGCCACCACGACCGTGGTGCCGTCGGGCGTGTGGATGCGGGCGTTGCTCAGCAGGTTCGCGATCACCTGGTGCAGCCGGAGCGGGTCGCCGGTCACCGTGACGGGTTCCTCCGGCAGCTCGAGCTGCCAGCGGTGGCCGGGTCCCGCGGCCCGCGCGTCGCCGGTGGCCTCGATGGCCAGGCGGGACAGGTCGACCTCCTCCCTGGCCAGCGGCCGTCCCGCGTCGAGCCGGGCCAGCAGGAGCAGCTCGTCGACCAGCTCGCTCATCCGTTCCGACTCGGCGTCGATCCTGCCGAGCGCGTGCCGTACACCGTCCGCCATCGGCTCGTCGCCGCGCAGGGCGAGCTCGGCGTGCCCGCGGATCGCCGCCAGCGGGGTGCGCAGCTCGTGGCTGGCGTCGGCGGCGAAGGCGCGCAGCCGCTGCTCGACGGCGTGCCTGCGGCCGAGAGCCGACTCCACGTGGCCCAGCATGCGGTTGAACGCGGCGCCGACCTGGCCCGTCTCGGTGCGCGGGTCGGTGTCGGGTACGCGTTCGGCCAGGGTCACCTCGCCGCTGGCCAGAGGCAGCTCGGTGACCTTGCGGGCCGTCGCGGCGATGCGTTGCAGGGGGCGCAGCGCCAGCCGTACCCACAGTGCGCCCGCGACACCCGCGGCGGCGAGCGCGCCGGCGAACATCACCAGCTCGAACAGCTGCAGGCGGTTCATCGTCTCCTCGACACCGTGCAGGGACAGCCCGGTGATCATGACGTCGTTGTCCCGGCCCGCGGTGGCGAGGAGCCGGTAGTCGTCCAGGACCGACAGGTCCACGGTCCGCGGCGGGCCCCCGACCGGCAGCGCCGCCAGCGTCTTCTCGTCGTCGGGGCTGAGCCCGGGTTGGGCGCCGTTCCGTTCCGACACCACGGCCGCGTGGGTGACGCGCCCGTCGACCAGGCGCGCGCCGAACGTGCCCCGTGCCTGCCCCCGCGTGTCCTCGCCGTGCTCCAGGCTGGCGGCGAACCGCCCGTGGTCGGCGGCGAGCTGCTGGTCGATGGGGCCGAGCAGGAAGCGCTCCATCGCCACCGACGTGGCGACGCCGACGGCCGCGCACGACAGCGCCAGCAGTACGAGCAACCCGGCGATCAGCCGGGCTCTGAGGGTGCGCGGGAGGAGGTTCACGGCTTGAGCACGTACCCGACGCCGCGCACGGTGTGGATCAGCGGCCGGCGGCCCGCGTCGATCTTCTTGCGCAGGTAGCTGATATAGAGCTCCACGACGTGGGCCTGGCCGCCGAAGTCGTAGGACCAGACGTGGTCGAGGATCTGCGCCTTGCTCAGCACCCTGCGCGGGTTGCACATGAGCAGCCGCAGCAGCTCGAACTCGGTGGGCGTCAGGTCGACCGGCGTGCCGTCCCTGCTCACCTCCCTGGCCTCCTCGTCCATGGACAGGTCGGCCACGACCAGCCGGTCTCCGGTGCCGGGCCGCGCCATGCCCGCCCGGCGCAGCAGCCCGCGCAGCCGCGCGAGCACCTCGTCCAGGCTGAAGGGCTTGGTCACGTAGTCGTCGCCGCCCGCCGTGATGCCCGCGACCCGGTCCTCGACCGCGTCGCGGGCGGTCAGGAACAGTACGCACAGCTCGGGCCACCGCGCTCTGAGCCTGCGCATGAGCTCCAGGCCGTTCAGGTCGGGCAGCATGACGTCCAGGATCGCGGCGTCCGGCGCGAACTCCTCGGCCGCGCGGATCGCGGCGGCCCCGTTCGGCGCGGTGCGGACCTGCCAGCCTTCCTGGCACAGCGTCTTCTCCAGCACCTCCAGGAGGTCCGGTTCGTCGTCCACGACGAGCACGCGGATCGGCGTGCCGTCTGGGCGCAGCAAACTGCTCATTTCAGAAAAATACGTGCTTCGTCTGAGAATGCGGTGAATGGGTCCGTTCATAGGGAAAACAGAAGATTGCCTGGCACGGTGTGTGCCATGACCACTCTTCACGCTCCAGCACGGCGAGCCGCCGTCACGGCGCCGCCGCGCCACCGGGTCCGGCCCGAGCTGTTGCTGTGGGCCGTGGTGGCCGGCGCGCTCGCGGTCATCGGCCTGTGGTGGCGCGGCACACCGTCCGTGTCGGGCCTGGACGGCTGGCTCACCGAAAGCGGCCGCGTCACGGGCCTGCTGGCCGGGTACGGCATGGCCGTCCTGCTCGGGCTCATGGCCCGCGTCCCCGCTCTGGAACGCGGCGTGGGCAGCGACCGGCTGGCCCGCTGGCACGCCATGGGCGGCCGGTACGTCATCGGGCTCGTCGTGGCGCACGTCCTGACCATCATCTGGGGGTACGCGGTCGCCGACCAGTCCGGGGTGGTGGACGAGGCGGTCACGATGGCGCTGTCCTTCCCGGATGTGCTGAAGGCGACCGTGGCCTTCTTCCTGCTGCTCGGGGTGGCCCTGGTGTCGGCCCGCGCCGCCCGCCGCAGGATGCGCTACGAGACCTGGTTCTACCTGCACTTCTACACCTACCTGGCGGCCTGGCTGGCGTTCGGGCACCAGCTCGCGACCGGCGCGCAGTTCACCGGCGATCGCGTGGCCCAGGTCGCCTGGTACGTCCTCTACCTTGGGGTGGCCGCGCTGCTGGTCTGGTACCGCTTCCTCGGCCCGGTCCGGGTGTGGGCGCGGCACCGCCTGCGGGTGGCCCACGTCACCGCCGACGCGCCGGGCGTCGTCTCGATCCACCTCACCGGCCGCCGCCTGGCCCGGCTCGGCGCCGAACCGGGCCAGTTCTTCCGGTGGCGCTTCCTGACCCGCGAACTGTGGTGGTCGGCCAACCCCTACTCGCTGTCCGCCGCGCCGGACCGTGACGGGCTGCGCATCACGGTCAAGGCGCTGGGCGACCACAGCGCGGCGCTCGCCCGGCTGCGGCCGGGCACCCGGGTGATCGCCGAGGGACCGTACGGCGGATTCACCGGACGCCTCGGCCGCAGCCCCAAGTCGGTGCTGATCGCGGGCGGCGTCGGCATCACCCCGCTGCGCACCCTGTTCGAGACGCTGCCCGGGCAACTGACCCTGCTCTATCGCGCGCGTACGCCGGAGGAGCTGCTGTTCAGGGACGAACTGGAGGAGATCGCCAGAGTGCGCGGGGACGCCAGGCTCTACTGCTCGGTTGGCTCGAGATCCCCGGATCTGTTCACCGGGCTCGACCGCCTGCTGCCCGACCTGCGCGAGCACGACGCCTACGTGTGCGGGCCGCCCGAGATGACGCGCTCGGCGATCCAGGCGCTGCGGTCGGCGGGCGTGCCCGCCCATCGGATCCATCACGAGTCTTTCGAGTTCTAGGGGTTCCCGCCATGAAGAGAGCACTGCTCGCGGTGGTCACCACCGTCATCGGCCTGGTGCTGCTGCTGTCGTTCAAGCCGCACGACGTCACCGGGGCCGCCCAGCCGCCCGCCGCCCTCGCCCAGACCCAGACGTCCGCGACGCCCGCGCCCACCTCGGCCCAGCAGTCCGCGGGCGCCCGTACGGTCGACGGCGACGCGGCCGACACGCGCTGGGGTCCGGTGCAGGTGCAGATCAGCGTCACCGGCGGCAAGATCTCCAGCGTCCAGGTGCTCCAGGCGCCGAACGAGAACCGGCGCGACGTCGAGATCAACAACACCGCGCTGCCCATCCTCCAGGAGGAGACCATGTCCGCCCAGAGCGCCCAGATCGACTCCGTCTCGGGCGCCACCTACACCAGCGACGGCTACATCCAGTCCCTGCAGAGCGCCATCGACCGGGCCGGGCTGTGACCCGCCACGTCGAGCACGCGATGGGGACGGTCTTCTCCTTCGACGTACGCCACGACTTGGACATACGCCACGACGCCGCCGACGCGGTGGCGCGGGCGGTCGCCTGGCTGCACCACGTGGACGCGGTCTTCTCCACCTACCGGCCGGACAGCGCGATCAGCCGTCTCGGCCGGGGCGAGATCGACGTGTCCGCCTGCCCGCCCGAGGTGGCCCAGGTGCTTGCTTTGTGTTCACAGACAGAGCACGACACGAACGGATATTTCACCCTGTACCCCGGCGGCCGCCTGGACCCGACCGGCCTGGTGAAGGGGTGGGCGATCGAGGAGGCGTCCCGGCTGCTGTCCGAGGCGGGCGCGTCCCACCACTGCGTCAACGGCGGCGGCGACATCCAGCTCGGCCCCGGCCCCTCGCCGTGGCGGATCGGGATCGCGCACCCGGCCCGGCCAGGCGCCCTCTGCACCGTGGTCACCGGCCACGACCTGGCCATAGCCACCTCGGGCAACGCCGAGCGGGGCCCGCACATCCTCGACCCCCACACCGGACGCCACGCCGCCGCGCTGCTCTCGATCACCCTCGTCGGCCCACGTCTGACCGCCGTCGACGCCTTCGCGACCGCGGCGTTCGCGATGGGCGATGCCGCCCGCGACTGGGTGGAGGAGATCGACGACCTTGAGGCGTTCGCGGTGACCGCGAACGGCGGCTGGCAGACCAGCGGCTTCGGCGCCCTCACCGCCAAGAACTGACTTCTCCCCACCCCGCCACTGTGTTGGCGGCGCAAGCTGGTTTAAGATACAAACCAGTTTGATGGTTAGAGGAGTTGTGATGGTAGACGACGGCGAGCGGGTCCGCAGCCCGGAAGAGACCCTGCGCCTCATCGAGGAACAGCAGGCCGCCACTGTGCGGCGGCTGAGGGGCGATCCCCTGTTCCTGTACGTCCCCTGGGGCGTCGCCTGGATGGTCGGCTTCACCTGCTTCTTCCTGCACTACGGGCTCGACGGCAAGCCGTACGCGCCGATCTCCCAGACACAGGCGCTGACCGTCCTGATGATCTTCCAGTTGATCGCGGGCTCCCTGGTCGCGTACGAGATCACCAGGATGAACATGGGGCTCCGGGGCGACACCACGGCCAAGGGTGCGATGTACGGCTACACGTGGTTCGCCGGGATGGTGGTGATGTCGGTCATCGCCATCCGGGTCAGCCCGATGCTGCCCGAGGCGGAGTCCGGCCTGCTCTGGGCGGGCATCTCCCTGCTGGTGGTGGGCGTTCTGTACATGGCCGGCGGCGCGATCTTCCTGTTCTGGCCGATGTTCTTCGTCGGCATCGGCATCAGCGCCGTCAACGCCCTGGGCGTGTTGCTCGGCCCCGGCTGGCACGCGCTGCTGACGGCGGTGCTGCTCGGCTTCGGGCAGATCGTCGTGGGCCTGTGGTGGAGACGGAGGCGGCGCCCGTGACGGCCGGCAACGCCGTTCCGGAACTCGATCCGGTGATCCACGCGCAGGCCAGGCTGCGCGTCGTGGCCGCGCTCAACACGATGGGCGCGGGCGACGAGATCACCTTCCCGGCGCTCAAGGACCTGCTCGGCATGACGGCCGGCAACCTCTCGGTCCACCTGACCAAGCTTGAGGACGCCGGCTACGTCCAGATCACGAAGACGCACAAAGGCCGTACCCCGGTCACCTACGTCGCACTCACCACGCGCGGCCGGCTGGCCTTCGACGACTACACCAAGGCGATCCGCGCCCTACTCGACTCCGCAGGAGGCACCCCATGACCATCCTCGCCAGAACGGTCGACGCCACCCGCCGCTACGGCGACGTGCTGGCCCTCGACCGCGTCTCGCTCGACATCAGGGCCGGCGAGCTGGTCGGCCTGCTCGGCCCGAACGGCGCGGGAAAGTCCACGCTGATCAACCTGTTCGTGGGCCTGCGCCGGCAGACGTCCGGCACGGTCGAGCTGCTCGGCGGCTCCCCTCAGGATCCGCTGGTACGCCGGGGCATCGGCGTCACGCCTCAGGAGACGGGCCTGCCCGAGTCGCTGCGGGTCGGCGAGATCGTCGACTTCGTATCCTCACATTTCCCAGAAAAAGCGGATAAAGGGGAGTTGCTCGCTCGGTTCGGCCTCGACGATCTGGTCAAGCGGCAGATCGGCGGCCTGTCCGGCGGCCAGAAGCGGCGGCTGGCCGTGACGCTGGCCTTCGCCGGCAACCCGCGGATGGTCTTCCTCGACGAGCCGACCACCGGCCTCGACGTGGAGGCCAGGCGCACGCTCTGGGACGGCATCAAGGACTTCCACGACGGCGGCGGCACGGTCCTGCTCACCAGCCACTATCTGGAGGAGGTCGAGGCCCTGGCCAAGCGGGTCGTGGTCGTCGGCCACGGCCGGGTGCTCGCCGACGACACCGTCCAGGCCGTACGCGACATGGTGGGTGTCCGGCGCGTCTCGCTGGTCGCCGAGAACCTGCCCGAACTGCCCGGCGTACTCGCCAGCGACCACGAGGACGGCCGGATCAACCTGGTGACCACCGACCCCGACCGGCTGGTCGTCGAGCTGGTGCGGAGCGGCACGCCGTTCTCCGGCCTGGAGATCAGGCCGACCTCGCTGGAGGAAGCCTTCCTGACCATCACCTCGAACTCGAACCCAAAGGAAAGCGCCCATGTCTAGCCTGACCCTGGCCCACACCCGCTACCAGGTGCTGGAGCAGATCCGGGTGCCGATCGGCCTGGTCGCCAGCGCGTTCTTCCCCGCCGCGTCGATGCTGGCGTTCGTGGTGCCGTTCACCGGGGACGATCCGGTGGCCTCGACTCGGGCGACGGGGTCGATGATGCTGATCGGCGCGATGTCGGCGGCGATCATGGGGCTCAGCATCACGGTCGCCCAGGACCGCGAGCAACCCTGGAACACCTACGTGCGCACCCTGCCCGCCGGGCCGTTCCCCCGCTTCGCCGGGCGGATCCTCACGACGATGGCCACGATGCTGGTGGCGACGATCCCGGTGCTGCTGATCGCGACCCTGTTCACCGCGGCGACCATCACACTGCCCAAGCTGCTGATCGGGCTGGTCGCGCTGCTCGGCGGGGCGGTGCCGTTCATGCTGATCGGCCTGTTCCTGGGCTACCTGCTGGCCTCGAAGGCGGCCATCGGCGTGTCGCAGATCCTGTTCTTCCCCATCGCGATCCTCGGCGGGCTGTTCCTGCCGCCGCAGATGATGCCGGACTTCGTGCAGGCGGTGTCGCCGTTCGTGCCGAGCCGCGGGGCGGGCGAGCTGATCTGGGCCGTGACGACGGGAAGTTCCCCGAACACGGTGGCGGTGATCATGCTTGGGGTGTGGACCGTGATCGCGGCGCTGGCCGCCGGCTGGGCCTATCGGCGCGATGAGGGGCGCCGCTTCTCCTGAAAAACTGAACGGGGGGTGTGCCGCCGAGTCCGCAGCGATCTCGACGGCACACCCGTCCGTGAGGGGGTCCGGTGTTACTTCTTCTCTTGGAGGGTGACGGTGACGTTACTCGACTTTCCGTCCCTCATATAAGTGATCTGAACCTGTTGGCCCACTTTGAAACCTCTGACCTGGCCAACAACCGTATCTCCGCCCTCCACCGGCGTGTTGCCGATCTTGGTGATGAGGTCGCCCTGCTTCAGCCCGGCCTTGTCCGCAGGGCTTCCGGAGGTGACCTGCCGGATCAGCGCGCCCGGCACGTCGCCGGTGGCGTCGGTGACGCTCACGCCCAGGAACGCGTGTGTCACCTTGCCGCCACTGATGAGCTGGTCGGACACCTGCTTGGCGGTGTTGACCGGGATGGCGAAGCCGACGCCGATGTTGCCGCTGCTGCCGCCGTTGGTGGCGATCGCGCTGTTGATGCCGATCACCTGACCGGCCGCGTTGACCAGCGCGCCGCCGGAGTTGCCCGGGTTGATGGCCGCGTCGGTCTGGATGGCGTCGCCCAGCGTCGTCGTCTCGCTCTCCTGGCCCTGCTGCTGTTGCTGGCCCCAGCCGGGCGGTACCTGCTGCTGCTGTTCCTGCTCGCCGCCGACGGTGACCGTGCGGTTGAGCGCGCTGACGATGCCCGCCGTGACGGATCCGTCGAGGCCGAGCGGGCTGCCGATGGCCAGTACGGAGTCGCCGACCTGGATCTGGTCGCTGTCGCCGAGCGAGGCCTTGGTCAGGCCCGAGACGCCGTCGGCCCTGATGACCGCGAGGTCGGTGGACGGGTCGGTACCCACGACCGTCGCCTTGGCCGTCTTGCCGTCGTTGAACTTGACGGTCATCTGGCCGCCCTGTCCCGCGCCGACGACCACGTGGTTGTTGGTGAGGATGAGCCCGTCATCGGACAGCACCACGCCCGACCCCTCGCCGGTCTGCCCCTGGATCATGACGACCGACGGCTGCACCTTCCGCGCGACCTCGGCCACGGTGAGCTGGCTGGACGCCTGCTTGAAGACCGGGCTCGGCGCGGAGACGACACGCGTGTCCTGGAACGACGTGGCGGCGACGGCCCCCACAGCGCCGCCTCCCACTGCCATGGCCGCCAGGGCGAGCCCGGCGATCGCCTTACGCCCGACGGAGAGACCCTGCTTGGGCGGCTTCGGAGGTGGTGGAGGCTGGTTCATTCTCACGGTGTCCTGCCGGGGAAAGCCCCCGGCGGAGGGCGGCTGGTCGCCGAACTGGCTCCAGCCGCCGGCGCCCTGCTCGCGAGGCTCGTTCGCGTTCATCGTCATCTCCTCATGTACCGATGACTCAAGAGTGCCAAGAAGCCCGTAAGTGCAGGTTAAGCCGTTGATCAGAACTGTATGAGAGGGTTGACAGCAGCCTTATCACCCCTGGTCGGGGGCCGCTTACGTGGGTGGAAACCGCTCAGAAAAAACCTGCTGAGCAGCCGGCACAGGCGTACACGATCATGCGAGGGTACGCCCTGAAAGGCCAGCTCATCTGTTCGCTTAGGCCACTGTCGTCCACCTGGCGGTCTCGGGTCTACGCTGTCGCAGTGACCACGGAACACACGCATGACGATGCGTCGCAGCACGTCCCGAAAGTCGGCGGCCGACTGCGGAAGATCGGCTGGGGGGCGCTCGCACTGTTCCTGGCCGCGTTCGCGATCTTCGAGAGCGTCAAGTACGGCCTGCCGACCACGGCCGCCATGCTGGCGTTCTTCGCCCTGCCCGACCTGGCACGGCTGGCCGGAGTCCGCCCGCCTGGGCTGCCCTACCAAGTGGTTCACCGTGTGTGGGTCCCGTTGGCGATTGCGGTCGGCTACTCGATCGGGCCGATCGTGTGGCCGCCGCTTTTCACTGCGGGCCTCGGCTGGCTCACCCGCATCGCCGTCGAGCGGGCGTTCTGGCGTGGGCTCTCCCAGAGCGGTTGACCAACTCGTTCGTCTCGTTGCCGATCTTGGCGACGGAACGAACGGCCCTTCCACCCGTGTGCTGATCTCCTCTGCCACGTCTTGGATCTGGCAGAAGCTTGGTGTATCAAAAGCTCGGGCCTGGCAGCTACTCACGGCCGCTCACGGCGACGTTGACAAGTAGCCCCCGCGCTCCGGGCTCACCTCAAGCGGGCCAAAAGGTCGCGTAGCCTGCTGCAACGTCACAAGCAGTGGGGTATGTGGGCGCATTGTGGCGACTGCGCCGATCATTGATAGTGATCTAATCTCTGGGTCGCGTAGAAGGAGATCGTATATGCGCGTTCGTGCAGGGATCGTCGCCATGGGAGTGGCAGCGCTGGCGACAGCGATGCTGGCCCAAGGCGTCACGACCAACGTCCTCAAGACACGCCACGACACTGTGAAGAACACGTAACGGAAAGCGTGGCTGCGGCCCCAGGCCGCTCAATCCTCTGTGCCCCATCCCTGTGTTCCGCCATCGTGACGCCTACCTCTTGATCTCATCACGAACGACATCGTGGGCAAATGTCCACGATGCCGTTCGTGAAAACTGAGGCCCTGCCAGACGGCAGGGCCTTTCGCATGCCGATACGCCAAGACCGCCGTAGCCGCGCTGTTCGCCGCGATCGTCCTCGTGAACGGCGCGGTGTCCGACGACGTGCTCACTGCCACCGAGATCGTCAACGCGGTCCTCATCGTGCCCGCGGAGTCGACGAAGCTGGTCTACAACGGGCCGGTCGGCGACATCTGAAGGGTGACGGCTGCTTCATCTCTTGCGGCGGTTGACGACCATCACCACGAAAACGAACGTCACGATGACCATGATCACGGCCAGAAAGACGATCATCTCGACGACGCCGATGCCGAACATGGCGCTCCAAGCTGGGTAGGGGGTGACCTGTGGGTGCAGCGTAACGGTTGCGTGCCCGCGTGATCTACGTCGTGGCGGGCCAGTACTCGTCCTTCAGCAACCGCTTGTACAGCTTGCCCGTGGGATGGCGCGGGAGCTCCGCGCGGAAGTCCACCGACTTCGGGCACTTGTAGTGGGCCAGCCGCGCCCGGCAGTACTCGATCAGCTCCGCCTCCAGCGCCGGCCCCGCCTCGGCCATCGACATCGGCTGCACCACGGCCTTGACCTGCTCGCCCATCTCCTCGTCCGGGATCCCGAAGACGGCCACGTCGGCGACCTTCGGGTGGACGCACAGGATGTTCTCCGCCTCCTGCGGGTAGATGTTCACGCCGCCTGAAATGATCATGTACGAACGGCGGTCCGTCAAGTAGAGGAAGCCCTCGGCGTCGAGGTAGCCGATGTCGCCGAGCGTGGTCCAGCCCCTCCCCTGAGGGTCCTGGACGGAGCGGGTCTTGTCGGGGTCGCCGTGGTATTCGAAGCGGGCGGGGCTCTCGAAGAAGATCGTGCCGTGCTCGCCCAGCGGCAGCGCGTTGCCGTCTTCGTCGCAGATGTGCACGTTGCCGAGCAGCGAGCGGCCGACCGTGCCCGGGTGCTCCAGCCAGTCCTGTGAGCCGGTGTAGAGGAAACCGTTGCCCTCGGTGCCCGCGTAGTACTCGTGGATGATCGGGCCCCACCAGGCGATCATCTGCTCCTTGACGGGCACCGGGCAGGGAGCGGCGGCGTGGATGGCGCACTGCAGGGACGACAGGTCGTACTTGTTCCTGATCTCGCCGGGCAGTTTGAGCATCTTGATGAACATGGTCGGGACGAGCTGCGAATGCGTCACCCCGTACTTCTCGACCAGTTCCAGATAGCGTTCGGGGTCGAAGCGTTCCATCACCACGATCGTCGCGCCGAGCCGCTGGAAGGTCATGCAGTAACGCAGCGGCGCCGCGTGATAGAGCGGCGCGGGCGACAGGTAGACGCTGTCGGCCGCCGGCGCGAACAGGGCCTCGACGAGCTTGAGCAGCAGGTTCGACTCCGTCAGCGGCGTGCGCGGCAGAGCGGGCTTGACGCCCTTGGGCCGGCCGGTGGTGCCGGAGGAGTAGAGCATGTCGGAGCCCTGGCACTCGTCGTCGATCGGCGTGGGCGGCTGTCCGGCCACCGCCTCCTCGTAGGAGTCGAAGCCCTCGGCGGTGCCGTCCAGCATGAGGCGCAGCTCGACACCGGGCGTCGCGGCGGTGATCGAGGTGGCGACCTCCGCCAGGCTCGCGTCCGCGAGGAACACCCGGGCGCCGCAGTTGTTCACGATGTACGCGAGCTCGTCGGTCCCCAGCCGCGAGCTGATCGCCGTGTAGTACAGGCCCGCGCGATGCGCCGCCCAGGCGATGGCCAGGTAGAGCGGATGGTTGGCGAGCATGAAGGCGACGTGGTCACCCGGCCGCAGCCCGGCGGCGCGGAACAGGTGGGCCAGCCGGTTCGACTCCTCGTCCAGCTGACGGTAGGTGACGACCCGCCCGGAGGCCGCCATGATCACAGCGGGCTTGTCGGGCGTGACGGCTGCGATGGCTCCCGGATGCATGACCGAACAGTATTCGGCAAAGCGCGCGCGGCGCCAGGGAATGACCATCAGGGAGTACGGCGAAGCCGCGATCTCATCGTCGAGATCGCGGCTTCGCGGTCCGCTCAGGCAGCGGCGTGATACACGTCCTGCCAACCGGAGTGGAAGCCGGTCGGTTCGTGCCTGTTGCCCCTGCTCACGTCGACGTAGATGTGAGCCGCGTTCTTACCCGAGAACGAGTAGTCGGCGGGGTGCTTGCGGCAGTTGGAGAAGGAGTTGAAGGTCGCGTGACCGTCGTGGTCGACGACCTTGAAGGTCTCCCATGCGCACTTGTCGCGGCCCCACCACTTGTAGGTGGTGAGGGTGCTGTCGACGGTGAAGAAGTAGTTGTAACGCCACTCCCACACGTGCTTCTTGATCTTCTTGACGACGAACTCGCAGTGCTTCTTGTGGCTCTTCTTATCGAAGGAGCACACTTTCTCCTTGACGAAGAACGTCTTCCAGTACCAGAACTTGAACCGCTTCTTGTCCACGGTCACCTGGCCTTCTGCCTCGGCCTTGTGATCGCTGGAGAAGTAGGGTCCCCAGTCCGCCTCGTAGAAGTGCGACGAGGTGATGGTGGCTGGAGTGGCGGGTGTCGCCGTTGTGGCATTGGCCGATGCCGGTGCGCCGATGGCCACCATGGTGGTGGCCGCGACGCCGATCATGATTCGTGAAACGAATCGCACTGGGTCCTCCTCGGGAGAGGTATTGCTGACCCAGTCTTCGTACGTCCGACCGATTGCCGCCCGCTTTCAACCCACTTAACACCACAGGTGGCGAGATAAGAGGACTTTCCCGATCTTCCGGATTTATCGTGTTATTCGCCGGCAGGGATCACGGAACCGGCGTACTTCTGCTTGATGAAATCCTTGACCTTCGGGTCCTGAAGGAGCTTGCCCAAGGTCACGATGTTCGCGTCCTTCTCGTGCCCGGCAGCCACGACCAGCCCGTTGACGTACGGGTTCCCCTCGGACTTCTCCAGCACCAGGGCTTGCGAAGCGGGCTTGAGCCCGGCCTCGATGGCGTAGTTGCCGTTGATGACCGCGGCGTCGACGTCGTCGAGCGAGCGGGGCAACTGCGCGGCCTCCAGCGGCTTGAACACCAGCTTCTTCGGATTGTCGGTCACGTCACGCTCGGTCGCCGCGGTGCCGGCGCCGTCCTTGAGCTTGACCAGGCCGTTGTCGGCGAGCAGCTTGAGCGAGCGGCCCAGGTTCGTGGCGTCGTTGGGCACGGCCACGGTGGCGCCCTGCGGCAGGGCGGCGAGCGTGGTCGCCTTCTTGGAGTACAGCCCCAGCGGCTCCAGGTGGACCGGGGTGACGAAGCTCAGCTTGGTGCCCTTGGAGGCGTTGAAGTCGTCCAGGTAGGGCTTGTGCTGGAAGAAATTCGCGTCCAGCTGGCCCTCACTGAGCTGTACGTTCGGCTGCACGTAGTCCGTGAACTCCACGATCTCCAGCTTCAGCCCGGCCGCGGGGGCCAGGTTCTGCTTGACGAAGTTCAGGATCTCGGCGTGCGGCACCGGGCTGGCGCCCACCTTCAGCACGGTGTCGGCGGACTCGGCGGCCTTGCCGGTAGCACCCTGCGACGTTCCGCATGCGGCGAGCAACAGGGCCAGGGCAGCAGCGCCCACAATGTTCCGAAATTTCATTATTTTTCCTTATCTATGTGACAAGCGGCGGGCGACCAGGTCGCCCAAGCTCTGGATCAGCTGCACCAGCACGATGAGCAGCACGACGGTGACGATCATGAGCAGGGTCTCGAACCGCTGGTACCCGTACCTGACGGCGAGGTCCCCCAGCCCGCCCCCGCCGATGGTCCCGGCCATGGCCGAGTAGCCGATGAGCGCGACGACGGTGACGGTCACCGCGGCGACGAGGCCGGGCAACGCCTCGGGCAGCAGCACCTTCCGCACGATGGTCGTACGGCCCGCCCCCATGGCCTGCGCCGCCTGCACCACGTCGGCCCCCACCTCGCGGAGCGCCGTCTCCACCAGCCTGGCGAAGAACGGCACCGCCCCCACGGTGAGCGGCACGACCACGGCCGCGGTGCCGATGGTGGTGCCCACGACCAGCCGGGTGAAGGGGATGATGGCGATCATCAGCACGATGAACGGCAGCGACCGCCCCACGTTCACCACGACACCCAGCACCGACTTGACCGCCGGCAGCGGCCGCAGCCCACCGCGATCGAACACGACGAGCGCCACCCCGAGCGGCAGACCGAACAGCACGGTGAACAGGGTCGACCAGCCGACCATCTGCGCCGTCTGCCCGGCCGCCTCCCACAGCAGCGGCCCCATCTCATCCCAGGTCATAGCTGTTCCTCCCCCGAACGGTCTGCCGAATCCCCGGACCGGGGCCAAGAAGACGCACGTCACGGCGGGCAGCCACCTCCACCGGAGGAGCGTGCCCCTGGACAGGGCCCGGCCACGGGCGGTGGGTGGCGCCCACCGTGCTGTGCCGTACGACAAGAAAGGCTTTTCTCATCACAACACCACCCCCCGCGCGCGAAGGAAGGCCAGCGCGGCGGCCTCCTCATCGCCCGACAGGGACACCCGCAGGCGGCCGACGGCGAGTCCCGCGAGGTTCTCGATCGAGCCGCCCAGGATGTTCACGTCCACGTCGAACTTGCGCACCACCTCCGACACCACCGGCTGATGCGGGTCGCCCGTGAACGTGAGCGTGATCGAGCCCGCGGGCGCCGGCTCGGACAGGGGGAAGATCTCGCTGGTCAGTCGCGACCCCGGCGTCCTGATGAGGCCGGCGATCGTGCCCGATTCTTCGACGCGGCCGTCCGACATGATGGCGACCGAGTCGCAGATGCTCTTGACGACGTTCATCTCGTGGGTGATCAGCAGGATCGTCAGGCCGAGCTCGGTGTTGAGCCGCTTGAGCAGGGACAGGATCGACTGCGTGGTGGCCGGGTCGAGGGCGGAGGTGGCCTCGTCCGACAGCAGTACCGACGGGTTGCCCGCCAGCGCCCTGGCGATGCCGACGCGCTGCTTCTGGCCGCCCGAGAGCTGGTTCGGGCGGTCGCCGCCCCGGCCGCCGAGGCCGACCAGGTCGAGGAGTTCGGTGACGCGGCGTTCCCGTTCGGCCCTGGGCACGCCCATGACCTCCAGCGGAAAGGCGACGTTCCCGGCGACCGTGCGCGAGGAGAGCAGCGCGAAGTGCTGGTGGATCATGCCGATGCGCTGCCTGGCCCGGTTGAGGTCGCCGCTGCGCAGCGCGGTGAGGTCCTGCCCGGCGACGGTGACGGTGCCCGCGGTGGGGCGTTCGAGCAGGTTGACGCAGCGCAAGAGGGTGCTCTTGCCGGCACCGCTCTGGCCCAGCACGCCGTAGATCTCGCCTTCGCGTACGTGCAGGTCGACGCCGTCGAGGGCGACGGTGTTCCCATACACCTTGCGCAGGCCGGACGCCTGTATCACCAAAAATCCCCACCACTAAGAGCGGCAGCACGCCGCTGGAATCGACATCGTCATCGTCGGAGCGCCCGCGGGCGGGCGGTCTAACGCGTGCCGGGGTGGAAGGGCAGGTGGCTCAACCTGCGCAGCACAAAACTGGGAGAAATCATGGGTGACCTTCGAGGTGAGGACGTCGGGTTATCGGCTCTGACAGTCCATGGCGAACATTCGCCCCATACAGCAACACCTGGCGCCGCTGCGGGCGCTCTGGTCTGTCGCGTATGCCTCGTTCACGCCATTGCTAACGGCTATCTGGCTTCCCGCTATTCCCTATCTCCTCGGTGACTTGGATCACGATGCTCCAGCCGTGCGCCGGAACGACGGCCGGGTCGGTCCCGCCATGCCGCGGCTCGGCCACGCTGTCGACCTGGCCGATCGGGAACCGGTGCGGCTCGTCGCCGAGGTTCAGCAGGGTGACGATCTCCGTCCCGCCACCGTCGCGGGGCCGGGAGCGGAGGGCCACGGCCGTGTTGGTCAGGTGTTCGGCGGTGGTGTGGGCTCTGACCAGCCACGGGTGACGCCGGCGCAGGCCGATGAGCCGCTGGTGCAGCCGGTAGACCTCGGTCCCGTCCGGGGCGAGCCCGCCTGGCTCCGCGGGGAACGCCGGCCTGATCGCGTCGTCACCTCCGACCCGCTCCTCCTTCACCCCCTGGAACGCCTGCTCGTCCCCGTAATAGACGCTCGGCAGGCCACCGACGGTGAACAGCACGGCCAGGGCGTGGCCGAGGTGCTGAGGGTTCTCAAGCCGGGTGGCGATCCTGGTGACATCGTGGTTCCCGACGAACGTGAGGGGGACGAAGGTGTCCAGCAGCCCGTCGTGGCGGTCGAGGGCCCAGGCGAGTTCGAAGAGGTTGCGGTCGTTGAGCGAGCTCCAGATGGCCTTCCACAGCTCGTACTGGGTGACGGAGTCGAGCCCCGACGCGGCGACATATTTGGCGTAGTCGCCATGAATCACCTCGCCACCGAACCACGCCTCCGGGTGCCGCGCGCGCACCTCGGGCAGGACCTCCCGCCAGAACGACGCCGGTACGGCATAGGCGGCGTCGAGCCGCCACCCCGCCGCGCCACGGTCGAGCCAGTGGTTCAGTACGGCGGCGACGTGGTGGCGCACGGCGGGTTCGGCGTGGTCGAGCGCGACGAGCCCGTGATGCCCCTCGAACACCTCGTAGCCCTCGGACCCCCTCCTGAACCATCGCTCGTCCGCCTGGAACGACCGGCCGACGTGGTTGAACACGCCGTCGAGGATGATCCGCAGCCCGCGTCGCCGTGCCTCGGCGACGAGAGAGTCGAAGTCGGCGTCGTCACCGAGGCGGGGGTCGATCCTGAAGTGATCGACGGTGTCGTAGCCGTGGGTCTCGGCGGCGAAGATCGGGCCGAGCTGGAGCCCCGAACAACCCAGTTCCACGACGTAGTCCAGCCACGCCTCCAGGTGGCGCAGCCGGTGCCGCACCTCTGGTCGGGCGGTGGCCGGGGCCCCGGTGAAGCCGAGCGGGTAGACCTGCCACCAGATCGCATGGTCAGTCCACGATGGCACGTGCGCTCCTCTCTCGGCGTACTGCCCAGGGCAGGTATCCCAGCCCCAGAGCCAGCACGCACCCGATGGCCGTGTCGGCCAGCCGGTATCCGATCGTGGCGGGGGCCACGCGTCCGCCGCCCTCCATAAGCAGCAGCACGAGCGGCGTCATGACGGTCGCGTACAGGGTGTAGTCGCGATCCTTGAGTACCGGCCTGACCGCGGCCAGCCCGGTGACGAGCAGCACGAACAGCCACGGCGCCGGCACCCACAACAGTACGGCGGACCCCGCCACCACTCCGGCGCCGGTGCCCGCGGCCCGCTCGATCGCCCGCCGCAACGCACCGTCCAGTTGCCGCCTGACGACGATCACGACGGTGACGGCGATCCAGGAGGCGGTCGGCTGCGGCCACACCAGGCCGATGATCTCGGCGGCGGCCAGGCAGGCGGTCAGGCGGATGGGGTACTGCCAGCCACTCAGGGTCCCGAGCGTCCGCCACCAGCGGCGCAGCAGCGCTCGCTTGGTGGGCGCGGGGTTCGCCGGCGGTACCGCGACGGGCTCTGCGCGGCGGGCTCCGAGGCGCGGTTGTCTCGTGTGGGTGCACAGCGCGGTGATCAGGAGGCCCCAGATCGCCCCTTCGGCGAACAGTACGGCGGCTGCGACAGGAGCGGCGTGCTTGGCCAGGCCGGTCGAGATGACCATGAAGACGATGAAGCGCGTGGTGTGCTCGGCCATGGGACGGCTCATTCCGCCCACCACCGCCACCACGGCCGCCACCAGCACGATGGTGACCGCCGCGATCCAGCCATGCCCGCCGACGGCAGCGCCGACGAGCCCCGCCACGGTCGTGGTCGCGACCGCGTAACCACCTCGCCCCAGCCCCTCCGCCAAGGACACGCCTCTGACGGCCACGCCGTCGGCGACACCACCAGCGGGGCCCATGGAGACGCCGCTGACGGCGAGAGCCCCGATGGCGGCCAGCGCGCCCAGGGCGGAGTGCCCAGAGGCGACGCCCCACGCGACCGGCCCGCCGAGCCCCAGCCCGGCGGCGATCATACGTCGCGTCTCGATCCCCACGTCGGCACCTCCCGACGCCGGACCCTACCACCTTCCTACGCATTGCGTATCAAATAGCGCCCTAACATCATGGATGGCCGGATATTTAGTAAGTGCTACCGTAATAATTATGGACGACGAGGAACTTCGAGCCACAGCCGTAACACTCCGCCGGGCCGCCGTCAGCCTGGCCCGGCGCCTGCGCGACGAGCGCCCCGCACACGGCCTCGGCGCCCTGGCCCTGTCCCTGCTCGGCCACCTGCACCGACGCGGCGCCATGACCGCCGGAGAGCTGGCATCGGCCGAACACCTGCAACCGCAGTCCGTCACCCGCGTCCTCGCCGCGCTGGACGAGCAGGGCCTGATCCGCCGCTCACGCGACGAAGACGACCGCCGCCGGCACCACATCGTCCTCACCGAACAGGGCACCGCGCTGCTCACCGAGCGGGCCGGCACCACGGACCTGTGGCTGGCCCAGGCGATGGCCCAGCGGCTCACCCCGGCGGAGTGCCGGATCCTGGCCGTGGCAGCCGACCTGCTGGACCAACTGCATTCGTAGTCGGGTCGTCCAGCTCCTACCGGTAGGGGTCGCGCAGCGGGGTGACGCGTTCGGCGAAGTCGGCTTTGATCCTGGCCATGCGCGGGCCTGGGGCGTAGAAGCGGCCCTTGGTCTCGCCGTACGGCTGGAGCCAGCCCTTGGCCGCGAGGTCGCGCAGGTCGCGGGCGGCCTGGCCCTGGCTGAGCCCCTCGTCGGCCTGGTAGCGGCTCCTGCGCAGGCGCCTGTTCACGAACACCTCGTAGAGGGCGGAGACGCTCCGGCTGTTGAGACCGTCGGCGTCGACCTGCTCCTCAAGCAGCATCCAGATTTCTCCGGCCTCGGTGAGTCGCTGGCGGACCCGCTGGGCCTGAAGGTGATGGGCTCGCAGGCAGAATCGCACCCAAGGCAGCGTCTCGCCGTGCGGCCGCCATGAGCCTTCCTGGATCTCTCGGAGCGCGCGGTAATAGTCGACCGTGTTCTCGCCCAGGCCGAGCCACTCCTCGATGGAAGAGAACTCCGGCGTCAGGATCTGCTCACGAGCGAGGACCAGTGTCTGCAAGGCACGCGACATCCTCCCGTTGCCGTCACGCCACGGGTGGATCGCGACCAGGTTGAAGTGGGCCATCGCACCGCGCACGTAACTCGGCGCATCGAGATCTCCGGTGTTCAGCCATGCGATGAGCTCGTCGAGCAGCCCTGGCACCGCTTCGGCGTCGGGGCCCTCGTAGACCACCTCTCCGGTCGCGGAGTTGCGAACATAAATGCCGCCCGGACGCACAACTCCGGGAGTCTTGTCACGATGGTGACCGATCATCATGAAGTTGAGCGCATTGAGCAGCCCCTCGTCGAAGCGGAACGCGGGAGCGCGCGAAAGCAGCTGGATATAGGTCAGCGCCTGTTGGTATCCCGCGATCTCTCGGGTGACCGACGCCGACGTCTCCAGCGGCTCCTCGCCTTCCATAATCGACTCGATGTCCTCGACGCTGGCCCGGTAGCCCTCGATCGAGTTCGACCCCTGGATCGCCCGCGCCTGCAACTGCCTGCGGAGCTGCCCGTCCCAGCGATGCGTCTCAGCCAGGCGGTACTTCAGGTCGCGCCGCATGTCCTCGATCTCCGCGAGCACCGCCTTATCCGCGGCCTCCAGCGTGGGCGTGTCGTACAACATGAGCCAAGGAAAGCATGCGCTAATCATTCAGTCAAACGAACGGATGATTCGCTCAAAACGCCAAAACCCCGCTGTACCGGAGTACAGCGGGGCAGATGGTCGGTCAGGCCGCGACCGGAGAGGCGACCTGGGCCGGGGACAGGGCGATGTCGAGGACCTCGCGTACGTCGCTGACCGGGTGGATCGTCAGCTCGTTGCGCACCTCCTCGGGCACGTCGTCCAGGTCCGGCTCGTTGCGGGCCGGGATGAGGACCGTGGTGATGCCCGCCCGGTGCGCCGCCAGCAGCTTCTGCTTGACGCCGCCGATCGGCAGCACCCGCCCGGTGAGCGAGATCTCACCGGTCATGGCCACGTCACTGCGTACCGTACGGCCGGACAGGAGCGAGGCCAGCGCGGTCGTCAGCGTCACGCCCGCCGAGGGGCCGTCCTTGGGCACGGCGCCCGCGGGGAAGTGGACGTGGACCGAGCGGTCCTTGAACGCGGTGACCGGCAGCTCCAGCTCCGCGCCGTGCGAGCGCAGGTAGGAGAGCGCGATCCGGGCCGACTCCTTCATGACGTCACCCAGCTGACCGGTCAGCGTGAGCCCGGTCTCGCCGGTCTCCGGCTCGGCCAGGGACGCCTCGACGTAGAGGACGTCGCCGCCCGCGCCGGTGACCGCCAGGCCCGTCGCCACTCCGGGCACCGAGGTGCGCTGGGTGGCCTCGGGCAGCGACGACTCCGGCACGAACCTGGGGCGGCCGATGTAACCGACCAGGTCGTCCTCGCCGACCGTGACGGGCAGCTCGTCCTTGGCCGTGACCTTGCGCAGGATGCGGGCGACCGAGCGCTCCAGGGAGCGTACGCCGGCCTCCCGGGTGTATTCGGCGGCCAGCCTGCGCAGCGCCGCGTCCTCGACGCGTACCTCGTCGGCGGTCAGTCCGGCGAGGTCGAGTTGCCGGGGCAGCAGGTGGTCACGGGCGATCGCCACCTTCTCGTCCTCGGTGTAGCCGTCGAGCGTCACGATCTCCATGCGGTCGAGCAGCGGCCCGGGGATGGCCTCCAGGACGTTGGCCGTCGCCAGGAACAGCACGTCGGACAGGTCCAGCTCGACCTCGAGGTAGTGGTCGCGGAACGTGTGGTTCTGCGCCGGGTCGAGCACCTCGAGCAGGGCCGCCGTCGGGTCGCCGCGGTAGTCGGCGCCGACCTTGTCGACCTCGTCGAGCAGGACGACCGGGTTCATCGACCCGGCCTCGCGGATGGCGCGGACGATGCGGCCGGGCAACGCGCCGACGTAGGTACGCCGGTGACCGCGGATCTCCGCCTCGTCACGGACGCCGCCGAGCGCGACGCGGACGAACTTACGGCCCATCGCCCGCGCGACGGACTCACCCAGCGAGGTCTTGCCCACTCCGGGAGGACCGGCGAGCGCGAGTACGGCGCCGCTGCGGCGGCCGCCCACCACGCCCAGGCCCTTGTCCTGACGGCGCTTGCGCACGGCCAGGTGCTCGATGACGCGGTCCTTCACGTCGGCGAGGCCGGTGTGGTCGGCGTCCAGCACCTCACGGGCGCCGGTGATGTCGTAGTTGTCCTCGGTCCGCTCGTTCCACGGCAGGTCGAGGACGGTGTCGAGCCAGGTACGGATCCAGCCGGTCTCGGGAGACTGGTCGGACGTACGCTCCAGCTTGTCGACCTCCTTGAGCGCGGCCTCGCGCACCTTCTCCGGCAGGTCGGCCGCCTCGACGCGGGCCCGGTAGTCCTCTTCCTCGGTCTCGGTGGAGTCGCCGTTGAGCTCCTTGAGCTCCTTCCGGACCGCGGCGAGCTGCTGACGCAGCAGGAACTCACGCTGCTGCTTGTCCATGCCCTCCTGGACGTCCTTGCGGATCGTCTCGGCCACGTCCAGCTCGGCGAGGTGCTCGCGCGACCACTCGACCAACCTGGCCAGCCGTTCGGCCGGGTCGGCGGCCTCCAGCAGCTCGACCTTCTGGGCCGTCGTCAGCCAAGGCGTGTAGCCGGAGCTGTCGGCCAGCACCGAGGGGTCGTCGATCTGGTTGACCTGGTCGACCACCTGCCAGGCGCCGCGCTTCTGCAGGATCGTGGTGGCCAGGGCCTTGTACTCCTTGGCCAGCTCCTGGGCGCGCTCGCCGGCGGAAACGGCCTCGATCACGATGGCCTCCACCCAAAGGGCGGCGCCGGGGCCGGTCGTGCCGGTGCCCACGCGAACCCGGTTGACGCCACGCACCACAGCAGCGGGCTCGCCGCCGGGCAGCCTCCCGACCTGCTCGACAACGGCCTGCACACCGACCGCGCCGTAACGGCCGTCGATCCGGGGAACGAGGAGGACCCGCGGCTTGTTGCCACCAGATGCCTGGGCCGCGTCAATGGCCGCCCGCACCTCGGAGTCGGACAGGTCCAGCGGAACCACCATGCCCGGCAGGACGACCTCGTCGTCCAGCGGCAGGACCGGGAGGATCAAGCTCTCACTCATACGAACTCCAAAGGGTTGAGTTATATCGACTCAAGTCATTAGAGCCTCTGATTGTTCCCAGGGTTGCCGATGTTCGCTCACGGCGATCGTAATCATGTAAGCTAGTCATACCTGAGGATGACGACCCAGGGTTGATGTCCGCCCGATCCCGCACCCGTAGGGTGGTCGCGTGTTCTCGGCAGTGGTGCGACCCTTCGCGCTGGCGCTGTTCCAGGGCGACGCGGACCCGCCGCCGCCCCGATCGCGCTGGCTGCGTTTCCGGCTGCCCCGCTGGCAGCCGCTGGCCGGCGTTCTCGACCTGGTCCGGGTGGCGGACATCCTGATGGCGCTGCTCCTGTTCGGCAGCTCGTACTCCCAGCTCGTCAACTGGAACAACGTCGCCAAGCTGCCGGTCAACGACCCACTGCTCTACCTCACCGCTGCCGCACTCTCCGTGCCCGTGGCGCTGCGCGACCGGTGGCCGCTGGGCGCCTGGCGGATGACCATGGTCCTGCTGCCGGTCGTCCTCTGGGTGACGCAGACGGTCGGCACCAGCAATCCGCCCTACTCGCTCGGGCTGGCGGTGATGTACCCGTTGGTGACCTATTCGGTTGCCGCACGCTGCGACCGGCAGATCACCGTCGGCGTGTGGGTGCTGAGCCTCCTGGCCGCGTGGATCGTCGATTCCCACTCGTTTTACCTCGTCGCGATCATGGTGACGGTCGCCCTGCTGTTCGGCTACAACGTGCGCGTACGGCGTAACGCCACAGCGAGGCTCGTGGAGGAGGAGCAGCGCACGCGGCTCGCCGAAGGCGCTCAGGCCGTGCTCGAAGAGCGGGCCAGGATCGCGCGCGAGCTGCACGACGTGGTCGCCCACCACATGTCGGTGATCGCCATCCAGGCCGAGGCGGTGCCGCTCAAGGCGGCCGGCGATCCCGCCCGGCTGGAGGCGGGCCTGGCCGAGATCCGCAGCCTGTCCCTGGAGGCCATCGCCGAGCTGCGCCAGGTGCTCGGCGTGCTGCGCGACCAGGACGGCCGCACCGACACCGCGCCGCAACCCGGCCTCGACCGGCTCGACGAGCTCGTGTCCAACGCCCGCGCCGCCGGGCTGACCGTGCTGGTCGCATTACCTGAGTCGCTCGGGGCGCTGCCGCCCGCCGTGGGCCTTTCCGCGTACCGGATCGTGCAGGAGTCGCTGAGCAACGCGATGCGGCACTCGCCCGGCGCCACGGTCACGATCACCGTCGAGCCTGACGGCGGCGCCTTACGGCTCCGCGTCGCCAACGGCGGCGGCACCGCGCCCGGCGGCGCCGAGGGGGCCGGGCATGGGCTGGTGGGCATGCGCGAACGGGCGGCGCTGCTCGGCGGCACGTTGGAGGCGGGACCGGTCGACGGAGGCGGTTTCCAGGTGATCGCCACGCTGCCGATCGCGGTGGCGGTAACGGAGGAGACGACGTGATCCGGGTCCTGATCGCGGACGACCAGGGGATGGTGCGCACCGGGTTCACGGTGTTCCTGAGCACGCAGGCCGACATCGAGGTGGTGGGCGAGGCGGCCAACGGCGAGGAGGCGTTACGACAGGCGGCCGAGCTGCGGCCCGACGTGGTGCTCATGGACGTACGCATGCCGGTCATGGACGGGCTGGAGGCCACCAGACGGCTCCTGTCGTCGGACGACGGCCCGAAGGTGCTCATCCTGACCACCTTCGACCTCGACGACTACGTCTATGAGGCGTTGCGGGCGGGGGCGAGCGGGTTCCTGCTCAAGGACGCCTCGGCGGTCCAGCTCGCCGAGGCCGTGCGGGTGGTCGCGGCGGGCGACGCGCTCATCGCTCCGGCGGTCACCAAGCGGCTGATCCACGAGTTCGCCCGGCTGGGCGCGCCTCGGGCGCCGACGGTGCGGCGGCTGGCGGAGCTGACCGAGCGCGAGACCGAGGTGCTCGCGCTGGTCGCGCAGGCGATGTCCAACCAGGAGATCGCGGTGAAGCTGGTGGTGGCGGAGCAGACGGTCAAGACGCATGTGGGGCGGGTGCTGATGAAGCTGGGGCTGCGCGACAGGGCACAGGCGATCGTCTACGCGTACGAGACGGGGCTGGTACGACCGGGCGACTGACCGCGTACGGATGCGGGACCGCCCCGCGCCAGGCTGGCAGTCGGGAACCTCCGCCAGACCGCTCTGGCCGGGTTTCTTCACACCGTGACGGCCTCAACGGCGGGATGGCGGGCAGGGGGCGGTCAGATGAGGACCACGACGGCGATCAGCGCCAGGACGGTGACCACGGTCGCGGCCGTGATCGTACGGAACCGGGCAGGGGCGAAGAGCCCGGCCTCCAACTGCCGCCCAACGGACCGGTACCGCGCCGTTCCATAGGCGCTCACCAGCAAGCCGGCGAAGATCAGGATGCCGCCCGAGACCACGGCATGGACTCCTCTGTGCGGGGCGAACTTCGCCACCGCGACACCGAGCGCCGCCACACTGATGCCGGTGCGCAGCCATGCGAGGTAGGTCCTCTCGTTGGCCAGGTGATCCCGAGCGCGGCTGCCGGTGTTCGCTGCGGCCTCATCGGGGATCTCCCCATTCATGCGTCCTCCCGGTGTGTTCGGTGACCCGGAACGAGTCGAGGAGGTTCGAGGACATTGTCCGCTTCAGGTGTGCCACCCCTCCCATCCGGGGGGCCGTGACGGCGCTCCAAGCTGTTCGCAGTTCGGGACTGGTAACCCCATGCCGACGGAGCGAAGCCGCAGGCCAGACCATTGTCGGGAATCGGCGTCGGGCCTGCTCGGCCGGCTGCCGGCAGCGGCGGTCAAGCCGTTGATGGCCTAACTATTGGAGTGTTTTCTCCCTTTATAGACCTTAAGTCGGGAAGGGAGCATTTATGGCTGACCTTCCTTTTCATGACCGGACCGACTTCGACAACGCCGAGCGAGGATTCGTCTCGCGGCTGAGCCCAGCGGTGGTCAAGGCCGCCGACGGCCGCGTCATCTGGGACAACGACTCCTACGACTTCCTCAACGCCGACTCTCCCGAGGGCGCTCACCCGAGCCTGTGGCGGCAGGCCCAGCTGTGCGCCAAACAGGGCCTGTTCGAGGTGACAACCGGCATCTACCAGGTGCGCGGCCTGGACCTGTCGAACATGACGATCGTGGAGGGCGAGACCGGCGTCATCGTCATCGACCCGCTGATCTCCACCGAGTGCGCGGCCGCCGCCCTGCGGCTCTACCGCGACAACCGAGGTGACCGTCCGGTCACCGGCGTCATCTACACCCACTCCCACGTCGACCACTTCGGTGGTGTGCGCGGCATCACCAACGGTGAGGGCATCCCCATCATCGCCCCGGCCGGTTTCATGGAACACGCGGTCTCCGAGAACGTCTACGCCGGCATCGCCATGAGCCGGCGCTCCGTCTACATGTACGGCCCGGCGCTGCCCCGCTCGGCCGAAGGACAGATCGGATGCGGTCTGGGCATGACCACCTCGACCGGCACCCTCTCTCTCATCGCACCCACCGTCGACATCACCCGCACCGGGCAGGAGGAAACGGTCGACGGAGTACGCATCGTCTTCCAGCTCACCCCCGGCACCGAAGCGCCCTCGGAGATGAACTTCCTGTTCCCCGACCGGCGCGCGCTGTGCCTGGCCGAGAACGCCACCCACAACCAGCACAACATCCTCACCCTGCGCGGCGCGGTGGTACGCGACGCCCGCGTCTGGGCCCGCTACCTGACCGAGGCGATCACGCTGTTCGGCGACAAGGCCGACGTCGCCTTCGCCTCACACCACTGGCCCACCTGGGAGAAGGTGAACATCGTCCGCTTCCTGGCAGAGCAGCGTGACATGTACGCCTACCTGCACGACCAGACCCTACGCCTGCTGAATCGCGGCCTGACCGGCATCGAGATCGCCGAGGTCATGGAGATGCCGCCCGTTCTGGAGCAGGCCTGGCACACGCATGGCTACTACGGGTCGGTCAGCCACAACATCAAGGCCATCTACCAGCGCTATCTCGGCTGGTTCGACGCCAACCCGGCGCATTTGTGGGAGCACCCACCGGTCCAGCAGGCCAGACGGTACGTCGAGTGCCTGGGCGGCACCGCAGGAGTCGTCGGGCTGGCCCGACGTTATGTGGGCGAGGGTGATCTGCGCTTCGCCGCCACCCTGCTCAACCACGCCGTCTTCGCCGACGAGCACGCCGCCGAGGCCCGCAAGCTGCTGGCCGAGGTGTACACCGCCCTCGGCCACGGCTCGGAGAACGGCACCTGGCGCAACTTCTACCTGATGGGAGCCCTGGAACTGAACGGCGGCATCGTGCCGTCCGACATCGACGTCACCTCACCCGACATGATCGCAGCTTTGACCACAGAGCAGATCTTCGATTCGCTGGCCATCCGCGTCAATGGGCCCCAGGCGTGGAACGAGCGCTTCGCCATCGACTGGCACCTCACCGATTCCGGCGAGCATCACCGCACCAGCATGTCGAACGGGGTGCTCATCCAGCAGCAGGACCCGCCTGAGGCCACCGTGGAGCTGACCGTGCGGCTCACCAAGCCGCAACTGCTCGGCTTGCTCGCGGGTAAGGGCGCCGACAGCCTCGACCACGACGGGGACCTGAGCGTCCTGCGGCACCTCACCGCCGTCCTGGACGACCCGGCACCCGACTTCGCCATCGTCACTGCCTGAGAGCCGTCTTCCCCGCTGCCAGGCACGCCTTCACCGCCGGGGACTGGACGGTCAACTGGACGCGCCCGATCGCCTACGCGCGGGTGGCGTTATGACAGCCTTTGCCGACGCTCGTGTCACCCCCAGGTACTACCGGAGAATTCAGCCCCTGCGGTGACGCGGTCGACGGCCTCCCGCCCGTAGCTTCTGATCATGCTCAGAATGCTCACGCTCGCCGGAAGTCTCGCGTTCGGCGCGGTCCTGGCACTGCCCAGCCAGCACAGTGGCCGGCTCGTGAAGGTCTACGGCGACCTGGCCACCGCCGATCGGGTCGCCATCGTCGTGCCGGGTGCCGACACCACGGTGGCCACCTTCGAGGCGAGCACGAAGCGGCCGGGCGGTGCGGCCCGGGCGCTGCTGGCCGAGGCCGCGAAGGTGGGCCACGGCGAACGACTGGCCGTGGTCGCTTGGCTCGGCTACGAGGCGCCGCCAACGTGGAGCCTGGACGCCATCACGGACGCAACGGCCATCGAGGGAGCGAAGGCCCTTCGCCGTACCGTCACGGAGTTGCACGCGCGGACATCCGCGCCGATCGCCTTGCTGTGCCACAGCTATGGCTCCGTGGTGTGCGCCAAGGCCGGGCCAGACCTGCCCGTGGCCGATATGGCCCTGTTCGGCAGCCCCGGAATCGACGCACCGTCCAACCGCACGCTATCCAAACCCACGCGGCTCGACCGCACGCCATCCGACCGCACGCCATCCGACCGCACGCTGCCCAACCCCCTACCGTCCGACCCGACGTTGCCCAACGCCACGCCATCCGACCCCACACCATCTGCCACCAGGGTGTGGGCGGGTGTGGGCGGGGGCGATTGGATCCGGTTCGTGCCGAAGGTGAAGCTTGGGCCGCTCGGTTTTGGGGCCGACGCGCTGAGTCCCGGGTACGGCGCGCGGCTGTTTGAGGTCGGTCCCGGCGGGCACAGTGACTACTTCGCACCCGGTACGCCGTCGCTACGCAATCTCACGTTGATCGCCTTAGGCCGCCCCGGTGACGTGGTGGCTGCCGCACCAGCATGACAGGGTCGGGTTTAATGACAGTGTGTCGTCATCAACTTGACGTGCCCATCCAGGGTTTGTGACACTTTGTCATGAAAGACCGGCCACACATTGGGGTGAAGCGTGACGTCGTTCTCCGAGACCTTGAAGAACGCCACCTGGGGCGACCACGAGTCGGCCGAGGACGAGAGCTACCTCAAAGAGCTGATGAGCGGCCGGTTGAGCGAGCAGGACTACGGCGAGCTCGTCGCCCAGCACTACTTCGCCTACCTCGCTCTCGACGGCGCCGCCAAGACACTGGTCGACCATCCGGTGACCGGGCGGTTCGTCTTCCCGGAGCTCTATCGGGAGCCGGCGCTGGAGCGTGACCTGCGGACCGTCTACGGGGCCGGCTGGCGTGACCGGATCGCCCCCTCGAAGGCGACCCGGACCCTGGTCGCGCGGATCGAGCAGGTGGCCGACTGGCCGGGCGGCTACATCGCCCACCACTACACCCGCTACATGGGCGACCTGTCCGGCGGGCAGTTCATCCGGATGGAGCTGCAGAAGATCTACGGCTATCAGAAGGGCGGCGGGGTCGACTTCTACCTGTTCGACGAGGTCGGCAGCCTGCCCCGATTCAAGAACGAATATCGCGCCCGCCTCGACGCGCTGCCCTTCGGCGAGCGGGAGCAGCAGCGCATGATCGGCGAGGTCAAGCTGGCCTACCAGCTCAACACCGAGGTGCTCGGCGAGCTGCTCCACGTGATCAAGGCCGCCGCATAGGACGCCCTGCCGGTGAAATACGAGTGGCCGCGCCGCCACTGACCGATCGGCGCGCATTTCGAATATCGCCCTCTTTCCTGCGCTGCCGACGCAGGCGTTGACGCTGGTCCACCGCATGCCGGGTCGCGGAGTACGCGCATTCGCCAACATTTCCAGGAAAATTGAAATCGTGGCTTCGCCGCCGTGTGCGCACTTATATTTGCTCGCGTCGCACGAAATTCTCGCACGCTTCAGGCGCATCATTCATGCCTGACCGCACCGCACCGGAAGGCGAACCGTGACGCAGCCGACCACGTACCAGCAAGGAAGTCAGCAGGACGCGGCCACGCGCGCGCTGACCGCGCACGAGCACATCACCCAGATCCACAGCAGGCTGCTCCAGATCCCCGAACAGCTCGGCGGCGCGTGGAAAGGCGAGTCGGCGACCGTCTACGCGCAGGTTCTCAACGAGTGGAACCCGCAGTTCAAGAAGGTCATCGACGCCCTCCACCTGATCGCCGAGAACCTCAAGGGCTCGGGGATCGAGTACGAGGAGGCCAGCACCTCCACGCAGGCCGTCACCCAGAATCTCATGGCCGCGCTCAACGGCGGCAAGCTCTGAACACCGACTGCTAAGGAGGGGTGGCCATGGGCAACCCGGACATCATTCTCGCTAATTTCGACCAGATGGAGGAGATCGCGGCTGAGCTCGGCCGGGCGTACGGCAGCCTGGTCGGCGAGCTGACCGATCTGGAGAGCGACCTGAAGATCCTGGAGACCTGGGACGGCTCCGCGAAGGGCGTCTACCTGGAGGCCAAGCGCAACTGGAACGAGGCCGTGGTGACGATGGGTGACACCATGCAGCGCTTCGGCCCGGCCTTGCACGACGCCACCGGGATCATGCGGGACGCCGAGCAGGCCAACGTCCGCCGCTGGGGCACCTGACCGCGATCGGCGGCCCGACCTGGCCCAGCGAGCCGCCGCACGCGGCCGCCCGCCCGAACGACCACCCGCGCAGACCGACCGAACGACCGTGCCACACGCCGCCAACCTCGGCCGCCCGCGCGAACGACTTTGCCGCACGCGGCCGACCGTGCCGCACGAGCTAGACCATGTCGTCCGGCTTGGCCCGCAGACCGTATCAACCCACTCGCATCACCCCACCTGCGCAAAAGTCGGCTTACAGCAGGATGCCCAGCCGGCCTTCGGGCCCCGGCCTACCATGGACGCATGCCCCGTATCTCCGCCGCCACGATCGGTGAGCACCGAGCCCAGACGCGCGATCGCATTCTGCAGGCCGTCGCCCGCCTGTCGAGGGTGCAGGGGATCGACGCCATCTCGATGACGGACGTGGCGAACGAGGCCGTGATCACCCGGACCGTCCTCTACAACTACTATCCGGACAAGGCCGCCCTGCTGCTGGCCTTCACCGAGCGGGTCACCAGCTACTTCATCGAAAGCTACGAGCGGGAGTTGCCGGCAGGGGCGTCTCCCGCCGACCGGCTGCGCGTGTTCGTCCGGCTGCAGCTGACCGGCCTGCTGGCGCACCCGCATCCGGGAGCGGCCGACCTCGGCGCCGCGCTCGGTCCCGACGCCTACCAGCAGCTCGCCGAACACGTGGCGCCCATGCAGCGCATCCTCGTGGAGATCCTGGAGAGCGGGATCGAGTCAGCCGCTTTCCAGATACTCGACGTCGAGGCGACGGCCCGCATGATCCTCGCGGTGATCGGCGCGGAGCGGGTGCCCTTGATCAGCGGTACGGTCACCGTCGAGACGGCGGGGGAACTGGTGACGGGCTTCGTGCTGAGGGCCCTGGGCAACACCGCGCCGTCGACCCCGCTCAGCAGGTCGTCGAGGTCTTCCTTCAGCGAGGGCCCGGCCGAGTCCCCGTAGGGCGACATTCCGGTGATGTGCCAGGCGGCGTCGGCGGGCGCGCGTCACCGGCCTGCCGATCGCAGACCGGTATGTCGTAGAAGGACGGGAAATGTTCGTAGAACACGAACATTGCTCCACTTGTCGGGGGGAGCCCAGATGTACCAGAAGGCGGTGACAAGATTGGCTTCATGGACGACGATCACGTAGCGCTGAAATCCGCCCGTGGGCGCTGGATCCTGGCGGCGACCGTGCTCGGCTCCGGCCTGGCCATGCTCGACAGCACCGTGGTGAACGTCGCGCTGCCCTTTCTCGGTGACGACCTCGATGCGGGCATGGCCGGGCTGCAGTGGACGATCAATGCCTACACGCTCACACTGGCCGGGCTGATCCTGATGGGCGGCTCGCTCGGGGACCGCTACGGCAGGCGGAAGGTGTTCCTGATCGGCACGGTCTGGTTCGCGCTGGCCTCGGCGCTGTGCGGGCTCTCGCCGAACATCGAGTTCCTGGTGGCCGCCCGCGGGCTGCAGGGCGTCGGCGGCGCGCTGCTCACCCCGGGGGCGCTGGCGATCATCCAGGCGTCGTTCGTCAGGGACGACCGGCCGCGCGCGGTCGGCGCCTGGTCCGGGCTGGGCGGGGTGGCCGCCGCGATCGGCCCGCTGCTGGGTGGCACGGTGGTGCAGACGGTGGGCTGGCGGTGGGCGTTCCTGATCAACCTGCCGTTCGCGGCGATCGTCGTGCTGGTCACGCTGCGGCATGTGCCCGAGAGCAGGGACGAGCAGGCCGCGGGGCGGTTCGACGTGCTGGGCGCGGTGCTGGCGGCGCTGGCCCTCGCCTTCCTCACCTACGGCCTGATCGAGAAAGGGGCTACGATACCGCTGGTCGTGGGGCTGGTGCTGGGCGCGGCGTTCGTGGTGCTGGAGAAGCGCAGGTCCCCCGACGCGCTGGTGCCGGTGAGCATCTTCCGGGACCGGGTGTTCACGGCCGTGAACGTGGTGACGCTGTTCGTGTACGCGGCGATGGGCGTGGTGTTCTTCCTGCTCGTCGTGCAGTTGCAGGTGGTGTCCGAATTCCCGCCGACCGCGGCCGGGCTGTCGATGCTGCCGGTGACGATCCTGATGCTGCTGCTGTCGGCGCGTGCCGGCGAGGTGGCCAAGCGGTACGGCCCGCGCTGGCCGATGACGATCGGCATCCTGGTGGCCGGGCTCGGGTTCCTGTGGATGAGCACGATCGGCTTCGGCGCCTCGTACGCGCTGCAGGTCTTTCCCGCGGTGACGGTGTTCGGGCTCGGCTTGACGGCGGTGGTGGCGCCGCTGACCGCGACCGTGCTGGCCACCGTGAGCGAGCGCTACGCCGGTACGGCCAGCGGCGTCAACAACGCGGTGGCCCGCACCGGCAGCCTGCTGTCGGTGGCCGCGGTGCCGCCC
The DNA here is from genome assembly GCF_040638335.1 of Nonomuraea sp. NPDC026600. Classification (NCBI taxonomy): domain Bacteria; kingdom Bacillati; phylum Actinomycetota; class Actinomycetes; order Streptosporangiales; family Streptosporangiaceae; genus Nonomuraea; species Nonomuraea sp. NPDC026600. The sequence continues at coordinate 41,074 of NZ_JBEZYD010000003.1, forward strand.
CTGGTCGGCCTGGTCGGCGACGCCTTCAAGAACCCGCCCGTCTTCAACGCGGGCTTCCACGCCGCGATGCTGATCAGCGCCGCGATGATGGCCGTCTCCGCGCTGATCACCTTCGTGACGATCAGGAGGAACGTCCTGGCGCCTGAGGAGCAGCTCAGAACGTGAACCCCTGGCTGCTGACGCTGTTGTCGAAGTTCGACAGGAGCAGGTCCGGCTCGCCGACCGCGCGGATCTCCGGCAACCTGGTCAGCAGCACCCGGAACATCGTCCGCAGCTCCTGCCGGGCCAGGTTCGCGCCGAGGCAGAAGTGCGGCCCCGGCCCGCCGAAGCCGACGTGCGGCTTGGTCTCGCGGGTGATGTCGAAGCTGTCGGGGTCGGGGAAGACCGTCTCGTCGCGGTTGGCCGAGCCGTAGAAGAGGACCACCTTGTCGCCCTCCTTCAGCTCCAGGCCGCGCAGGGAGTAGTCCTGGGTCAGCGTGCGCCGGAACTGCATGATCGGCGACACGTGGCGGACCATCTCCTCGATCGCGTTGCCGATGCGGCCGTCGAAGTCCTCCATCAGCAGCTCGCGCTGCGCGGGGTTGTCGGTGAGCAGCTTGATGCCGTGGGCCATCGTGTTGCGGGCGGTCTCGTTGCCCGCCACCAGGAGCAGCGCGAAGAAGGAGCCGAGCTCGCGGTCGGTAAGCTTCTCGCCGTCGGGGTTGGCGGTGACGAGCAGGGACACCAGGTCGCCCCGCGGGTCGGCGGCCCGCTCGTGCCCCAGCTTGATCACCATGCGCTGGAGGGCGAGCAGGGCCAGCATGTTCTGGCCGGCGAGCTGCACGCTGCGGACCAGGCTGGGGCGTACGCCGGTGTAGGCGGTGGAGACGTCGACGTGTTCGTGGACCTTGGCCCGCAGGTCGTCGGGGATGCCCATCATGTCGCAGATGACATGGATGGGGAGCCGGGCCGCGACCTGGCGGACGAAGTCACGCGGGCCCTGCTCGACGACGTCGTCGACGATCCGCTGGCAGGCGGCCTCGATGTCGTCCTGCAGGCCGGAGAGCATGCGCGGGCTGAACGAGCGGGTGACGATGCGGCGCAGCCGGGCGTGGCGCGGGTCGTCCATGTTGACCATCGACTCGCCGAACACCTGCTTGACCCAGCCGGGCGGCTCCGGATTGGTGACGGCGGGCTCACTGGAGAAGACCTTGGCGTCGCGGCTGGCCTCGATCACGTCCGCGTGCCTGACCAGCGCGTAGAAGCCGCTTCCCGACCGGAGGAAGGGCACCTTCTTCTCCGGGAAGAACACCGGATGTTCCAGTTGCCGGAGTCTGGCGAACGCCTCGTGCCGCTCCTTGGGGGGCCGGCGCCAGAAGCCCAGATCCGCGAGGTCGATGTCCACCCGCCTATCCTGGCACGTTCCCGTAGCGTTAAGACCTGGTTCGGGCGGGGCGGAAATACCTACCAGTATGAACGCTCTGCTAGCCGCCTGCCTGGTTCTCCCCCTCGTTTCGGGTACGACCCACAGCGCGGCTCCGTCATGCGGCGGATCCCCTTCCGACTTCGACGGCGACGGCCGTCCCGATCTGGCGGTGGCCGCCCCGTACGACGACCGGCGGGCCGGTTCCGTGACGGTCGTCTACGGCAACGGCCAGAAGGTGAAGCTGACCCAGGAGGGCGCCGAGCCGGGCGACTCGTTCGGCTCCGCGCTCGCGGTCGGTGACTTCGACGGCGACCGGTGCGCCGACCTGGCGGTGGGCGTGTCGGAGGAGTTCGCGGGCGAGCGCGTGCCGGGGGCCGACGGCAACGGCGTCGTCGAGCTGTTCCACGGCTCGCCCACGGGCCTGCGGCCGGGCAAGGAGCTGGCGCCGGCCAAGCCGTCGAGCGACCGGTTCGGGGCGTCGCTGGCGGCCGGCGATCTCGACGGCGACGGGCGCGACGAGCTCGTGGTGGGCTCTCCTGGCCACCGTACGGGCGGGGGCGTCACGATCTACTGGATGAGGGGCCGCAAGCCGTACCAGATCACTCAGAAGACGCCGTGGATCCGGCAGGCGGCGAACGTGACGGACCAGTGGGGCGCGGCGCTGGCGACCGGCGACTTCGACGGCGACGGGCGCGACGAGCTGGCCGTGGGCGCGCCCGCCGACAGCGTCACCCAGGACGGCCAGGGCTCGGTCACCGTCATCGACGTACGGGCCAAGCGGGCCCGGCTCCTGACGCAGAGCAGCTCCGGGATCAAGGGTGCCGCGGAGAAGTGGGACGCGTTCGGGGCGGCGCTCACGACCGGCGACTTCGACGCCGACGGGCACTCCGACCTGGTCGTCGGCGTGCCCGGCGAGGGGCTGAGCGCCAACCAGCGGGCGATGGACTACGGCGACGGAGCCGTGCACGTCCTGTACGGGAACGGCAGCGGGCTGCTGCGCGGCGCGCGGTCGGAGATGTGGACGCAGCGGCTGCTCAAGGGTGAGCCGCGGTACTACGACAGGTTCGGCGCCGCGCTGGCGGCCGGGGACTTCAACGGGGACGGCGACGACGAGCTGGCCGTCGGCGTACCCGGCGAGAAGGGGGTCCAGGTGCTGGCCGGAGCCAGGAAGGGCGGGCTGACCAAGGACGGCAACCTGCTGATCAAGGGCAAGGGGCGGGACTTCGGCGCGTCACTGGCCGCGCTGCCCGCGCTCGGCGGGCGCTACCGGCAGCTCACCAAGGAGCGTCAGCTGTTCGGGCTGGTGGTGGCGGCGCCGGACCAGGGCAAGGTGCTGTACGTGCCGGGCTCGCGCCAGCCGGGCACGCGTCCCGGGCTGCGCCCGGGGAAGGTCCGCGAGCTCAGCAGCGGCCCCGGCCTGTACGGCTACGCCTTCGGCTGAGGCTGAGCGCGGAGGCGAAGCTACGCGTTCGGCTGAAGAGAGCCCTTCACCCGAGGTGGAGCGATCTGAGACGGGGCGAGCGGAAGCGTGACGCGGAAGGTGGCGCCCTTGCCCGCCGCGCTCGACGCGGCGACGCTGCCGCCGTGCGCCTCGACGAGCGTGGCGGCGATCGACAGCCCCAGCCCGGCACCGCCGGTGCTGCGCGCCGGATCGGCCCGGTAGAACCGCTCGAACACCCGCTCGGCCACCTCAGGCGAGAACCCGCGTCCCTCGTCGGTCACCTCGACGACGGCCTTGCCGTCACGCGCCCCCACCCCGACGGTGAAGGCCGTGCCCGGCGGGGTGTGCGTGAGCGCGTTGCCCACCAGGTTCCCCAGCACCTGCCCGAGCCGCAGCTCGTCACCGGTCACGAGCACCGGCCCCTCGCTCCCGTACAGCATGACCAGCTCGATCTTCCGGTCGGGCGCGAGCGTCTGGGCGTCGATCACGGCGGTGGCGGCGACGCTGAGCACGTCGACGGGCCGGGCGTCGAGCTCGCGGCGCTGGTCGAGCCTGGCCAGCAGCAGCATGTCCTCGACCAGCAGGCCCATCCGCGCGGCCTGCCCCTCGATCCGGCTCAGCAGCCGGGTCGCCTCCGTCAGGTCCTTGTCCGCCCCAAGCCGGAACAGCTCGGCGAACCCCCTGATCGAGGTGAGCGGGGTCCGCAGCTCGTGCGAGGCGTCGGCCATGAACCGGCGGGTCAGCTCCTCCGAGCGCCGCGCCGCCCTGGCCGACTCGCGCGCCGACTCGGCCGCCGCCTCGCGCTCCCGCACGGCCACCTCGATCCGGCCGAGCATGCCGTTCAGGGCCCGGCCGAGCTTGCCGACCTCGGTGGTGGCCGCCCAGAGCGGGACACGGCGCGACAGATCGCCGTCCGCGATGTGGCGGGCGGTCCGCTCGATCTCCCCCAAGGGGCGCAGGCTCCGCCGTACGAGCCAGTAACAGGCGAAGCCGAGCACCACGAGGGTCCCGCCGCCCCCGACCGCCACGATCAGGAGCAACTGGGAGACGGTGTCGTCCAGGTCGCCCAGGCTGATCGCGATGATCCTGCTGTCGCCGTCGCGGCCCGGCATGGCGACGGCCCGCCAGGAGGGGCCGTCGGCGGCCTGCGATTCGACGGTGAAGGGCTGCCCGGCCATGCGCGCGACGTCGGCGGTGGTGAGCCTGGGCAGGTTGGGGGTGTGAGTCTCGGTCGACTCGGTCATGGTCCTGATCTTGGCGCCGGTCGGGTCGACGAGCACCGAGTGGAACAGGCCGAAGAAACGCTGCGGCTGCGGGCGCGGCTGCGGGTCGGGAGGCGGCGGAGCGCCCCGCCACGGCGTGCTGGCGGCACGCAACTGCTGGTCGACGCGCTCGACGAGATAACCGCGCAGCAGCCGTACGGCGAACAGCCCGGTCAGCGTGATGGCCAGCGTGACCATCAGCAGGGTGGCCGAGACGAGACGCAGCCAGAGCGGCGTCCGCGCGAGATACCTCCTCATGTCATGTCCCGGCCGGGTTCAATCCTTGGGCGGGCGCAGGATGTAGCCGACGCCGCGCAGCGTGTGCAGGTATCTCCGCTCGCCGGTGTCGACCTTGCGACGCAGGTAGGAGACGTACGACTCGACCAGCCCGACGTCGGTGCGCCAATCGCCGTTCCAGACGTGGTCGAGGATCTGCGTCTTGGACAGCACCCGTCCCGCGTTGAGCATGAAGTACAGCAGCAGCCGGTATTCGGTGGGCGACAGCCGCACCTGGACGCCGTCGCGCCACACCTCGTGCGTCTCCTCGTCCAGCTCCAGGTCGGCGATCCGCAGCCGGTTCGGCGGCGGCGTGCCCCGCCTGGTCCTGCGCAGCACCGCCCGGATCCGGGCGATGACCTCCTCCAGGCTGAACGGCTTGGTCACGTAGTCCTCGCCGAGCCCGAGCCCGGCCAGCCGGTCCTCCGGCGTGTCCTTGGCGGTCACGAACAGCACCGGGACCCGGCGGCCACGGGACCGCAGCCTGCCCGCGACGGCCAGGCCGTCGAGGTCGGGCAGCATCACGTCGAGCATGACCAGGTCGGGCGTGCTCTGCTCGGCCACCCGCAGGGCCTCCTTGCCGTCGGCCGCCGTGAGCACCTCGAACCCGGCCATCCGCAGGCTGGCGGAGAACAGCTCCCTGATGTTGGGCTCGTCATCCACCACCAGCAGCCTGGCCTCCGGCTCGGTCATCTGCCCCCTCCTCCCTGGCTGATCGAGGTGGCCGCCACCGAGCCGTCCCCGCCCTTCTCACCGCGCACCACGACATTGGTGCCGGTCGCCAGGTCGGCAAGCTTGCCCGGCTTGGTCACCTGAACCGTGGTCGCGTCGGTGGTGGTGACCGTGACCGTGGTGCCGTCCATGGTCTTGACGTAGACCTTGCCGCCTTCGACCTTCTCGACGGTGCCCACGGTGCCGCCGCCACCGGCGCCGCCCATCCTCTGACCGTACCCGCCCGGCATCTGTCCCCTCCCGTCGGGCTGCTGGCCGTAGCCGCCGGCCATCCCCTGCCTGGCGCCGCCCTGCTGGCCGGCGGCGGCCGTGGCGGGTGAGCCCAGCGCCTTCTGTACCTGGATGCCGATCACCACCCCGGCCACCAGCACCACGCCCGCGATCAGCCCGAGCGTCACCTTCGACAGCGGCTTGCGCGGCTGGACGGCCAGTTCGCTGTTCAGGTCGTCCGGATACGGCGAGCCGTCAAGTGGGGCCATTTCTGTCTCCTTCGGGGGGTCTGTCACTCGTGGCGCAGGGCCTGGATCGGCCTCAACTTGGCGGCTCTGTTGGCGGGATAGCTGCCGAAGAACAATCCGATGCCGACGGACACGCCCAGCGCGAGCGCGACCGACGACGGGACGAGCACCGGTTCGATGCCCGCGATGGTGAAGCGGGTGCCCAGGAACGCCACCAGCACCCCGGAGAGCCCGCCGACCAGGCTCAGCAGCGTGGCCTCCATCAGGAACTGGCCCAGGATCGCGCTCCTGGGCGCGCCGATGGCCTTGCGGATGCCGATCTCCCTGGTCCGCTCCGTGACGGTGACCAGCATGATGTTGGTGATGCCGATGCCGCCGACCAGCAGCGAGATCGCCGCGACCGCGCCGAGCAGCACGGTGAACGTGCCGGTCGCCGCGCTGACGGTCTCCTGCAGGGTGGCCTGGTTGAGTATCCGGAAATCGGCCGAGGTAGTGCCGGTGATGCCGTGCCGCTGGTTGAGTATGGCGGTGACCTCGGACTGCGCCGACTCCGTCGCCGCCGAGCCGCCGGCCTGCACGACGATCGAGTTGAGCGAGTCGAACCCGGTCAGGCTCTGTTGTACGGCCGGCAGCGGCGCGATGGCCACGTCGTCGGCGTCCTGCTGCCCGCCGGTCGACCCGCTCTCCTTCAGCACGCCGACGACCGTGAACGGCACGCCGGAGATCGTCACCTGCTTGCCGATCGGGTCGAGGGTGCCGAACAGCTCCTCGACCACGGTCTGCCCGAGCACCACGACCTTCCTGGCGGCCAGCACGTCGTCGTTGAAGAAGTACGTGCCCTTGGTCACCGGCTTGTTCGTGGCCTCGAAGTAGCTCGGGTAGGTGCCGATGAGCTGGGAGATCGAGTGGCTGGCCGCTCCGTAGGTGGTGGCGGCCGAGGAGGCGGTCACGACCGGCGAGACCGACGCGACCGACGGCGCCACCGTCTTGTCGGTCAGGGCCTTGGCGTCGGCGAGGCTGAGCTCCCTGGCCTGGGTACGCGGGCCGGTGTTCTGCCCGCCGCCGGGCGCGCCACCGCCGCCCCCGGCCCGCGCGAACCCTCCGCCGCCGCCCCCGCCACCGCCCGAGAAGGACGGGGAGATCGTCAGCGTGTTGGCGCCGAGCCGCTGGATGTTCTTCTGGATGCTCTGCGAGGAGCCCTCGCCCACGGCGACGAGCAGGATGACCGCGGCGACGCCGATGAGGATGCCGAGCGTGGTCAGCGAACTGCGCATCTTGTTGGCCAGCAGTCCGCGCAGGGCGAAGCGCAGGATCTCGAGCTGGTTCATCGGGCGACCTCCGCCATCCGCGGCGGCGGCCCGTCGATCGGTCCCTGCCGGACGTCCTCCACGATCTCGCCGTCGACCAGCCTGATGACCCGCTTGGCGTGCGCCGCCACGTCGTTCTCGTGCGTGATGAGCACGATCGTGCGGCCCGACTCGCTGAGCCTGTCCATGATCTCCAGAACGTCCTGCGTGGAGGCGGTGTCGAGATTGCCGGTGGGCTCGTCGGCCAGCAGCAGGGCGGGGGCGGTGATGAGCGCCCTGGCCACGGCGACGCGTTGCTGCTGGCCGCCGGAGAGCTGGTTGGGCTCGTGGTGGATGCGGTCCGTGAGGCCGACCTGCTCCAGCGCGGCCAGCGCGCGCCTGCGCCGTTCGGCCTGGCCGATGCCGCCGTAGACCAGCGGCAGCTCGACGTTGGCCAGCGCGCTCATGCGCGGGATGAGGTTGAACGACTGGAAGACGAAGCCGACCCGGCGGTTGCGCAGCTTGGCGAGCTGGTGCTCGTCGAGCTGCCCGACGTCCGCGCCGTCGATCAGGTAGCGGCCGGTGGTGGGCACGTCCAGGCAGCCGAGGATGTTCATCAGCGTCGACTTGCCGGAGCCGGAGGCGCCCATGATGGCGAGGAAGTCTCCCTGCTCGACGTCGAGGTTCACCCCGCGCAGCGCCCGTACCCTGGCGTCGCCCTCGCCGTACTCCTTGACCAGGTTCTGCACGCTCAGGACGGGAGCCGTCATCGTCCGCCTCCCGGCACGCCGCCGCCGCCCGGGAAGCCGCCGCCGAAGCCGCCCTGCCGCTGGTTGCCGGTGCCCGTGGTGGTGGAGGAGGTGGCGGGCGGGACGATCTGGTCGCCTTCGGAGACGCCCGACTTGATCTCGGTCAGCGAGGCGCCCTGGACGCCCACCTCGACCGGGGTTCTGACCTGCTGGCCGTTCTTGAGCAGGGTGACCGTGTTCTGGCCGCCGCTGGTGGAGACCGCGGTGGAGGGGACGGTGATGACGTTCTCCGCCTCGCCGGTCACGACCTCGACGGTGGTGGTCTGTCCCAGGCGCACCTGTTTGGGGACCTTGGTGAAGGAGATCGTCACCGGATACTGCACGACGTTGTTGCTGGTGGAGGCGACCGGCTCGATCTGGGTGACCTTGCCGGTGGCGGTGACGCCCGGCAGCGCGTCGAACGTGACGCCGGCCGCCTGGCCGACCTTGAGCTTGCTGACGTCCGACTCGGTGAAGGTGCCGACGAGCTGGAGCTTGCCGGTGTCGGCCAGGTCGATGAACCCCGACCCCGATCCGCTCCCGCTCTGTCCGCTCTGGCCGGTGCTCTGGGTCGAGGTGCCGCTGGAGGTGCCGGATCCGCTGGAGGAACCGCCGACGGCGCCGTTCACGGCCGTGACCGTGCCGGCGAACGGCGCTCTCAGCACCGTCGCCGTGGCCGTGCGCTGGGCCTCCCGGTAGGCGTTGCGCGCCTTGATGTAGGCGGCGTAGAGCTGGGCGGTCGAGGTCCCGTCGTCGACGGCGCTGTCGTACGTGGCGCGCGCGGCCGACAGGTTCTCCTCCGCCGCCGCGTCGTCGAGCTTGGCCAGGATGTCGTCCTTGCGGACCTTGTCCCCTGCCTTGACGTAGACGCGCTCGACGGTCCCGCTCGTCCCGAACGCGAGCGTTCTGCTCCTGGAGCTCGCCACCGCGCCCGAGGCGGACACCGAGGCGGTCACGGTGCCACGCCCGGCGGTCACTGTCCGGGTGGCCGTCTCACTGGCCACCTCGTCCGTGCCGAGCTGGGCGTACGCGAACGCGACACCGCCCAGCAGGAGCACGCTCAGGGCCCCGTTGGTTATCAGCGCTCTGCGCCTTGTCGACACCTTCACAGCCGGTGACCCTTGCACACCAGCCTGCGCTACAGCCGCGAGCTAGCTGAAGGTTCGCTGACAAAGTCCACGCATCTGGAGACACACAGACAACTCTGAGCTGCCTCGCAGCCCTGTACTAACCTGCTCACGCCATGATGGGCCCTCATGAGACCGACTTTCCCGCCTAAGGCGCTCAAGCTAGGCGGGCTCGCCCTGGCCGTCCTGGTGGCCGGCTCCGGCCTGGTGCTGGCACTCCGCGACGATCCGGAGCCCGCCGCCCAGGTACGGCTGGCAGCCGCCAAGCGGGGCGTCGTCACCGCCTCGGTCACGGCCGCGGGCAACACCGTGGACGGCTCGCGGCGCGACCTGGGATTCGGCGGCTCTGGAGCAGTGACCAAGATCTACGTCAAGGTCGGCGCCAAGGTGAAGAAGGGCCAGGTGCTGGCCCGGGTGGACGGCACGGCGGCGCGCGAGGGCTACACGGCCGCCGCCGCCGACCTGGCCGCCGCCGAGGAGGCCCTGAACACCGCCTCGACCGCCACCACCAGCACGGCCACGTGCTCGCCGAGCAGCGGCGGCACGTCCGCCTCCGTCGTGGGAGCGGTCGCGGCCAAGGGCGCCTTCGGGCCTTCGGCGGTGCCCATCGCGGACGCCGCCCCCACCACCACGCTCACTCCGGCCACGACGCCGACCCCCCGGCCCACCTGGACGCCGACCCCGGAGCCCACACCGAGCGGCCACGAGCCGCAGCCCACGGTCACGGTGACCGTCACGGCCACGGCGACCGTCACCGCGACGGTGACGGCCACGCCGGACGGCGGCCGGCCGTCGGCCTCGCCGACCGGCACCGCCACCGGCAAGCCCTCCGCGAAACCCACCGGCAAGTCCTCCGCCAAGCCGACCGGCAAGGCCACGGGCAAACCCACCGGAAAGCCCGGCGCCTCAGGCAAGCCCACCGGGAAGGCCACAACGGGAGCCCGCCAGTCCCAGGGCGGCAGCCCCTGCAGCGGCGCCAACGGCAAGGGCGGCATCAGCGAGGACCAGGCGAGCGCGAACGTGGACCGCGCCCAGGCCGCCCTTGAGCAGGCCGCCGACGAGGTACGCGGCACCCGGATCGTGGCCCCCGCCTCGGGCACCGTCCTGTCGGTGGCCGGATCGGTCGGCGACACGGCGGGCACCAGCACGTTCATCAGCCTCGGCGACCTGAACGAGCTCCAGGTCGACGCGATGGTCACCGAATCCGACGTGAACAAGCTCAAACTCGGCCAGGAAGCGAGCATCACCCTGGCCACGCGCGGCTCGGAGAAGTACGCGGGCAAGGTCACCCGCATCGCGCCGACCGCCACCGTGAGCGACAAGCTCGTCCGCTACTCGGTGACGCTCGCCTTCGACAAGCCGCCGCGCGGGCTGATGCTCGGGCAGACGGCCTCGGTGTCGGTGACGACGGGCACGGCCGACGACGGCATCTACGTGCCGGCCGAGGCGTTGAAGAGCCGCTCGGACGGTACGACCGTGGTCACGGTGCGCTCGGGCGGGCACGACTCGGCGCGGGTGGTGCGTACGGGGGTGCGCGGGGACCAGTACGTGGAGATCACCTCGGGGCTGAGCGAGAGCGATCAGGTGGTGATGGCGGGCAGCGCCACGGGCGAGTTCCCGGACACCGCCTGGCCGGAGAGCTGACGACCCCCGGCCGGGCCACCTCGGTGGCTCGGCCGCGTACGCGTTGAGCCAACCCTCAGCCTTTTCACAGCGGACATTCAGGTTAGGACGCCGGAGACGGCCCGGGGCACTCGGCGGGTTCAGGTTCGGGCGCCGGAGACAGCCGGGGTCACCCGGCGGGTTCAGGTTCGGGCGTGGGCGGTGGCGGGGATTGTGAGGCTGTGGGCGGTCTTGGCGGGGGCGCCCTTGCGGGAGATGTACTCCAGCGTCCGGTAATCCACGGAAATATCGTCACGAGTGACTTTGGCCATGATGTAGCCCCGCCGCTGGTCGATGTAGGAGATGTGCGGGTTCTCCTGCAACGCCTCGGCGATCCACGTCTTGTCCCGGTACCCGTCCCCGTCGCTGGCGATCGACGACGTCACCAGTTCCCTGGCCACCACGGGCGAGTCGGGGTCGTCGAAGTCGGTCTTGAGGTCGGCCAGGTGGTGCATGTGGGCGTCGCCGGTCAGCACGACCGGGTTCGAGGTGCCGGACAGCGAGCCCAGCAGCCGGGTCCGCTCGGCGGCGTACCCGTCCCACGAGTCGAGGTTCACCTCGCGGCCCGGCCCCACCTTGTAGTCGCGCTGCGCCATCAGGATCTGCTGCCCGAGCAGGTTCCACCGGGTGCCGGACTCGCGCAGGCCGTCCTCCAGCCAGCGCCACTGGTCGGCGCCCAGCAGCGTGCGCTTGGCCGCCAGCCGGTCGTCGCACCCGGCGCGTACCCCGTCCAGGCACGCCTGGTCGTCACGGAACTGCCGCGTGTCGAGCAGGTGGAAGCGGGCCAGCGACCCCCAGGAGACGCGCCGGTTCACCCGCAGCACCGCGCCCTGCACACTGGCCCGGCGCAGCGGCATGTTCTCGTAGTACGCCCTGAAGGCGTCCGCCCGGCGCCGGGCGAAGCCGGGGGCGCCGGTGCTGGAGACGGGCCCGGCCCAGTTGTTCTCCACCTCGTGGTCGTCGAAGGCCACCAGCCACGGCGCCACCGCGTGCGCGCGCTGGAGGTCGTGGTCGCTCTTGTACTGGGCGTGCCGCAGCCGGTAGTCGGCCAGCGTCTCGCACTTGCCCGGGGTGTGCGTGCGTACCCGCCCGGCCAGCGCGGTGTAGCCGCTCGGGCCGTACTCGTACATGTAGTCGCCGAGGAACACCACCAGCTCGGGCTCCTGCTCGGCCAGCCGCCGGTAGGCGGTGTAGTAGCCGTGCTCGTAGTGCGCGCAGGCGGCGACCGCGAACGTCAGCGGCCGCTCACCCGTCGGCGTGGTCCTGGTACGGCCCGCGGGCGAGAGCCTGCCTTCGCTCTTGAACCGGTAGAAGTAGTCGCGCCCCGGCTCCAGTCCCCCGACCTCGACGTGGACGCTGTGCGCGGCGTCCGGCCGGGCCTCGGCCGTACCGGATCTGACGATCGAGGAGAAGCGCTCGTCGGTGGAGATCTGCCAGTCGACGTCCACGCCGCGCGAGGGCATGCCGCCGCGGCCGTCACCGGACAGGGGGTTCGGGGCGAGGCGGGTCCAGAGGACGAAGCCGTCGGTCGACGGGTCTCCGGAGGCCACGCCGAGGGTGAAGGGGTCGGTCTTGAGGGTTCGGGTCTGCTGGGCTTCGGCCTGCTGGGACGGCACGAGGAAGGTCACTGCCGCCGCGGCGAGGAAGGATCTGCGGTCCACGGTCCAGGTATGTCCACCCCGACTGACACGGTCGTGACTGCGGAGTCAAGCCTGGATGAACAGCATCAGTCCTCCTCCCGCCGCTCCTCCCCCTCTTCTCGCAGCTCTCCGGGCAGATCCCGGCCCCTCACGTCACGCCTTGAGCGTCTTCCGCAGGGCTTCGGCGGAGGTGAACTGGACGCCCGTCATGCCCGCTCGCTCGGCTCCGGCCACGTTCTCCAGCCGGTCGTCGATGAACACGATCTCGGCCGGGTCGGCGTCGAGCTCGGCCGCCATCCGGTCGAAGATCTCCCGGTCCGGCTTCACCAGGCCCATCCTGCCGCTGTAGAAGCGCCGTTCGATGGCCGCGATCCAGGGCAGCCCGTCCAGGCCGTCGGCCAGGCAGGCGGGCGCGTTGGACAGCAGGGCCACGTCGTCGCCACGGTCCAGGAGATCGTTCAGGATGGCGACCGTACCCTCGTCGGGGTAGGCCCAGCTCGCCAGGTCCATCGCGACCAGCCTGGCGACCTCGGCGATGGCGGCCGGCCGGTCGAGGACCGCCGACCAGTAGGCGGCCGGGGTCAGCGACGCCCGGTCGAACTCCAGGCGGTGCTCCCAGTAGCGCCGCCTGAACGCCTTGGGATCGGCGTTCACCGCCTGGGCCATCTCGTCGGCGTCGGACTCGGGCTGGGGCAGGGACAGCACACTGCCGTAGTCGAAGACAATCCACGTCATGGCAGGAATGGTCGCAGATGCGGGTCGAGTGCCGGGCAACCCAGGTACTTCTCGGCGGTGTGAAAGTCGATCCAGTCGAGGTTGACCCGTTCCTCCACGTCCACGCCGGTGAAGCTGCCGCCCAGATCGGCGGGGATGGCGGCGATGTCGTCCTTGTCGGCGATGTTCACCCAGCGCTTGACGCCCGTGGGCCGTAGGCCGAGGCCGTTGATCGGGGCGGGCAGGAGGCGCTCGAAGACCACGTTGCGCATGCCGAGCGGGCTGCCGAGGGTGAGCAGCAGCTCGACCTCGAGGTCGGGGTTGGCCCAGAGCGTCTCGTAGGCCACGACGCTGCCCAGCGAATGGGCGACCACCACCCGGGGACTGTGCTTCCTGATCGCGTCGCGGACGGCCTCCTGGCACCTCACGCGCCTGGCCGGGTCGGTCAGGTAGGCCGCCACCTCCGGCGCGAACATCGACGCGAACGCCGCCGACCTGCTGTCGAGCCGGGTGAGCAGCCACCCGGTGAACATCTTGAGCGCCCCGGTGAAGCGCTCGCCCATGTCCAGGTTCCTGGCCCAGCCGACGAGCACCTGCTGGGCGGAGGCCGGCAGGGCCGCGAACGCCTGCGGGCCCTGCTTGGGCTGCCGGTCGTGCAGCAGGTGGGAGAAGTAGGCCACCTCGCTGAAGTAGTCGCGGCTCTCTCCCCCGAGCGCCGCCCGCAGGTAGCGGTCCCACTTGAGGCGCATCGCCTCCGCCGCCCCCGTCGCCGAGTTGCCCGCCGCCACGTAGTAGTTGTACTTGCCGATCCCGTGCACGCCGACGATGCCCGCCACAGCGCCTCCCCATTCACCCCGCGATTCCAGAGCGATAGTGACACACCTCACTTGCAGCCCGCCTTCAGGTTTAGTCTTGCCTAAAGGTTTAGGTAGAGCTAAAGTGAAGAGACAAGGAACCGAGCGCTGAGAGCGAGACCGTGATGGCCTTTCGCCGGAGCACGCCCGATGAGGGGAGTCCGGGCGCTCTCGCCCAGGACGCCGTCGACGAGATCACCTGGTATATGCGGGAACACAAGATGTCCCGTGCTGATCTGGCCGCTTCGATGGGCGTTTCGCCCGGCAGGGTGAGCCAGATCCTGTCGGGAGACGAGAACCTCACACTCCGTACGCTCGGTGCCGTCGTCAAAGCGCTCGGCGCCCGCATCGAGTTCACGCTCAGCGAGGCCGAGGAGGAGTCCATCCTGCTCGTCGAGGAGACTCACGGGTGAGGCCTGAGCGGCGCGGCGATCCGTGACCGCGACGGCGGCACGAACCTCGGCAGCGACCGATACCCGGCCCGATAGGCCGAGGCCAGCAGCCGCAGGACGTCGTTCTCCGCGTCATGCCGGAGGATGCCGTGTAACCGGGTCAGATCATTGACATACCGCTCATACCTTGCCAGCCGTGTCTGCCGGGAGCCGCGCAGCGCGGTGATCACCTTGGAGCGCGGCGCCCCGTCCTCGATCAGCGCGGCCACGTCGAGCCGCCGTTCGATCGCGTCCAGCCGGGCGTGCACCCGTTCCTTCCTGCGCTCCTCCGGCGAGAGCCGCTCGCCGATGCGCTCGTGGTAGCGGTTGGCGGCCAGGCTCAGTTCGTACACGCTCCACGAATCGTCGACCCGCCGCTCGCACCAGCGCCGCTGGTCCTCGGCCATCGCCTGGTCGAGCCGGGCCAGCAGCGACACCAGCCAGAACGTCGCCGCCTCCTTGGCCAGCGAGCGCCGCTCGTCCTCGCGGGAGCGCACCTGGCTCAGCCACAGTCCGCCCGGCGCGGCGGCGCCCAGCACCGTGGACAGGTAATTGTTCAGCAGTTCACCGCTCACCAGCGCCACGCCGGCGGAGACCAGGCCGGTCAGCAGGATGATGGCGACCGCCAGCCACCAGCCTCCGGGACCGAAGGGCCGGCCCTTGCCCTGGCAGCGGAGCAAGAGGAAGCCCGTGGCGGAGGCGATGGCCAGTGGCACCGTCAGTGCTATCTGCGCCGCCGTCACGTGGACCACGGAATCGGCCTCCCCCACAGATCGTTGTCTCCATAATCGCAGCGGCGCCAGTTATTGGAAATGCCGTTGCATTAGGGATATGTAGCTCAGATACGGTGACATTCCACATTGAAGAACAGGAGTACCCCGACATGCCCGGCCCGCTGGTCGTCAACGACTCGGTCGTCATCCCGGACGCCGAGCTCGTCTGGCGTTTCTCCCGCTCTTCCGGCCCGGGCGGCCAGGGCGTCAACACCACCGACAGCCGGGTGGAACTCGTCTTCGACGTCTCCGCCACCACGGCCCTGCCACCGGCGCTCAAGGCCCGCGCCCTCGACCGGCTGGGCACCCCCACGATCACCATCGCCGCGTCGGAGTACCGCTCCCAGTTGCGCAACCGCGAGGCCGCCGAACAGCGCCTGGCCCAGCGCATCCGCGAGGCCATCGCGCCCCCGCCCAAGCGCCGCCGGGCCACCAAGCCCAGCCGGGGCGCGGTCGAGCGCCGCATCGCCACCAAGAAGCTCCGCTCCGACGTCAAGCGCCTGCGCCGCAGCCCCAGACCCCGGTGACCGACCGGACTATGCCGAAGGACCCGTCAGGACGAGCTGGGGCGAGAACACGGGCTGCACGGTGAGCGGCACGGGGCAGAGCTGGCCGACGATCTCCCGTACCTGATCGCGCAGGTAGAGGGCCGTCAGGCGGCCCTGGTCGTCGAAGTGCGGGCAGGTGGGCGAGAGCACCAGTTCGGTGCCCATCACGACCGCGCCCGCGCCCATGAGCTCCTTGAACAGCTCCGCCTGCGCCCACATGGCGCCGCAGGCGCGCACGCTGGCGCTCATCACGGCGACGTGCTTGCCCGCCAGGCGCCCGCCGGTCGCCATCCAGCGCAACGCGTGGCTCAGCTCAACCGGGAGCAGGCTGTGCTCGGGCGCGGTGAGCAGCACCGCGTCGCACTCGTCGACCTTGCGGAGCAGGCCTGCCACCTGCTCGGGTACGGGACCGAGCGCGTGGGGCGGGACCGCGCCGAGTCCGCGCCAGCACTCCAGGCGGGCTCCCCTGGGCAGCTCCCCGCCCATTGCCTCCAGCAATTTGTTGATAAATGATCCCGCGTGGAGGCTCGCGGCGATCCCGAAGATTTTCACCCTTCACTCCTAGAGATGTTGATGTGTTGCCCGTGGTCGGGAACCTGCCCGATGTCGGCTATGTCCAAGACCAGCTCCGGGTCAAGAGGACGCACGGGCTTTGCCGGATGATGATCCCCATGGAATACACACGCGTGGGCAGCTCGGGCCTGAAGGTGTCGCGGATCGGCCTGGGCATGATGAGCTACGGCGATCCGGCGGACGCCCCTTGGTTCCTGCCGGAGGAGGCCGCCGAGCCGATCGTGCGCCGGGCGGTGGAGGGCGGGGTGACCTTCTTCGACACCGCCGACATGTACTCCGGCGGCGTCAGCGAGGAGATCACCGGCAGCCTGCTGCGCGGGCTCTTCGACCGCCGCGACGACTACGTGCTGGCGACCAAGGTCGGCTTCCCCATGGGCGAGGGGGCCAACGAGCGTGGCTTGTCGCGCAAGCACATCCTGGACTCGATCGACGCCTCGCTGCGCCGGCTGGGCACCGACCACGTGGACCTGTACCAGATCCACCGCTGGGACGACGAGACGCCCGTCGAGGAGACCATGCGGGCGCTGCACGACGTGGTCAAGGCGGGCAAGGCGCGCTACATCGGCGCCTCCCTCATGTACGGCTGGCAGCTCTCGAAGGCGCAGCACGCGGCGAAGGCGGCGGGTCTGACCGGGTTCGTGTCGATGCAGACCCGCTACAACCTCGTCTACCGGGAGGAGGAGCGCGAGGTGCTCCCCTACTGCGCCGACCAGGGGCTGGGCGTGCTGCCGTACAGCCCGCTCGCTCGCGGCCTGCTGGCCGGCGGGGAGGGGCGCGCCACCGCCAGGGCGGCCCACGAGGACCGCGCGCCCGCGGACGAGGGCATCGTGGCGGCCCTGCGGGCCGTGGCCGGAGAGCGGGGGGTGCCGCCCGCGCGGGTGGCGCTGGCCTGGCTGCTCGGCAAGAGGCCCGGGAACGGCAACGGCGCCGTCGCCGCGCCGATCGTGGGGGCGACGCGGCCCGGCCACCTGGACGACGCGCTCGCCGCCGTGGACCTCGTCCTCACCGCGGAGGAGGAGGCCCGCCTGGAGGCGCCGTACCGGCCGCGCGAGCCGTTCGGCTACGGCTGGTGATCACCTCGCGGGCGGCGCGGTCGATCATCGCGCGGTGGCGCGCGCCTCGCGGGCGGCGTGCGCGGTCATCGTGTGGCGGCGCGCCTCGCGGGTGGCGTGCGCGGTCATCGCGCGGCGGCGCGCGCCTTGCGCTCGGCCCTGCGCTCGACGAACCTGGCCGCCGTCGTCTCGGTCTTGGCCAGGAACGCGGCCAGCTCCTCGCGGGCCTGCTCGCCGCCCGCGTCGAGGCCGGTCTTGTCGAACACGGCCCACTGCTTCAGCACCGGCATGAGCACGTCGTCGAGGTGCAGGCGCAGGTCGTAGATGCCCTCGTGGGCGATGATCATGGCCTTGCGGGTGAAGCCCTCGATGCTGGAACCGGGCATCTGGAAGGTCTTGACGACGTCGGTCACGGCGCGCATGGTCTGGTTCGGGTCCAGCTCGAAGGCGGCCTTGAGCAGGTTGCGGTAGAAGAGCATGTGCAGGTTCTCGTCGGCGGCGATCCTGGCCAGCAGCCGCTCGCAGCCCTCGTCGCCGGAGGCCCGGCCGGTGTTGCGGTGCGCGATGCGGGTGGCCAGCTCCTGGAAGGAGACGTAGGCGAGCTGCTGGAGCATGGTGCCGTACTCGGTGATGTAGCCCGCCTCCATGTGCCTCATGCGGGCGCGCTCCAGGGCGACCGGGTCGACCGCGCGGGTGACGGTGAGGTAGTCGCGGATCGCGGTGCCGTGGCGGCCCTCCTCGGCGGTCCAGCGCTGCACCCAGGTGCCCCAGGCGCCGTCACGGCCGAACGTCGTGGCGATCTCGTGGTGGTAGCTGGGCAGGTTGTCCTCGGTGAGGAGGTTGACGATGAGCGAGATCCGGGCGGGCTCGGGGAGTTTCGAGTCACCGTCCTGCCAGGCCTCGCCGCCGTAGATGCCGTCGAAGTCACGGCCCTGGCTCCACGGAACGTACTCGTGCGGGAACCATTCCTTCGCCATCGCGTTGTGGCGGTCAAGCTCCCCGGCGACCACGGGCTCGAGCTCGTGCAGTAGTTCCGTCTGCGTCATCGCCATCAAGATCGTCTCCCTGTAGTTACGGTACCGTAAGTTAGGCTACCCGAAGGTCATCGCGACCAAATAGGGTGACCTTATGCGACCAAGTGTCCGGGGCGTCCTACTCGATCACGACGAGCAACTGATGATCTTCCGCCGGACGGTGCCGGGCCGCCAGGTCTACTGGTCGGTGCCCGGCGGCCACGTCGAGCCGCAGGACGCGACCCTGGAGCACACGCTGCACAGGGAGCTGCTGGAGGAGCTGGGCGCGACCGTCTCAAGCGTGACGCCACTGACCACGGTCACCTATCCGTGGCAGGGCGGGATCAAGACCCAGCACGTGTACGGCTGCCGCCTGGTCGCCCTGGATCCGGCCCTGCGCCACGGGCCCGAGCTCGAGGACCCCTCGCGCGGCGTGTACGAGGTCGTGCGGTTACCGCTGCGGGAGAGGGAGATCACCTCCCGGCACGTCGTCCCCGAGGCCGTGGCCGCCTACCTGTCGCGCAACATCAGCGCGCTGCCGCGCCTCATCGGCGATCCTCGATCTCCCACAGATGGTCGATGACGTGCCAGGCCGTCCCCCGCATGGCGTAGGCGGGCGGCCAGCCGGTGGTCTGCGGCGGCTGCCAGGGGCGTGACAGCACCTCGGCGAGCTCCTCGCGCATGGCGTCGCGGTCGTCCCGGCTCTTGTACGGCCTGTGCCGTACGTCCACCTTCCTGGCGTAGGCGCGCTCGGCGTTGGCGACGTGCGCCATGACCTTCGACAGGTCGCGCCCGCCGCCCCGCGGCCCCTTGCGCAGGTCCTCCGGCGACTCGGCCGCGACCTCGTCGAACAGCTCCCAGGCGGCGCGCAGCAGCGCCACCCGGCGGCCCGCGGTCTCGGCGTCGATCGGCGCCTGGTCGAGCTCGGGGATCGCGAACGGCGCGCCGAAGTCGGTCATCGCGGTGCCCGGCACGCGGGCGACCACCACGGGATCATCCGGCTCGAACCGGAGCCCGGCCCGCCCGGCGATCACCCGGTAGCGCGGCGCGTACTCCATGAGCAGGTCGATGGCCGCCTCCTCGCCCTTGGCCACACGGCACCAGCCGGGCCACTCCAGCGAGCAGGCGAAGACCTTCTTCGGGCCGACCTCCAGGTAGATGCGCGTCATGCGGACCACCTTCCCAGGCGTACCTGTCAACCGGCGTCAGGTTCAGATCAGGTCGATGAGATCCGCCACCGAGTCGACCACCAGCGACGGCCGGTAGGGGAAGCGGTCGATCTGGTCGCGCTGGGTGACGCCGGTGAGCACCAGGATCGTGTGGAGCCCGGCCTCCATCCCGCACACGATGTCGGTGTCCATCCGGTCGCCGATCATCGCGGTGGTCTCGCTGTGGGCCTCGATCTCGTTGAGCGCGCTGCGCATCATCCGCGGGTTGGGCTTGCCGACGAAGTAGGGATCGACGTCGGTGGCCTTGGTGATCATCGCGGCGACCGCGCCGCAGGCGGGCAGCGAGCCCTCGGTGGACGGGCCGACCGGGTCGGGGTTCGTGGCGATGAAGCGGGCGCCGCCCTCGATGAGGCGGATGGCCCGGGTGATCTGCGTGAAACTGTAGGTGCGGGTCTCGCCGAGCACCACGTAGTCGGGGTCGATGTCGGTCAGCACGTAGCCGACCTCGTGCAGCGCGGTGGTCAGCCCGGCCTCGCCGATCACGTAGGCGGAGCCGCCCGGCCGCTGGTCGTCGAGGAACTGGGCGGTGGCCAGCGCCGAGGTCCAGATCGACTCGGCGGGCACCTCCAGGCCGGCGGCCGCCAGGCGTACCGAAAGGTCGCGCTGGGTGTAGATGGAGTTGTTGGTCAGTACCCGGAATTTCTTGCCGGACTCGCTGAGCTTCTTGATGAAGACGTCGGCGCCCGGGACCGGCCTGCCTTCGTGTACGAGCACGCCGTCCATGTCGGAAAGCCAGGAATCGATCCGCTTACGCTGAGTCACGCGGCCCATCGTACCGAGTGTCCCTTATCGACTTCGCGACCAGCATATGAAGAATGTTCTTCATGTCGTTCACTGAATCCGCGCGGGACATGCGGGACGATCTCGTCCGGCTGCGCCACTCGCTGCACACCACTCCGGAGATCGGCCTCACACTGCCGCGTACCCAGGAGAAGGTCCTCACGGCGCTCGACGGGCTGCCCCTGGAGATCACCACCGGCAAGGCGCTCAGCTCGATCACCGCCGTGCTCAGAGGCGGCCGGCCGGGCCCCTCCGTACTCCTGCGCGGTGACATGGACGCGCTGCCGGTCGCCGAACGCAACGACCTGCCGTACCGCTCGCAGATCGACGGGCAGATGCACGCCTGCGGCCACGACCTGCACACCGCCATGCTCGCGGGCGCCGCGCACCTGCTCAGCGCGCGGCGCGAGGAGCTGGCCGGGGACGTCATCTTCATGTTCCAGCCGGGAGAGGAGGGCCACGACGGCGCCAGGCACATGATCGAGGAGGGCGTGCTCGACGCGGCGGGCGCGCGACCCGTGGCGGCCTATGGCCTGCACGTCGTCTCATCGATGCTGCCCCAGGGCCTGTTCGCCTCCCGGCCCGGGCCGCTCATGGCCGCGGCCGACGTGTTCAAGGTGACGGTGAAGGGGCGCGGCGGCCACGGCTCCAGCCCGCACCGCGCGCTCGACCCGATCCAGGCGGGCTGCGAGATGGTGGCGGCGCTGCAGACGATGGTGACCAGGACGTTCGACGTGTTCGACCCGGTGGTGGTCACCGTCGGGTCCTTCCACGGGGGCACGGTCGACAACGTGATCCCGGACGAGGCGCACTTCGAGGCGACGCTGCGCACGTTCTCGCCGGGCAACCGGACGCTGGCGAAGCGGCGGCTGGTGGAGGTGGTCGAGGGCATCGCGGCCGCGCACGGGCTGTCTGTCGAGGCGTCGTTCGGCATGGGGTACCCGGTCACCGTGAACGATGCCACCGAGGCGGAGTTCCTCTCCAGGACGGCGGAGGAGGTGTTCGGGCCCGGGCGGTTCTTCGTCACGCCGCAGCCGGTGATGGGGTCGGAGGACTTCTCGCACGTGCTGGAGAACGTCCCGGGGGCGTTCGTCTTCCTGGGGGCCTGCCCGGCCGACCGCGATCCGGCCGTCGCGCCGTACAACCACTCCCCTGAGGCGCAGTTCGACGACTCCGTCCTGCCGGACGGCGCCGCCCTGTACGCCTCTCTCGCGCTGTCGCGGCTGGCGTCCTGAACCAGCCCGAGTTCTTTTACGGCCGGCATGGGCCGGCCCCACCCGCCGACCGGTGCCGGGCCCTGTCCAGGGGAACGCTCCTCAGGTGGGATTGGCCAGGCACCGTGACGTGCGCGTTGTCGACCGTCTGAGGAGGTCTCGATGCAGGCGTGGATTCCGGACCCGGCCCGGCTACTGGTCATGGTGGACAAGCCCGTACCGGAGCCGGGGATGGGTGAGGTGCTGGTCCAGGTCGAGGCCTGTGGGGTGTGCCGGACCGACCTGCACCTGATCGAAGGGGACCTGGCGCCCCGGCACCCGCGGATCTCGCCCGGCCATCAGGTCGTCGGGCGCGTGGTCGGCGGCGACGGGGATATCGGCGGGCGTGTCGGGGTCGCCTGGCTCCGGTGGACATGTGGTGCCTGCCGGTACTGCCTGGAGGGTAAAGAAAATCTTTGCCCTTCGTCCGCCTACACCGGGTGGGATGCCGACGGCGGTTACGCTGAGTATCTGACCGTGCCCACCGCCTACGTCTATCCCCTGCCCGAAGGCTTGCCCGCCGAGAGGCTGGCACCCCTGCTGTGCGCGGGGATCGTGGGCTATCGGGCGCTGCTGCGAGCCGAGGTGCCGGAGGGCGGGCGGCTCGGGGTGTACGGGTTCGGCGCGTCCGCCCATCTGACCGCCCAGGCGGCGATCGCCCATGGGGCCGTCGTGCACGTGGTGACCAGGTCCGCCGCCGCCAGGGAGCTGGCCCTGCGACTGGGCGCGGCGTCCGCCGGAGACCGGCCGCCCGAGCCGCTGGACGCGGCGATTCTTTTCGCGCCCGTAGGTGATCTGGTGCCCACCGCGCTGGAGGCGCTCGACCGGGGCGGCACGCTGGCCGTGGCCGGGATCCACCTCACCGACATCCCCTCGCTGAACTACCAGCGCCACCTCTTCCAGGAGCGGACGCTACGGAGCGTGACCGCCAACACCCGGGCCGACGGACGGGCCTATCTCGACCTGGCACTCGGGCATCCGCCCCACGTGACGACGGCGCCCTATCCCTTCGACAGGGCCGACGTCGCGCTCCGCGATCTGGCAGATGGGCAGGTCAACGGGGCTGCCGTGCTTATGCTGGGTTGATGGCGCCGAGCTACATCGAGGAAGCTATGAAGAAAAATTACATTACACTTACAACATCTGGAGATTATTGACGTGACCTGTGCGTGACCGTAAGGTCCGGGCTAATCCCCCGCGATCCTGAACAGGTCCGAACATTCACCCCCGGAGCGGTACATGAAGCGACTAGCAGCGGTAGTAGCGTTGCTGGGCCTTGCCACTGCCACAGCGTGCAGCAGTGGCTCCACCAACAAGTCCAGCTCGGGCGGTGGTGGCGGGCTCTTCACCACAATCGACGTCAACAGACCGGGCCTCGATGCGAGTGCCCCGGCGAACCCGTACAACCCGAAGGGCAACTCGTTCTCGGGCTTCAACGCGATGCGACTCGCGTGGGTCAAGAACCACTTGACGGATCCCAACCAGGCTCTGCCCGGCATCGCCGCGAGCTGGGAGATCGCCCCGGACAACTCCGCCATCACGCTGAAGCTTCAGCCCAACGCCAAGTGGTCCGACGGCAAGCCGGTCACCGCCGAGGACGTCAAGATGTCCATCGGCATCGCCTACACGCAGGGCAGCACGGCCTTCTCGGTCACGCCCGGCGCGGCGGGCGCCGCCGCCGAGGTCACCGTCGTGGACCCGCAGACGCTGAAGATCACGCAGGACATGGCCAACCCCAGTCCGAAGTTCGCCCGCGGCGTGCTCGACACGGCGGTCCTGCCCGCCCACGTCTGGAGCAGCGTCCTTCCCGCGGACTTCTGGGACAAGCTCAAGGCCGCCCGCGGTGAGGGCGCGGAGGCCGAGAAGGCCCGCGCGGAGATCACCACCCTGGGCCAGAAGGTGCTCACCTTCGCGCCGCCCAAGGACGTCTCCGCGGGCCCGTTCGTGCTGGAGCGGGTCAATCCCGGCGAGGCGCTGCTGGTCAAGAACAAGAACTTCTTCAACGCCGCCAATGTGGCTCCGGCGCAGGTGAAGTTCCTCAACTACACCGGCAACGAGCAGATCTGGAACTACCTCACCGCCGGCAAGCTCGACGCCTCCGGGTTCGTCGCCGCTCCCACGGACGTGATGAACCGGATCAAGGCGGCCCCGGGCAGTGAGGTCATCAAGGGCTATTCGCCGGTGGCCGTGAGCATGGCCTTCAACCAGTCCAAGAAGCCGTACGACAACGTGCACGTGCGCCGGGGCCTGGCCTACCTCATCGACCGCGACCAGGTCACCAAGGTCGCCTCACCCGAGGGCGGCACGCCGGCCATCACCACGACCGGCATCCACCAGAAGGCCGCGCAGGCCTGGATCCCCGACACGCTGTCGAAGCTCGAGCCGTACAAGCCGGACGTGGCCAAGGCGGAGGCGGAGTTCAAGGACGCCGGCCTGACGAAGAAGGACGGCAAGTGGATGCTGGCCGACGGCAAGGCGTGGAAGGTGTCCATGCACGCGCCGGCGGGCTTCTCCGACTGGCTCTCGGCGCAGGAGAACATCAAGAGCCAGCTCATCAAGGCCGGTGTCGACGCGGAGGTCGTGACCACCACGGACTACCCGCTCTACCTCGAGGAGCTGGCAGCGGGCAAGTACGACGTGGGCTTCTGGCTCATGGCGCTCGGCCCCGCGCCGTATGACATCTTCCAGCGCCTCTACGGGGCCTCCAACGGCTGGACCAACGTCGCCGGCAAGATCGAGCACTCCCCGGCGGGCAAGAACGGCAACTGGATGGGCGACCCCGAGCAGATCGAGGTCGACGGCGCCAAGATCAACCCGGGCGAGCTGACCGGCAAGCTGAACTCCGCCACCGAGGACCAGGCCAAGCCGATCATGGCGCAGCTCGCGACGGCGGCCAACCAGGACCTTCCGGTCATTCAGCTCTGGGACTACGTCAACAACCAGTTCGTCAACAACAGCCGATTCACCGGCTGGCCACACGACGACGAGATCCTGCGCCTCGGCACGGGCGTCCTCGCCTCCGGTGTGTGGATCCAGCTCGGCATGGTCAAGTCGAAGCAGTAAATTTATGATGATCCTTACACGGCGACTCGCGGGCCACCTGGCCCGCGGGTTCGTCATGATCCTTGTTGTCGCCACGATCAGCTTCTTCATCATCAACAACATCCCGGGCGACCCGATGGCGGCCCGTTACGAGAAGCTGATCGAGGGGGGCATGGCGCCCGAGGCGGCCGCGCAGGCCGTCAAGGTGCTGTACGGGTTCCAGCCGACGGGCACGCTCTGGCAGCAGTACTCCGACTTCATGGGCGGCCTGCTCCACCTCGACCTCGGCGTCTCCGTCAGCAGGCCGGGCACTCCCGTGGTCGACGTGCTGACCGAAGCGGCCAAATGGACCGTTCTACCGGTGCTGGTCGGCACGCTGCTCAGCTTCCTCGTCGGGGTCGTTCTCGGCGTGTACGCGGCGATCAAGCGCACGGGCAAGCTCGGCGACGCGCTGGCCATCTCCGGCTCGTTGCTGCACGGCATCCCGCAATACGTACTCGCGCTGCTGCTCGTGGTGATCTTCGCGACGCTGATCCCCATCCTGCCCGCGGACGGACCGGTGGACATCCTGTTCGATCCGGGCTTCAACGCCGGCTACATCGGCTCGCTCATCGAGCACGCCGTGCTGCCGGTCGTCACCTACGCGCTGTCGGCCTACGGCGGCTGGGTCCTGGCGATGAAGTCCAGCGTGGTCACCGTGCTGGGCGACGATTTCATCCTGGCCGCCGAACTACGGGGCATGAAGCGCTCGATCGTCTTCCGTTACATCGCCCGCAACGCGATCCTGCCGCTCTTCACGATCCTCGCCCTGTCCCTGGGGTTGCTCCTCGGTGGCGCCGTGTTCATCGAGAAGATCTTCAACTATCCGGGGCTCGGGCTGCTGCTCATCGACAGCGTCAACGATCGCGACTACGCGCTGATGGGCGGCGCCTTCCTGCTGATCACCGCTTCGATCATCGTCGCGAACATCGTGGCCGACCTGTTCTACACAGTGATCGACCCGCGGGTGCGGAGCGGAGAGGACGCGAAATGAGCGACACGCTGATCCCCGAGATGATCCCCGAGACGGGGATGTCCACCTCCGCGACCATGCGCCGTAACTTCTGGCTCGGCGTCTGGCGGGTGATGAAGCGCAAGCCCAGCCGGATGGCCGGTGTGGTCATCATCGCCGGCTTCGCCTTCATGGGCGTCTTCGGGCCGATGTTCTTCCCGGCCCAGTTGCCGGACAATCCCAACGCCATCACCCAGCCGCCGAGCTGGGCCCACTGGTTCGGGACCGACCCTCAGGGCCGGGACGTTGTCGCGCTGGTCATCACCGGCTCGCGCTACGTACTGCTCAGCGCCGCGGTGACCGCGCTCATCACGGTCGTCTTCGGTACCTCGCTCGGCCTGTTCTCCGGGTTCAAGCGGGGCCGCTGGGACACCGTGCTCATGCGGATCACCGACATGAAGCTCACCATCCCCGGCCTGCCCCTGCTGCTGGTCCTGGCGACCGTCTGGAAGTTCGGCAGCCCCATCCAGATGGGCCTGGTTCTCGGCCTGCTGGGCTGGGGCGGCGTGGCGCGGGCCGTACGCGCGCAGACCCTTTCCCTTCGTGAACGCGGCTTCATCGAGGCCGCACGCGGCCTCGGCCTGTCCACGAAGCACATCATCAGCAGGGAACTGCTGCCCAGCATGGCGCCCTACATCGCGATGAACATGCTCATCGCGGTCACCGGCGCCGTCTACGCGCAGGTTGGACTGTTCTTCCTCGGTGTCCTGCCCTATGAGTCGGACAACTGGGGTGTGATGCTCAACCTGGCGGTGTTCCAGGCAGGCGCCATGATCACCACGAATGCGCTCGGGTACCTGCTGGCGCCCCTGCTGGCGATCCTGCTGCTCACCCTGGGCATCGTGCTCGTGGTCGACGCCATGGACGAGATCTTCAATCCCCGGCTGCGTGAGGAGTAGCAGTGGCTGAGCAAGCGCCGGGAGTGCGCATCGACGGCCTGACGGTCGTCTACAAGACGCCGGCGGGCGAGCTGCCCGCCGTACGCGGCATCAGCCTGACCCTGGAGCCCGGCACGATCACCGGCATCGTCGGCGAGTCGGGGTCCGGCAAGTCCACGCTGGCCCTGTCGCTGCTGAACGCGGTCCAGCCGCCGGGCCGGATCTCGGCGGGCAGCGTGGAGATCGACGGGCTCGGCGACGTGGTCGGGTTCGCGGGCGAGCAACTGCGCAAGGCCAGGGGTGCCCACATCGGGTACGTGTTCCAGGCCGCCCAGAACTCACTGAACCCCCTCAAGACGGTCGGCAAGCAGCTCCTCGACCTGGGACGCTCCCACGGCGTCGAGGACCTGCGCGGACTGGTCCGCGAGGCCAAGGAACTGCTCGGCCGGATGGGCCTCGACGGGGCCCGGGTGCTGGACTCGCACCAGCACGAGCTGTCCGGCGGCATGCGGCAGCGGGTCGGCATCATGCTGGCGCTGGTGCTCAACGCGCACCTGGTCGTGCTGGACGAGCCGACGACCGCGCTCGACATGATCACCCAGGCGAACATCCTCAAGATCGTCCGTGAGGTGCACGCCGAGCGCGGCCTGACCACGCTGGTGATCACGCACGACATCGGCGTGGTGGCCGAGGTGGCCGACCGGCTCGCGGTCATGTACGGCGGCCGGCTGGTGGAGCAGGGCCCCACCAGGGAGGTGCTGGGCTCGCCCCGCCACCCCTACACCAGGGGCCTGATCAGGGCCATCCCCCGGCTGGTCGGTGACATCGACGAGGCCCGGGCGCTGCCGGGACGCCCGCCGACGCTGGTGACGGTGCCGAAGGAGGGCTGCGTGTTCAGGGAGCGCTGCGAGCTGCGGATGGAGGTCTGCGACACCGTCGATCCCTCGGTCGTGGCGGACGGATCCAGGATCGTGGCCTGCCACGCCGTGACGGTGAAGGAGCACGCCTCGTGATCAACGGAACGGGCATCACCAAGACATTCAAGCAGCGGGGCAACGTGCTCGGCCGGAGAGAGGTCCCGGCGCTGCGCGGCGTGGACTTCGCGATCGGCAAGGGCGGGTCCGCCTCGTTCATCGGCGAGTCGGGCTGCGGCAAGACCACGCTCGGGCGCATCATCGCCGGGCTGGAGACGTACGACTCGGGCGAGATCGAGATCGACGGCACGCCCATGTCGCCGCTCAAGCACAAGCACCGGCAGCCGCACTTCCGCAAGATCCAGCTGATCCACCAGGACCCGTACTCGGCCCTGAACCCGACCCGGACGATCTACCAGACGCTCCAGGCGCCGCTGGCGCTGCGGGCCGGGCAGACCGGCCGGTCCAAGGGATGGATCGACGAGCGGGCCGCCGAGGTGCTGTCCCTGGTCGGCCTCGATCCGGGAACGGTCCTGTCGCGCTACCCGCACCAGCTCTCGGGCGGCATGCGGCAGCGCGTCGTGATCGCCCGCGCGCTGACCGTCGATCCCGAGATGCTCGTCGCCGACGAGGCGGTCTCGATGATCGACGTGTCGCTGCGGCTCGGCATCCTGGCGCTGCTGAAGGACCTGCGCGAGCGGCTGGGCGTCAGCGTGCTGTTCATCACGCACGACGTGGCCACCGCCCGTTACATCGGCGGCGACAGCGAGCTGTACGTCATCTACCGCGGCCAGGTCGTGGAGCGGGGGCCGGTCGACACGATCATCGCCGATCCGGTGCATCCGTACACGCAGTCGCTGCTGTCGGCGATCCCCGTGCTGCACGGGCTGGAGCTGCCCGGCGAGGAGCCGGTGGTGCCACTGGAGCCGCTCACCGGGGAGCAGTCCGAGAATGGGTGCCTGTTCGCGGCCCGGTGCCCGTTCCGCGGGGACGGGTGCACGGACGAGCGGCCGCTGCTCCGGGTGACGAAGGGTGTTCCGCAGGAGCACGCCTGCTACTACCCGCAGCGGCGCAGCGTCATCGCCCGCCCGATGAGCGAGGTGTGACCCCTTGGTCCATGCCGACGACGCCGTGACGCCCGCTCAGAACCACCCGGAGGCGCCGTACGCCACCGCGGAGACCCGCGCCGTCCTTGAGGCGGGCGTCCGTGAGGCGGGCGTCCGTGAGGCGAGCGTCCGTGAGGCGAGCGTCCGTGAGGCGAGCGGCTCCGCGGAGCTGGGGGACGCTGCTGAGGTGGCGCGGGTGGCGCTCACGCTGGACGCCGGTGAAGGGGCCGCTCTCGTCGACCGACTGGCGCACCCGCCCGCCGGTCGGCGCTGGACCGCCCTGGTGATCGAGGGCGGGGTCGTCATGGCCTCCGTGTCCGCCAAGGATCCGGCCGTCGGACATATCGACCTGCTGGCCGTACACCCCGATGTCCAGGGGCGGGGACACGGCCGGGAGCTGGTCCGCGCGGCCGAGGGGTGGCTGCGGTCGGCGGGCGCGGCGCAGGCGCGCTTCGCCGGGAACCCGCCCTGCTACGCCTGGCCGGGCATCGACGTGCGCTACACCGCCGCCGCGTGCCTGGCGGAGAGCCTCGGCTACGAGCGCTACCACATGGCCTGGAACATGACCGCCGACCTCGGCACGGACCTGTCCGTCGACGACGACCTGGCACGGCTGGCCCAGAGAGGCGTGCACGTCCACGCGGCCGACCAGGGGCGCGACAGCGTCGCCCCGGAGGGGCGCGAGAGGGTCGCCGCGTTCGTGCGTGAGCACTGGAACGAGAACTGGGCCTGGGAGGCCGCCAACGCCGCCGGGCTGCACTACGCCGAGCGCGACGGCCGGATCCTGGGGTTCGCGGCCTGGGGGGCGCGCCCCGCCTGGTTCGGGCCGATGGGGACGGCGCCCGAGGCGCGCGAGCTCGGCGTGGGCGGCGTGCTGCTCCGCCGCTGCCTGGCCGACATGCGCGCCGCCGGGCAGTCCAGCGCCCAGATCAGCTGGGTCGGGCCGCTGCGGTTCTACTCGCGCGCTGTGGGCGCGCGAGCGGAACGCGTCTTCTGGCTCTACCGACGCGATCTGGCGTGATGTCACACGTAAGTGCAGAGTCCGCCACCCACGGTGCGCCGCTAGCCGCGACCACCGTAGAGCAGTCGTCCTTCGGGGTGTACGGGGTCGGGGCAGAGGGCGCGGGGGTCCTCCCCGGCGTCGAGGCACCTCGTGAGCGTGTCGGAGCCCCACAGGTGGTCCAGGAACAGCTCGGGCCCCCACCAGGCGAGCTCGCCGGTGTAGAGCGTACGGGCGACATGCAGCATCGACAGCCCGGTCAGCACCGGCCGGTACGCGGCCCGGTCGTACACGTGCAGTTGGACCCCGTGCACGGTCGTGCCCACGTGCTTGTGGAACATCGGCGTGAACCACGTCTCCCTGAACCGCACCCCGGGCAGGCCGAGCGCGTTGAGCGCGGGCGCGAACCCGTCATCGACGTACGGCGCGCCGACCAGCTCGAACGGCCGGGTGGTGCCGCGCCCCTCGGAGAAGTTCGTGCCCTCGAACAGACCGGTGGCCGGGTAGGCGTACGCGGTGTCGACGGTCGGCATGTTGACCGACGGCATCACCCAGGGCAGCCCGGTCTCGGCGAACGTCATGCCGCGCCACCAGCCGTCCATCCTCACCACCTCGAGGTCCAGGTCGAAACCGAACAGCGTGGCCAGCTCACCCGCGGTCCTGCCGTGGCGCACCGGCAGCGGGAACCTGCCGACGAAGCTGGCGAACTCCGGGTCGAGCAGCGGCCCCTCCTCGACGGTCCCGCCGAGCGGGTTGGGCCGGTCCAGCACCACGAACCGCAGGCCCAGCCGGCTCGCGGCGGCCATGAGGTCGTACATGGTCCAGATGTAGGTGTAGAAGCGGGTTCCCACGTCCGCGATGTCGAACACCAGCGTGTCCACGCCGGATCGCGCCACCACCTCGTCCAGCGCCGCGCCGGAGACCTTGTGCGTGTCGAAGACGGGCAAACCGGTTCTGGCGTCGATCGTGTCGTGCTCACCGGCGTTCGCCTGGGCGGTCCCCCGCATGCCGTGCTCAGGGCCGAACAGCGCCGTCAGCGGCACTCCGGCCGCTCTGAGAGCGTCCGTCGTGGGGGTCAGATCAGGCAGAACGCCTGTGGGATTGGTGATCAGGCCCAGCCGGTCGCCACCCACCAGGGTGGGATCCGTGGCCAGCCGTTCAGCGCCAGTGCGCACGTTCGTCATCAACCCATTGTGTGAAAGATATTTACAAGAGAGAAGTAGAGGGTGGAAATTAGCGTCATGATCAATCCGCTCCCTGAGCCGCCCACCGAACAGAGCGATCCCCGCTACAGCCAGATCGACCGGCTGCCGACGGAGCAGGTCGCCCGGCTGATGAACCAGGCCGACGCCGCCGTGCCCGCCGCGGTCGCCGTCGCGATCCCGGCCATCTCCGCCGCCATCGACGCGATCGCCGCGCGCATGGCCGACGGCGGGCGGCTGCTGTACGTCGGCGCGGGTACATCGGGGCGACTGGCCGTGCTCGACGCCTCCGAGTGCCCGCCCACGTTCGGCACCGATCCGTCGCTCGTCCAGGGCATCATCGCGGGCGGACTCGACGCGCTCACCCGCTCCGTCGAGGGCGCGGAGGACGACGCCGAAGCGGGCGCCGCCTCGCTCGCGGCGCTGGAGGTGGACGCGCTCGACTCGGTGGTGGGCGTGTCGGCCAGCGGACGTGCCCCTTTCGTCCTCGGTGCACTGGCGGAGGCGACCCGGCGGGGCGCGCTGACCGCCGCCCTTTCGTGCAACGACGGCGCGCCTCTGTCGGCCGCCGCCGAGCACGCGATCGAGGTGGTGGTGGGACCCGAGGTGGTGACCGGCTCCACCCGTCTCAAGGCGGGCACGGCCCAGAAGCTGGTGCTCAACATGATCTCCACCATCTCCATGGTCCGGCTCGGCCGTACGTACGGAAACAAGATGGTCGAGATGTCGGCGATGAACAGCAAGCTGGCCGACCGGGCGGTCCGCATGGTCAGCGACATCACCGGCGCCGACCACGACACGGCGGGCAAAACGCTGGATGCGGCGAGCGGCCAGGTGAAGATAGCGGTGCTGATGATCCAGCACGGGCTCGACGCCGGTGGGGCGCGGGCCCTGCTCGAATCGCACGGCGAGCGGCTCAGCGACGCGCTGAGCAGCTGACCGCGCAAGAGTGACCGCGCAGGAGTGGCTGCGCAGGAGTGGCTGCGCGGGAGCCACTGCACGGGGCGGTATTCACGGGGAGGCTGAACGATGTCCGACCGGCTGGACGCGATCCTGGCGGACGGCGTGCCGCGCGTGTGCTCGGCGGCGGTGGCGCTGATCGCCGTGGACGGCTCCGTCGCGGCCTCGGCCGCGACGGGCGAGCTCGTCCGCTATGCCGACGCCGAGGGGACCCTGGCCGCCGACCGGCCGCCGGCTGGGCGCGACTCGGTCTTCGACCTGGCCTCGATCAGCAAACTGTTCACCACGGCCGTGGTGCTGTCGCTGGTCGAAGAGGGCCGTCTGGACCTCGACGAGCCGGTGGCGGCCTGGCTGCCGGTCGGCGACCCGCGGGTCACGCTGCGACGCCTGCTCACCCACACGGCCGGTCTGCAGCCCACCCGCCGCATCGATCTCGAACTCCCGGACGCCGACCCGGCCACGCGCATGGCGGCGGTGGTCGGCACTCCGGTCACCGGCCCGGTGGGCGGTCCGTACCTCTACACCGACGTGGGCATGGTCATGGTGGGCCGCATCGCCGAGTTGGCGGGCGGCGCGCCGCTGGACGCGCTGGTCGGCGACCGGGTCACGGGCGTGCTCGGCCTGGCGGACACCGGCTACCGGCCGGGGCCGGCGATGCTCCCGCGGGTCGCCGCCACCGAATGGAAACCGGAGCGCCAGGGGGCCGCCGCCACCGACGGGACGTCGGAACACCAGGGGACCGTCGCGGGCTGGACGCCCGAGCCGCTGACGCCCGGTTGTGTGCGCGGCGAGGTGCACGACGAGACCGCGTACGGCCTGGGCGGCGTGGCGGGGCACGCGGGCGTGTTCGCGACGGCCGACGACCTGCTGGCGTTCGGCGAGACGCTGCGGTTGGGCGGCGGCGGGTTACTGCGCCCGGAGACCGCGGCCGAGATGGTCCGCGACCAGGGGGCGGAGGGTGCGGCGTTCAGGCACGGCCTCGGCGTACGGATCGGCGACCCGGCCATCGTGGGACCGCTGGGCGCCGCCGCTTTCGGCCACTCCGGGTTCACCGGCACCTCGCTGGTCGTCGATCCCGCGCGCGGGCTGACCGTGGTGCTGCTGACGAACGCCGTACACCCCGTACGCGGCCGCGACGGCATCCGCGCCCTGCGCCACGCGGTCGCCGGAGAGGCACTGCGGCTCGCGGGCTGAAGCGCCGACGCGGCAGCGGTCCACGACCGTGGTGGCGCACCCAGCGGCCACCTGAGGCAGCAGCCGCCGGCAACGCTTGTCCTGGTTCACCCGTGGATCGAGGATGAGCTAGCCGGGTGACAGGATCAGGCCGGGAGGTCTACGAGGACCAAGGGGCCGAGGTCACATAGCTGGCGGAACTCGCCGGGGAGATCGGCGCCGAAGGGGCCGCGGACAACGGGGAGTTCGGGGCCCAAGGGGAATCTCCTGGCTGGTCGGGGCGGATGGGGGTGAAGCGCACCGGCAGGTGCGCCAGCGACCGGTGGAACGGGCCCGGCCGCCACCGCAGTTCCTCGCGCGGCACGGTCAGTTCGAGGTCGCTCAGGTGAGAGGTCAGGCGCTCGATCGCGGTCACGGCGATGAGCAGGGCCGGGTCGCTGACCGGGCAGCGGTGCGGCCCGGCGCCGAAGCCCAGGTACGCGCCGCCGTCGGAGCGCAGTTCCTCGGGCACGTTGGTCGGCTCGGTGTTGGCCGCGGCGTAGGAGACGAGGACCAGCTCTTCCGGCTGGATCCAGGTGCCGTGGAAGTGCACGGGCTGGCGCACGAAGTACGGGCCGAAGTTCGCCATGGCGGGCTCGGCGCGCAGGGCTTCCATCACGGCGTCGTACGTGCTGAGCGCGCCATTGGAGAGGGAGCTGTAGTACCGGTCGTCGCTGACCATCCGGGAGATCGCATTGGAGATCAGACTGGACGTGGGGTCGAAGCCCGCGGCCACGACGAGCACCACGTTCTGCACCAGCTCGTCGCCCTCCAGCCCGGCCGGATGGTCGATCATCCAGGAGGTCAGGTCGTCGCCTCGCTGGGCGTACTTGGTCTCGATCAGCTCGCCGATGTAGCGGCTGAACTCATCGCTGCCCCGCTTGCCCACCTCACCGACCGCCTCCATCATGTCCGACAGGGCCTTGCTCAGAGCGGCGCTGTCGGAGTCGGGCCGCCCGAAGAGCAGGTTGAAGACGCGCACCGGGATGGGCCGGGCGAAGTCGGCGGCCAGGTCGGCCTCGCCCTTCGCGGCGAACTGGGCGATGAGCGAGTCGGCCACCTCGATCACCATCTGGCGCAGCTTGTGCGGCTGGAGCAGCATGAAGCAGTCGGAGATCACCTTCCGGTAGCGGGCGTGCTCGGCCCCGTCGGTGAGCAGCGCGCTGGGCCGGTAGCCGAGCAAGGCGATCATTCCCGCGGCGTCCGGGGTGTCGGGGAGCCGGGTCTGCCAGGCGCTGGGGTTCTTGCTCCAGACGCCGCCGACGTTGTTGAGCACGTCCACGGCGGCCTGATAGCCGATCACCAGGTGGGCCTCTATGCCCGGGGAGATCTCCACGGGCGCGACCGCGCCGTGCCGCCGGCGCAGCTCCGCGTAGATCGCCTGCGGGTCCCGGGCGTACTCGTCCCCGTACAGGCGCCCGGCGTCGGGCATGTAGCGCAGGGTCATGACAGCACCAGCTCTCTGATGTGCTCCACCAGCGCGATCAGCGAGGCGCGGGCGGAGGCGGGGTCGCGTGCGTCGCACACCACCATCGGCGTGCTCGGGTCCAGGTCGAGCGCCTTGCGCACGGTTTCCAGCGGGTAATCCGGGGAGTCGGGGAAGTGGTTGACGGCCACCGCGTAGCGGATGCCGGCGTTCTCCACCAGGTCGAGTACGGCGAAGCTGTCGTCGATGCGGCGGGTGTCGGCCAGCACCAGCACTCCCAGCGCGCCGCGGACCAGCTCGTTCCACAGGACCTGGAACCTGGTCTGTCCCGGTGCCCCGAACAGGTAGAGCACCACACCGGGCAGGGTGAGACGGCCGAAGTCGATCGCGGTGGTCGTGGTCGTCTTCTCGTTCACGCCGGTGAGGTCGTCGACCAGCGTGCCCGCCTGGGTGAGCACCTCCTCGGTGTTGAGGGGCTTGATCTCCGAGAGCGCGTCCACGATGGTCGTCTTGCCCACGCCGAACGGTCCTGCGATGACCAGCTTGACCGGGATGTGTTCGGTACTGATGCGGCTGTCAGAGAGCGCGGAGGCCACTGAGCACCAACTCCAAGATCTCGATGTCGGGCAGGTCGGCGGCCGGCGGATCGCGGGTCAGCAGCGTTCCGCCGCCGACGAGCCCGGCGACCAGCAACCGCACCACGCAGTACGGCAGGCCCAGATGCGCGGCGCATTCGTACACCGACAACGGCCCCTCCCGCAGCAGGGCCAGCAGATGCGACGCCGGAGGGTCAAGCCCGTCGGTGGCGGCGTCGGGCACGATGGAGACCAGGGTCGTGCGTTCGACCGTGATGTGGTCGGGCAGGGTCAATCTCGCGGCGGCCATGTAGTCCGGGACGACCCGCCGCCGCTGCCGGCCGGAGGTCATGTCCGAACGCCCGGCACCCTGGCCGCGCTGGCCTCGTCGAGAGCCTTGATCAGTTTCTGCACCTGGAGCTGCACCTCGTAGGCCAGCGCGCCGATGTTGACCGCTCCGGTGGCCGCGACGACGAGGGCGGCGCGGTCGCCGGCCGGGGCGACGTAGTAGTAGCCGCTGCCGGCGGAGATGACGATGTCGACCACCTCGCCCTCGGTGCCGTTGCTGAGGCCGTCGCACAGGGCGCGGGCGGCCCCCAGGACGGAGCTCGTCATGGCGGCGGCGCGCTCGCCGCTCTCGACGCCGACGTCGGCCGAGCCGCCGAGGATGAGCCCGTCACGGCTCAGCACCACGCCGCGGGTGACTCCGGGCAGTGCCAGCAGGGGCGACAGGACCCAGGACACGTCGAGGGACAACGGGCGCCCCTTGGTCTGAACACGACCGGAAGCACTGTGGGTGTCCATGGAACGGTCAATTCCCTTCGGTGATGTCATGCTGCTGCGGCGGGAGCGCTTCGCGGCGGCCCGCTTCGGCTCCGACCTGGAAGTCTCCCCACCGCTTCTGGGCCTCTTCCGGAGTGGTGAGCGCCTTTCCGCCCGAGCCGTCAGAACCACCGGAGCCGCCCGGTCCGCCGGTGGGCCTGGAGCCGGACGCGGCACGCGTCGGCTGGCGTCGGCGCTGCGGCAGCGGCGCCAGATCCTCCGTCTGGTCATGCCGTTGCTGGGGCCCCGTCACGGGTTCCGGACGACGCGCTTCCGTGAGCTCGGGCCGTACGGAGGAGGCGACGGGCTCCGGTCGACGCGCTTCCGCGGGCTCGGGCCGTACGGAGGAGGCGACGGGCTCCGGTCGGAAGGCGGCCGCGGGCTCCGATCGGATGACCGTGGCGGCGGTCGGGACGCTGGCGCGGACCGGCTCGGGGGCCAGCACCGACGGCCTGCTGTCCTCGGGCATCTCCACCAGCAGGGCCGCCGGAATGCTCAGCACGGCCTGGACGCCGCCGAAGGCGCTCTTCTTGATCGTGACCTGCATGCCGTAGTGCGCGACCTGGCGGCCGATCGCAGCCCAGCCGGTGCGGGGCGGGTTGCCCAAGTCGACCAGGCGGACCGGGTGGGTGCCGCTCAGCAGGCGGGTCGCGCGGGCGTACTGCTCCTCGTTGAGGCCGACGCCGGCGTCGTCGATGACGATGGCGGCACCGTTGTTGGTCTCGTGCACGGCGATGGTCACCTTCAGCGTGCCGTGGGAGTGGTGGACCGCGTTGGCCAGCAACTCGGCGGTGGTGAACAGGATCGACTCCGCCGCGCGGGCGGCGACCCCGATCCGGCGGCGCAGGTGGTTGGCCGGGCCCTCGATGCGCTGCTCGAAGTTCTCCACCCGTGAGATGGCGCCCACCATGAGGTCCACCAGATAGGTGTCGTCACGCGACAGGCCGGGCGTGGCGCCGCAGGCGATGCCGGTGGCCTGCACGCGACGGATGATGAGTTCGTTGAACATGTCGAGCCCCAGCACCTCGCGCAGCAGCGTGGTGTGCTCATCGCCGCTGTAGCGCCGTTGCACGTCCGCGAGCAGGTCCTGGGCGCGTAGCGCCTGGGTCTGCACGCGGGAGATCGCGCCTCTGACGACCGCCTGGGCCGCCTCGTCGATGCGCTCGCCCTCCTCGCGGACGCCGCGGGTGAGCGTGTCGAGGATGGCGCGGTGCAGCCTTTCGACGTTCGTGCCGGCGAGCGCCGGGTTCTGTACGCCGGGCACGATCACGTGCGGGGCGCGCAGGTGCGACAGCAGGGCGGGGATCCGCGTCGAGAGCAGGTACTCGGTCTCGGCGCGTACGAGGTCCTGCTGGGCGCGTGCCTCGCGCAGCAACTCCGTGCTCTCCTTGGCCTGGTGCTCCGCGCGCACCAGGCGCTGGTCCCTGGCACCGGACTCGCCCGTCAGGTGCTCTTGGGCCCGGCGGGCCTGAACGAGCTGCCCACGGGTCTGAGTGAGGTCACGGCGTACACGCAGGTGGAGGGTCAGGACGCCCACGAGGGCGAGGGCGAGAACGGCGGCGCCGATCATTATGGGGACGCTGAAGGAGTCTTGCAGCATGACGATCCTGGGGTCGGGGGAAAACCGGAGGAGGGCTATTGACCGCCGGAGAGCCTGCGCTAGCGGCGCGTGGGGGTCTCGCGCAGCGGCCGGCTGGGACCGCGTCGGCGTGACGCGCGCCCTTCCGCGACGCCGGCACGGTGGAGTGCCTGATGCGATGCGGACTGAGGCATGGCGGGGCCAGACGACATGGGCATCCTCGGTCTCAGCGGAACGATGGACAAACGGGAAACCGGAATTTCCAGAAGGTCACGATAGTCTACGGTAAGTAAGATCGTAACTGCGTTCGGCCATATATCATGATATTTGTCGGGATCGACAAGAATGTGGTCGCCATGCAGGCGATCATGGCGGGTTCGCGCTTCAGTGATCTTCCTGCCCAGGTCGTCGAAAGTGGCCTGGAGATCGCTACCCGACCTCGCCGAGGTCGAAGGCGACGTCGGCGAGATGAACCGTCCGCACCTCCGGGTCGTCGAGGAGCTTGCGCAGGTCGGCGAGTTTCCAGCCGTCGACGACGAGCCCGTGCACGACGCCCTCCTCGGCATGGTCGGCGAGCCACTCGTAGTGCAGACCGAACTCCTTGAGGTCGTCTCCCTCGCCAAGCAGCCCGACCCACCGGCGGAACTCCGCCAGCGCCGCCGCGGGCTCGGTCTCGCACTGGTAGGTGATATCCGCGGAGAAGTCGTCCTCGACCATGTCGCGGTTCCAGACGATCGCGTTCGCCGAGGGCGGGTCGCTGGAGTCGTAGTAGGACAGGGAGTACATGTAGGAGACGTCCGCCCCTCCGCAGATCTTGTGCCTCCGGTTGAAGGCGACGAGCCGCTCGGTGGTCATCGAGTCCGCGAACTCCACGACCGCGACGGCGTCGAGCGTCTGGGGAAGCCCGTCGATGGCCTTCCGGGCCTTCTCCGTCACCACTTCGTCGACGTCGGCCTCCTCCTCCACGGAAGCGATCGCGTCGGCCAGGCTGCCGGACGGCCCATCGAGGGAGGGGGCCCGGACGGCGCCGAATAAGTTCTCCACGATTGTGTACTCCGTCCCGCCCCCGCCGGGACCGGCCCTGCGCGGCTCCCCCCACAGCGTGTAGGTCGTGTCCCGCAGTCCCCCGCCATTGCTGTAACCGTCCAGCAGGCGCTTGTCCGGGTTCGCGAGGCGGGCGGCCGTGCCGTACACCTTGGCCATCCGCCCGTCATCGAAGTCGACGAACAGCCACAGAACCCGCTCAGCCACGCTGAGGACCAGGAACAGCGCCGCGGTAACGGCCAGGACCTTGAAAAGGGACCTGGCCACGTACGCCCAGTCGGGCTCGCTCACGTTCATCATCGTGCGCCCCTACGATCTAGATCAACTCGGGTAGGGCGCACCATAGCCGCACAAAACCTGACTTGCGAGCGATCGTTGAGTGCCCGCCAATGATCCTGCAAAGGAGGTCGCTTATTCATTGATGCACAGGGTCCGGATGAATTGTCCTTACCGGGACCCCTCGTATCTAGGAGCACCCGATGAAGCGCACCCTGCTCGGTCTCACGGTCACCGCCGTCGCGGGCCTGGCCACCGTCGTCCCCGCCACCACGGCATCCGCGGCCGCCGGCCCGGACTACTGCCTCGACGGCTACGTCTGGCGCCAGGCCGGACCCACCGACTACGTCTGCGTCAGGGCGAGCGCCCGGTCCCAGGCCGCCGCCGACAACGCGGCCGCAACCCGCCGCTGGATCTCCGGTGACCAAGGTCCGCACACCTGCGTCGCCGGCTACGTGTGGCGCAGGGCCTTCGCCGGAGACGAGGTCTGCGTGACGCCGGCCGTACAGTGGCGGACCGCCACGGACAACGCTCAGGCTTCCACCCGCTGGGTGACCACCCGGTTGACGGTCACCTCGTACGTCGACCCCGTGGAACCCGGCAAGCCCGTACTCTCGGACTCCGACCTCCCAAAGATCATGATCAAGGGCGACCATTTCAACTACGGCACCACCAAGCTGTACATCTACCGGCCCAACCACCAGATCATCTGGCAGGGCACGGCGAAGGCCGCCGGCCACAAGGGAATCGCCGGAGGCAGCTTCAGCGCGAAGACGGGGGTCATCGACTGCCAGAAGCTCGGGAGCACCGACGGCTTCCTCGCCTACGCCCAGGCGCAGGACGGGCTGTCCGGGCGCTGGTCGGACAGGTACCAGGTCAAGGTCGGCTGCACGGTGGCCTGACGCCGTCGGCGGCGGCCAAGAAATCCCACCGGCCGAATAATGGCGCACATTTCGGGCAATTTATAACAATCACGGCATTCTTCCGTAGCGGCTAGCTTGTTGACAATCCGCCCATAGGAGCCATTCGCTCTCTCAAGAAACAGACCCGATCAGGTGAAAGCCCTTTCGACTTAGAGGATCTTGGAATATGCGGCCAAAGACGTAATATTGCATGATTCTCCGGCCATAGCGGTTTATGATGGCCCCCTGTTCGCGGGACCTGGGGAATCCCGTTATAGAGGTAACAGGGGGGCATGGGGCGTGGAGTGGTTTCTGAGTCTCATCGGTGGATCTCTTATCAGTGGCTTCGTCAACTTGATTCCGGAACTCATCGGCGACGAACTACGCACCCGTGGCGTCATCCGTACGCTGAACCACCAAGACCGGCTGAGCCGAGTCGCCGACGAACGGCGGCATGCCGCGCGGATGGCCTACCTGGACGAAGAGCACCGGCGGCAGTTACTCCTGGAACGTTACAAAAGCTTGAACGCCCGCTATCCCCTGGGCACGATCGGGCGGCTGCGCTCGATGACCACCGACCCGCGGCCGGCGGTGCTGATCT
This sequence comes from Nonomuraea sp. NPDC026600, assembly GCF_040638335.1. Lineage (NCBI taxonomy): Bacteria > Bacillati > Actinomycetota > Actinomycetes > Streptosporangiales > Streptosporangiaceae > Nonomuraea > Nonomuraea sp. NPDC026600. Next base: position 80,961 of record NZ_JBEZYD010000003.1, read on the forward strand.
CTCCGATGAGCTTCGCCGGCGGCACGAGTGGGCGGGTCACCGGCCTGGTCCACGACGCGCTACGCCAGATCCCGGACTTCTCCCGGCACGCCGCGCTGCACACAGGGGCGTTCGTCAGCGACGGCGGGGTGAGCCGGCTGATCGAGGGCTCGACGGGCGCCGCGGAGATCAGTGCCCTGGAGTTCCCCTCGCACCCGGCGGTGCTCGTCTACTTCGAAGGCGACGGCGATCATCTCAACGCGTTCGCGTACCTGAGCTCTCTCTTCCCGACGGTCGACGGTCTGACGGGCTTCCCGATCCGGATCGCGTGCTTCGGCTGGGGCGACCGGACGACCACGGGTCAGTCCGGCGAGGGCGCGCTGCCTGTCTGGCAGTACGTCAACATGACCGAGCTGGACTACCCGGACGAGCAGATCGTCGCGGCCATCGTGGCCTGGTTCGTCCTGACCTGCGTGGAGATCTACTGGCAGCTTCGCGGCGCCGCGGTGAGCCTGCGCCCGGACGCGGCCGGGCTCTTCATCGGTCCCGTGCCGGCTCGGGCCGTCGGCGCCCAACCGGCTCCTCCCCTGCCCGAAGCCTCGGTCTACGGCGCCCAGGACGTGTTCGCCTGCCGGGTCGAGATGGAGGTCATGGAACTCGAGCGACGAGGCTTCACCGTGGAGACCCTGGAGCTCGATCGAGATCGCGTGGCGCTGATCGTCTCGACGAACGACCTGGGGGTCTCCTTCGTGCTCGACGCCGGCTTCCCCGCCACCCCGCCCGACGTCTTCTATGTGGAGGACACCGGTCCGGAGCACCTCGAACTCGACTCGTCCATCTGGTCACCGGAGCGAACCCTGCTGGACATCGTGGAGGTGCTCGGATGAGCGAGCATTTCGTGGTCCGCATCTACGAGTCCGAGCTCGCGGTGATCACTGACGAGACGTTGGACCATCATGAGCTGGAGACCGGTGGCAGCCTCTTCGGCCTCTTCGGCCACGGCGGCGGACCGACGGTCTTCCTCGCGACGCGTCCGGCGGGCGAGGTCCTGAAACGACAGACCTCACTGGAACTCGACCCGCAGGTGACCCGTGCGCTCGAGCAGGTCGCCTGGGACGGGTTCGGGGTCCAGTGCATCGGCATGTGGCACTCACACCATTGGATCGACCTGATGGAACCGAGCAGTGGCGACCGTGAGCGCACTCGCAGGTACGCGCAGAAATATCACCGTCCGCAGTACACCGAGATACTCGCCAACTTCGTCAGCAGGGAAACATCGCATTCCCGGCATGGCAGGGGCCGGCCCGGGAGCGACTACCGCGTCCAGCTCACGCCCTTCTTCTATCTGGACGCCCGTAACCTCACCAGGGCGGAGACCTTCTTCCACGTGCTCCCCGGGGAGAGCCCGCTGCGCGGCACCCTCGCCAAGCTCGTGGGCGGGCTCGTGGACAGACCCAGCCTCAGCACGGCCATGCGGCCCGCTTCGCGGCTCCCGGAGGAGTCCTACCGGCTTGCCGGGTCCGCCGCGTCGGCAGTGTCCGGGTGGCGGCGCTTCGTCTCGGGCGTACGGTCGGACTCCGGCGACGAGGTCGCCGACGACCATCGCGCCGACGAATCACCGGAGGCACCGGACGCCAAGCCGGCAGCCGAGGAGCTTGCCGAGAGCTCGGCGGTCGTCGAGAAGCGGCCGGACGATCTGGAGCGACCGCGTGCTGAGCGACCGCGAGAGGCGGCGGACCTCCCAGCGGCTCCCGCGAAGCCGTCGCAACCCTCGGGAGGCCGGATCCTGCTCCTGCCGATCCCTGATCTGCCCGACTACGTCACCCAGTACATCGAGCCCGCCGTGCAGTCGCTGGCCGGCCGTTACGACGTCGAGGTCAAGGTGATCCATGCGGATCGCATCGCCTTGATCGTGAGAATTCCCGGCCGCGCGACACGCCTCCTCCTCTTCGCCGCCTGGGACGGCGAACGCGCTGTCACCGCCGAGTGCAGGGTCGCGGTGGTCCGCGGGAAGTCGCACGAGGTCGTGGAATGGCACGCGCGGCAGCGGGCGGAGATTTACGACCTGCGCGTTCCGCTGAAATGGGGAGTCCTGCTTCTGGAGAAGCTTCCTTGAATTCTAGGGGGGAACTGTGGCCTGGGATTACTACCAGAGGATGCGACTCGTCGAAGACTCGAATGGGCTGCGGACGTACTTCCCGTCCTTCAGCTTCTATGAGCCGACCGGCCGCACATATGTCAGCGGTTACTGGACGAGCAACATGGGCAACGGCTACGGGGTGATGATCACCGTCCCGCCCGGCTACCCGGATGAGTGCCCGAGCACCTACATCAGCTATCCCAGCCCGTTGCAGGGCTATATGGGGTGGCGGACGGTCGAGTCTTATGGCACCAGCCACGATATGCACACCTGGAAGACCGATCAGCCCGGCTGGGTGAAGATCTGCACCTATCGCCCTGAGCACTGGTCGGTCGAGCACTCGATGCTGAAGATAATCGAGAAAGGCCTGCTGTGGATCGTCGCGTATGAATGCCATCTGCAAGACGGCCAGCCGATCAAGAGTTTTCTCATAGACGCGTGAAAGAACCGAAACCGCAGGAGGCCCCCATGGCCACGGATAAACACAACGACATCCGGGCGTTCATGGAACAGATGAAGGCATCGGGGGGAAACCCGCCGTCCGGCAAGCGGATGGTGCTCAACCCGCAGACCGGCAAGTTCGAAGTGCGCTCGGTCGGCGACCGGCCCGGCGACCAGATCCCGAACGTGTCCGCCGAGGACATGAAGGCTTTCGCTCATGACTGACCAGCCGAACGTGCCCCACCATGTGGTGTTCACCGACAGCGCGCTCGCCGTCATCGCGAGAGTCGCGACGCCCGGCCCGATGAAGCTGGGCATGCGCCTGCGCGACCAGGGCGACCTGGCAACCGTCGAGGGACCGGCCGGCAACGACGTTCTGGTGCTTCCGGAACAGCCCGCGGACGACTGGGTCCTCGACGAGCCCGGCCCGCTGATCGCGTGCTGGACCGACGACGACGGCATCCGCGCGCATCGCACGTCCGGCTTGGGCGGCCCGCTGGGGGAACGGATCGGGGCCTCCGTGGTCCCCGCCGCCGCGGACGCCTTCGAGCGAGTGCACGGCATCTTCGAGACCGACGTGCTCCGGAAGAAGTCCGTCGCGGTGCTCGGCTTGGGCTCCGGCGGCAGCTTCATCGTGCGCGAACTCGCCAAAGCCGGAGTCGGCCGCTTCCTGCTCCTCGACCACGACCGGCTCGAGGTGGGGAACGTCTCGCGGCACGAGTGCGGGCTCGCGGACGTCGGCCGGCTGAAGGCCAACGCCATGCGCGACGTCGTACATCAGCACCATCCTGCCGCGCGGGTCTTCACCAGCGGCCTGCATCTGAACGGCGAGACCCGCCAGCAGGTCAAGGACCTGATCAAGTACGTCGAGGCGGATCTGGTGATCTGCGCGACCGATACCCGGGAGAGCCGGCTGCTGATCAACCGGATGTGCCTGCAAGAGGGACTTCCGCTGATCCTCGGGGGTGTCTACCGTCGCGCGTACGGCGGCATCGTGCAGCGGGTCATCCCTGGTCTGACGCCCTGTTACCAGTGCTTCGTACAGGCGCTCCCCGAACAGGCCGCCGACAACGAGATCAGCAGCGCGGAGGACGCCGCGCGCGTCTCCTACACCGACCGCGCAGTGGCCCCGCAGCCCGGCCTGTCCACCGACATCGTCCCCATCGCCCTCCACATGGTCAAGCTGGCGTTGCTGGAGCTGCTCGACGGCGAGTCACCCGCCTTCGCGACCCTCGGCGCCGACCTGGTCGCCCCGATCCACCAGTGGATCAACCGCCGGGAGCTGGCCCACGCGGGACTCGAGCCGATGGGGGTGTCCGTCGACGGGCAGAGCGTGCTCCGCTGGTACGGAGTCCTCCTCGACCAGCTCGAAGACTGCGCGGTCTGCGCGGCCGGCTCCGGCGCGGTCAAATCGGAAGACGACGAGTACTTCGGCGGCCCCGAACCGGCCTGACCGGTCATGCCCTGCCGGCCGCTGCCTGCCCGGAACGGCTCTCGTGCAGGAATGAGCGCAGTTCGGCGGTGTCGATGACGTGGGCCAGTCTCGGGAAAACGCTGGTCATCAGGGTGTGGTGGGCTTGCGGGTCCGGGTCGGCGACGCCGTCGGACAGGATGTAGAGCTGGTAGTCGCGGTCGGCGGCGTCGATGACGGTGGACAGAACGACGCCGCTGGTGGTGATGCCGGCGATGACCAGGGTGGTGATTCCGCGTTCCCGCAGTTGCCGGTCGAGGTCTGTCGTGGACAGCGCGCCGTACCGGGTCTTGCGGACTGTGATGTCACCGGGCTCGGGGGCGAGCTGATCGTGAAAGGCGGTGGCGGGATCCTCGTGGTGCATGAGGCGCTGCCGGCCGATGAAGGAGAAGGTCTTGTTGGCCGGCGGTATCGCCGCCCAGTCGGCTTCGGTGAAGCCGACCCGCACGTGGGCGATGGCGGCACCGTGCGCTCGCATGTCGGCGATGGCGCCCGCTACCCGTGACAGCAGCGCTACAGGGCTGGCCGACTCGGGGAGCGAGGCCAGGATTGTCGGCTGGTAGTCCATGACGAGCAGTGCGGTTGTCCGAGGGTTCAGCGCCGGGGTGGTGACGGTCATGTCTGTCCTTGGGTGATGAGGGTGCTCTGGCATGTGAGAACGCGTACCGGGGACCGGCTACGCCTTGCCGGGACGGGTTCGGCAAACTCCTTGCGGTTGTCTTGGAGTCCCTTGGCGGCGCTCATCAAAGCGGAGCCTGTCGCGCGGTGTCCAACAACCGACACGCCGCCAGAAACAACCAGGAGTTGTTCACGGAGCTGGCCCTCGGGAGATCGAACGGTTAGCGGGTGGGCGTTCTGCACGCTTATGACCGATCTGAGGATGGGCAGCGGTTTCCCACTAGTCTTGATCCCCGTCAGCCCCGAACGAACGAGACGCTCCATGACCACCCCAAACGTGGCAGAACTCCGCGAAAGCTCGCGTCGGCGAGTCGCCGACCGGCCCAAGGGACCTGCGCTGAGCCATGTGGAAGACCTCCGCGGTCCGAACGGCATCCCGCTGCGCCACTACCGGCCGGCCGAGCAGCAACGGCCGCTGGTGGTGTTCGCGCACGGCGGCGCCTTCATCCTCGGCGACCTCGACACCCACGACCGCACCTGCCGGCGCATCGCCGACACCTGCGACGTCGAGGTGCTGGCCGTCGACTACCGGCTCGCGCCCGAGCATCCCTGCCCCGCGGCCATCGATGACGTGGCCGCCGTACTGCGCTGGGCACGCCCGGCGGCGGTAGCGGGCGACAGCTCGGGCGGCTACCTGGCCACCATGGCGTGCCTGCGACTGCGCGACGCCGGCGATCCCCTGCCCGGCCTGCAGATCCTGATCTGCCCCAACACCGACCTGACGCTCTCGCAGCCCAGCGTCCTCGACAAGGGCACCGGTCACGCGCTCGACGCCGACTTCCTCGCCTGGGCCATCACGTGCTGGACGCCGGATCTCACCGACCGCGCGCCCGCCAGCCCACTGCTGGCACCAGACCTGTACGGCATGCCCGACACCCTCATCGTGACCGCCGAACACGATGCGCTGCGCGACGAAGGCGACGCTTACGCCCATCGACTGGCACAGACCGGAGCGCATGTGGTGCACCGCCCAGAACCCGGCCTGCAGCACGGCTTCATCCAGGGCATGGACCTGACCTCCCCCGAAGCGGCCGCCGCCCAGAAGCGGCTGTTCGACGACATCGCCGCCCTGATCCACAGATGAGCGCGCGAGCGGTACCGGGGCAGACCAAACCGCGACTCTGAAGCGCCTGCGCGTTCATTCCAGCTACCGAAACGGCGGTACCTGATCCCGATCACAGCGCGGGACCCGGTAAGCATGTGGTGGACGGACGGTATCGACTGAGAAAGCAGAGGCGCCGCGATGCGTGATGAGCTGGCTGTGCGACCGATGGGCCGGATCGGGTTGCCGGTCACGCCGGTGGGGATCGGGTTGGCCGCGCTGGGCCGGCCGGCGTACATCACACTCGGCCGGGAGGAGGACCTCGGCGATGATCGCAGCGTCGCCGCGATGCGGGCGCGGACCTGGGCGGTGCTGGATGCGGCGCTGGCGGCCGGCGTACGGTACTTCGACGTGGCCCGCTCCTACGGCAGAGCCGAGGAGTTCCTCGGCGGCTGGCTGCGTGAGCGCGCCATCGCGCCCGGGACCGTCACTGTGGGGTCGAAATGGGGGTACGCGTACGTCGGCGACTGGCAGATGGACGCCGACCGGCACGAGGTGAAGGAGCTGTCCGCTGACCGGCTGCGGCACCAGCTGGACCAGACCCGAGCGCTGCTGGGCGAGCACCTGTCGCTCTACCAGATTCACTCGGCCACCGACGAAAGCGGCGTGCTCGGCGACGAGGACGTCCTGGCCGAGCTACACGAGTTGCGCGCCGGAGGCGTCGCGGTCGGCCTGTCCACGACCGGCCCGCACCAGGCGGACACCATCGATCGGGCGGTCGAGATCGGGCTGTTCGACACGGTCCAGGCCACCTGGAACCTGTTGGAGCGATCCGCCGGCCCTGCCCTGGCCCAGGCACACCGTTCCGGTCTGGGTGTGATCGTCAAGGAGGGTGTGGCGAACGGCCGCCTGACCTCCCACGCCGCGCCTGCCGCGCTCGCCCGTGCCGCCCGGGAAGGCGGCGTCACGCCGGACGCCCTGGCCTTGGCCGCCATTCTCGCCCAACCGTGGGCCGGTGTGGTGCTCAGCGGGGCCGCCTCGGTGGATCAGTTCAGCAGCAACCTGACCGCGACCCGCGTCGACTGGGATACCGAACTGGACGAGCGCCTGGCCGCACTGACCGAGAGCCCCCAGACGTACTGGACGACACGAGGGTCGCTGCAATGGCAGTGATCGCTCTGTTGCAAGGACTGTTCGTGGCTGGGTTGCGAACTTTTCGCGCTGACTCGTAGGGGGTTCGGCTGGTCACGGATGCGTGCGAGGTCGTGCCGCTGCCATCATCGGCGCGGCTCGGCGACGCCGCGCCGGACCACGCCGGCTGCGGCGACACCAAGCTCACGCGGGGCGCGACCGGGTACGGCGTCCGTTTCCTGCGTGCCGGCTCAGCGAGCGGAACACCTGACCGCGCCCGCGGCTACTTCCTCAGCCAGAGCATGTAGAACGGGCTGTCCCAGCGGCAGTCGTACTCTTTGTAGTTTTCCATGATGAGCTTGGCGGTTCCCACCTTGACGCAGTTCTCAAGCGTCCGGAAGCCCTGGTACGCGGTCCAGCCCGACGCCGTGGCACTGGCCGGGGTGGCGGCGCCGAGAGCGCCGGCGACGAGGGCGCCGGCCATCGCCAGGGTCACGCCGAACCGTGCGGCTTTCTGTCGCAAGACATCGTCCTTCCTCGATGGGCGGCGCATGCGCCGCCATACGGATGGCCCCACGGTAACGTCCCTTGATCATTAAATTCAGGCATATATCGATCTTCATCGAAGGGTGGGCAGGATGGCGACGTGCCCCATAGACCGCACCCGTCCGTGAAGGAACGTCTCACTCCACGCCACCACCGAGGCCACGTCCGGCCAGGGGAGCCGGCGGTTCCAGGCGCGCGACCATGGCCACGCCGCAGAACGACACACCCCATGCTCGTCGACCTCCCGCTCACCGCCGTGATGCGGCGGGAACCGAACAGTGCGATCGCGAGAGGTCCGCCTGTTACATCTGAGCGATGTGGCCAACCGGTCGGGTCCCCAATGCGGTGGCGGCTATGTCGATCCGCTTGATGCGGCGTATGCTGGGCCTTTTCATGGCTTTGATCGGATTCTTGGTAGCGGGCGGATCGACCTTTCTTCAAACTGCGATCCGGCAACAAACGTAATTTGATCGGACTGGGATCCATCAGCTTCTTCTTGGCGCTGCGCTGGATCATTCATTTTGGACGGAGCTGAACGTCATGCAGGTGTACCACCCCAAGCTCATCGCGCCGGTGCGGAGCGTGGGGAGGCGAGAATTCGACCTGTCCCGGCACATAGTCGTGATGGGAATTGTGAACCGTACGCCGAACTCGGGCCTGGATCCGAATCGGTCGATGGAGGTCAGTGGGGCGATCAAGACGGCGGAGCGGGCGCTACGGGACGGCGCGGAATGGCTTGACGTAGGGGGTCGGGCGTTCCGCTCCGATCAGCCACCGTTGTCGGGGGCGGAAGAGATAGACCGAGTGGTGCCGGTGATCAAGGGCATTCGGGAGAAGAGTGACGCCGTGATCAGCGTGGACACTCACCTGCCGGAGGTTGCGGAGGCGGCTTACAAGGCGGGTGCCGACGTGATCAATGACACGAACGGGCTCCGTTCGCCGGGGATGGCGAGCCTTATTGCCGAGACGGGGATGAGCGTTGTCATTACCCACAGCATCGGCGGGCCGGGAGAAGTGGTGGCGAGTCCCCAATATGATGATGTCCTCAGCGAGGTGACGGAATTCCTTCGCCAACGGGCGGACACCGCAGTTGGATGCGGCATCAAACCGGAGAAGATCTTCATCGATCCGGGGCACGACCTGAACAAGACCACCGAGCACTCGAACACGATAACCCGCCGACTGGGAGAGATTGCGGCAATTGGATATCCGGTGCTCGTGGCGTGCAGCAACAAGCATTTCATTCGGGAAAGCCTCGGGGTGGAGCCGGGTAGCGAAGCGCTGAAGGCCGGAACGATTGCGGCGAACACGGCATGCGTCTATCGGGGTGCGAGGGTCGTGCGGGTCCATGATGTCGCAGGGAATGTTGCCGCGATGAGGGCAGCGGAATCAGTACTCGGTATGGCGTAAATCTGTGCGGCTTGGCGGACATTTTTCTGAAGCGCGCGACCGGTGCGCGGGTTCGGCGAGTCGAGCGAGCTGACGGCACGCAGTGCGGCGCCCAACCCGCCCCGACGTGCCGAAGAGCCCGCGCAGGGCGGGCTTTTCGGGGTTGGATATTTCCGAATTAAGACATCGTTTCCAGTTCGGCACGCGTCAGCTTGAGGGTGTTCTCCGGCAGCGACGCGGGATTGCTGGAGGTGTCCAGCGGATACTTCGCCTGGACGGGGTTGAGCAGTGCGGCGGGCGAGTCAGGGTAGGTTTCCAGGAACAGGACGTAGCCGCTGTCCTGGTTCATCGCAGTGGTGTGTTCCTCCGCATAAGTCACCCCTTCGAAGTTCCCCCCGAGCTCCTTGACCTCGATGGACTGCCCTACCTGGGCCTGACCTTTGAAGACCTTTACCACCTGGGCCGTGTAGACGGTGATGACCGTCGGCGGGGCCTCGGGCTCGGCGGCCACCTCGGCCGGGGCTCCCGCGTTGGGATTCAGGTTCGGATCCGTCTCTGCGGGATCGGGCGCTTCCGCCTGTTCCTGGAGGTAACGAGGCTCGCCGACGATGCGGGCTTCGACGACCAGGGTCGCCTTGTCGAAGAGCGCATCGGCGCTTTGGTATTGGGGATAGTCGGCTCGATAGAGGACGGGTTCCTCATGTGCCGAGCATGCGGTCACGAACACCGCGGCGAAGACAAGCGCGCCAAGACGCCGTAGCACTGGTCGGCCTCCTTTAGTAGTAGGCGTTGACGTCGGCGACATCGTGCGACTGGGGCTTGGTCATCGAGTTGCGGTTCCTGCTCGAATTCATGATCGAGGTGCCCGAGTTGTGCGCGAGGTTCAACGCGTGCCCGAGCTCGTGAACCAACGTGCTCGTGACGAAGTTCGAGAAGTTCGACGCGTCCCTGTTGATCGTCCGGGAGTTCAGCCGGACGTACATGCACATCCCGCCGCACCTCTGATAGTGCCCGTAATAGGTGTTGCTGTAGGACTTCACGGTGATCGTCGAACCCGAATTCGAGTTCTTGTAGAAATTAGCGGGGCTCGAGGTCGCGTTCCAGTTGGACAACGCCTTGTTCATCGGCGTCTGCCAGGTGCCGTTATAGCTGTAGGGGTAGATGTGGATACTGGCGATGTCCTGGCCGGTGCCGTTCCAGTGGGCGAATGCCGGCGAGATGCCCACCGTCCCCACCAGCATGACGGCGAGGACCACGAAAAAGCCTCGCCGTGCGTTACGTCCTAACGTTCCCGGATGCATTTTCGAGACGTCACTCCTTGCGTTCTGGGGGTGCCGTGCGTGAACACAAAAGGGGCCGACAATCGAGATGAGAAGTCAAGGCCCGGCTATCGAAGGAAGAGGCATCGGAAAGATGATCGAAGCGCTTTTAACGGAGTATGAATGCCAGAATGATCACGTGTCAAGGATGGTTGAGCGGGATTTCAGAGGCATGGGGGTGAGGGCGCGAAATGAGGTGCACCGGAGCGTCCTGGAGGGTTGATCAAGCGTGATTCTTCCCTGCGGAGAGTCCGCACATGCGTCCTCGGCGGGCTCGGTCATGCCGAGCGACTGGCGTGGAACGTGCCATATGAGCGCGGCCACGCGGTGTGCATCTTCGCGTGGACGTGCAAGTGCAGTAGTCCCGTCTATGAACTGTGCCAGGCGGGCGGTCTGCGGTTCATCCGGCGCCCCCGAGACGGACCGAACACGCGAATCGTCGACGAAAGCGACCGATGGAATGCCGGGCAGGCGGTGGCCTTTCCTAGGCGGAGGGGGCCAGGGCCTCCAGCGCCTCCTCCGCGCGGCGCATCGCCTCCTTGGCGTCGGAGGTGACGATCTCCGGGTCGAAGTTCAGGTCGTGGAAGACCTCCGTCACGCCCCTCGTCGCCAGCTCCCCCACGTCCGCCCTGATCTCCTCGAAGGTCCCCGTCAGCGGCTGCCGGTCCTCAGCCCCGCCGGGGCGTACCCGGGTAACCCCCCGGCAGACGAAGCGGAACCCCTCGGTGTCGCGGCGGCCCGCCTCCACAGCCGCCGACTTGATCAACTCGATCCGTCCGGCGACCGCCGAAAGGTCCTCCCGGCTTGAGCTGATCCAGCCGTCCGCGAGCCGCCCGGCCCGGCGCAGTGCCACGTCGGCCGTGCCGCCGAGCAGGATCGGGGGCACTGGCGACGGCTTGGGGTCGATGTGGGAGCGCGGCACCTGGTAGAACTCCCCGTGGTGCTCGACCACCCCGTCCTGCCACGCCTTGCGCAGGACCTGGACGAACTCCTCGCCCCGGCGCCCCCGGTGCTCGAAGCCGACGCCCGCCGCCTCGAACTCCTCCGGCAGCCACCCCAGCCCGAGCCCGGCCGTCAGCCTGCCCATGGAGACGGTCTGCAGGGTCGCGAGCTGCTTGGCCAGCAGCACCGGCTGGACGAAGGCGTTGATGATCGCCACGCCCAGCCTGATCGTGTTCGTCGCCCCGGCCAGGTAGGCGAGCGTGACGAGCGGGTCGTGCACGCTGCGATATGTCGGCCCCATCGGGTGCCCCACCGGATAGAGCACCCGCTGGAAGGTCCAGAGCTCGTGGTATCCCAGTTCCTCGGCGCGGACGGCGACGCGGCGCATGTTGCTAGGCGTGGCCCACGGCCCTGACTGGGGCACGGCGAAACCTATTCTCATGCCATCTAGTCTGACCGACCCTCGTTCGCTCCAGGAATAACCCTATGACCTGTGAAAAGGAACGCTCTAAAGATCTAGCATCTGCCGTGCTCGCCGCGGCGGCCGGGTGCATGCAGCTCGCCGCTGCCGCCACCGTCCACGCCATTCTCCGGCCTGTGGAGCGGCGCCCGATCGACGAGGAGTACGTGCGCGGCTACACCCGCGCCAGCCGCCGGTTGACCCGGTCTCGCTAATCCGCCTTCCGGTCTCGCGCCGGGTCGGCGAACCGGCCGCAGCCGGGAATGTGGTGGATGAGCCCTTCTTCGCGCAGTTTCCGGAGCGCGATCGTGATGGTGATGGCGGCCGGCCCGTACTCCTTCATCAGCGCCTGCTCGGAGGGAGCGGGTCCCCGGGCTTGAGCTGTCCGGAGGTGATGGTCTCGCGCAGATTCTCGGCCAAGCGGCGGGACGGCGGCACCGGCGCGCTGGTATTCCCCCGCTCGACGACGTACGTACCTTTCGCATGCACGATCTCGACGCGGCCCTGCTCGCGCAGCAGAGCGATGGCCGAGCGGGCGTTTCCCGGCGATATCCAGCAGGATCGTGGGGGGGAAAGCGATCTTGTCTCGGGCATCCCCGTCGAACGCGTCCGACAAGCGATCCAGTGCGTCCGCGAACCGCCTGTCGGTCACCTCGGCCAGGTGCGGCGGTACGGCATGGATGTCACCTCCCCCTCGCCGAAGCGTCGTGGAGCGTCACCCCCCTGAACACCAGCCGACGACGACATCCCCTGGTCGGCCAGGTGGGTCAACCACACCCTGCAGTCGGCCTGAATGCCGCCTGAGGGATCGCCAAGCTCGCCTTCTGCGCCGACACTAGGGTCAACCCGGGACCAGGCGACCCGTGGGACGAGTTCGCCCCGTCCCAGCCCGGTGAACTGCCTCGGCGCCCGCGCAACCACGAGCCCAGGAGAAGGGACTGCACCATGCGGACCTGCCAGAACTACATCAACTACGAGATCACGGGCCTGCCCCGCGTGACGCTGCCGTCCGACCTCAACACTGAGACGGTCCTCGCCAAGATCCTCGGTAGCCCGCTGAAGAAGCGCGGGCTCGGCCTGGGCGACACGACCCCGGAGGAGCGCGCCGCCCTGTTATGGCTCCTCGCTCACTACTGCACGGAGGACAGGCGCGGCACGACCCACCACGCGCTTCTGCCCATCCGCCCGGGAGGGGGTGACGCCGCCCTCGGGCAGGTGATCCTCCAGTACGACGACCAGCTCAACGGGACGGCCACCCTCGCCGGGCGCGGCCTCCCCCTCGGCGGCCCCGCCTTGAACATCACCTTCAAGGGCCTGAGCGACACGCTCATCAACAACTACATGCTTGCGGGCATCTCCGGTAGGTGGACCACGGAGGAGCTGACCAAGCTCTATCACGCCCTGGCCCTCGTCCCACTCGATGACCGGCAGGCCTTGTGGGGGGTCCAGGTGGATCGGGTCGAGACGCTGGTGGCCGACGAGCAGAAGGCCCACACGCAGGGCAGGTTCGAGCACTCGGTGGGGTCGGCCTCGGCTGACCTGGGCACGCTCACGCTGACGGACGCCGCGTTCGGCAGCGACGACCAGGGCTTCTACGGCGGCAGCGACACCTCGATCGCCCGCCCGCCGAGCGTGCAGGTCATCCTGCACGAGGTCGGCCACGCGGTCGAGAGCCTGGTCCGCAGGAGCGAGTCCCGCAACATCGCCGAGCGCGCCCTGAGGAGCCTCAACTACGGTTTCGCGCCGAACTCTCCACTATCGACGGAAGCGATCACAGACGCCTGCCAACTCCGGTACCAAACCCTCAATGGCGCGTTCGATGCGGTGAAGCTCGCCGAGGACACCTACCGCCTTGCCGCGTCCAAGGGCAGCGAAGCGCGCCAGAAGATCACCCAATGCGAGAACCTGGGCGGCAAGATGAAGGACTTTGCCCAGGCCGCGCGAATCATGCTGGACGACCAGACCTCCACCTCGGCCTTTGACCTGCTCAACGAGCTCCAGACCGAGTACACGACGCTGTCCGACTGGTACAAGTCCGCCAAGGACATGATCAGGGGACGGTTCGACGCCGACCAGTACACCCGCATGACCGACGCCATGCGGGGCAAACTGGACCACGAGCCCTGGCTGATCTACCGCTACGAGCTCCACCGCTGGGCCGACCTGCAGAGCCGCATGTCCGCCTGGGACGACAAATACGTCAAGTCCAAGGGGGTCGTCACCGGCCGGGAGCAGGCTCTCGTCGACTTCGTCGAAGGCCTCAACGACAACTTCACAATCCATTTGACGCAGTACACGACGAACTTCTTCAGCAAAGACAAGTCCTACGGCGAACTGTACGCAGAGGCGTTCAGCCTCTGGCTCGTCCACCCTGAGGCGCTGGGATCGCACAGCCCCAGGCTGCTGGAATACTTCGAGAGCGGTGATTACCGCCGGGGCGACTGAGCCGCACGTCGCCAGGCCGTCCCCCCGGCGACCCCGCTCGACACGATCAGCCGCCGAGGCTCACCGTAACGAGAGTCGCCGCTCATGTGGATCTCCTGACGTGTGTGAATCAGGGGCTGTGGGTGAGGCGGGCGATGAAGTCGCCGAAGTCGTCGGCGGTCTCGGCGGTCATGGTCAGTTTGTGCTGGTTGCCGTCATCGTACAGATGGAGGTTCCAGGAGCCGAAGGGTGGGTCTTCGGCGTGGTGCGGCATGGTGTTGTGCATGGCGATGATCCGGACGCCGGGGGCGTGGCTGCCGAGTGTGCGGTGAGGCATCAGGCACGCTCCTCGGACGGCCAGGCGGCGATGTAGGCCGCTTTCTCCTCATCGGTGATTCTTTCGACCTGGTCCGGGTGGATCCGGTCGGTGCGGCCGATGTCGTGCCAGATCACGGACAGGTCGCCATCCTCTGCGGCCGACCTGGACTCGCTCACGCTCATCCCCGCGCGCATCACCCCGAACACCCGAGCCCGCCTCATCGCAGGGCTGCCACCAGGAAGGCGAGGGCGGGCAGGAGTTCATCCCGGCCGCGCTCAACGCGTGGTGCGACCAAGTCGAGCAGCAAGATCATTTCGCGGGCATTCCGCGATCAGCGGCACGCACAGGCATCGACTGGCACACGATGGCATACGCCGAACGTGGACGGGCTGCCGTTACCGCAGGCCAGGTGGGCGATTCTGAATGGTCCGGCGAGTACGTGCGGCGAGCTGCGACCCCACACCAGCCGGATAGTCTGTATCAGTGGCTCTGGAGGAGGAACTGGCGGGGATCGCCGGCGCTTATGGCGGCACGGGCGACCTCGTGCGTCACCCGACGCGTACGGACGTGGTGGTCCTGCGCCGGGGCGAGGTGGTGGTGAAGGCGCACTCGGTGCGCGACAAGGTGGAGTCGCTGCGGCCGAGGCTGCGCGCGGCCGCGTCGGCGGCGTTGAGCGGCCTGATGCTGGCACCGCTGGACCCCGAGGTTCTGACGGTGGCGGGCCGCGCCGTCACGGTGTGGCCCGCGGGCCGTCCCGTATCCCAGGACGACCCCGACGCCGCGCCCTGGGAGGAGGGGGCCAGGCTGCTCGCCCGGCTGCACGCCGTACCTCTGACGTTCTTACCGGCGCTGCCCGCGGCGGGAGGGCCGGCGCGGGCCGCCAGGGCGGTGCGGCGGATGCCCGGTGATGGTCCCGTCGAGCAGCTCGTACGGCGGGCGTTCATCGAGCTCCCCGAGCCCGAGCCGGGGCCGGGACTGCTCACCCACGGCGACTGGCACCTGGGTCAGCTCGTCTGCCGCGACCGCTGGTTACTCATCGACGTCGATGACCTCGGCATCGGCGACCCCGCCTGGGACCTGGCCAGACCGGCCGCCTGGTACGCCGCGGGGCTGCTCGACCCGGACGTCTGGGATCGGTTCCTCGGCGCCTACCTCGCCTCCGGCGGGCCCGCGCTCGGCCGGGGCGACGACCCGTGGCAGTGGCTGGACCTTCCGGCGCGGGCGCTGACCGTCCAACTGGCCGCCGTGGCGGTGCTCAACGCCGAGCGGGAGCATCGGGAACTGGACGAGGTAGAGCATTCGTTGGTCGAGTCGTGCAACAGAATCGTCCGAGCGTGACGGGGTCGCGCGCGGTAGGTTCTTCCCTAAACTCCAAAGCCGAGGAGAGCGCGACATGCAGTGCCCGAAGTGCCGCGGCAATATGCGGACATATGAGCGTAATGGCGTCCACATCGAGCAGTGCGACAACTGCCGTGGGATCTTCCTCGACTACGGCGAGCTCGAGACGCTGACCCGGATGGAGTCGCAGTACCACGCCGCTCCCCCGCCCGCGCCCGGCCCGGCATGGGGCGCTCCCCACGGCGCTCCTCACGGGGGCCACTACGGCCACCACCGCGGCCAGCGCAGCTGGGTGGGCATGCTGTTCTCGACCTGACCTGGTCTGAGGCCTGAAACAGGGCGGGCCGCGCACTCCAGGTGCGCGGCCCCGGCATTTCAGCTGGGGAACTGCCCCGGATCCACGTCGGAGGTGCGGGCGTTGCCCCCGGAAATGGCGTGCAGCGTGACCCGCCAGTCGTGCCAGAGGATCTGCGTCGAGGTGAACGTGGTCTTGAACTTCACCGTCTTCTGGAACCGCTCGAAACTGCAGTCACGGGTGAACGACTTGCTCTTGCCGTCCCAGTCCACGCCGTGCGTGAAGAAGATCTTGTAGGTGCCGTCGCGGACGCCCCTGACCTTGAACTTCGACTTCTTGCGCACGTACACGCTGAACGCCCTGGACTTGCCCTTCATGACGGTGACGACGGCGTCGCGGGTGCCGCCGTTGTCGATCTGCAGCGAGCTGCGGCCCGTCATGCTGCCCTTGCGCAGGTAGTGGCCGTTGCCGAGCCGCCTCGTCTGCTTGCCCTTGGCCTTGACGGTGACGACGTCGGCCGGATAGCCACCGGCGCCCTGCAGCGCTTCGCCCGCCTTGTCGAGGGAGCCGAGCCGGCTGCCCAGGTCGGTCAGCACGGCCGACGAGGTGCACAGGGTGCGGCTGCCGACCTTGCCCGCCGTGGTGCCGAGCTGGGTGGCGAATTCGCGCAGGCTGCTCACGTACGCGTCGTGCTGGGCGCGTACCTCCTGGGGCGGCGTCATGGCGGCCAGCTCGTTGGCGGCGCCCAGCAACTGCTCCTGGGCGCGCTGCACGCGCTGGTCGAGTGTCTTGAAGGTACGAGCGCCGACCATGGCGTTGATCGCGTCGAGCATGGCCTTGTGCTTGGTGCCCAGCTCGCTCTTGTACGCCTCGGCGGTCAGCGCGGTGGGGCCGGTGCTCTGGGGGGTGGCGGGGCCGGAGTTCGCGATGATCGAGCCGGTGCCGCCGCCGACACCGCTCACGCTGGCCTCGCCGCCACTCGGCCGCTGCGGCGTGGCGGAACACGCGGCCAGCGTGAGGGTCGCGAGCGCGAGCGCGGAGGAGATCAAGCGAGGGGCAGCCACCTGCCACACTATCTCCGGATTGATCCCCGCCCGTCAATCACGATTCAGCCAGTCCCTCGTCGCGGTCCTGGCGCAGCCACCTGGTCAAACCGAGCATTTCCAGGAATGGCAGATCATGACTGGCCACGATCAGCGCGCCGCGGTAGGCGGCGAGTGCCTGTGCGAGCTGGCGGACGCTGGGCATGTCGAGGTTGTTGGTCGGCTCGTCGAGCAGGAGCAACTGCGGCGGGGGCTCGGCCGACAGCAGCGCCGCCAGGGTCGCGCGGAACCGCTCGCCGCCCGACAGCGTGCCCACCGGCCGCGACACCCGGTCGCCCCTGAACAGGAACCGCGCCAGACGGGCGCGCACCTCGTGCACCGGGGCGGACGGCGCCAGCGCGTGGACGTTGTCGAGCACGCTGAGTGAGTCGTCGAGCAGGTCGAGCCGCTGTGCCAGGTAGCGGACCGGGACGTTCGCACCGTGCTCGGCGATCCGGCGCAGCAGGGTGGTCTTGCCGGACCCGTTCGGGCCGAGCAACGCGATCCGCTCAGGGCCGCGCACGACCAGCTCCTCCAGTACCAGGCCATCTTCCCTGTCGGTGTCGCGCGCCGGACGGGGAAGCGGGAGTTCCAGGATCACGCGCCCGGCGGGCACCGCGGTGCCCGGCAGTTCGATGCGGATCTCCGCGTCGTCGCGGACGGCCTGCTCGGCCTCGGTCAGCCGGTCACGGGCCTCCTCCAGCTTCTCGGTGTGCATGTTGCGGTGTTTGCCGGCCGACACCTGGGCCTGGCGCTTGCGCTCCTGCATGATGATCTTCGGTTCGCGCTTGTTCGCGTACATCTTCTTGCCGTACCGCTGGCGCCGGTCGAGCTTGGTGCGGGCCTCGACGAGCTCGCGTTGCTGTCGCTTCACGTCGGCCTCGGCGACCCGGACGTCGCGTTCGGCGGCCTCCTGCTCGGCGGCGAGCATCTCCTCGTAGTCGCTCAGGTTGCCGCCGTAGCGGCGGACGGTGCCCTCGCGCAGGTCGGCGATCTGGTCGACGAGTTCGAGCAGCGCCCTGTCGTGGCTGACGACCACCAGCACGCCCGGCCAGGCGGCGACCGCGGCGTAGAGGCGCCGCCGCGCGTCGAGGTCGAGGTTGTTGGTGGGCTCGTCGAGCAGCAGTACGTCGGGCCGCTTGAGGAACTGGGCGGCCAGCGCGACCATGACGGTCTCGCCGCCCGACAGCGTGGCGACGGTACGGTCGAGCCCGACGTGGTCGAGGCCGAGCCGGTCCAGCTCGGCCCGCGCGCGTTCCTCCACGTCCCAGTCGTCGCCGATGGCCGCGAAGTGCTCCTCGGCGACGTCACCGGCCTCGATGGCGTGCAGCGCCGACCGGGCCGCACTGATGCCGAGCAGGTCGGAGACGGTACGGGTGGCCTTCAGGGAGAGGTTCTGCGGCAGGTAGCCCACTTCTCCCGCGACGGCAACCGATCCGGTACGCGGGACCAGCTCGCCCGCGATGATCCTGAGCAAGGTGGACTTGCCGGAGCCGTTGGCCCCGATCAGACCGGTACGCCCGGCCGGGAAGGCGGCGTCCAGGCCGTCGAGCACAGCAGTGCCGTCGGACCAGGAGAAGGACACGCCGTCAACGACAATGGAAAAAGACATGAGGTGGCTCCCGTCACAAAGATCGAAATTTCGTGACTTGGCGGGAAACACCGCTGAATACGCCGAAGGATCGTACGCCGAAGGAATCGGCCAGGTGCGGTGCCCGCGACCTCAGATCCTCACGTCAACTGCCCCCAGGGCTCGGCGATACGTCGCAGAGGACAGTACCCGCCCGGAACCTATCCGGCAAGACCCCTGGCCCGATGGGCCGCCACGTTCACCCTGTTGGAGCAGGCCAGCGAGCAGAACCGGCGGCGCCCGTTGCGCGAGGTGTCGACGTACACCGTGTCGCACCCCGCCCTGTCGCACCGGCCGAGCCTGCGCCCGTCGGAGAACGAGATGGCCATGGCCAGCCCGCCCGCGGTGGTGTCCTTCGTTCTGCTGACGATGTCGGCGTCGACGGAGAAGAAGTGCAGGTGCGGCTCGCGGCCGTCGTGCGCGCTCACGTACGGCTTGGACGCGGTGATGTCGAGCAGGTCGTTGATCAGCTTGATCTGGGTGTCCTGGTCCCGCTCGCCGAACAGGGGGGCCAGCCGGTGCCGCCACTCCGCCAGCTCGCGCGCCTGCCCGGGCGTGACCTGCGGGCGGAGCATGCCGTGCTCCGTGAGCATCGGCTCGATCGCCTCCGGCCGGAAGTCGGTGCCGTTGACCAGGGCGGCCGCCAGGGCGGCGCCGTTGCCTCCGTAAGCATTGAAATGCATAAGACCATTACATCAGGCTGGAGTCATGCATTCCAGACATGTCCACGACCCGCTGGCTCTCGCCGTCGTCTCCTCTCACTCCACCTCCGAGGGTGTCGTGTCCTACCTGCGCTGCGACTGCGGAGCGTGGGAGGTGCGGACCCCGCACATGGTCGCCACCACCGGGCCGCGCGGGGACGTACGACGGGGCTGAATGCATCGACTGGTGTGGGGCGGGGGATCTAGAGTCGGCAGCATCACCCCCACCAGGAGGTCAGGCATGTCCAGCATCCCCGCCCTGCTACGCGACCGGGTCGCGGCCACCCCCGACGCGGAGGCCTATCGGGTGCCGTCGGAGGACGGCTGGACCTCGCTGTCCTGGCGGGACGTCGGCGAACGCGTACGCGGGCTCGCCCTCGGCCTGGCCGCCCTGGGCGCCGGTCCGGGCACCCGCGTGTCGATCCTCTGCTCCACCCGGCTCGAATGGGTGCTCACCGACCTCGCGGTGCTGTCCACGGGGGCCGCGACCACCACGATCTACCCGTCCAACACCGCCGCCGAGTCGGCCTTCGTCATCACCGACTCCGGCAGCACGATCATCATCGCCGAGAACGACGACCAGGTGGCCAAGCTCAGGTCCGTACAGAAGGAACTGCCCGACGTCACCCACGTCGTCGTCATCGACGGCGAGCCCGCCGACGACGGCTGGGTGCTCACGCTGGACTCACTGAGCACCCAGGACACAGCAGGCGACTATGACGCGATGGTCGACGCCATCGGCGAGCACGATCTGGCGACGCTCATCTACACCTCCGGTACGACCGGCCGCCCCAAGGGCGTGGAGCTGACCCACGACAACTGGCTGTACGCCGCCGACGCGGTCCGCAAGATCGACCTGCTCTCCGAAGCCGACCTGCACTTCCTCTGGCTGCCGCTGTCCCACTCGTTCGGCAAGCTGCTGCAGGTCGTGATGATCGACATCGGCGTGGCCACCGCGATCGACGGCCGGCTCGACCGCATCGCCGAGAACCTCGGCACGCTCAAGCCGACCATCATGGCCGCCGCGCCGCGCATCTTCGAGAAGATCCACAACACCGTGGTGGCCACCGTGCAGCGCGAGGGCGGCGTCAAGGCGCGCATCTTCGCCTGGGCCCGGGAGACGGGCATCCGGGTCAGCAAGGCCCGCCAGCACGGGGTGGCGATCCCGCTCACCACCCGGCTGGAGTACGGGCTGGCGGACCGGCTGGTGTTCGCCAAGCTGCGGGCGAGGTTCGGCGGCCGGATCCGCTACTTCATCTCCGGCGCGGCGCCGCTCAATCAGGACATCGGTGAGTTCTTCGACGCGGCGGGCCTGACGATCCTCGAAGGCTACGGGCTGACCGAGTCGTCGGCGGGCAGCTTCCTGAACCGGCCGGACTCGGTGAGGTTCGGCACGGTCGGGCAGCCGCTGCCCGGCACCCGGGTGCGGATCGCCGACGACGGGGAGATCCTGATCGGCGGGCGCGGCATCATGCGCGGCTACCACGGCCTGCCGGACGAGACGGCCGGCACGCTGTCCGACGGCTGGCTGCACACCGGCGACATCGGCGAGCTCGACGAGGCCGGGCGGCTGATGATCACCGACCGCAAGAAGGAGCTGATCAAGACCTCGGGCGGCAAGTACGTGGCGCCCACCTACCTGGAGGGCCGTATCAAGGCCGCCTGCCCGTACCTGTCGCACGTCTTCATCCACGGTGACCGGCGCAACTACGTCACGGCGCTGGTGACGCTCGACATGGAGGTCGTCAAGCCGTGGGCCCAGGCCGAGGGACTGCCCGCCGACCCGGAGTCGCTGCGCGAGCATCCGCGCATGCGCGAGGAGGTCGAGCGCGCGGTCAAGACGGTCAACGCCGACCAGGCCAGCTACGAGACGGTCAAGAAGTTCGCCATCCTGGCGGCGGACTTCACCGTGGAGACGGGCGAACTCACGCCGAGCCTGAAGGTCAAGCGCAAGGCCGTCGAGGAACGCTACGGCGACACGCTCGACTCCTTCTACGACGGCCCCGCGTGAGCGGTGCCGGTCACAGCACTCGCTTGGCGCCCGGCAGCGACCGCACCAGGTAGGCCAGCCCCCAGCAGACCGGCAGCGCGATGACCGCCGCCACGGCGAACTTGACGACCGCGACCGCGTGCAGCCCGGCCAGCGCGTAGCTGATCGGCACCAGGACGAGCGGGTGGATGATGTACACGGTGAACGCCTGGGCCGACAGCCACCTGCCGCGCGGCCCCTGGTGGTTGAACCGCTCCCTGAAGAACACGGTGAGCCCGATGATCAGGCTGACGGCGAAGGCCGACTCCCAGGTGGCGGTCACGGCGGTCGACAGCAGGCCGGTGGTGAGCTGCCCGAGCGGCAGCAGGACGACCGTAACCAGGCCCGCGCTGATCAGCCCGAGCAGCCCGGCCCTGGCCGGCAGGGTCTGGAACCAGCCGCGCCTGAAGGCGATGAGGCCGACCACGAACATGGCCGCGTACTGCGGCAGGAAGTACGGCGTGGGCAGCCCGAGCACCGGCACGTAGGAGCCGACGGGCACCGGGATCCGCCACAGCGTGGTGGCCACCGCCAGACCGACGGTGAACAGCACGATCCAGCGCACCCGCAGCACCGAGTCCCGCGCCCCGACCTCCGCCTCGGCCGGCGCGCGGAAGCGCCGCCACAGCACGTAGAGCGCGGCGAACACGATCAGCACCTCGGCGAACCACATCGGTCCCGGGTCCCACGACCCGATGTAGTACTGCCAGTACGGCAGCGAGGCGTATGCGGACTTGTAGGAGCCGAACGTCACCAACGGCCGCAGCACCAGCAGGAAGACCAGCAGCGGGATGCCCAGC
Organism: Nonomuraea sp. NPDC026600; assembly: GCF_040638335.1. Classification (NCBI taxonomy): domain Bacteria; kingdom Bacillati; phylum Actinomycetota; class Actinomycetes; order Streptosporangiales; family Streptosporangiaceae; genus Nonomuraea; species Nonomuraea sp. NPDC026600. The sequence continues at coordinate 103,117 of NZ_JBEZYD010000003.1, forward strand.
CGGATCAGGCGGTCCCGCAGGAACGCCCGCCCGCCCTTGCGGTCGTGGGAGCCGGGCGTGAAGAAGCCGGAGATCAGGAAGAAGAAGCCCATGAAGAACGCCTGGTTGAACACCACGAGAATGTCCAGCGCGACCCCCGAGGGGTCCTTGGCGGGCTCGATGTAGTACCAGAGCGGGATGTTCCCGTACGTGACCGCGACATGGTGGATGACCACCAGCGCGGTCAGCACGATGCGCAGGTTGTCGATGGCGAAGAGCCGCGTGGCGGTCCTCAGCTCGGTCTTCACTTTACGGCCCTCTCGAATAGGTCGGCCAGCTCTCTGGCGTGCGCGTCCAGGTCGTGGTCGGGGTAGGTCACCCAGTAGCCGAACATGTTGTCGACGGCCGCCGACATCGTGACGGCCATCACCCGCACGTCGAACTGCCGGAACTCCCCGCTCGTCTGCCCGGCGAGGTAGATCCGCTCCAGCTCCGCGTAGGTCTCCTCGTTGGCCTTGATGCCGTAACGCGGCTGGCCGTCGGCGGTGCGCAGGTTGTAGAAGATCTCGCCGAGCGCCCTGAGCTGCGTCCGATGCGCCCTCATGTGCGCGGTGATCGACAGGATGTACGTCTTGAGCAGGACCGTGGCCGATTCCACACCCTTCATCTCGGCCAGCACGTGCTCGCCGATCGCGGTGTAGACCCGGTTGACCACCTCCTCCATCAGCTCGTCCTTGCCGGCGAAGTGATAGGAGATGACGCCCTTGCTGATGCCGGCGTGCTTGGCGATCTGGGCCAGCGACGCCGCGGCGAACCCCGACTCGGCGATCACCTCGATCGCGGACGCGACGATCTGGGCCCGCCGCGCCTCCTCGATGAACGAGCGCGCCTTCTGGCCGCTCGACTCAATTTCTGACCGCATGGCCAAAATTTAACACATGCGGCCAGGATGTGCGCATCTCGTGTACGGCCATCGGCCTCAGCGCAGGCGCGACCGGTAGACCGCCCTGGCCTGTCGCAGCACGGCCAGGTGGTCGGCGAGCTGGTCGCGGCCGGCCAGCCTGGCGTACCGCTTGATGAGGCCTTCGAGCAGGTCGAGCCAGTCGAGGCACCACTGGACGTCGGCCGGCCTGGCGACCCGCCCGCCGTCGACGTCCACGTGTACGGGGCTGGTCAGGGCGTAGCCGGTGTGGTTGAGCGTGCGCGGGTGCGGGTCGCACAGGGCCTCGGCGATCACGTACGTGGGGTGGCCGGCCTCCAGCTCGACCGTCACGCTCAGCACCTCCTCCTCGCCACGCCGGTGGAGCGTCGGCGGGCGGCCGCCGGCCTCGGCCCAGTCGCCGGGGCTGGTCGCGGGCTCCAGGCCGCGTACCTCGCCGCCCCACCGCTCGCCCGCCGGGAGGCGCTCGGCTCCGGCGCGGACGCCTTCGGCCGTACGGACGCGGACCGCCGTGGCCTCCGGGCCGATGGCGGTGGCGGTGACCGTCAGCCGGTCGCCGGGGCGGGCGTCGATCGTGTCGCCCGGCCCGTACCCGTCGACCGACAGCTCCAGCCAGGGTCCGGTGGTGGCGAACGTACGGCCGGCCCGCACCGCGTCGGCGAACGACGCGGCGGTCAGCGCGCCCTCCACCTGCGCGTAGACGCGGGCCCAGCCCGGCGGGTTCGACTGGTTGCCGGCCCGGGTGAAGGAGATCATCGAGTCGGTGCCCGCGGTGACGGCCAGCCGGTTGCCCGCCCCGATCAGCCGCCGGTACACCGCCGCGGTGCCCGTGATCGAGGAGTGGGTCAGCACGTCGAGGCTGTCGACGAGCCCGAGCGCGGCGTCGGCGACCAGCTCCCTGGCGGCGCAGTTGCGGGGCGCGGGCCAGACGATGGACTTGGGCGAGTCGCTGTCGCCGATCGGCTGGTGGAACGGGTGGCTGTAGCCGACCAGCGCCCCCAGGCCGCGCAGCTCGCGCAGCCCCTCGGCGTTGGGCGGCCAGTCGGCGTCGCCGTCGAACCCGCTGTGGAACCGCTCCGGCGCCGCCAGCGGCGCGAAGGCGTAGACGTGGCCGAGCAGGTCGTTGCGGTACTCGGCGCCCATCCTGGCCACGTGGGTCGCGTCGGACCAGGGCAGATCTTCGCCGCCCCAGTGGTCGAGCGCCGCCCGGTCGTAGACGCGGGCGCCCGACACGTTGCCGGCCAGCAGGTTGAGCACGTGCAGGTCCTCGCCGTGCTGCGCCGCCGCCGCGTCGGACGGGCCGCCGACCACGTCGCCGGCCCAGTTGAGGTGTACGTGCAGGTCGCCGCCGTACCAGCCGAGGGCCGCGGCGTCGTAGATCCGTTGCGGGACCAGCCGGACCAGGCGCTCCTCGCCCGGTTCCGGGGTGATCTCCGTGGTGGCCTCGCCGTACTCCATGCCCCTCGTCACCGTGATCGTCAGCGGCTCGGCCGGGACACGCAGGAGAAGGTCGTCGCCGTGGAAGTACGGGCGGCCGTGGAAATCGTGGCGGTGCGGGGTCGCCTCGGGGAACCAGCCCTGGCCGTCGGCGCCGGTGACGCTCCACCGGCAGGGGAACCCGGCGCTCAGCCGTACCGTGGCGGCCGGGGCCCTCCTGACCAGCCCGTCGATCGGCACGGACGCTCCGTCGACGGTGAGCGTGCTGTCGCGGTCGATCTCGACCAGCCAGGCGCCTCGCGGCGCGACGACCCGTTCGGCATCGTCCACGACGACGGTGTGGGCGACGTCGCGCCGCGAGTCGACCAGCAACGCGATCCGCGGCCTGGCGTGGTCCGCGCGGTCCAGCAGCACGCGCGGCGCGGGATCCTGCGCCGCGCACGGCGCGAGATCCTGCGTACCGCAGTCCAACACCGCCTGCGGTACGCCGTCCAGCACCGTCTGCGGTACGCCGTCCAGCACCGCCTGTGGCACGCAGTCCAGGACGGCGCCGGTGGCCGTCAGGCGGAGGGCGGCCAGGTGGGCGGGCAGTTCGCCGTCGAGCGTGTCGCGCAGGAGCTCGTCGAAGTCCGGCTCCGCCAGGCGGGTGGCGAGCTGGTCCAGGGCCTCGCCGGGGTGGCGCTCGGCGAGGCGGCGGAAGGCCAGCCGCCAGAACAGGTCCATCTGGGCGGGAGCCAGGACCCTGCGCCTGGCGAAGAGCTTGACGTAGGGGATCTCCGGCTCGCCCCACGTGATGCCGTGCTCGCCGAGCAGCCGCCCGTACTCCTCCAGTGCCCCCGTGACCGCCTCCGGCAGCTCCGACTCCACATCCATGGGCCCCTCCCCGCGTCCGATGTGCGCCATAGTGACATGGATCACGTCACCGATCGGTTACGGCGCGTAGAAGTGGATGGGATATTCCACCCAGCGGAGGAGGAATCTCAACCCGAGAACCACTCACCTCAGCCGGTCGTCGGTCAGGGGCGCTTGAAAGCGTTCAGCAGGCGGTCGGCGGCGAGCGCGGGGGTGAGGGTGCCCGCGAGGACGTCCCGTTCGACCTCGTCCGCGATCGCCGCCACCTCCGGCGCGTCCCGGAGCTCGGTGAGCAGCCGGTCGCGCACCAGCGTCCACGTCCACTGCACCTGCTGGCCGCGGCGCTTGGCGGCCAGGTCCAGCGACTTCTGGTGGGCGAGCACCTTCCGCCACAGCTCGTCGAGCCCGGCGCCGGTGAGGCCGCTGCACGTGAGGACCGGCGGCGGCGCGGAGCCGGAACGCAGCATGCGCAGCGCCCCCGCGAGCTCCCGCGCCGCTTTACGCGCCGCGAGCTCGTGCTCGCCGTCCGCCTTGTTGACCGCGATGACGTCGGCCAGCTCCAGCACGCCCTTCTTGATCCCCTGCAGCTGGTCCCCGGTACGCGCCAGGCTGAGCAGCAGGAACGTGTCGACCATGTCGGCCACCGCCGTCTCCGACTGGCCGACGCCCACGGTCTCGACGAGCACGACGTCGAACCCGCCCGCCTCCACCACGACCATGGCCTCCCTGGTCGCCTTGGTGACACCGCCCAGGGTGCCCGACGTGGGCGAGGGCCGGATGAACGCGCCGGGGTCCACCGAGAGGCGGGCCATGCGCGTCTTGTCGCCCAGGATGCTCCCGCCGGTCCTGGTGGAGGAGGGGTCCACGGCCAGTACGGCGACCTTGTGGCCCTGGCCGGTCAGCATGGTGCCGAGGGCGTCGATGAAGGTGGACTTGCCGACGCCCGGCACCCCGGACACGCCCACCCGTGTGGCCCCGCCGGACAGCGGGGTGAGCTCGACCAGCAGCCGCTGGGCGAGCACGATGTGGTCCGCCCTGGTCGACTCCACGAGCGTGATCGCTCGGGCGATCCACGTGCGCGACCCTTCTCGCACGCCGCGGGCATAGTCCTCCAGCGAACGCACTCACCCCTCCTTTTCTACGCTCGGTAAGCCTAACGTCCACAAATCCTGACTTTTGGCGCTAGGGTGCTGGACTGTCTATTCTCAGCGGTCACAGGAGTCACTCCCCTTATGCCCAATGTCGAACCCTTACGTGCGGGCGACCCGGCGGCAGTGGGGCGCTACCGGCTCGTCGGGCGGCTGGGCGCGGGCGGTCAGGGCGTGGTCTATCTCGGCCAGGCGCGCAACGGGGCGCCGGTCGCGATCAAGGTGCTCCGTGAGGACATCGCGGGCGACGACCGCTTCGCCAAGGAGATCGCCGCCGCGCGGCGGGTGGAGCCGTTCTGCATCGCCCAGGTGCTCGACGCCTCGACGTCGGGCCGGCCGTACATCGTGACCGAGTACGTGGACGGGCCGTCGCTCCAGGACGCGGGCCGGCACAGCGGGGCGGAGCTGCAGCGGCTCTCGGTCGCCACGGCGACCGCGCTGGCCGCCATCCATCAGGCGGGCGTCGTCCATCGCGACTTCACGCCGTCGAACGTGCTGCTCGGGCGGGACGGCCCCCGCGTCATCGACTTCGGCATCGCCCGCGCGCTCGTCTCCGGGGTGACCTCGACGAGCAGCATCGTCGGCACGCCCGCCTACATGGCGCCCGAGCAGTTGGCGGGGCAGGTGGTGGGGGCTCAGGCGGATGTGTTCGCGTGGGCGTCGGTGATCGTGTACGCGGCGTCGGGGGTGCCGCCGTTCGGCGACGACTCGCTGCCCGCGGTGATCAACCGCATCCTGCACAGCGAGCCGCAGGTGGGAGAGCTGCCGGAACCGCTGCGTTCGGTGGTGCTGAGCTGCCTGGCCAAGGATCCGGGGCACCGCCCGTCCATGCAGGACGTGCTGCTGCACCTGCTCGGCGGACAGTCCCGGCCGGTGACACCGCCGCCTGGCCCGACGGGGTACGGCGCCGAGCCGAGCCAGGTCGGATACGGCGCCGCCCCCGACCAGGCCGGGTACGGTGCCGCGCCGGATCAGGCCGCGTACGGTGCCGCCCCCGACCAGGCCGCGTACGGTGCTGCGCCGGATCAGGCCGCCGCGCACGGGACCGCGCAGGGACAGGCGGCCGGGCGCGACGGCGGACCGGGAGCGGGGCGGGCGCGGCGGCGAGGGAAGACCGCCGCCATCGCGGGCGCCTCCGGCATCTCGGTGCTGGCGCTGGCCGGGGCGATCGTGTGGCTGACCCCGTCGACACCGCAGCCGAAGAACCTGTCGGGCGTCTCCACGAGCACGCCGAGCCCGTCCACCTCCCCCACGCGTACGCCACGCCCGAAGAAGACCGATACGTCCCAGCCGACCACGGATCCGGCGAGCCAGAACGGCACCCCCACCGCGGACCCCGCGACCGCTACCGGGCAGCTCAAGCTCCGGTACGTCCGCGTCGGCGGCGCGCTCGACAACGGGTGCTACGCCGGCGGCCAGGTGACGCTGACCGGCCTGGTCCAGCGCCAGGGCAAAGCGGTGAACTTCGGCTTCACCTGGATCATCGACGGCAGGACGGTGTGGCGGTCGACGGCCATCATCCCGGAGGACGGCGAGCTGTACCTGACCTCGCCCCGCAACCTCAAGGGCACCGGCGGCACCCACTCCGCGACTCTGCGGATCACCTCACCCGTGGCCAGGCAGCGGAGCGTCTCCGTCACCTTGTGCCCGCGTGAGACGTACTGAGGCCACACGTGGAACCGCTCCTGCCGGAGGATCCCGGCGCCGTCGGCCCGTACCGGCTGGTCGGGCGGCTGGGCGAGGGCGGTCAGGGCGTGGTGTACCTGGCCGAGGCGCCGGACGGCGGGCCGGTCGCGGTCAAGGTGCTGCAGGACGGGCTGGCCGGGGACGACCGCTTCGCCAAGGAGGTCGCGGCCGCGCGGCGGGTGGAGCCGTTCTGCATCGCGCAGGTGCTCGACGCTTCGCTGGGCAGCCGGCCGTACATCGTGACCGAGTACGTGGACGGGCCGTCGCTCCAGCAGGCGGGCCGGCACACCGGCGGCGACCTGCAACGGCTGGCCGTGGCGACCGCCACGGCGCTCGCCGCCATCCACGCGGCCGGGATCGTGCACCGCGACTTCAAACCGGCGAACGTCCTGCTCGGGCGGGACGGGCCGCGCGTCATCGACTTCGGCATCGCCCGCGCCACGGACTCCGCGCTGACGGTCACCAGCAGCATCGTCGGCACGCCCGCCTACATGGCGCCCGAGCAGCTCGCCGGGGCGGCCGTCGGGCCCGCGGTGGACGTGTTCGCGTGGGCGTCGGTGATCGTGTACGCGGCCGGCGGGGAGCCGCCGTTCGGTCAGGACGCGCTGCCTGCCGTCATCAGCCGCATCCTCAACAACGAACCCCAGCTCGGCGACCTGCCGGGCTCGCTGCGGCCGATCGTGTACGCGTGCCTGTCCAAGGATCCGGCCCGCCGCCCGACCATGCAGGACGTACTGCTCGGCCTCCTGGGCGGCCGGCCATCCGGCACGACGGGGCCCGGTTTCCCGGAGTCCGGAGCACATGGACCGCCGGGTGCCGGGCTGGGCTTCCCGGGGTCCGCAGCGCATGGACCGCCGGGCCCCGGGCATGGCACCCAGCCCGGCGGGCCGATCGGGCCCGGGCACGGCGCGCCGCCTAGGGGGCCGATCGCGGTTGGGCCCGGGGAGGGGACGCGGCCGGGCAGGCGGTCGGGCGGGCTCGGGCATGGCGTGGAGCAGGGGCAGGGGCACGGGCAGGCGGCGGGACGTGGGCGGGTGCTCATTCCGCTGCTGGCCGGTGGGGGTAGCGTGGCGATCATGGCGTCCATCGCCACCGCCGTGACGCTCGCGTTCCCGCCGGGCACGGGGACCCAGCCGCCGGCCGCCGCCTCCTCCAGCACCTCCGTGACCGAGGCAGACGTCCCCACCTCGGACGGCACCCCGTCGAAGAGCCACCGGCCGCGGCCGCGCAAGACCACCCACAAGCCCACACCGAAACCCAGCGCGACCCCCACCCGGACACCCACGACGAGACCCACGCCCTCCCCCGAACGCACGACGCCCACGCCCACCCGCACCACGAAGAAGCCCACCACCACGAGGGCCAACCTCTCGATCCTCGCCATCAACGTCCACGGCGCCCACCCCACGAACGGCTGCCTCATGCCGCCGGTCAACTTCGACACCCAGGTGGAGACGGACAAGACCCCGGCGGGCGAGTACGGCACGCTGAAGTACAACTTCGCCTGGGTCATCGACAGCAAGACCGTCATGCGCCGCGGGGGCCTGATCGGCCATGGCGAGTACACCGGCTGGGAGGGGTCCCTGGGCTACATGGTGTCGGCGGGCACGCACACGGTCACGTTCAAGCTGACGTCGCCGGTCGTCAAGAGCAGGTCCACCTCGTTCACCGTCTGCTCCATCGAAGACTGATGACGCAGGAGGATCCCACCGAGATCGGCCCGTACCGGCTGGCCAGGCGGTTGGGCGCGGGCGGTCAGGGCGTGGTCTACCTGGGGTACGCCCCGGACGGCACGCAGGTGGCCGTCAAGGTGTTGCGGACGGGTTCGGGCCACGACGACCGCCTGGCCAAGGAGATCGCCGCGGCGCGGCGGGTGGAGCCGTTCTGCATCGCCCAGGTGCTCGACGCTTCGCTGAGCGGCCGGCCGTACATCGTGACCGAGTACGTCGAAGGCCCCTCGCTCCAGGAGGCCGACCGGCACACCGGCGCGGGCCTGCAGCGCCTCGCGGTCGCCACGGCCACGGCGCTGGCCGCCATCCACCGTGCGGGCGTCGTACACCGCGACTTCAAACCGGCGAACGTCCTGCTCGGCCCCGGCGGCCCCCGGGTCATCGACTTCGGCATCGCCCGCGCGTCCGGCTCCGCGCTCACGGTCACCAGCGGCATCGTCGGCACTCCTGCCTACATGGCGCCCGAGCAGTTGTCCGGGACGGCCGTCGGGGCCGCGGCGGACGTGTTCGCGTGGGGGTCGGTGATCGTGTACGCGGCGTCGGGGGTGCCGCCGTTCGGCAACGACGCGCTGCCCGCCGTCATCGACCGCATCCTCAACAACGAACCCCGGCTCGGCGACCTGCCGGACGGCTTACGGCCGATCGTGTACGCGTGCCTGTCCAAGGACCCGGCCCGCCGCCCGACCATGCAGGACGTCCTGCTGCGACTCCTCGGCGGTACGGCGAACCCCATGTCAGGCGGTCACGCGCCGAGCGCCGGGAGCGGATCCTTAGGCCCCGGACCGGCCGGGGGCGGACCGCCCAGCGGGGGCGGGGCGTGGAACGGGGGCGGGCGGGTTCAGGGGCGCAACCGGGCGTTGCTCGTGGGCGGTGCGGCGGTGGCCGTGGTGGGGGTGGTGGTGACGGCGACCGTGGTCTGGGCGCTGCCGTCCTTACGTCTCCCGAACATCGTCGGCGCCTTCACCGCCCCCACCCCAACGCCCAGCACCAGCCCCTCCCCCACCGCCGCCGCCCCCACCAAATCCACCGGCACCAAGAGCAAACCGTCGCCGAGGCCCTCCCCCGGACGCGAGCAACCCACCCGCGACACGACCACCACCCAGCCGACGACCAAGCCCTCCACCAGACCGAGCACCAAGCCCAGCACCACCGCGACCGCCACCGAACCCGCCGCCGAGCCGACGACCGCGAGCGGCGGGGTCCGGTCCGTGAACCTGCGCACGGAAGGCGTCGACCTGGGCGGCTGCTGGCGTGGCGACCTCAACGTGTACGCCGTCATCGACGGTCCCAAAGGTCACGCCTTCACCTACCGCTGGCTCGTCGACGGCCAGAACCTGGGCCGCACCCCGGCCGTGACCCCGCACAAGGTCTACCTGCCGGCCGGGTCGTTCAAGACGCAGGGCACGCACCGGGTCGCCTTCAACGTGGTCAGCGGGGGCAGCCGGCAGCGCGGCATCACCGTGAAGATGTGCGCCCTCGACCGGATGGAGTGAGGCCGGCTCAGTGCCCCAGGCGGGACGCGAGCTCCTCCAGCAGGTCCAGGGCGGCGTCGGCGATGACCGTACCGGGAGGGAAGATCGCTGAGGCGCCGGCCGCGCGCAGCTCGTCGAAGTCGCCCGGCGGGACGACGCCGCCGACCACGATCATCACGTCTTCGGCGCCCAGCCCGGCCAGGGCCTCCCGGAGCGCGGGCACCAGGGTCAGGTGGCCGGCCGCCAGCGAGGACACGCCGACGACGTGCACGTCGGCCTCGACGGCCTGCCGCGCCACCTCCTCCGGCGTCTGGAACAATGGGCCGACGTCCACGTCGAACCCCAGGTCGGCGAACGCGGTGGCGATCACTTTCTGGCCGCGGTCGTGGCCGTCCTGGCCCATCTTGGCCACCAGGATGCGCGGGCGGCGGCCCTCGGCGCGCTCGAAGGCGGCGCACGCGTGCCGTACCCGCTCGATGTTGGCGGTCGGGCCCGCCTCGTCGCGATACACGCCGGAGATGGTACGGACCTGCTCCGCGTGGCGCCCGAAGACGCGCTCCAGCGCGTCGGAGATCTCGCCCACGGTCGCCTTGGCGCGGGCGGCGTCGATCGCCAGTTTGAGCAGGTTGTGCTCGAGGCCCGGGGCGGGGTCGCCGGCGGCCTTGGTCAGGGCGTCGAGGGCGTGGGTCACGGCGCCGTCGTCGCGTTCGGCCCTGAGCCTGCGGAGTTTGTCGAGCTGCTGCGCCCGTACGGAGCTGTTGTCGACCTTGAGCACCTCGATCGGCTCGTCGGCGTCGGTGCGGTACTTGTTCACGCCGATCACAGGCTGGCGGCCCGAGTCGATGCGGGCCTGGGCGCGGGCCGCGGCCTCCTCGATGCGCAGCTTGGGCAGGCCCGCCTCGATGGCGCGGGCCATGCCGCCGGCGGCCTCGACCTCCTGGATGTGGGTCCAGGCGCGTTCGGCGAGATCGTGGGTGAGGCGTTCGACGTAGTAGGAGCCGCCCCACGGGTCGATCACCTTGGTGGTGCCGGACTCCTGCTGGAGGAGGAGCTGGGTGTTGCGGGCGATCCGGGCGGAGAAGTCGGTGGGCAGCGCGAGCGCCTCATCGAGGGCGTTGGTGTGCAGGGACTGGGTGTGGCCCTGGGTGGCGGCCATGGCCTCGACGCAGGTACGGGCGACGTTGTTGAACGGGTCCTGCGCGGTGAGGGACCAGCCGGAGGTCTGGGAGTGGGTACGGAGGCTCAGCGATTTCGGATTTTTCGCGTTAAATCCGGAAACGAGGTTTGCCCATAGGAGGCGGGCGGCTCTCAGCTTGGCGACTTCCATGAAGAAGTTCATGCCGATGCACCAGAAGAACGACAGCCTGGGCGCGAACCGGTCGACGTCCATCCCTGCGGCGACGCCTGCGCGCAGGTATTCGACCCCGTCGGCCAGGGTATAGGCCAGCTCGAGGTCGCAGGTGGCCCCGGCCTCCTGAATGTGGTAGCCCGAGATGCTAATGGAATTAAACTTCGGCATCTTTTCACTGGCAAATGCGAAAATATCCGAAATTATGCGCATTGATGGGGCTGGGGGATAAATGTAGGTATTGCGGACCATGAACTCCTTGAGGATGTCGTTCTGGATGGTCCCGGCCAGTTGCTCCGGTGCCACCCCCTGCTCCTCGGCCGCCACGATGTAGAGCGCCAGCACGGGCAGGACCGCGCCGTTCATGGTCATCGACACCGACATCCGGTCGAGCGGGATCCCGTCGAACAACTGCCGCATGTCATAGATCGAGTCGATCGCCACCCCGGCCATGCCCACGTCACCGGCGACCCGCGGATGATCGGAGTCGTAGCCCCGGTGCGTGGCCAGATCGAAGGCCACTGACAGCCCCTTCTGCCCGGCGGCGAGGTTGCGGCGGTAGAAGGCGTTGGAGTCCTCGGCCGTGGAGAAGCCCGCGTACTGGCGGATCGTCCAGGGCTGGTTGACGTACATGGTCGGATAGGGGCCGCGCAGGTACGGCGCGGCGCCCGGATAGGTCCCCAGGAAGTCGAGCCCGCCGAGGTCGTCGGCCGTGTAGACGGGCTTGACCGCGATCCCCTCGGGCGTCTCCCAGACCGCACCCTCACTCACCGCGACCCCGCCGGGCTCGGCGGATTCGGCGGATTCGGCGGATTCGGCGGATTCGGCGAGTGTGGCGGGCTCGGCGCGCTCGCCGGGGGTCGGGCCGGTCAGCGGGATGGCGGAGAAGTCCGGGATCATCGCGTCACCTCCAGGTCGTCGAAGGTCGTGCGGAGTACGGCGAGTGCGTCGCACCCGGCGTAGAGGCGGCCGTCGACGCCCTCGTACTCCCCCTTCCCCGCCAGCCAGACCTTTCTCGCGCCCGCCCGTCTTAGCGCGGCGGCGACGGCCTCGGCGTGCAGGCCGTACATCTTGTCGCTGGAACACAGGCAGGCGACGTTCGAGCCGCTGACGGCGAAGGCGGTGGCGATCTGGTCGGGGTCGGTCCCCGGCCCGGCGGACTCGGTGGCCAGCCCACCCGCCTGGAACAGGTTCGCGGCGAACGCGGCACGGGCCGTGTGGGCGGCGACCGGGCCGATGGTGGCCAGGAACACCACGGGCCGCTCCGGCTGCGCGTCGGCGAGGTCCCGCAGCGCCTCGAACTCCTGGGCGTACCGGATCTCCGGCAACCCCTCCCCCGCGCGGCCCGCCGCGCCCTCGGAAACCCGTTCACGCGGGGGACGCTCGCCCTCAGCAACGTCCGCGCCGGCGCTCGGGACGGGCTGTCCGCGGACCGGCTTCTCGGCGATGTCGGGGAACTCGCTCACGCCGGTGATCGGGAAACGCCGGTGGGCGATGTCGTCGGCACGACGCCGCCTGGTGTCCGCGATCCGGCCGGCGACCAGCTCGGACGCCGCCCCGATCCCCCCGGCCGCCTCGATCTCCTGGAACCAGGCCCAGGCACGGTCGGCCAGGTCGGCGGTGCGGCGCTCGACGTACCAGGAGCCGCCCGCCGGGTCGGCCACCCTTCCGGCTCCGGCCTCCTCCAGCAGCAGCGCCTGCGTGTTGCGCGCCATCCGCCGGGCGAAGGCGTCCGGCGGACCCAGGCACGCGTCGAACGGCTGCACGGTCACCGCGTCCGCACCCCCCACCCCGGCGGCGAAGCAGGCGATGGTGGTGCGGAGCAGGTTCACCCAGGGGTCGCGGGCGGTCATCATGGCGGAACTCGTCACCGCGTGCTGCCGCTGCCCGCCGTCCGCCGCCCCGCACACCTCGGCCACCCGCGCCCAGAGCGTGCGCGCGGCCCGCAGCTTGGCGATGGTGGCGAACTGATCGGCGGTGACGGCATAGCGGAACTCCAGTTGCCCGAACGCCCGCTCGACGCTGAGCCCCGCGCCGGTGAGCGCCCGCAGGTGCTCGACCCCCAGCGCGATCGAGCAGCCGAGCTCGTCGGCGTCGCTCCCTCCCGCGTCGTGGTACGGCGTGGCGTCCAGCATGACGGCCCGCATCCCGGGGAAACCGGCCGCGCACCGCTCCGCCAGCTCGACCGTCACGTCCCGTCCCGCCGTACCGATCGAGGCGCCCAGGTTGCCCGTCGGCGAGACGCCGCGCTCCGCCGCGAGCCCGAAGAGCACCTCGGCGGCCTCCCGAGCTTCGGCTCCGGCCTGCATGACGATCGGCGCGAGGTCCAGATAGACCTCCCGCAGGAGGTCGGGGAGGCGCCCGACCGGGATCGCGCCGGCACCCAGGACCAGCCAGAGCGAGGTGACCCCGTGCTCCAGATCGGCCAGCACGGTCTCGGCATCGGCCACGGAGTGCCGCTGCCGCACATCCCACCCGGCGCCCGCCGCCTGGCGAGCGCGCGGCAGGTGCTCGGGCAGGTCGGCGGCGTCATAGAGCGGCGCGAGCGTCACACCGTCGTACGTGACGCCGGACAGCGCCTCCTCCGGCGACCCGGCCTCGACACCCGACTTACGCAGAACCTCGAGCGCCAGGGCCCGCCAATCGTCCCGGTTCGTGGTAGGAAAGCCCGCTGCCAGATGCATGTTTCGGATAGTAGGCGTTGCCCGCCGAACCCAGTAACCCCGGGTTCGCCCCTGACCGACCCCACCGTCAGGTCAGCGGTGCCTCCCATGACAGCCGCCAGGTGGCCGGCCCGACGATGCCGTCGTCGCCGATGCCCTGTTCGCGCTGGAAACGCAGGCAGACCTCGCGTGAGCCGCTGCCGTAGGCGCCGTCGACGTCGATGTCGAGGCCGCGTACCTTCATCTGCTGCTGCCATGTACGCACGTCTTCGCCATGCATCACGGGCGGGTACTTCAGCAGCCGCCCGGGGAACGGCGGCGCCGTCGGCGTGTCGGGCGGCGGGGGGGTATCGCCACCCGGCCGCGGCGCGCCGCGCTTGACCCACGCGTAGAGGGGTTCGCCCGGGCAGTCGGTCGAGTAGCCGTCCCGGTGTCCCTTGATCTCCTTGCCCGCGTTGCCACGTTCCCGGACGTACTGGACCGCGTCCAGGATCGCGTGGAGCACTCCGTCGGGCGGCTCCACCAGCCCGGCGTTGCCGACCAGGCCGAGCACGGCGTAGTGGCCCGTGTTGAGCCCGGCCCCGTTGGCCGCGGGTAAATGGTGGAGCCCCCGCCCCTCGAACACCTTCCGATGCGGACAGGCCACGAACGAGTAGCCGATGTCGATCCAGCCGTTGCCGTCCATGTGGTAGCCCTGGATCGACTGCACCAGCGACACGCAGACCGCGTGGTCGCCGATGATGCCCGGATCGACCCGGCCGCCCGTGTAGTGGACCTTAACTCCCTTGGTGGAGTCGAGCTGTGTGTAGTCGCCGTGCCGCTCACGGGCGTGCCAGTCGCGCCGTAACACGAGGTCGATGGCCACCTTGTGCTCTCCGGGGGTTGGGGAATGTGACCACTGAGCGTAGCCCGGAGTGCGCGGAAAGGTTGGTAGATCTGGTTATTTTGGCACCTATACCGGCTTAAGGCCTGATGACCCGCTTGTCGGTGACGATCGCGGTGATGAGATCGTGCGGGGTGACGTCGAAGGCCGGGTTCAGCGCCCGCGTGCCCTCCGGCGCCACCCGCCTGCCCCTGATGGTGACGATCTCGTCGGCGCCTCTGTCCTCGATCTCGATGTGCTCGCCGGACGGGGTGGCCTGGTCGATGGTGGTCTCGGGCGCGACGACGATGAACGGCACCCCGGCCCGCTCGGCCCCGAGCGCCAGCGCGTACGAGCCGATCTTGTTGGCGGTGTCGCCGTTGGCGGCGATGCGGTCGGCGCCGATGAGCACCGCGTCGATGCCGCCCTTGGCCAGCAGGTACGCTCCGGCGGAGTCGGCGATGAGCAGGTGCGGCGCGCCCATCCTGGCCAGCTCCCAGGTGGTGAGCCGGGCGCCCTGCAGCAGGGGGCGGGTCTCCAGGGCGAGCACCTCGGCCAGCCGGCCGCGCTCGTGCAGGGTCTGGACGACGCCGAGCGCGGTGCCCCGTTCGACGGCCGCCAGCCCGCCCGTGTTGCACACGGTCATGATGCGCAGCCGGTCGCCTTCGAGGAGGTCGGCGCCGCGCTTGCCCATGGCCTCGCAGGCGGCGATGTCGTCGTCGCGGATCCGCAGCGCGGCCCTGAGCACGGCCTGCCGGCCTTGGGGCAGGTGGGCGACGGCCTGGTCGACGCCCCAGGCGAGGTTCACGGCGGTGGGCCTGGCGGCGCGCAGCCTCGCTATGGCGTCCTGGTCGCCGGCCGCCAGCACGACGCCGAGCGCCCCGGCCACGCCGAGCGCGGGCGCCCCGCGCACGGCCAGCCGCCGGATGGCGTCGATCAGGTCGGTGACGGTCTCGATCCGCACCATGACGCACTCGTCCGGCAGCAGCGTCTGATCCACCAGCTCGACCGCGCCATCTACCCAGTCAATCGTCCTCACGCCCAAACCGTAGCCGTCCACGACCGTCCGCGTGGCGTGCCGGTATAGACCGCTTTCCCGCGCTGTGTCCACCGTCGCTGCCGGCCAGGTAGCGGACCTGGACCGTTCGGCCGGCGGGGAGGCTTCAGGGCCCTTCCAGCTCCTAGGATCTGCGTGGAGAAAGCCACAAACAATGACGACGCACGCAAGGCTTCGTTAACCGGTGGGTCACCGTGAGGGAGGGTCATGGAGCTGCGTGACATCGAGATCTTCCTGACGCTGGCCGAGGAGTTGCACTTCGGCCGGACCGCCGAGCGGCTCCACGTGACCCCCGCCCGGATCAGCCAGGTGATCAAGAAGCAGGAACGCCAGGTCGGCGCCCTCCTGTTCGACCGGACCAACCGGACGGTACGGCTGACACCGATCGGCGAGCAGCTACGCGACGATCTCCGGCCCCTCCACGCGGGGCTGATGGACAGCATGCAACGGGCCAAGCTGGCCGCCCGAGGCAAGACCGCCCGGCTCCGGATCGGCATGATCCCGGTCAACACCCACGACCTGCGCCCCTACTGGTCGACCTTCCGCACCCACCACCCGTACTGCGAACTCCAGCTCCGCCACGCCTCCTTCGTCGACCCCTTCGGCCTCCTGCGGCGTGGCGAGGCCGACATCCTGGTCATCTGGCTGCCCGTCGAGGAGCCTGATCTCACGGTCGGCCCGACCCTGTTCGCCGACCGCCGGCTGCTGGCCGTCGCCGCCGACCACGCACTGGCCGGACGATCGGCGGTCTCCGTGGAGGACATCGCCCACTTCCGGCACTCCGGCGCCAGGCCCGTTCCCGCCTACTGGGAGGACACCTTCGTCCCCTTCCAGACCCCGCGCGGCTACCCGATCGAACGCGGGCCGCTCGTCACGAACATGGACGAGCTGCTCTCCTTCGTCAGCATCAGCGAGACCGTCAACGTCCTGCCCGCCCATTCCGCCCGCTACTTCTCCCGTCCCGACATCACCTGGTTGCCCATCACCGATCTGCGGCCTCTCACCTTCGGCCTGGTCTGGCGGACAGAGACGGAGAACGACCTCATCCGGGCCTTCGCCCGAATCGTCACCGACCTCGGCCCCCTCTGACCCGACCGGGGGGCTTGGTCCAGGGAGGGGACCAGGGTGTCTCACCGGTGCCACCTGCCGCTTCGTGCGGAAGCGTCTTGAATTCCCTGTAGTTCCCTGAAGGAATCAGGCAACTCGGACAGGCGTGGCCCGGCCTGGGCCACCCCCGTGCTCGGTGAAGGTGAGCACGGGAGTGGCTTTGGCGTGGTGGAAGCCTGTTCGATGGCGAGAATTCCTGACATGCCCTGTCCGGTACGGCTGGTGCCGTCCCGGCTTGGGTGCACTCGCCCAGCCCATGCACGCACCCCCGAGCCCGACAGCCGAGCCCGACAGCGCAGCGACCACCACGCCGAGCCGGAAGACGACGATCACAGCCCACCCCCAGGGCGCCCAGGCGAACGCCGACCCCGCCCCCGTGCCCCAAGGCTCGGCCGGAAACCCGCCCACTCGCCGCCGCCCCGAAGACGAGACCGGATCCATGCCCCAAACCACGTTCAACCGGCACAACACGGACTACGAGTCCATAGCGGAATCTGAGGTTCTCATAGCGAATATGCGGAGCGGTTCATACCCTCGACCTTGATGACCATTTCCGCTACCCGACCGAGGCCAGCCTGCCGATCCGGCTGCTGATCGACATGGTCACCCGCCGCGACGAGCTGGATCCCGACACCGGTCCACCCTCGCGATAGCCGGCGGTTTCGGGAGCGCGGACCCCGGTCAGGGGAGCACGGTGGCGCTACGGCCGCCGAGCGAGGTTCCGCTCGGCGGCCGGGAGCACGGCGGGGCCGCCGTACAGGGCGGTCGTGCCCGTCAACGCTTGACGGACAGCCCCGCTGTGGGGAACAGGACGAGCGGCGACGCCTGTGACGTCCTCGCGCCGCTCTGGCCGCACAACGCCAGCAGCAGATGGTCCACGAGGGCGTAGTCGATCGGGCTCGGTTCGATGTTTCCGTTGTCGTCGAGGTGCTGGTACTTGGCCAGGTTGAGCCCGAAGGACAGCTGCCGCTCGCCGTCCGGGCTGGACAGCGACTGCGTGAGCATGCCGAACACGCCGCCGTCGTGCCCCCAGAACCGTCCGCAGGGCAGGTCGAGAGAGTAGATCCCGAGGCCGTAGTCGATCGCCACGCCGCCCGCCAGAACCCGCACCGTCTTCCGCATCTCGGTGAGCTGGGCGTCGCCGATCAGTTCGCCGCGCAACAGCGCCCGGTAGAACCGGTTGAGGTCGTCCATGGTGGACACGACCGCGCCCGCGGTGCTCGCCCACGACATGTTGTAGACGCTGTAGTCGCGTGGCGGGTCGATCCAGCCGAACAGGGACTCGTAGGCCTTGGAATGCGGTCCGGGAATCTGCGGCGTGCGGGGGAAGGAGGTGTTCCGCAGGCCCGCCTTGCGGATCACGTTGCGGGTGATGTACTGCTCGGCGCTGATGCCGGTCACCTTCGCCAGCAGCAGGCCCGCGATCACGTAGTTGGTGTTGGAGTACGATCCGGGCGTCGTGCCCGGCTCCCCGGTCGGCGGCGCGGCGAGGCCGAACTTGACCAGCTCTTCCGGGGCGATCTCCCGGAACCGGTTGTCGTCCAGGCTGGCGGCCGAGCCCTCCAGCAGTGAGGGGAACGCACCCGCGATGTAGTCGCCGATGCCGCTGGTGTGGTTGAGCAGCATCCGTACGGTGGTCTTCTGGCCGCGGTCGCCGGGGATCAGGCCGGGCAGGTAGCGGTTCACCGGCGCGTCCAGCTCGATGGCGCCGCGCGCCACCTGCTGGAGGATCGCCACCGAGGTGAAGGTCTTGGTGATGCTGCCGATCCGGTGGACCATCTCGGGCCGGACCGGCCGGCGGGTCACCACGTCGGCGACGCCCGCCGCTCCCTGCCACGTCTTGGCTCCGTCGCGTACGCCGGAGTAGATGCCGAACATCCCGGCCTGGTGGACGGCATCGAGGGACTGCCGGAGCGCCTGCCGGTCAAGCCCTGGCCCGGGCGCCGCCGAGGCCGCACCGGGCGTGGCCAGAACCCCGGCCACGACCAGCGCGGTCACCGCGGCCATGACCCGCCTCGGGCGGCGCGCCGCGGGTAACTTGTCGAGCTGTCTGGGATGGCGAGAAATCATAGCCATCAGCCTGATCCAGGAATGCCGACAGCGTCAGACCGCATTGTCACCGGCCCGGCATGACACCAATCATGCGAAACCGATGACAGGCGCGCCCACCTCGCTGAACCGCCCAAGCGAAGCCCCTCGCACCTACGCATCCGCTGAGAAGTGGGCGACGGCGTCCACAAAGCGTCCGTGACCCCCGCCGCTGCGATCTCGCACACCGTCCACCGGATCCTGGCCTCCATCCTGGACGAGCGGCGGCGCTTGTCAGGCCGGCTCGCGAGCACGGTGCGGACAGCGTCGATGAGGCCATCGGTGCGGGCCCCGCTCGAAACCGGCCCAGTTGAAGGTCGTCGTCGCCCGACTGTCTCCTTCAGCTGTCTCGTCGGCGGGCCCGCCACAGTGCCGTCGCCGCGCCTACGAGCAGCAGCGCGACTCCGATGAACGCTTCAGTGCCGTCGTGGGGTGCGAGGTGCCCGGTGTGGGCCAGCAGGGTCGCCGTCATCGCAGGTCGAAGGTGGTTGCGACGGCTGGGGCCTCGGCGAGGTGGATGGTGTGGGTGGTCGCGATGTGCAGCCAGGCGTTGCCGGTCCGCAGCGTCGTGACGGCCTTCGCCAGGCCCCAGAACGCGACCTGCATGAACCATGCGAGGGACAATGCGACCTGCGCGGGCGAATCCCACGCGAGGAACGCCTCGGTGATGTTGAGGGCGCCGTAGGCGAGGGCGGACAGGACCGATCCGGTCACCCACGACCGCGCCAGGACCGACAGCCGCGGGGTCAGCAGCGACTGGGTCGTGATCATGATGGGCAGGAACGACCCGAGGGTGAACAGCACGAGGGTGAGCGCGTGCCCGGTGACGGAGGTCGTGTAGTACTCCGGGGTGGCGACGAAGAAGATCGGCGGGAGCCCGACGAGGATGAAGTACGGTATCCACACCTTCGGCCGGTCGAACCGCAGCAGCATGCTGTCCGGGCGGTAGCCCAGCCGGTAGCGGAAGAACCAGTACGGCAGCACCGCGAGAGTGACGAAGTTGAAGATCGCCCAGGTCAGGGTGGTCGCAGGGGTCTGCCGGTCCCAGACGGCCTGCGCGCCGGGAGCGAGCCCGACGAAGGCGATGTGGGTGCGGATGCCGAACACGCTGCCGATCGCCAGGACCGCCGCCATCCAGGCCAGCAGCCCGGCGGTCTCCTTGCCGGGGTTGCGGAAGTCGGGGGCGTTGCGGTGATCGAGCGGTGCGCGGCGCCGCGCGAGGAGGAATAAGAACGCGATGCTGACGATGCCGCCGCCGATGCCGGAGAAGTACCCGATCGGCTCTTGGTCGCTGAGCGGCAGCATGGACCGGTCGGTCGTGAAGATGTAGACGGTGGCGGCCGCCCAGACGGCGAGGAACAGCAGCAGCCATCGGTTGGTGAACAGGTCGCGCACGGCGGTCGGTGCCGTCGTCGGTGCGGGGGTGGTCATGGGGGACTCTCCCGAGGAGGCCGGACAGAATGGAGAACGATGTTCTCGTTGAGAGCATCGTTCTCTTTTGCCGCTCTGTCAAGAACAGTGTTCTCGTTTTGTGCGACCATGACGGGATGACGACCGCTTCCACCGGTCTGCGGGCCCGCCGCCGACAGGAGCTGCTCGCCGCCATCCGGACCGCCGCCCTCGAGGAATTGCGCCGCTCCGGCGCCGCCGGCCTGTCCTTGCGCGCCGTCGCCCGCGACGTCGGGATCGCCGTTTCCGCCCTCTACCGCTACTTCCCGAGCCGCGACGAGCTGCTGACCAACCTCATCGTCGCCGCGTTCGACGAGCACGCCGACGCCGTCGAAGCCGGCGGCGCGCACGATGACGTGGGGGAGGCGCTGCGTGGGGTCTGGCACGCGTACCGGGCCTGGGCGGTGGCCCACCCGGCCGAGTTCGGGCTCGCCTACGGCACACCGGTCCCCGGCTACGTCGCGCCGCCGGAAGACACTGTGCGTGCCGGCAGCCGCATCGGCCGGTTCGCCCTCGGGCTGCTCGCCCGCGCCTACGCCGAAGGCCGCCTCGACCCCGACACGCTGCACCGGCGCGCCGCCCACCTCTCACCGGGCACCGCCGAACAGCTCGAGACCTGGTCCAGACGGCACGAACAGCAGGTGCCGACGGAGGTCCTCGCCGTCTGGCTCGACCTGTTCGTGCGCCTGCACGGTCTCGTGTCCATGGAGGCGTTCGGCCTGCTGCGCCCCATCACCCCGGACGCCGCCCTCTACGCCGCCGAAGTCGTCGAGACCGAGCTCGCCGCTCTGGTCAGACCCCGACCTTGATGGCCGGATGTTCGCCGCAGGGGACGCTCGTGACGCGCCGTGACGCCCGATCGGCGGCCACCAGGAGAAGAAGGGCGGGACGAGACGGCTATCGACGGACTGCGACGACAACAGCCGATCGGCCGTCTTCCGTCCGACTCCAGGCCCGACCTCGATCTCGTGCCGCGCGTTCCCGAGACCCTCGCCCATCACGGACATCCAGTAGCAGCAGACCCCGCTTCCGCAGACTGCCCGCGAGGCCGTCGGACGCATCTAGGCCATGTCAGCAATCCCCGTACCAGTCAACGAAGGCGATGCTGTCCCACTGCTCCTGGGTGAGAGCAACGTGTGTCTCTTGTCGTATGAACAGAATGATTCCCTCCAGCATCTCGGGACCGTCCATGGTCACGGTGGCCACCGTGCCCCCCGACGCGTTGCGGTAGAGCCACTTGCCGTGCCACGTATCAGTGAACACGGTGGAGACGGTGTAGAGGTTGCCCTGCCAGAAGGCCCGCGACTGGCCGGACTGCGGGGGCTCGAGGTTGATCTCTGCGGCGAAGAATTCGTGCTGGTTCTGGCCGATCTGCCGGCAGTCACCGGCCGTGAACGTCCGGGGAAGCACGGAAATCCCCCGCACTCCTCGCCCGGTGAAGCCGACTCCGAGGCTGGAGCCACTGGCGGCCTGCGCCACACCAGGTAGCAGCGCCACGACCGCGACGCAGGCGCCCACCACATTCTTGAGGACGTCCGGCAGGAGCTCGTCGATGTAGCTCCGGACGAGGGCGACGCCTCGACCGAGTGCGGGCGCACCTCAACGCCGGTGCGGACCGACGAACAGAGGCTGAACCGCGCCCGGCGACGGGCCGCGGTTCAGCCTCTCCGCCGTCCGAGGACCGCGTCCCGCTCGCACGGCGGCTGGTCAGACATCGACGCTTAGGCGGACCGTCACCATGTCGCCTACCTCAAGTCCTTCGGCTTTCCGCACCCCCGCCTTCACCGGCACGATGTAGCGCCCATCTTTCGGGAACAGCGAAGTCTTCCAACCGATCTCCCCGATCCGTGCCGTGACCGGAATCATGCCCCAGCCGTAGGTCACGAACGCGGAAGTCGCCGCCAGCTCACCGCACTCCTCTTCCGGAACGGTGATGAAGTGCCACGGCGCCGGACCTCTCCAGAACCACATCAGCCCGCTGAACTCCACGTTCATTCGAGCAGGATAGCGATTACCGGAGCAGGGCCTCCTGGGTCACCGAGGCGATCAGTGCCCCGTCGGCGGCGCGGATCGAGCCCTGGGCCAGTCCACGGGTGCCGACATGGGCGACAGAGCTCATGGAGTAGAGGAGCCACTGGTCGACGCGGGGCCGGCGGTGAAACCAGATCGCGTGGTCGAGGCTCACCTGCAGACTGTAAGGCCCCTGCGCGTGCGGAGATCGGGCGGCGCCGACGACGGCGATGTCCGACAGGTAGGTGAGCAGGCACGCGTGCAGATCGGGATCACTGCCGACGGGCGGGGTCAGCCGGATCCAGAACGGGTGGAGGATCGGGAATCCCCCGGGGCCGGGTGCGACGACGGGACGGATGTCGAACGGCCCGTCATCCCCGAACATCCTGGAGAACTGGAGGGACGCCAAGCCCTCCGGCGGGGGTACGGACAGCGGGCCGGCCGCCTGCCAGTCCTCTCCGGGTTCGGGATCGTGGAAGGAGGCGATCATTTCGAAGATCGGCTTACCCTCCTGGACGGCGGCCACCGAGCGGGTGGAGAACGAGCGTCCGTCCCGGGTCCTGGTCACGTGGAAGTGCAACGGTTCTTCCGGCCGGGCGGGGCGGATGAAGTAGGAATGCAGGGAATGTACGTGTCTCGGGCCGCTGACGGTGAGACCCGCGGCGCGCAGGGCCTGGGCCGCCACCTGCCCGCCGAAGGTCCGTCCCCAGCCGGGTCCGCCGGCTGAGGCGACGAACAGGTCGCCGTCCAGCTGCTCCAGGTCGAGCGTTCTCAGAAACGATGATGCGTCGGTCACGGCACCTCTCATCAGGGGTCAGATCCGGCGGGAGCCGGCCTGCCAGTAGGGGTCGCGCAGCAGCCGCTTGTACAGCTTGCCGGTCGGGGTACGCGGCAGTTCGGGGACGAAGTCGATCGAGCGGGGCACCTTGTACCCGGCCAGGGAGTCACGGCAGTGGGCCATCAACGCGTCGGGCAGGTCGTCGGTCGCATGGGCGTCTTCCGCCAGCTGGACGACGGCCTTGACCTGCTCGCCGTACTCGTCGTCGGGTACGCCGAACACCGCGACGTCCCGGACGGCGGGATGAGTAATCAGGGCGTTCTCGATCTCGGCCGGGTAGATGTTCACGCCACCGCTGATGATCATGTCGATAGCTCGGTCACACAGGAACAGGTAACCGTCCTCGTCGAAGTAGCCGATGTCTCCGGTCGTGAACAGGCCGTCGGTACGGTGGATCGAGGCGGTCTTGTCCGGGTCGCCCCAATACTCGACGTCGTCGCCGCTGGTGTAGCGGAACCAGATCTCGCCCTGCTCCCCCGGTTTGGCGACGGTGCCATCGGAACGCAAGATGTGGATCTCGGTCGTGGCGAGCGCGCGTCCGACGCTGCCCGGCTTGGCCAGCCACTGGTCCGCGGTGATGATCGTGTTGATGGACGCTTCGGTCGAGCCGTAGTACTCGTGGACGACCGGCCCCAGCCAGTCGATCATCTCGCGTTTGACCTGTGGCGAGCAGGGGGCGGCGCCGTGCCAGACCGCGGCGAGGCTGGTCCCGGAGAAGGACTGCCTGGTCGCGGCGTCCAGGCGCAGCAGGCGGACGAACTGGGTGGGCACCAGATGGACGTTGGTGATCGCGTGTTGATCGATCAGGTGCAGGGTCTGGGCGGGGTCGAACGCGCGCCGCATGACGACGGACCGGCCGCTCAGGAACAGCGTGAAGGAGAACGCCCACTGGGCCGAGTGGTAGACCGGGCCGACCAGGAGCGTCCGGCCGTGCTCCGGGATGGCGAAGGTCGCGGCGAAACCCTCAGCGAGCGGCGCGAGGTGGTCGATGGGCGCTCCCACGGTGAACAGCTTGCGGTTGACGCCTTTCGGACGGCCGGTGGTCCCGGAGGTGTAGAACATCGGGGTGCCCATGACCTGTACCGCCGGCTCGTCCGGCGAGGCGGCGGCCACGAACTCCGCATACGGGACAAACCCGGGGATGCCCGTACCGAAGGCCACCCGCGTGGGCAGGTCGAGCCCGACGAGGGCCTCGCTCGCCTGCGCGGCGAAGGCCGGCTCGGAGAAAAGGGCCCGCACACCCGCGTCCTGGAGTACGTAGCGGAGCTCCTGGGCGGTCCAGTGCCAGTTGACGAGGACGTAGCGCAGGCCGATGTGGCTGGCGGCCGCCATGACTTCGAAGTACTCGCGGCGGTTGGCCGCGTGGACGGCGATGACATCACCAGCGGCGAGCCCCGAGCCGAGGAGCGCACCGGACAGCCGGTCGACTCGCTCGTTCAGCTCGCGCCACGTGGTGATGCCCTCATCGTCGACCAGCGCGAGTTCGTCCGGCCGGGTCTCGGCGAAGCGGCGCAGCAGTCGGGCCATCGATGATCTCCACTCTCCAGTCGCCTGATGTGTTCATCGACATCTTGACCGATATTAGAACACGATTCTAGAGTGCAGCTCTTGACCGTGGTGGGCCAGGGGATCGCCGCCGTTCCAGCCGGCCACGTCCGCGCCGGGCGACTTGCCTGTGACCTGCAGCTCCTCATCTGCCTGTCTCAGCATTCGAGAACTTCTCAAGCCCTGCACCTCCTGCTCTGCCGCGCGCATGGGAAGGCTCAATGTCCGTACAGCTGGGTCGACGTCCAGGTGTTCGCGCCGGTCGCGGGACCACCGCTCACGCGCCGGGTACGGCGACGCGCAACACCTGGTGACGGCGAACGGGACAACACAGTTCACGCTGAGCTATCCCAACCGCGGCTGGGACAACTGGACGCACGTCCTGGCCCAGCTCACGCTGACCGCCGGCTGGAACACCCTGCGCTTTCAGCGCGCAACATCGTCTGTCCCTACCACGCGTGGACCTATGGCCTCGACGGGCAACTGAAGGCGGCTCGTCGCGCCGAGAGGATGGCGTCCTTCGACAAGAGAGAGATCTGCCTCGACCAGGTGCGGGTGGAGGAGTTCGGTGGGTTCGTCTACGTCAACCTGGACCCGGGCGCCGTTCCCATGGGCGAGCAGGCCGGGGACCTGGCGGCCGACATCGCCCGGTGGGCCCCCGACGTCGCTCGACTGACCCACGCCAAGCGGCTGACGTACGACGTCAGGAGCAACTGGAAGAACGTCATCGACAACTTCCTTGAGTGCTACCACTGCCACATCGCCCACAAGGAGTTCGTCGACCTCGTCGACATGAGCACCTACGAGGTGAAGACCCACGGCATCTGGTCGAGCCACTTCGCCGAGGCCGGCAAGCACGAGAACTCGGCGTACGACGTCTCAGGCGCATCGGTCACCCAGCACGCGGTGTGGTGGCTCTGGCCCAACACCTGTCTGCTGCGATACCCGGGTCGCGGTAACTTCATGGTCTTCCAGGTCGTTCCTGCCGGTCCCGACCGGACCCTGGAGACCTGGGACTTCTACTTCGAGACGGCCGAGCTCGATGGCGCCGAGGTCCAGTCGGTGAGATACATCGACAAGGTGCTGCAGGAGCAGGACATCTCCCTCGTGGAGAGCGTCCAGCGCGGCATGAGCACCCCTGCCTTCGACCAGGGCCGCATCGTTTGCGACCCGG
Source organism: Nonomuraea sp. NPDC026600 (assembly GCF_040638335.1). Taxonomy (NCBI): domain Bacteria; kingdom Bacillati; phylum Actinomycetota; class Actinomycetes; order Streptosporangiales; family Streptosporangiaceae; genus Nonomuraea; species Nonomuraea sp. NPDC026600. The sequence continues at coordinate 128,502 of NZ_JBEZYD010000003.1, forward strand.
CCGGCTCCGGGCTGTCAGAACACGGGGTGCACCACTTCCACGGCCTTGTCCTCGACGCCTACCGGTCGTATGTGGCACGCTCCGGCACCGGGCGCGATCACGAGGAAGCTGTCCCCACCCTCACCGACTGAAGGAGCGGCCATGTCGAGGCCTGTCATCATCACCTGCGCACCGACCGGCGGAATCCACACCCCGACGATGTCACCGCACCTGCCCGTGACCCCTGACGAGATCGCTGCCGCGTCCATCGAAGCCGCCGAAGCGGGCGCGGCGATCATTCACCTCCACGCCCGCAACCCCGAGACCGGCCGGCCCGACCCACGACCGGAGCTGTTCCTGGACTTCATGCCGAAGATCAAGAGCGCCTGCGACGCCGTCCTGAACGTCTCGACGGGAGGGGGTCTCGGAATGACCCGCGAGGAACGGCTGCGAGCCGCCGTCGCGACCTCCCCGGAGATGGCGTCGCTCAACGTCGGCTCGCTGAACTTCGGGATCTTCCCGATGCTGGAGAAGCACTCCCAGTGGAAGCACGACTGGGAGCCGGCCTTCCTGGAGATGACGCGTGACTTCGTCTTCAAGAACACCTTCGCCGACCTGGAGTATGTGGTCAAGGAACTCGGCCATGGTCACGGGACCAGATTCGAGTTCGAGTGCTACGACCTCGGTCACCTCTACAACCTGGCCTGGCTCATCGACCAAGGCTGGCTCGAGCCGCCCTTCTTCGTGCAGATGGTCTTCGGTGTGCTCGGCGGCGTCGGTGCCGACCTTGACAACCTCCAGCACATGCACACGGTGGCGGACAGGCTGTTCGGGGACGGCTACGAGTGGTCGGTGCTCGCCGCCGGACGCCACCAGATGCCGTTCGCGACGCAGGCCGCCATGCTCGGCGGCAACCTGCGGGTGGGCATGGAGGACAGCCTGTACATCGGACCGGGCGAACTCACGTCGTCGAACGCCGACCAGGTACGCAAGATCCGCGGCATCGTGGAGGCGCTCGGACATGAGATCGCCACCCCGGCGCAGGCCAGGGAGCGACTCGGTCTCAAGGGAGCCGACCGTGTCACCTTCTGAGCTCGCGCGCCGCCCACCGCGGTCGCCCGTGTCGCCTCGCTCGGCGGCGGAGTGATCGGTCAGAGCTGGACCGCCCTGTTCCTGGCCGCCGGGAAGTCGGTCGCACTGTTCGATCCCGACCCGGCCGCGGAGTCGCGGGTCCGCCGCGCGGTGGAGACAGCGTGGCCGGCCCTCGTCGAGCTCGGCCTCGCGACCCGGGCCGAGCCGGAAGGTGAGCTCCTCGTGTGCGCGGATGCGCGGACGGCGGTAGCGGAGGCCCAGTTCGTCCAGGAGAGCGTGCCCGAGCGGATCGAGCTCAAGCACCAGCTGTACGCCGAGATCGAATCCGCCCTCGCGGACGGGCCAGCTCCCGGGAGCCACGGAGCCGCTCTGGTGGACCCAGCTGTGGGAGACCGCACCGGGAGCGGCCGCACGGCTGGGGACCACACACCTGGCGTCGACGGACCTGGGGTTCTCTCGGCTCGTCTTCGGGGACCTGCTGGAGGCTCGGGTGACTGAAGACGACTCAGCGATGGACCTGTCGTGGCCCAACGGATCGGTCCGCGTTCACACCTCGGACCGTCCAGGCGTGACCGGAATGAGCCTGCGCGGCGGTCCCGCCGGCGGCATCGCCATCGGTCCCGCCCGGCTGGGCACGCAGGCGCTGCATGACACCTTGGTCTCGCTGATCGTCGAAGGCGTCGGAACCGCAGATGGTCAAGTCGCTGGATCTGGTGGCCGAGATCGGGCACCGGGCTCGGCAGGCTAACGCTGGACGCCGCGCCCCTGTGCCGCCCCGGGGAGACGCCCGCTGAACCGGGTGCCACGTCCCGCCGTTACGGCCCGCGCTGCGACGCCTACGTGGTCTTCCCGGCCCCGTTCAGCGTTCGGCCAGGACGATGACCGCGTCCTGCCGGTTCAGGACGATGGGCTCGGACTTCGGTGGGTTGAGGACGATGCCGTAGTGCGGCGGGATGTTGATGGCCGAGGTGTCGCGGTAGCCGATGGCGGTCTCGCCGCGGCGGCGCGCCGCTTCTATGACCGTCGAGAACGTGACCTGCTTACCCGACGCGACGTATGAGCCGGCGGGGCGCGGATAGATCTCCGAACCGCGCGAGTCGAAGAGGTAGCCGAACACGTCCGCCAGGTGGCGGTTCTCCGCGAGCTGGGCGAGCAGGAGGCCGATCACCGTGTCGCTGATGACGATGTCGTCGGCCTCCGTCACCTCGGCGAGCTCGCGGTTGTTCTCGTCGTGCATCTCGCTGACGATCGAGTAGTGCTCGCCCAGCGCGCTCTGCATGTCGCGGAGCTGCAGCAGCGTCATGAGCGTGCGGGTGTCGGCGTGGTGCGGCTTGAAGCGGTCGTCCGACAGGACGATGACGTGCTGGAAGAGGCCGACGCCGAGCGATTCGAGCGCGTACCGGTCCGTGGTGTCGCATTCCTTGACGTTCACGGTGAGGTTGGCCAGGCCCGCGAGGCCGGCTCCGGCCTTGGGGTGGTCGGCGGCGACCTCCAGGACGGAGCCGGGAGAGACGTAGCCGTCGAGGTACTGGACGATCTGGTCGGCCCGGCCGTTCCAGTTGAGCAGCAGCGTGCGCTCGGGTTCGGGCTCGGTGCGGTCGGCGACGGCGATCGCGGTCTCGTCGAGGGCGGGCTCGCCGGTGGCCGGCCGGATGGCGGAGTCGTCGTGCGCGATGACGATGACCTGGTCGGCGGCTTCGATGAGGGTGTCCATGGGCGGGTTCAGCACGACTCCGGCGGGCCTGCGCAGCCCGATGACGGTGGCCGTCTCGTAGGCGTGCAGCGCCTCGCCGTACGTGCTGCCCGCGAGTTCCGTTCCGGCGCGCAGGTAGATCTCGCCGCCGTCGAAGTTCAGCAGGTCCATGCAGACGACGGACATGCCCGACTGGCGCGACGACTGGACGATGAGCCGGGCGGCGGTGTCGTCGGAGTCGACCAGGTGGACGTCCTTGCCGCCGGCCAGGCGGGCGGCGGCGATGTTGCGGCTGGCGGCGATGGCGGCGATCACCGGCGGGCGGATGCCCGGGCGCTTGGCCAGGGCGAGCAGGATCTTGATGACGTGCGCGTCGGGGTCCTCGCCGTCGGGTGAGAGCACGACGACGGACCTGGCGGCGGCCAGGTTCATCAGGTTGAGGTCGCGCGACTCCGTGGGACGTCCCGTGCGGCAGACCAGGCGGGTCCTGCCCAGGTCGCCGAGGTGCTCGCGGATGTCCTCCTCCATAGCCAGTTTGTCGCGTTCGGCCAGTACGGCGATGACCGAGCCCGGCTGGCTGGCGTGCGCCTTGACCAGCTCGGCCACGATCGTGAACACCTGGTCCGACCAACCGAGCACCACCGTGTGCCCGGACTCGACGATGCGGGAGCGGCCCCGGCGCAGCCGGTCGACCTTCTGCTTGAGGCCGTTGGACAGCAGGCCGACGAGCATACTGACGATGAAGATGCCGCCGAGCGACCCGGCGAACATCACCGCCATATAGGCGACCGACCCCTTGTCGCTGGCGACCTTGCTCGGGGTGAGCGCGTGCATGAGCGCGATCCACATCACGTGGCCGGCGCCGCCGACCCCGTCGGGCTCCTCCGGGGCCAGCCAGAGGGTGAGCCCGGCGACCACCGCGATGAGTCCGAAGGACACCACGGCCAGCCAGCCGATCAGGGAGGCCGTACCCCTGGACATGGTGTTGTCGAACCAGTACCGCACCCGCTCGCGGAACGTCACCCTCGCCACCCCGAAAACCTCCACATAGGCGTGATTTGATCAAGGACACAAGGTACCGGGCTATCTAGGCAAATGCATGGTGACCGGTAACGTATCCGCCATGGCGACCCCCCTGACCCCTGACGATCCCGCATCGCTGGGCGCGTACCGCCTGGCCGGGCGGCTCGGCAAGGGCGGGCAGGGCGTCGTCTACCTGGCGCACTCCCGCGACGGCGAGGCGGTCGCGATCAAGCTGCTCAGCACCGGTGACCAGGAGACCCGCGCGCGGCTGGCGCGGGAGCTCGACGCGCTGGAGAGCATCGCCTCCTTCTGTACGGCGCGCGTGCTGGACGTCTCGATCGAGGGGCCGCGGCCCTACGTGGTGAGCGAATTCGTGGAGGGGCTGTCGCTGGCCGACCGGGCTCGCGAACGCGGCCCGTTGCGCGGCGGCGAGCTGGAACGCCTGGTGGTGGGCACCGCCACGGCCCTCGCGGCCATCCACGCGGCGGGCGTCGTGCACCGGGACTTCAAGCCGGCCAACGTCCTGCTCGGTCCCGACGGCCCCCGGGTGGTGGACTTCGGCATCGCCAGGGCGGAGGGCGCGGCGACGATGACCTCGGGGCTGATCGGGACGCCCGCCTACCTGTCGCCCGAGCAGATCGCCGGCTCGCCCGCCTCCCCCGCGTCGGACGTGTTCGCGTGGGCGGCGACGATGGTGTTCGCGGCGACGGGCCGCAGCCCGTTCGGCGCGGACACGGTGCCCGCGGTGCTGCACCGGGTCCTGCAGGCGAACCCGGACCTGTCGGACCTGCCGCCCCGGCTGCAGGGGCTGATGGCGTCGTGCCTGTCGAAGGATCCCGCGCACCGACCCACCGCCCGGGACCTGATGGTCTCCCTGGTCAGCCCCACCTCGACACCTCCCGCCCCCTCACAGGGCTTCCCCGCCGGAGGGCCGGGCGGCGTCCCCGGTATGGGCGCTGGGGAGCGTACGGGACCACGAGCCGCCGCACTCACCACCGACGTCTCCAGGCGCAACCGCTCGCGTGGCCTGCTGATCGGCGCGCTGGCGGCCGTGCTCGCCCTGGCCGCGGCGGGCGGCATCTTCCTCTGGACCAACCGCGCCCCGACCGGCACCGGAGCCCAGGCGTCCACCAGCCACACGCCACGCGCTGACAGCACCGCCGAGAAAACCGCCGACCAGACGACCGAACCAACCCGCGCCACCACCGAACCGACACCCACCCCCAGCCAAGCGACCACCACCGAGCAGCAGCCTCAAAGCGGCTCGCTGAAGATCCCCGCCGCGTTCACCGGGAAGTGGTCCGGCCACATCACTTCCACGAACCCGCTCGACAGCGACGGCGCCGACGACACGATCGAGCTGAAGGCCGGGCGGTCCACCGCCCAGTGGGAGTCGAAGGGTGGCTACGTCAGCTGCACCGGCAAGATCACGCTGACCAAGGTGGCCGGTACAAAGCTCACCTTCACCCTCCAGCCCGACACCATCGACTGCATCGCCGGCACGGTCTGGCTCACGCTCGACGGAGACAAGCTCACCTACCTCTGGCGCGACGTACCGGGCCCCGGCTTGGTGGAGGAGACCGGCGAACTCAGCCGGAGCTGACACCCGGAGCACCAGCAATACCTCCGCAATTGCGCAAATCCCGTCGACAGACCGGGCCGCGAACCGGGATCATTAGTGTTATGTCTGTGATTAAGGAGGTGCCGTTCCCCAGTCCGGACTCCCCCGAGCTTCCGATGAACATCTGGATCGACGACGCCGACTCCGCCATCGACGTCATCGACGCTCTGGCGCTGTCGCCGTTCGCGACCGGAGTGCAGCCCTGGTCCCGCCTGGCCAACCTGGAACGCGTACGCTCCGACGCCGCGCTCCGTCCCGAGCAGGGCCGGATCGTCCGCACCGCGCAGGTGCAGGACGGTTCCGAGTCGCGCCTGATCTGCGGCGAAGGCTGGACCTTGCGGATCATCCGGCACCGCAACCGCACCGCGACCGTCAGCGTCACGGCCGTCAGCGACGAGCTGGCCCGCTCCGTGCTGAAGGAGTGCACCGACGGAGCCGAGGAGCCGGAGCCCGACGCCGACCACGTCGAGATGGGCTTCTGGTGGCGCGGCACGCACGGCGGCACCCGCTCCGAGAAGCCGATCACCGCCTCGCCGTGGGACGAGATCAGCGGCAACTACTCCGCCCGGGTGCGCCGGTCGCTCGACGGCCTGATGACGGTCACCCCGGCCGACATCGGCGGGCGCCTCATCCTGCTGCACGGCCCGCCGGGCACCGGCAAGACCACGCTGCTGCGGTCGCTGGCCAAGCAGTGGCAGGACTGGTGCCAGGTCGACTGCGTACTCGATCCGGAGCGCCTGTTCAACGAGCCGGGCTACCTGATGGAGGTGGCGGTCGGCTACGACACCGATGAGGACAAGCAGCGGTGGCGGCTGCTCGTACTGGAGGACTGCGACGAGCTGATCAGCTCGTCCGCCAAGGCCCAGACGGGTCAGGGGCTGTCGCGGCTGCTGAACCTCACCGACGGCCTGCTGGGGCAGGGCCGTGACGTGCTGGTGGCGATCACCACGAACGAGGACCTGACCCGGCTGCACCCCGCCGTCGTCCGGCCTGGCCGCTGCCTGGCCCAGCTCGAGATCGGCGCGCTGACCAGGGACGAGGCGGTCCGCTGGCTCGGCTCATCGCAGGGCGTCGGGCCGTCGGGGGCGACGCTGGCGGAGCTGTACGCGCTCCGCTCGGGCCGCGCGATCCCGCCGCCCGCCGAGGGCGAGTCCACCGGCCTGTACCTCTGACCGGCCGGCCCGCTCCGCGCTGGACGAGCCGAGCGGGCAAATGGATCAGCCGAGCCAGGCGGACGGGCGGGTGGGCGGGCGGATCAGCCGAGCCGGGCGTGCAGGCGGCGCGCCTCACGCACGAAGCCGCTGCTCCCCTTGCGCCGCGCGATCTCCGCGACGCACGGCAGCTCCCCCCGGGCCCCCGCCCATGACGCCACCCGTACGGCGAAACCGAGTGCCTGCGTGTGGGCGGTCTGCGGACGCTCCCCCGGCCCGGGCAGGTAGGCGGCCAGGAACCCGGCCACCACCTCCCACACCTCCACGTGCGCCCCGTGCCGAGCCGCGCTCTCCAGCGACTCCACCACCGCGCCCAGCTTGAACCAGGCCCTGCGCAGCAGCAACGCGAGCTGCCGCCCCACCTCGGCGGCGGGCAGGTCGCCCCGCTCGGCCATCCTGACCAGCACCCGGACCCCTTCGTTGGGCTGCGCCTTACCCAGCGGCGAGTCGCGCTCGACCAGGAAGTACGCCAGAAGCAGCGCCACCCCCTCACCCGCCGGCCCCTCGGCCCGAGCCAGCGCCCTCAGCACGCCGGGCTCCACCCCGGGCGTGTTCCAGTGGTAGAGCAGGAACGGCAGGGCGTGCAGCGCCACCGCCTCCCGGTCCGACGGCAGCAGGGCGGGCCACCACAGCATGTAGACGTCGCTGCCTTCCCGGCGTGAGGCGTTCGGGTCGGCGAGCAGGTCGCGGAGCAGGCCGGGCTCGCCGGACGGCAGATCGATCCTGGGCACGAGGTCGGGATGCTCCCCGCCGGAGGGTTCGCGGTCTCCGGCGTAGGCGGTGGAGCCGCCGCGCGTCCACCCGACGGCGGTCGCCGGCGAGAGGCGGCCGCCGTTCATCCATCGCGCGGCCGTGACGCCCGCCCCGGACGTCAGCCCACCCGCCCGCGCCGCCACCTCGGGCGCGATCGAGCGGGGCAGCCGCAGGAGCGCCTGCCACAGGTCGGCGTCCATGGCCTTGGCGCCGGTACGTTCGTAGCCTTCGAGCCGATCGACCAGCACGCCGGGATCCAGGTGCCCGGTGCCGCTGGTGGGGGTGGCCAGCAGATACGGCGGCAGCGTGCCCGCCCGCAGCGCGAAATGGACCTCCGCCCAGCGCCGCAGCAGGAACAGGTGCGGCGGCGACACCCGCGCGGGCGACGGCAACAGCGACGACGACTGCGCGGACGGCGGGCCGAGCCGGATCCCGGGCGTGACGATCTGCCTGGCCATCGCCTCAGACCACTGCTCGAGGTAGCGCCACTCCGGCTGCACGTCCAGCCGGGTCGGCCAGCTCGTCCAGCGGGCCAGCACCGAGCGGAGCAGGTCACGGTCATCGGTACAGAACCGGACGAACGCCGCCAGCCAGCGTTCGGCACCCTGCCAGTCCTCGCGGTCGGGGAAGGTGTCCAGCTCCCGGATGTCCCCGATCGGCGCGAAGCCGGCGGCCGGCAAGGAGAGCTCGGGCAGCGGCACGGGCACGAAGCCGTCGTCCTCGTCGGCCGCCACCTCACCGCCGAACACCGCCACGAGCTGCTCGCCGAGGTCCGGCGGCAGCAGCCCGAGTGCGTCACGGATCACCTCGGCGCCTGCGAGGGTGAACCGCTTACCGTGCTTGAGCGCCAGCCGTACGGCCCGTTCCTGGATGTCGCCGGACTCGCACGCGAAGGCGTACGCCAAGGCCAGGGCGTACTCGTCGGCATTGTCACCGGCGTCGCGGGCGGCCTGGTCGAGCCAGGTCAGCCCGGCCGACACCAGCTTGCGCTCGGGCCGGAACAGCAGCGCCTGCAGGGCCTCGGCCACATCTTCGGGGTCGAGCGCTTCGAGGCGGCGCAGGTGCCGCAGCGCCAGCTCGGCGACCGCTGCCGGCGCGGCGGGCAGCAGCCGCAGGTAGTCGCGGGCGCGCGAGTCGACCTCGGCGTAGGTCGGCTCGACGAGCTCGTGCAGCCGGGCGAAGAAGCGCAGGTCGCCGGCCGAGCCGCCGCGCAGGAAGCGGCGGACGCAGCCGTCGAGCAGCAGCCCCCGGTCGATCGTGCCCTCGCTCTGGAGCACCGCCAGTGACGCCAGCCAGGTGCCGGGCATGAGCGGGGCGATCTGCTCCCCTTGCAGCGCCCTGCCCACGCCCTCCGCCTCGAAGATCAGCGGGAGCAGGTGGCCGAGCAGCGGGTCCTCGCGCAGTCGCCGCGCGGTGGGCGGTTCGCCGACCCAGGCGACCACCAGCGGATCGTGCGCGGGCGGGACCGCCCCGCTGCGCCGGAGCAGGAGGAGCGCCAGCCGGCCGCCCTGCTCGGTGGTCGGGCTCAGGACCCTGAGCCGCCGCGCGACGCGGATCGCCAGGTCGGCCTGCCATTCCTGCGGCCGGGCGGCGAGCACCCGGAGCAGCGGCTCCAGTTCGTCCGGCTGGGGCCGCAGGCCCGCGAACTCGCGGCGGTTGAGCCAGGCGGCGACGGCGGCCGCGCCGCCGATGGTGCCCGCCCCGGCGACGCGCATCGGCTCGATCCAGTCGTCGCCGACATTCATGCCGCCCTGCCAGGGCCAGTCGGGTGCGAGCGAGAGCGTGAACCGCTGCCTGGCCGCGGGGAAGTGGCCGGGCAGCCGTCCGGCCACCTCCTTCCTTTCCTGGTCGTCGAGCCCGAGCACGATCTCCGCGACCTTCCCCGTGTCACGGGTGGCGATGGCCTCCTCGACGGCCTCCCAAGCGCTCACGCCTCGGCCCCGGCACGGGCACGGGCACGGGCGGCGATCCGGGCGGCGAGTACGTGCTTGCACGGTCCGCGCGACCCGGCATGGTCGAACCACCACGGACAGGTGCAGGACCCCTCCGCGAGGCGGACCAGCCGTACGCCGCCATCGGTTGTCACCTCCGCCGTTTCGCCGGAGAGGCGCACCGCGCCCGAGTCGACCAGCGCGCGGGCGGCGGTGAGGCGCGGGTTGAGCTCGGCGACCTGGTCCCGGTCGTAGGGGAGCTCGCGGTGGAAGTGGGCGGCCTCGTGCAGGTCGTAGCCGACGCGCCCGGACGTGCCGAGCTGGGTCAGCGCGGCGCGTACCCGCGACGGTGGCAGGCCCGAACGGTCGGCCAGCAGCCCGATCTCCACGGCGGGCTCGAAGTTGAGCAGCATCCCCACCACGTCGGCGTCCTCGGCGGCCTCGTCGGTGGCCAGGTCGGCGAGCACCGCGCCCTCTCCGGAGAAGCCACGCCACGGCTGCGGCGAGATCGCCAGGGTGTAGCGCATGCCGGGCAGCTCCAGCTCCCAGGCGCTCGCCTGGTGCTCGGCGCCGCCCGCCGGGCCGCTCGCCTGGCGCCCGGGACCGCCCGCCGGGCCGTACACGCGCAGTGCCTTGGCGAACCTGAGCAGCGGCATCAGCGTGGCGATCCGGCCGGCCCCGGACAGGCAGACGCCGCCGGGGGCGGGCGCGGTCGCCACCCGCAGGTCACGGCCCGCGGGGATGGCCCAGACGGTGGCGTTCGCCCGCTTCGGCAGCGAGCGCAGGAAGCGTACGGCCTGCGGCCCGTGCAGCTCGGCCCGCAGGTCGAAGGCGGCCGCGATCACCTGCACCTCGGCGAAGCCGCGCAGCCAGCGCGACGGCAGCGGCACCTTCTTCTCCACGACCGCGCCGTCGAGCGTGGTCACCGCCATCTCGTCGGGCCCGACGCCCAGGTGGAGCGGGTCCCTGCCGCCCACCCTGGCCAGGGCCTCGCGGAGCGGGCCGTTGACGTCGACGTTCGTGGTGCCGCGGTCGAGCACGTCGCCGTCGAGGGCGAGCACGTCGAGCCGGGCGTAGACGCCGCCGCAGGCGGAGAACGACTCGAACCTGAGCCGGTCCCCGTCGCAGGTCACCACCGGGTCGCGGGTCCAGCCGGGGCGGGGCTGGTGGTAGCGGGTGAGCGCCACGTCGGCCACGGCCAGCAGGCCCGCGGCGGCCGGCGCCGCCTGGGTGAGCAGGCCGCTGAAGAATCGGGGATGGGTCTGGGGACCGGATAACGCCGTCCCACCGGACGTCGAGAGACCGAGTCTGCCGTCGGCGAGCAGGGAGGGTCCGGCGTAGGAATACGCCTGCACTGCTTGAGTCATGGCCGGAACATTAGAGATCACCACCGACAGGATCACCGCAGTACGTAAACCTTCCGATGCGCGACAACCGGTGCGAAACCACAATGGGTTCGGTGCTCACCGTGGACCTGGCCCGCGTCGCCTTCGCCCGCTTCGCCATGCCGGCCACCCCTTTCACCTCATGGACCAGCCCGGAACAACGCATCGGCTTCACCGCCACCCAGCTCGTCCCCTCGTGGACCGCGCTGACCCCGCCCGGCACCTGGATCGAGGTGGAGCTGCAGGTCAGGATCTCGGCGGGTGAGCTGTCGAAGTGGTACGTCATGGGCCGCTGGGCCGAGCACGGCGAGGTCCGCACCTCGTTTCCCGGCCAGGGGGACGAGGACGGCGACGTGGCCGTCGACACGTTCGTGGCGCGGCGGCCGGTCACGGCCTATCGGGTGCGGGTCACGCAACACGGCGCGGGCGCCCGCGTGGACTGCCTGGGCGTGATGGCCTCCGCCCCCTCCCGGCGTCCGCCCGTCCCGAGCCGTCCCGGCAGGGCCGAGGCCGTCGAGCTGGTGGTGCCCCGGCACTCGCAGTACACCCATGCCGGTCACCATCCGGAGCTGGACGGCGGGGGCGCCAACTGGTGCAGCCCCGCCTCGGTGGCGATGGTCCTCGGCTTCTGGGGCCGCGGTCCCGATCCTGAGGAGCTGGCCTGGGTGGTGGCCGGCGACCCGAGTCCCGTGGTCGACCACGCCGCGCTCGGCACCTTCGACCACAGCTACCAGGGCACCGGCAACTGGCCGTTCAACGTGGCCTACGCGGGCCGTTTCGGGCTGGCCGGGTTCGTGACCAGGCTGCGCTCGGCGACCGAGCTGGACCTGTTCGTCCGGGCGGGGATCCCGGTGATCGTGTCGCTGGCGTTCAAGGCGCACGAGCTGCCGGGGTCCGGCTTCTCCTCGGGCGGGCACATCCTGGTCGTCACCGGTTTCACCGCCGAGGGCGACGTCGTCGTCAACGACCCGGCCGCGCCGAGCGACGCCGATGTGCGCCGGGTCTATCCGCGGGCCGCGTTCGAGAACGTCTGGCTCAGGAGCTCGGGCAGCGGCGGCATCGTGTACGTCATCCACCCGCCCGAGCATTCCTTGCCCCCGTCCCCTGGCAATTGGTGACATATGAGCATTCGACCGATCGATGTGGCCCGGACCGATGGCGGTCCCCAGTGGGTGGAGGCCGTCGCCACGCCCGCCGGGCTGGAGGTCTGGTGGGACGATCCGCGCCCACATGAGGGCGGCCGGCGCTGCGTGGTGCGCCGCCTGCCGGACGGCTCGCTGGTCGACGCCCTGCCCCAGGGGTGGAACGCGCGCAACCGCGTGGTCGAGTACGGCGGCCGGTCCTGGCGCCCGCTGCCCGGCGGCGGCCTGGTCTTCACCCACTGGGCCGACCAACGCGTCTACCTCCTGGACGGCCCACCCGCGACAGGCGAGGCGGCCGCAAACGGAGGCGCGGCCGCCGAGCCCGTGGCGGGTGGGCCCGCACCTGGTGGGCCCGTGGCGGGTGGGCCCGTGGCGCTCACGCCTGAGGGGTCGGCGCGCTACGCCGACCTCTACCTGCCGCCGGGCCGGGAGGAGGTGTGGGCCGTGCGCGAGCAGGACGACGTGCGCGACCTGGTCGCGGTGCCCCTCGCCGGCGGCCCGCTCAGAGTGATCACCAAAGCCCAACATTTCCTGATGAACCCCCGCATCTCCCCCGACGGCGGATATGTCGCCTGGATCGGCTGGGACCACCCGAACATGCCCTGGGACGGCACCGAGCTGTGCGTCGCCCCCCTCGGCCAGGACGGCACCGCCGGACCGTACCAGGTGGTCGCGGGCGGCCCGGCGGAGTCCGTCATCCAGGCGGAATGGCGCGACGAGCACGCCCTGTACGCGGTCACCGACCCGACCGGCTGGTGGAACATCCACCTCGTCGCCCGCGACGGCTCGGGCGGCCGCAACCTCACCCCGGTGGAGTCCGAGGTCGGCACCGCGCCCTGGAAGCCCGGCAGCACCTTCTTCGCGATCGCCGGCGACCGCCTGGTGGTCGTGCACGGCACCGCCGGCCGCCGCCTCCTGAGCGTCCTGGACCCGGAGCGCGGCGACCTGCGCGACCTCGGCGGCGAGGCGACGTACTGGGCTCCGACGATCTCGGCCGCCGGGGGCAAGGCCGTGTCGGTGTCCGCCACGCCGTACACGCCGGCGGAGGTGACCGTGGTCGACCTCGACGGCGGCGCGCACGAGGCGGTGTCGGCGCCGAAGCCGCTGCCCGACCGGGCGCTGCTGCCGACGCCCGAGGCGGTCACGATCGAGGGCGTGCACGCGCACCTGTACCACCCGACCGGCGTCGAGGGTCCCGCGCCGTACGTGGTCTTCGCGCACGGCGGGCCCACCGGCAACTACACGATGACGCTCGACCTGGAGCTCGCCTACTTCACCAGCCGGGGCCTCGGCGTGGCCAAGGTGAACTACGGCGGCTCCACCGGCTACGGCCGCGCCTACCGCGAGCGGCTGCGGCACGAGTGGGGCGTGGTCGACGTGGACGACTGCGCCAGGGTGGCGCGCGGGCTGGTCGAGCTGGGCCGGGCCGACGCGGCCAGGATCGCGATCCGCGGCGGCAGCGCCGGTGGCTGGACCACGGTCGCGGCGCTGGTGCACAGCGACGTGTTCGCGGGCGGCGCCGCGCACTACGCGATCACCGACCCGGAGAGCTGGGCGGCCGAGACGCACGACTTCGAGTCGCGCTACCTCGACGGCCTGATCGGGCCGCTGCCCGAGACCCGGCGGCGCTACACCGACCGCTCGCCGCTGCTGCACGCCGCGCGGACCTCTGGGCCGTGCCTGATGCTGCACGGCCTGGAGGACGCGATCGTGGACGTGGGCCAGGCGGAGCGGTTCGTCGCCGAGCTGGACCGGCACGGCAAGCAGTGGGCCCTGCTCACCTTCGCCGGTGAGCAGCACGGCTGGCGCCGGGAGGAGACCATCGTGGCGGTGCTGGAGGCCGAGCTGGCCTTCTACGGACTGATCTTCGGGTTCGAGACGCCCGAAGTGGCACCGCTCAAGCTGAAGGGACGGCCGTGAAGAGCGTCGGCGAAATCTGCTCGGACCTGATCAGGTTCGACACCACCAATCCGGGGTCCGGCGAGCGCCCGGCGGCCGAGTACGTGGCCACGTTGCTGGCCGACGCCGGTCTGGAGCCGGCGGTGTTCGAGTCGGCGCCGAAGCGGACGACCGTGGTCGCCCGGATCGACGGCGACTCCCGCGACGCGCTGCTCATCCACGGCCACCTCGACGTGGTGCCCGCCGACCCGGCCGAGTGGCGGATGCACCCGTTCTCGGGTGAGATCACCGACGGCTGCGTCTACGGCAGGGGCGCGGTCGACATGAAGGGGTCGTGCGCGATGACGCTATCGACCGTGCTCGGCATGGCGGCGAGCGGCCTGCGTCCCAAGCGTGACCTGGTGCTGGCGTTCCTGGCCGACGAGGAGGCGACGGGCGACTACGGCTCGCGGCACGCCGTCGCCGAGCACCGGGAGCTGTTCGACGGCGTGACGGAGGCGATCAGCGAGTCGGGCGGCTTCAGCGTCGCCGACGGCGAGCACCGCGTCTACCCGATCGCCGTGGGCGAGCGCGGCACGGCCTGGATGAAGCTCACCGCCCACGGCGTGGCCGGCCACGGCTCCAGGCCCGCGGTGGACAACCCGGTCGCGACGCTGGTGCACGCCCTGTCGCGGGTGGCCGCCCACCAGTGGCCGGTACGCCTGACGCCGTCGGTCGCGGCGCTGCTCCAGAGCCTGTCGGAGATCACCGGCCGGCCCATCGACCTTGACCGCCTCGACGAGGAGGCGGCCCGGCTGGGACCGCTCGGCCACCTGTTCAGGGCGCAGATCCGCAACTCGGCCAACCCGACGATGCTCGACGCGGGCTACAAGGTCAACGTCGTGCCGTCCACGGCCCACGCGCACGTGGACGGCCGCTACCTGCCGGGGCTTCAGGAGGAGTTCCTGTCGACCATGGACGAGCTGCTCGGGCCGAAGATCACCAGGGAGTTCGTCAATCTGGAGGACGCGCCGGCCGCGCCGTACCCCTCGCCGTTCTTCGACTCGCTCGCGGGCGCGCTCGTGGCCGAGGACCCGCTCGCCCGGCCGGTGCCGTACGTCATGAGCGGCGGCACCGACGCCAAGTCGTTCTCCGACATCGGCATCAAGGGGTACGGCTTCGCGCCGCTCATGCTGCGGCCCGATCTGGACTACTTCGGGATGTTCCACGGGAAGGACGAGCGGGTGCCGGTGGAGGGGCTGGAGTTCGGCACCCGCGTGCTGACCCGGCTGCTCACCTAGGGCCGAACCAGGTGTCGAGGGCCTCGGCGAGACCGGCTTCCGCACCGGCCCAGGCGACGTAGCCGTCCGGGCGTACCAGCAGGGCGGCCTGGTCCGGCGCGCCTTCCAGCACGCGGAGGTGGTCTTCCCGGCCCTTGGCGGCCGCGCGGGTCTCGGACGGGCCCGTCAGCAGGCCGCGGCCGTCCCTCAGCAGGTCCCTGAGCCAGCCGGCGCCCTCGATCTCCCAGTCCGGCAGGAACCGCCCGATCAGCGGATGCGGCGCGTCCGGCGCGTAGTCGATGTCCGTGCCGTTGGCCATGGCGATGAAGTGCCGCTTGGTCTCCGGGAACTCCAGCACCTCGGTCAGCACCTCACGCAGCGCGTCGACCTGCGGCCCCGGCCGCATCAGGGCGACCTGGGCCCTGGTGTTGCGCAGGACGCGGGCCGCCACCGGGTGCCGTTCGGCGGTGTAGGTGTCCAGGAGCCGTTCGGGCGCCTGGCCGCGGACCACCAGGGCGAGCTTCCAGCCCAGGTTGGCCGCGTCCTGGAGGCCGAGGTTGAGGCCCTGGCCGCCGATCGGCGAGTGGACGTGCGCCGCGTCTCCGGCGAGCAGGATGCGGCCCCGGCGGTACGTCTCGGCGTGGCGGGTGTTGTCGCTGTAGCGGATGCCCGCTTCCAGCCTGGTGACGACCGCGTCCGTGCCGCTGACCCGCCGGATGCTCTCCTGGAACTCCTCGGCGGTGACCGGAAGGTCCCGCTCCTCGGGACCGCCGTCGAACTCGATGGTGGCGATCTCCCCCGGCACCAGCGACTGGTTCACCAGCCCGCCGGGACCGCGCAGGGACGAGGTGATCGCACCGGGGTCGGCCAGCTCGGCCACCACGGTGCGCCCGGTCATGGTCGCGGACGTGCCCGAGAACGGGATGCCGGACCGCTTGCGCACGAGGCTCCGGCCGCCGTCGCAGCCCACCAGGTACCCGGCCCGTACGGTCCCGCCGTCCGCGAGCGTGGCGACCACGCCGGTGCCCTCGTCGGCGATCTCGACGACCCGGCACCCGGACCGCACGCCGACGCCGAGTTCGGCCGCGCGATCGGCCAGGACCCGCTCCAGCTGGTGCTGCTTGAGCAGGAGTATCTCGGGGGTTCTGTTGCCGGGCTCGCCGATCAGCGGCAGGCCGCTGAAGTGCCCGCTGCTCACGCCCTGGCGGAGCGTGTTCACGAGTCCGGCGACGATGTCGCCCTCCGCCGGCTCGCGGCCGGTCGCCAGCTGGTCGAACAGCGCCCACTGCGCCTCGGCCAGCGGCTCCACCAGCCCGCGCAGCCCCAGCGTGTGCATGGTGCGCCCGTTGAGCGAGCGCAGCCCGAGGCTGCGCGTGACCCGTTCCCGGCCGGTGGCCGCCTCCAGCACCAGCGGGTCCACGCCGGCCACCTTCAGCTCGCAGGCCAGCAGCAGGCCGACCGGCCCGCCGCCGACGATCAGTACGTCCGCGTCCACGGCATCTCCCTACTTACGGTGTATGCTTACGTCGTAAGTAGAAACATACACCGTAAGCTCTGTCAACCGGAGACCTACGGCAAGAGGAGCGACAATGGCCCGGCGCGAGCCGCTGAACAGGGAGAAGATCCTGGACGCAGCCCTGGAATTGGCCGCGGAAGAGGGTCTCCAAGGGCTTGCCATGCGGCGGCTGGCGAAGGCGCTCGGCGTCGAGGCGATGTCGCTCTACAACCACGTGTCCAACAAGGCCGACATCCTGAACGGCCTGGCGGAGCGGGCCTTCAGTCAGGTGGAGCTGCCCGACCCGGCGCTGCCCTGGCAGCAGCGGATCCGGGCCCTGGCGCTGAGCATGTATGAGGTGTTCAGCCGCTCTCCGGTGGTGCCGATCGCCCTGATGACCGACCAGGCGAACCCGACCTCCGTACGGGCACTGACTCCGCTCGACAGCCTGGTCGGCACCCTGTACGAGGCGGGTTTCGACGACGCGGGGGTGTGGCGCGCGCTCGGCGCGGTGAACGGCCTGCTCTTCGGGTCGCTGCTGCTGTCCACGGCAGGGTTCAGCGGCGACTTCCGCGACCACGCGGGACGACAGCGGGTCGGCGTCTACATCCAGGAGATGGACCCGGCCCAGCTACCCCATTTCAGCAAGCTGCTGCGGAACATCCCCCAGACCGATCACGCCAGGGACTTCGAGCGTGCGCTGGACATGCTCATCGCCGGACTGGAACAAAGCATTCCGTTCTGATATCATAGAGGCACAGCGGAACGAACGGAAGGACCCCTCATGAGCGACAACCTGACCACCGGCTGGGACGTACTCGACGCCTCGCACCGGGCGCTCCGCGAGGCCGTGCGCAACGTCCCGGCCGGCGGCTGGAGCCTCCCGACGCCCTGCGCGAAGTGGAACGTCACCCAGGTGCTCCAGCACGCCGCGGGCGACCAGATCGGCTTCGCCGCCTTCCTCACCGGCGAGCCGGGTCCGGCCGAGAATCCGTTCGAGCCGTCGGGCGAGCTGGCCGAGGAACCCGGGGCGTACGCGGAGGCGGCGATGGAGCGCTCGGCCAGGGCCTGGGCCGGGGTCGACAAGAACGCCGAAGAGGTGCCCGTCCCGGTGCCGCCGAACAAGATGGCGCCCGCGCTCGGCGCGGGCGCCTGCGCGCTCGACGCGGCGGTGCACGCCTGGGACATCGCCCTGGCCACCGGGCAGCCCTCGCCGCTGACCCCGGAGCTGGCCAGGGAGCTGCTGCCGGTGGCGAAGAGCATCGTCGAGCCGCTGCGCCAGTGGGGCGCCTACGCCGCGGTGCTGCCCGCCGAGCCGGGCGACGACGAGGTCGCGGAGCTCCTCCGCTACCTGGGCCGCAACCCGGCCTGGACCGCCTGAACGCCCGGGCCCGTGCGCGTCAGCGGAACCTGCCGCGCACGGTCCGCCGCACGACCAGGCCGAACATCGCCACCGAGGCCACCGTCAACATCCCCGCCTCGATCCACTGGAAGCGCCAGAAGCGCGCCGGCGGGTGGTAGTAGACGACGTACCGGTAGCCCTTGCCGAACAGGCACCGCTCCCACGCCTCGGCGTTGCGGTTGCTCCGCCCGACGTCCACCCGGCGCGGGCACACCCCGGCGGCCGGGCTCTCCACCTCCCTGCCCGACGGCTCCTCCCACGCCACGCCGACCAGCCGTACGTCGGGATCGTTCATCACGACACTGTCCGTCAGCTCGGCCCGCGCCGGCTCCGCGTAGTAGTCGCTCACCGCGAACAGCGTGAACATGCTCGCCATGATCCCGGCCACGACCAGCGCCATGGCGGGCACCGTCCGCCGGAACAGCGACCCGGCCAGCGTGCCGAGCGCGAACGCGAACAGCCACCACGCCGCCGGCGCGACTCCGACCATGTTGAACACGCCGATGTTGCCGAACGCCGAGTCGATCCCGCTGCGGAACACCGGCCGCCACAGGCTCACCATCAGCGACAGCAGCAGGCCGCCGGCCACCGCCGCCCCGCCCAGCACGGCGAGCTTGACCGCCAGCCAGCGCCCCACGGGCAGCGACTGGGTCCAGGCCAGCCGGTAGGTGCCTCGCTCGTACTCGCGGCCCAGCAGCGGGGCGCCCCAGAACGCGCCGATCAGCGCGGGCAGCACCAGCGGCATCCAGCCGAAGATCGTATAGACCGCGTCGTAGCGCTGCCCCAGCACCACGTCCAGCTCGCCGCAGACCGCCGCGGGCCCCGGGCAACCGGGCGGGGCGTGGCCGGCGATGTAGAGCTTCGCCTCCACCGCCGAGCCGAGCAGCAGCAGCCCGAGCGCGGCCAGGAAACCGGCGGTGATCACCATCTGTGACCGGTGCTGTCGCCAGGTCAGCCAGATCATCCGCGCACCCCCGCCAGCCCCGGCAGCGCCACCGACTCGGGGCTGCGCAGGTAGGCCATGACCAGCTCCTCGAGCCCGGCCGGCCGGACGTTCCAGCGCGGGTCCAGCACGGGCTCGCCCCGTACGAGCAGCGTGGCCTGCCGTGCGGTGCACGTGGCGCCGACGACCCGCGTCCTGGCCGCCACCCCGTCGGCCAGCTCGGCGGGGCCGGACAGCACGCGGTGCTCGGCCAGGAGCTCCTCGACGTCGCCGCTGACCTGCAGCCGCCCGCCGTTCAGCACGACCAGCCAGTCGCAGGTGTCTTCCAGGTCGGAGACCACGTGCGAGGACAGCAGCACGGTCAGCCCGCGGTCCGCGACCTCGGCCATGATCGACCGCATGACGTCGTGCCTGGCCAGCGGGTCGAGGTTGGCCAGCGGCTCGTCCAGCACGAGCAGATCGGGGTGCCTGGCCAGCACGAGCGTGAGCGCGACCTGAGCTTGCTGTCCGCCGGAGAGCTTGCCCACCTTCCCGTCGAGCCCGATGCCGAGTGTCCGGAGCCTGCTCCGTGCGGCCGTGTCGTCCCAGCCGGGGTTGAGCCGGCGGCCGAACGCGAGCATCTCGGCGACGGTGAAGCCCTCGTACAGCGGCTTGTCCTGGGCCATGAAGGCCGCCTCGCCGTACACCGTGACCGAGCCCCGGTCGGGGGTGATCAGGCCCGCGGTGGCGTGCATGAGCGTGGTCTTGCCCGCGCCGTTCGGCCCGACGAGCGCGGCGACCCGCCCGGCCGGGACGGAGAGCGAGCAGTCGCGCAGCGCCCACGTGCGCCGGTAACGGACGCCCAGGCCCGTCGCCTCCAGCGCGGGCCTCACGCCACCCCCTCCTTCATCGCGTCGGTCACGACGACGTTGAACAGCGCCCGCAGATCATCCAGATCGAGCCCCGCCTCCCGCGCCTCGTGCACCCACCCCTCCAGGCTCCGGCGCAGCCGGGTGTGGTCGGCGAGCCCCGCCCCGAGGATCGCTCGGAGCACGAACGTCCCCTGCCCGGGGCGCCCCTCGACCAGCCCTTCGCGTTCGAGCTCGCGGTAGGCCTTGAGCACGGTGTTGGGATTGATCGCCAGGCTCTCGACGACCTCGCGCGCGGTCGGCAACTGGTCGCCCGGCCGCAGCATCCCGAGCCGGAGCGCCTGCCTGACCTGGTGGACGAGCTGCAGGTACGTCGACACCCCCGAGCCGCGGTCCAGGGAGAACTCGATCATCAAAGAATCCTTTCCCTAATTCAATAGTGAAAGGGTGTTGGACGGGAGCGCTCCTTGTCAACCGGACACCGCGACGACATCCCGTTCCGTCACTACTGCTACCTTTATGCGTTTTAGTCCGTCTATGCAGGGTGAGGTACAGGGGTGCGGCGGTTCGGCACAGTGATCGGTAGCGTGACGGCGGGATGCCTGCTGGCGGGATGCTCCGCCCTGCCCGCCCTGCCAGGGCTCGGCAAAGCGGCGGAGCCGAAGGCGGCGCCGGCCTCCTCCGCCGCCGCCTCACCGGGGGCCGGCCGCTCGGTGTCGGACGAAGAAGGCGGCACGATCATCGCCGGCTACATCAACCGCAACAACGCCGCCAACCAGGCCAGGAGTGAGAAGCTGCTGGCCGGGTTCGAGGGCGGGTCCAGCTTCGCCATCGACAAGGCCGCCTACACCTCCAGCCGGCTGCTGACCAAGCAGGCCGCCCACACCTACAAGCCCTTCGTCTACACCAAGCCCACCTACTACGCGCCGCCCGCCGGTGACGCGGCCTGGTTCCTCACCACCGCGCACTGGCAGCGCGGCAAGGAGACGGCCAAGGAGGTGACGTACCTGCTGTTCGCGCGGGAGGCGGCCGGCTGGCGGCAGGTGTACTCCCCCGACTCGTACGAGGACGGCACGGCCGGCGTGCTGCCGGGCGTCAAGACCGACGGCGCGGGCGCCGCCGCCGAGGTGGCCCAGGCGGACGGCAAGGGGCTGCTCATGTCGCCCGCCGACTTCGCCCGGCGCTACGCGGCCCACCTGAGCGGCAAGGGCACCGCGGCCGACAAGACCCTCTTCGCCGCCGACGACATCTCCACCGGCGCGGCGTCGAACCGCGCGAAGATGGCCAGGTACGCGGAGCTCACCGAGACGGTCCGGCCCGCCACCCGCTACCCGTCGTACGCGCTGCGCACCGCCGACGGCGGCGCGCTGGCCTTCACCACGCTCCAGCGGGACCGGCTCTACGACGTGCGCCAGGGCCCGGAGCGCAACTACGTCTTCCAGAAGGACAGCGGCCTGCTGCGTGGCCACTACTACAACTCCATGAAGATGACCGAGCTGATCCAGGTGGCGGCGCACATCCCGCCCAAGGACCGGAAACCCGCCCAGGTCGAGGTGGTGGCCGGCTACTCCGGTATTACGGCCGGCAGCGGCCGCTGACCGGCCTTAGCTGAACTTGCTCTTCGGCCGTTCCTGGAGCTCGCCGTCGAGGTAGATGTCGAGCTTCTCGTTGTAGAACGCGACCAGCCCCGCGACCCGCTCGCTCTCCGGCAGCGGCGTCCGGTACGACCAGGCGAGGTCCTTGCGGCCGTTGACCGTCCAGTACTCCGCCGTGCCCTTGTACGGGCAGTGGGTGGCGGTTTCGGTGTGTTCGAGCAGATCGAACCGGACATCCACCTTGGGCAGGTAGTAGCGGGTGGGCAGGCCCGTCTCGAAGAGGATGCGGGGGCTGCGCGAGTCGGCCACCGTCACGCCGTCGACCTCGACGCGTACGTGCCGCGAGCTCGGCAGGATGTCGACCCTGGTGTACGGGTCACGCGGGTGGAAGAAGACCTCCTCGTCCTCCTCGAACCAGGCGTGCATGGCGTCCCACTCGAAGCGGATGTGCCCGCGGATGTCCTCCAGCGGCGACTCGGGGTACGCCAGGGCCGCCTCCGGGGCCTCCGCGCCTCCCGAGGTGACCGTGTAGACGACGCCGTCCCCCCGGCTGGGCGAGTGCTTGGTCGTGCCCGTCTGCTTGAGCGCCGCCTCCTCCACGTCCGCCAGCGGGAAGTAGTACGTCGGGTAATAGGGGATCTCCCACACCAGGAGGGCGTGGGTGGTGTCGGCCACCACCCGCCCGCCGAGGTAGGTCCTGACACGCTTGGCGGAGCGCTCGACACGCACCCGGCCGCGGCTCGTGGCTTCCTTCGCTTCCATGCTCGGCGCAACCGCCAACCGGCCGCCGCTATTCCAGCTGTCTCAAGGCCCTTACGACAGACCGAACGCCGCCAGCGTCGCCCAGGTCGCCGCCGTGCCCACCAGTGCCCCGGCCACCACCTGCGCCCACGTGTGGTGGGCCAGTCGTACCCGGGCCCAGCACACCACCGCCACGACGGCCGCCCCGGCGAGCGCGGTCGGCAGCACGGGCAGAACGTGGGCCAGCACCACCACGGTCCCCGCGCAGACGGCGGCGTGGAAGGAGATCTTCCAGCGCATCGTGACCGGCACGGTGACGGCCAGAGCGACGAGCATCGCGGTCACCGTGGCCACCAGCAGGGTCGGCGCGCCCAGCGCGACGAGCAGCACCAGGGCGACCAGCACGGCGGCGACGGCGGCCAGCAGCGGCCCGGTGCGGCGGGCCCGGTCGACGATGTGGTGGGAGTCGAGCCGCCCCGACCGGACACCCAGCGCGATCACCGAGGCGGGCACGCCGCCGCACAGCGCCGAGGCCGCCAGGCCCCACGCGCCACCGCTCCAGCCATGGGCGATCAGGCCCACGGCCGGGGGCATGGTGATCACCAGCACCTGCGGGGCCAGCAGGTCGGTCACCCGCTTCGCCACCAGGTCCGCCGTCATGACAGCAAAGACTACGCGATCATGAAGAGGTCAGCCCATGCCCGCCGCGTTGACGATCCTGGTGGTCGAGCGGTTGGGGATGGCCTCCAGCTCCCAGCATTCGGCGCCCAGCAGCGCGGCGGCGGCGCAGCGGCCGCCCGCGTGCGGGTCGCCCGCGGTGTGCGCGAGCGCTCCGGGCCGCATGGGGGCGAGCAGGTCGATGTAGTCCTCCGGGCCGTGCGCCTCCGAGGGCCCGGTCACGATGAACACCCCGCTCACGAAGCGGAGCGCGGCCAGCACCTCGGCGCGTTCGGCGGCCGGGTTGACCGGGCGTGTGGGTCCCTTCCAGGCGCGTACGCGTGGATCGTCCTCCACGCCGACCACCAGCGGCAGCCCGCGCCCGGCCACGTCACCCAGATAACGCACGTGGCCGACGTGCAGGATGTCGAAGACTCCGGTCACGAACACGGCCCCCGGGTGGTCGTATGGCTGCACCCAGACGGCCTCCAGGCTGCTCACGCAGGCACCCCTCCTAGTCGACTCGTCGATCGCAGCGTACTCGGTCGGCCGGAACGGGTGCGCAAGCGATCGCGGGAAAGGGCATTCCTACCTTTTCGCAATAACCTCTCGCACCCGTCTGACGCGTCTCATGACGTCGCCGTAATCGGGGAGGTCGCCGTGGCACCGCCGGACTTTCACAGCGTCGAAGGAGGCGAGGAGCCCGGCAACGCCGCGTTCGTCGTCCGGTTCCGGGGGACTCCGTCCCAGGTGGCGAGGGTGAGAGGGCTGGTGACGGCGGCGCTCGGCCGCGACCATCCGCTGTACGACGACTGCGTGCTGCTCACCAGCGAGCTGGCCACGAACGCGATCCTGCACTCCCGCTCCGGCGACGGCGGCTGGTTCACGGTGTCGGTGCACTCCGCGGGGCCCCTGGTGCGGGTGCTGGTGAAGGACGGGGGGTCGAGCGGGGTGCCGTGCGCGTGCCGTACCGGGACGCAGGCGACCAGCGGGCGCGGACTGCCGCTGATCGAGGCGCTCAGCCACCGGTGGGGGGTCGTCCGCGAGAGCGGCGCGACGGCCGTGTGGTTCGAGTTACGACTGGTGACGATCCCCGCGCAACGGTCAGCGGAGGCGCTCTGACCTGCAACCATGCAAGAACAGATATGGAGCCGTTCTCGATATCGATATTAGACATCACCTGATCCGATCTGCTGTGCTCCTCTCCTCTGTTGGACGAGAGCAAGGACATGGCATGCGAAACCCCCGCGCCCGTCGCTTCCCGGCCGCGCTGCAAGCGGCCGCGCTGACGATCTCCCTCCTTGGGGGCGGCGTCTATGGGACGGGCACCGCCTCGGCGGCGACGGCACCCTCGAAGGCGGTGAGCGGCCTGCGGGACGCCTCGAGCGCCCAGAGCGAGCTGCGCGCGCTTGAGGCGTCTTTCAAGGGCCGCATCGGCGCGTACGCCCTGGACACGGCCACGGGGAAGACGATCGCCTACCGGTCGGGTGAGCGCTTCCCGCTGCTGTCCACCTTCAAGGCGATGGCCTCCGCCGCCGCGCTGCACAAGGCCCGCACCTCGGACCCGGGCCTGATGGAGCGGGTCATCCGCTGGACGGCCGACGACCTGAAGCCGAATTCGCCGGTGACCGAGAAGCACGTGGCGGACGGGCTGACCGTCGCCGAGTTGTGCAAGGCCGCGATCACCTACAGCGACAACACCGCCGCCAACATGGTGCTGAAGCAGATCGGCGGGCCGGCCGGCCTGACCCGGTACTTCCGTACGCTGAAGGACCCGGTCTCCCGCCTGGACCGCTGGGAGACCGAGCTCAACGACTGGACCCCCAAGGAGCGGCGGGACACCACCACTCCCGCGTCCATCGCCCGCGACCTCCGCAAGGTCACGGCCGGTGACGCGCTCGACGCCAAGGACCGGGCGACCCTGAACGACTGGCTGACGGCGAACACCACCGGCGGCGCCCGCATCCGCGCCGGCCTGCCCAAGACCTGGACGGTCGGCGACAAGACCGGCACCGGCTCGACGTACGGGACGGCCAACGACATCGCGGTCGTCTGGCCCGCCAAGGGTGCCGCCCCCATCATCATGGCGATCTACACCAACCGGCCGGCCGCCGACGCCGCCAACGACGAGAAGACCATCGCCGCCACCGCCACCATCCTCGCCCGCGGCCTGGGCAAACTCCCGTAACGCGGTCAGACGTCGAGACGGCACAGGCCCTCGGCGAGGGCCTTGGTCGTCAGGCGGGTGCGGCTGTCGCAGCCCAGCTTGGCGAAGATGTGCTCCAGGTGGGTCGTCACGGTGCGGACGCTGAGCACCAGGGCGGCGGCGATCTGCGGGTTGGAGTCGCCGGCCGCGACCCGGGTGAGCACGTCCACCTCCCTGCCGGTCAGCTCGTACGGCAGGGAGCACGGGCGTTCGGCCACCACCGCGCCCTGGATCGAGCCCTGGAAGCCGACGCCGGCCCGCACCACCCGCACCTCGTGCCAGCGGCCGCCGCGATCGAGCCAGAGGCCGCGGCGGCTCAGCTCGCGCGAGTCGATGAAGGCACGGGCGAGTCCCGCGATGGCCGATTCGTCCCATAAGGCGGCGGACTTCGCGACGCCGGGGACCTCGCGCCGGACGCCCAGCCGGTCGTAGGCGGCCGCGAGGAACCCCGGCGGCAGCCCCACCGGGTCGATCACGCACCGGGTCAGGTCCGTGACGTGCGCCAGCATGGGCGCCACGGCCGCCACCAGCGGGCCGGTGAGCTCGAGGAACGCCTCCCTGGCCGCCAGGTGCAGCAGGCCGGTGTAACGTCCGTCGGCCAGGAACAGCGGCGCGGTCAGCCCGGCGCGCCAGCCGTACGGGGCGAGATGGCGGCGGAAATAGCGCTCGGTGCCCGGCTCGGGCATCGGCACCGGCGCCCGCGTGGCCATCGCCGTGCGGTAAGCGTCGAGCCCGGCGTACTCCTCCGCGGCATCGCCGTCGATGCGCCGGTGACCGTCGGAGACGACGCTGTGGTGCCGCCCGTTGGCCGGGTCGAACGCGACGAACTCGTAGGCGTCCACCGGGACCACCCGGCGCAGCGCGGCCATCGCGCCGCGCGCGCCACCGCCACCCGCCGCCTGGTAGCCGACCTCGGCGAACGCCTGCAACTGGCGGACGTTCAGAGTGATCTCGGCCACGGTTCTTTATATCAGTGCGCGAACTTGCGCACCGAGACCGCACGGCGGGGCGTTCCCCGCCTGGCTGGCACAGGAGAAGGGCCGATCCCCCGCGTTATAGCCAGTCCTTCTTCTTGAACACCACGTACAGTGCGACGGAGGCCGCGGCCACCAGCGCCGACGACAGCCAGACGCCCCAGGGCTGGCCTTCACCCGGATAGGGCACGTTCATGCCGTAGAAGCCGGTGATCGCGGTCGGCACCGCGATGATCGCCGCCCAGCTGGTGACCCGCTTCATGATCTCGTTCAGCCGGAACCCCTGCTGGGCGAGGCGGGTCTCCCGCATGTTGGCCAGCAGATCGCGCAGCGACTCCGTCCACTCCGTCACGCGCACCACGTGGTCGTAGACGTCCTCGTAGTAGGGCGCCATGACCGGGTCGGCGATCAGCTCCTGGTCGCGGCGGAGCAGGACGCCGACCACCTCGCGCATCGGCATGGTGATCTTGCGGAAGCTCGCCATGTTCTTCCGCAGGTCGTACATGGTGCGCTGCAGTTCCCTGCCGTCGACCGGGGTCTCCTCGAACAGCAGGTCCTCCAGCTGCTCCACCCTGCCGTCGAACTCCTGGACGAGGTCGAACTGCTCGTCGACCACATAGTCGAGCAGGCCGTGCAGCAGGAACGCCACGCCGTGCCCGGCCATCCGTTTGTTGGCGTCCCAGCGCTTGACCACCTCGCCGATGTCGAAGTGGTCGCTCTCGCGGACGGTGACCAGGGCGTTCTTCGTCACGAAGGCGTTGACCTCGACCGGGTCGAGCCGCCCGTCGTCGAAGTGCACCCCATACATGGTGAGGAACAGGTGATTCTGGTAGATGTCCACTTTGGGGCGCTGGTGGTCGGACAGCACGTCCTCGACCGCGAGCTCGTGCAGGCCGAGCTCCTCGCCGACGACGGCGAGGTCCTCCGGCGTCGGTGAGCACAGGTCGAACCAGACGGTGTTGGCCTCGTCGTCCACGTAGTCGGAGACTTCCTCGATCGGGAAGCCTTCCTTCTCCAGGACACCGTTCCTATACAGGCGGGTATGCACTAGACGAGTCTGGCAAAGCGCAGCGCGTTGCGCACAGCCGCTCCCCCGAGATCGTTGTTGAAGTAGACGTAGGCGTCGCGCCAACCGGCTTCCCCGACCCGCCTGGCCCAGGTCTTCAGCGACGTGTCACCGTACGACGGGCTGGGGGTGGCCAGGCCCTGGTGCAGCCGCACGTATCCCCAGCCGGCGGTGCGCCAGAACGGGTTCTGCGGCCGGCCGAGGCGGTCGGCCCAGCACAGTGCGGCGTCGCGGGCCGCCAGGATCTCGCGGACCTCGTCCGTCCACCACGACGGATGCCTGGGCTCGACCGCGACGCGCACATGCTTCGGGAAGCAGTCCAGGCAGCGGGCGAGCCGGTCCGGATCGGCCTTCAGGGTCGGCGGGAGCTGTACGAGGATCGGGCCGAGCTTGTCCTTGAGCTCCGAGGCGGCGTTCATCAGCCGCTCCACCGGCTCCGCCGGATCGGCCAGCCGCTTGATGTGGGTGAGGAACCTGCTCGCCTTGACGGCCATCACGAACCCGTCGGGCGTACGGTCCCGCCAGCCGGCGAAGGACTCGGGTGAGGGCAGGCGGTAGAAGGCGTTGTTGCTCTCGACGGTGCGGAACGCCTCGGCGTAGATCTCCAGCCAGAGGCGCTGCGGGACCCCCTGCGGATAGAGGATGCCGCGCCAGTCCTTGTACTGCCACCCGGACGTGCCCACCAGCGTCGCCATGCCCGTGCGCCTACCCCCTGGAAGGCGCCCCTATCCCCTGGGCTCAGTCGACCTCGGCGCTGCCGTCCACCCGCAGCTTGCGCCGGGCCCGCTCGTAGAACGTCGTCCCCAGCCGCACCACCTTGGCCGCGCCCGGCAAGGCTGACACCGTGATGCGGTCACCGGGACACAGATGCCCCAGCACCGCCCCGTCCACCTCCACCGCCAGCCGCCCGCTCGACGGCAGCAGCTCCAGCGTCACGTCCTCGTCGGCGGGCAGGACCAGCGCCCGGTTGAACGAGGAGTGGGCGGCGGCGGGCACCACCAGCAGCCCTTCCACCCGCGGCGACACGATCGGCCCGCCCGCGGCGAAGCTGTAGGCGGTGGACCCGGTGGTCGTGGCCACGATCACGGCGTCGGCCGCGTAGCGCACGAACGGATCACCACCCGGCATGACGCTCACCGCCGCCATGCCGTCGCCCGGGATGCGCACCAGCGCGATGTCGTTGAACGCGATCAGCTCCGCGTCCCCGTCGATCTTGGTCCGCACGGCCATGCGCGGCTCGACGGTGTAGCGGTGGCCGTCGATGGCGGACAGGGTGGCGGGCAACTCCTCGACGTCGATCTCGGCCAGGAACCCCAGCCGCCCCAGGTTCACCCCGAGCACCGGCGTGTGCCGGCCGGCGATGAGCCGCATGGTACGCAGCATCGTCCCGTCACCACCGAGGCTCACCAGCAGATCGGCCCGCTCGACCAGCATGTCGGCGTCGACCGCCACGGCGCTGCAGTCGATGCGGCCGACCTCCTCGGGCAGCCCCATGACGGTGACTCCCTTGCCGGCGGCCCAGCTCAGGATGGTGTCGATCGCCTCTTTGGAGTCGCGCCTGGGATGCAACACCAGTCCGACCGTACCGACCATGCCCATATGGCCAGCTTATGGGTGCCCTCACCGCCACCCGGCCACGGCCCTGTCAGACGATGTTGAGCTCGGGCCTGGCCCCGGCCAGGACGAAGCGGCTCGCGTCGAGACCGGCGACGTCGACGAACGGCGTCCGTTCCAGGTAGAGGTCGCGGACCACCTCCCCGACGGCCGGGCTCATCAGGAAGCCGTGGCCGGAGAAGCCGGTGGCGTAGATGAACCTGTCGATGTTCGGGGCGGTCCCGATGAGCGCGTTGTGGTCCGGTGTCACTTCGTACAGGCCGGCCCATCCGGTGGCGATGCCGGTCTCCATCAGCGCCGGGGCGCGGCGGGCCATGGCCTCGCCCAGCCTCGGCAGCCAGGCGTCGGACCGGTCGAACTTGAACCCCGGCGTCTCGTCCGGATCGGACATGCCCAGCAGCAGGCCGGGACCTTCCCGGTGGAAGTAGAACGTGGTGCCGAAGTCGATGGTGAAGGTCATGGGCGGCAGATCGGGGACCGGCTCGGTGATCAGGATCTGCCTGCGCAGCGGGCTCACCGGCAGGTCGACGCCCACCCACGCGCCTATGGGGCTCGACCAGGCGCCGGCCGCGCAGATCACGGTGTCGGTCTCGATCCGGCCGCCCTCGGTGTGGACGGCGACGATGCGGCCGTCCACCGTCTCGATGCCGGTCGCGGCGCAGTTGGGCAGCAACCGGGCGCCGAGCCGGCGGGCCGCGCCCGCGTAGCCGAGCACCACGGATTCGGGCGTGCAGTGGCCGTCGGTGGGCGAATAGGCGGCGGCGAGCAGCCCGTCGGTGTCGATCAGCGGCGACAGCTCCGCGGCCTCGCGCACCGAGATCATCCGGCTGGGCACCCCCAGGTCGTTCTGGATCGCGACGTTCTTCGCGAACTCCGCGACGGACTCGGGCGAGTCGAGCAGGAACAGGTAGCCCACCTGGTGCAGGTCGATCTCCTGCCCGAAGCGGCCGGCGAAGGTCTCGAACGTCTCGAGGCTGCGTGCGGCGAGCTCGATGTTGACCCGGTCGGAGAACTGCGCGCGCACTCCCCCTGCGGCCTTCGAGGTCGAACCGGAGCCCAGCGGCCCCTTGTCGACCAGGACCACGTCGGTGACTCCGGCCGCGGCCAGCGCGTAGGCCGAGCTGACGCCCATGGCGCCGCCCCCGATGATGACCGCTGAGGCCCGCGCGGGCAGCTCGCGTCCGGTTTCGTTCATTGACCAGTTCCCTCCCTTGACCACTCTAGGATCGCGGAACGCGCGGAGCGGGAGGAAGCGGTCGAGCACGGTCATCTGTGGGCGTAGCCGAAGAGGTTCTTACGCTTCCACCCGCGATCCGTCTGACCCGTCAGGCGCGGTCGAGACGCTGGTACAGGCCGTACACGAAACGAGCCCGATAGTCCGTACCCTCGTGAACGAAGTCGACCACCCAGTGATGCGGAGCCGAGCCCTCGCCCTGGGCGGCCCCGGGGAAGCTCGTAGCGACGTCGGTGACCACGCACCCCCACGGAATCAGGTCCGCGAAGGCCAGCGCCTTGTCGCCGTGCGGACGGACGAACCACTGGTTCCACACCACGCCATCAGGCCCGAGCAGCACCTCGAACTCCAGGTTCGGCCAGGACGGCAGCGCCCAGCGAGCCACGTCGCAGGTCAGGCTCCCGATCGTGGCCTTGCCCTGGTACGGCGGCGGCCCGAGCACCGTCCGCAACCCGGCCAGCCCCTTCGAGGTCCGCACGGAGTGGGCCATCTTCGTCCATTGGGTGTGGGCGGCGCGGAGCTCGGCCCGGGACGCGCCCATGTCGATGAGCGCGTCCTCCACCCGCTCGGCGTTGAGATCACGCATCCGATGCATCAAGGTCAGCTCGAACTGACGAACCCCGAATCCCATGGCCGCAAGCCTGTCATGAAGTCCTGCGTTTCAGCGCCAGGTAGAGAGCGGCCGAGATGAGGAAGCCCACCTCGAAGGCGATGTCGCCGACCGCGGGGACCTGCTGGGGGATCAGGCCGACGTACTGCTGCTGGTTGGAGAAGAGCCAGACCGACACGACGACCCCGACGACCATCGCGATCGGGCCCGCCCAGTTGGTGTGCCGCCTGTCGAACAGCACCGGAGGGAGCTCCTCACCCCGGCGTAGGAACAGATCCGTCAGCACCACGCCCAGCCACGGGCCGATCCAGTAGGCGATGACCAGGAGGAACGCCTCGTACTTGTGCCCGGCGTCGGCCAGCCCGGACAGCGCCACGGTGAAGCCGATCGCCCCGCAGGCCAGGGCCATGATGGCTCTGCGCAGGTGCAGCGGAAGCCGTACCCCCAGCGCGAGCAGCGACATCGCGCCCGAGTAGACGTTGAGCGCGTTGGCCGCGACCGCGCCGAGGGCGATCGCGAGCAGCGTCAGCCCGGCCACCGGGCCGGGCAGGTGCTGGGTGAACGCGGTGGTGGGCTGGCCGAGCGGGTCACCTCCGGCGATGGTCACGGACGCCGCGCCGACGCTCTGAAGGATCACGCAGGAGACGAACACGCCGAGCCCGGCCGAGAGGCCGACCGCCCGGCGGGAGGAGCCGGGCGGCAGGTAGCGGGTGTAGTCGGCGGCGTACGGGTTCCAGCCGGCGGCGTAGCCGAAGGAGGCGCCGACGGCCAGCAGGAAGCCGCCCATCCCGCCGCCCTCGCCCGCGTAGCCCAGGTCGGCCTGGGCCACGATGATGACCGAGGTGACGAGCAGGATCACGGCGAGCACGGGGAAGGCGAGGCGTTCGAAGGCCTGGACGAGGTTGTGGCCGAAGAAGCCGAGCGCCACCATGGCCGTCACGGCGATGGCCAGGCAGAGCCAGGCGGGCAGGCCGGTCAGCGTGTTGAGGGCGAGCGCGGCGCTGACGCTGTTGACGGCGAACCAGCCGATCCCGGCGGCCACCGAGTTGAACGCGGCAGGCAGGATATTGCCCCAGTAGCCGAAGGGCAGCCGTCCGAGCACCATCTGCGGCACTCCGGAGGCAGGTCCCTGGGCCGACAGGATGCCGTGCGTGATCGCGCCGAGGCCGCTGCCCACGGCGCAGGCCAGGACCGCCTGCCAGAAGCTGAGCTTGAAGGCCGCCACGGCGAGCACACCGAGGAAGATCGTGGCGAATTCCAGGTTCGGCGACATCCAGGTCCATAACAGGCCCGAAGGCTTGCCGTGCCGGTCCGACAGGGGGATGAACTCCAGACCGCCCGGCTCGATCGCGGCGACTTTGTCGCCGTAGGTGCCTTCGCGTACGACGGTCATAGCGTGATCGCCCTCAGCTTCTCCATGAGGTAGTCGGATGCGACGACGGGCTCGGCGTCACCGGTGAGCGGCACCACCTCGGTGAGCGGGTTGCACTCGTAGAAGTAGATGAGCGACACCAGCTCCTCATCGGGGGCCGACGGGGCGGGCGGCAGGACGCGGTGACGGGTCGAGCGCCAGCGCTCACCGGTCCAGCGGGCCAGCAGGTCGCCGATGTTGATCGTGAGGGCGTTCGGCACGTAGGGGGCGTCGATCCACTCGCCGTCGAGGGTGAAGACCTGGAGGCCGCCGACGCCCAGCTGGCGGTCCAGGATCGTGACGGTGCCGAAGTCGGTATGCGGGCCGATCCTGAACTGGCCCGGCTCGGGCGGCCCGATCTGCGACAGCGGCGGGTAGCGGTTGATGTTCATGGTGAAGGTCGGGTGGTCGGCCCTCGAGGTGAAGAAGTCCTCCTCGACGCCGAGGGCCCGCGCGCAGATCAGCAGCAGCCGGTCGGCGAGCGCGCGCATCTGGGTCAGGTACGCGGTGACCAGCGGCTCCAACTCGGGCACCTCGGGGGGCCACACGTTCTGGAGGAACCATTCGCGATCGATGCGTGGATGGCCGATCGGCCGGTCGGCGCCGACGGCGAAGGTCTCCTTCAGATCGGGCGGGGTGGGAGTGCCCTCGGCGTAGCCGTTGGCCTCCACCCCTGGTGGCAGCCAGCCCCGCTCTCCCACGGTGGCCGCGTACCGCTCCTTGACCTCTCCTGGGAGGGCGAAGAAGCGCTTGGCCGCCCGCCGGACGTCGGAGCGGAGTTCGGCGGGGACGCCGTGGCCGGTGATCAGCAGGAATCCGAACTCGCGGAGGGCGGCGTCCACCCGCTCCGGCACGGACTCGCCTTGAAGGTCGATGACGGGGATCATTTGCCGATGTCCTCATTCCACAGCGTGGGGTTGGCGGCGATGAAGGCGGTCATGAGGTCGACGCATTCCTGGGAGTCGAGCACCACCACGTCCACGCCGTGCCGGGCGAGCCACTCGTGCTGGCCCATGAAGGTCCGGCACTCCCCCACGACGAGATGCGAGATGCCGAACTGGCGGATCAGCCCGCTGCAGTACCAGCAGGGCGACAGTGTGGTCACCATGGTCGTGCCCCGATAGGTGGGTTGCCGGCCGGCGTCGCGGAACGCCGCGGTCTCCCCATGCACCGACGGGTCGCCGTCCTGGACCCTGCGGTTGCGTCCACGGCCCAGCAGCGTGCCGTCCGCCGCGAACAACGCCGCTCCCACCGGGACGCCGCCTTCGGCGAATCCCTTTCTTGCCTCTTCCAGCGCTACTTCCAGCATGTTTCGACTATCCCCTCAGGCGGGTGACGGTCACCGTGATTTCCTGACGGCTTTCCCCTGGGCCCTGATAGACGCCCTTCAGGGGAGGGACGTCGGAGTAGTCGCGGCCGCGGGCCACCACGACGTGGGCCTCGCCGACCGGGGAGCCGTTCGTGGGGTCGAGGGGAAGCCACTCCCCCGCCCAGTACTCCACCCAGGCGTGGCTCTGCCCCTCCACCGGCTCGCCGATCTCGGCGTCGGGCTTGGGATGGAGGTAGCCGGAGACATAGCGGGCGGGCAGGCCGGCGGCGCGGAGCATGCCGACGGTCAGATGGGCCATGTCCTGGCAGACGCCCTTGCCCTGGTCCCACGCCTCCTGCCCGGAGGTCCGCACGCCGGTCGAGCCCGGCATGTAGGCCACGCGGGCGGCGACCACCGCGCAGATCGCCTCGGCGCCCTCATGCGGGTCGCGCCCGCTCGCCTGTGCCGTGGCGAGCTCTGCCAGCTCGTCGCTGACGGAGGTCGCGGGGGTACGCCCGAGCAGCTCGCTCATGGACGGGTCGGGCGTCCCGGCAACGGACCGGGGCCCGCGGGGCCCGGTCGTCTCCACCCGGCTGACCGCCTCGACCGACAGCGAGCGGTGCGGATGGGACACGTCGAAGGCACTCACCGTCGTGCCCCAGTAGTCCTGGTAGGTGTAGATGTGGGCGGCGGGCTGTACGATAATGCGGCTCGACAGCACACCGGTCGCCGGCGTCATCCGCACCTCGTTGAAGGAGGACCGCGCCTCGTCGGCGTACTCCATCAGCGTCAGGTGACGGACCATCAAGCGCCAACCCATGCCAGCTCCTCCCTCCGCTGGAAGAACCGCTCGCCGATCGCCTCACCAGCGGACGCGCACGCCTCCTGCAGGGTGACGAGCAGCTCGGGCACCCGGTCCTGCAACTGGTCGAGATCCGTGTACTCCAGGCCGGTGCGTACCCGGCCGATCGCGGCCAGCGCGGGATCGGCGACTCCGGCTCTGACCCTGGCGGGCGTCAGGGCCCGCAGGCATTTCTCCGCCGTCAGCAGCGAGTAGAGGACTGAGCGCGGGAACAGGTTGTCCAGCAGCAGGAACTCGAGGGCGTGGTCGGCGTGGGCGCCGTGCGTGCGGGTGAAGGACTCATCGGCGCCGCTGGCCTGCAGCAGCAGCCGCCTGTCTCCGGGCAGGTGTACGGCCAGCAGTCTGGTCGTCATGTCCACCCGCTCCAGACTCCGGCCCAGCACGATGAACCGCCAGCAGTCGTCCCTGCTCATCGTCGCGTCGGCCAGCCCGAAGAACAGCGCGGCCCGCTCGCGGACGAAGGCCAGGTAGCCGTGCGGTGCGACCGTCGGGAGACGGCGGAGCTGGTGCCAGGTGACGTTGAGACATTCCCACGCCTCGCTGGAGATCACCTCTCGCACGCCACGGGCGCTGTCCCTGGCCGATCTGACCGACGCGGCGATCGAGGCGGGTTCGTCCAGATCATAGGCGAGCCGCCGGATCATCCCGGTGGCGCTCAACGGCTCAGGCTGCAGGATGCCGAGAGTGGCGCAGATGGAGCGGCACGTCTCGGGCTCGTCCAGCATGCGGTGCGCGGACACGTCGAGGAGCCGGGCGGTGTCGTCGGCGCGTTCGATGTAGCGGCCGATCCAGTACAGGGTCTCGGCGATGCGGCTGAGCAGCGGGCGAGTCATCGCGGGTCCTCCTCGTACGGGCGGGTCATTGTTCCTCGGTCCCCGCCGCGACCCTGCTCGGGCTCCACTGGGCGACAGGCGGAGCGGTGACCGAGGCCATCGGAGCGTGCGCGTTGCCGAGCACCCACGTGTCCTTGGAGCCGCCGCCCCGGCTGGAGTTGACCACCAGTTCGCCCTCCGGCAGCGCGACGCGGGTCAGGCCGCCGGGCAGCAGCCACACGTCGTCGCCGTCGTTGACCGCGAAGGGCCGCAGGTCGATATGGCGCGGCACCGGCCGCTCGCCGATCCAGGTGGGCGAGGTGGACAGCATCACCGGCCGCTGGGCGATCCAGCCTCGCGGATGGTCCCGTACGGCCTGCCGTACGGAGGCGAGCTGGCCCGCGGTGGCCACCGGACCGATCACGATCCCCTTGCCGCCCGCCCCGTCCACCGGCTTGAGCACGAGCTCGGCCGCCGAATCCAGCGCCCAGTCCCGCATGTCGGGATCGTCCAGCCGGTAGGTTTCCACGTTGCGCAGGAGGGGCTCCTCACCGAGGTAGTAGCCGATCAGCTCGGGCACGTAGGTGTAGACGAGCTTGTCGTCGGCGACCCCGTTGCCGACGCCGTTGGAGATCGTGACGTTGCCGGCGCGGGCGGCGTTGACCAGACCGGGGCAGCCCAGCACCGAGTCGCCGCGGAAGTGCAGGGGGTCGAGGTAGTCGTCGTCGATCCGCCGGTAGACCACGTGGACCGGCCGCCTGCCGTACGTGGTGATCATCGAGATGCGGTTGCCCTCACAGATGAGGTCGCGCCCCTCGACCAGCTCCACCCCCATGAGGCGGGCGAGCAGCGCGTGCTCGAAGTAGGCGGCGTTGTAGACGCCGGGCGTGAGCACGACGACGGTCGGGTCGGTGACCCCGGCGGGTGCCGCCTTGCGCAACGCGGCCAGCAGCCTGGCCGGGTATTCCTCGACTGGGCGGACGAACTGCTCGGCGAACAGCGACGGTAGCGTCCGGGCCATGGCCAGGCGGTTCTCCAGCACGTAGCTGACCCCGCTGGGGGTGCGGACGTTGTCTTCGAGCACACACAGGGCGCCCTGCTCGTCGCGGATGAGGTCGATGCCGCCGACGTGCACGCGTACCCCGTTGGGCGGGCGCCAGCCGTGTGCGACCCGGTGGTAGTGGGGGCTGGAGTGCAGCAGTTGCCAGGGCATCACGCCGTCGCGGAAGACCTGGCGCGGGCCGTACACATCCTCCAGGAACGCCTCGAGCGCGCGGATCCGTTGCCGGACGCCGCGCGCCACGAGATCCCATTCGGCCGCGTCGATCACCCGCGGGATCAGGTCGAGCGGGAAGGGCCGTTCTTCGCCCGCGTAGTCGAAGGTCACGCCACGATCGGTGAACATCCGGGCAAGCTGGTCGGCTCTGGATCTCAGCTCGTCCACGCCGAGCGGTTGGAGGGCGGCGAAGAGCGCCTGATACTGCGGCCGGGGGACGCCCGGCCGCTCGAACATCTCATCCCATGATTCGGACCCGAGGGAGTAAGCGTCGAATATGTCCGCCATGTCCGGAGATTAAGGACAGTATGTTTCGCGCAATCGCCTCGCGTGTTACAGGACCGCCTCCTCGGGGGCTGGACGCAGGGTCGGGCGCGGGGTCGGGCACGGTGGCGAGGGTCCCGTCGCGCGCTCGCACAGCCGCTGCGGGCCTGGGCGTGAAGCAGCGCAGAGAGGATTATTGTCTACATGAACCACCCGGCTGGTCGGATCCGCTTGCTGAGCCAGTTCGTGGGTGTTATCCACAGTGGGTAGCTCCGTGCCGATATCGAGGAAACCGACGAACCTCCTCCAGCAGATGCCGATACAGTTGAATGATCCTCACGATTTCCGGGAATTCCTTGCTGAACTCATCGCTGTAGCGCCAGCCAGGCAAAAGCGTCCTATGCCATTAATGTCGACAAACTGGATGTCTCAGGATGAAGTGGTGGAGAGCCATCGATCGACAGGGTCAGATGCGGCCAGTTCGCGACATTGAATGAAATCTCAGTTGCTTATGTGACAAGATGTAGGCGATTGCCGAGCGGCAATTTGCCGAATTGGGAGCATAAATGCCGACTGCTCGCGGTAGAGGCGACTTGACGGGAATCCCGGGCGAGACATTGCGCCAGTCCGGACCGACAGCGTTGCGGATGCTGGTCGGCGTACGTCTGCGCCGGCTGCGCGAGTCACGCGGCATCACCCGCGCGGACGCGGGGTCCGCCATCGGAAGCCCGCCTTCCACGATCAGTCACCTGGAGAGCGGGCGTACCGATCTCCCGCTGGACGACGTGGCCGATCTGCTCAGCCTGTACGGCGTCGACGAGGCCGAACGCCAGGTCGTGCTCACCTTGGCCGCGCAGGCCGACGCCCCTGGCAGGTGGCAGGACTACCGAGACGTGATCTCCGACGAGTTCGCGGCGTTTCTCGGGCTGGAGCAGGACGCGACGGTCATCCGCACCTACGCGGTCCAGCACGTCCCGGCCCTGCTCCAGACCAAGGACTACGCCCAGGCCGTCATCGGGCGAAACCGCGAAGGCCACGCCGAGGTGATCGAGCGCCGGGTCGCCTTGCGCATGCACCGCCAGCAGCTTCTGCGGTCCCCCCAACCACGCAAATTATGGGTGGTCATGGATGAGTCGGTGCTGCGCCGTCAAGTCGGTGACAGCGCGACGATGCGTGCCCAGTTCGAGCATCTCCAAGAGATGATCAACCTCCCGCACGTCACCCTCCAGGTGCTCTCCTTCGGTCCCGGTAAGGGCGTGGACCCCTTCACGATCCTGCGCTTCGCCGAGGCGGACCTGCCTGATGTGGTCTATCTGGAACAGACCGCCGACGCCCACTACCTCACCAAGGACGCCGACGTCCGGCCGTACCGGCATCTGCTCAATCAGCTCAGCGTCTACGCGCAGCCCGCGGCCGCGACCCCGGAGATCCTCCACCAGATCATCAGCACGCTGTGGTCGGCGCCCCCGCCGCCGGAGTAGGCGAGCCGTCCCCGGGGATGGCTCGCCTGTTCAGCCGCCAGGCGGCCGGGCCTCAGTAGCCCAGCTTCTTCAGATCGGGCTGCTCGTAGCCCGCCTGCGGGACGTCACCCCGGAACGGGCCGGTGATGACCGGCGGGACGAAGGTCTCCTTGATCGTACGGGCGTTCACCCAGCGGATCAGGTTGAAGATCGAGCCCGCCTTGTCGTTGGTGCCCGAGGCGCGGGCGCCGCCGAACGGCTGCTGGCCCACGACCGCGCCCGTCGGCTTGTCGTTGATGTAGAAGTTGCCCGCCGCGAAGCGCAGCCGCTCCGAGGCCGAGGCGATCGCGTAGCGGTCCTGGGCGATGATCGACCCGGTCAGCGCGTACGGCGAGATGCTCTCCATCTGGTCCAGCACCGCGTCGAAGTCGCCGTCCTCATAGACGTGTACGCCCAGGATCGGCCCGAAGTACTCCTTGACGAAGATCTCGTCAGTGGGGTCGGCGCACTCCAGGATGGTCGGCTTCACGAAATATCCGGTGGAGTCGTCGTACGAGCCGGTGAGCAGGTCGATGTTCGAGGCGCCGTTAGCCCGGTCGATGGCCGCCTTGTGCTTGGCGAAGGCCCGGTCGTCGATGACCGCGCCCATGAACGTCGACAGGTCGGCCGCCACGTCGCCCATGGTCAGCGACTCGGCCGCGGACACGAGGTCGTCACGCATGCGCGACCAGATCGACCGCGGCACGTACGCCCGCGAGGCCGCCGAGCACTTCTGGCCCTGGTACTCGAAGGCGCCCCTGATCAGCGCGGTCGAGAGCACGGCCGGGTCGGCCGACGGGTGGGCCAGGACGAAGTCCTTGCCGCCGGTCTCGCCGACGATGCGCGGGTAGCCGCGGTAGGTGGTGATGTTCGCGCCGATCGTGCCCCACAGGTGCTGGAAGGTCGCGGTCGAGCCGGTGAAGTGGATGCCCGCCAGCGCCGGGTGCGTGAGCGCCACCTCGGAGATCGCCTGGCCGTTGCCGGTGACCATGTTGATCACACCCGGCGGCAGGCCGGCCTCCTCCAGCAGGCGCATCGTGAAGTGCGCCGCGAACTGCTGCGTGGGCGACGGCTTCCAAACGACGACATTTCCCATCAAAGCCGCCGACGTCGGCAAATTTCCGGCGATGGCGGTGAAGTTGAACGGGGTGATCGCCAGGACGAAGCCTTCGAGCGCCCGGTACTCCATCCGGTTCCACACCCCGGGCGACGACACCGGCTGGTCGGCGTAGAGCTGCCGCGCGTAGGCCACGTTGAACCGCAGGAAGTCGATCAGCTCGCAGGCCGCGTCGATCTCCGCCTGCTGCGCCGACTTCGACTGCCCGAGCACGGTCGCGGCGTTCAGCGTCGCCCGCCACGGCCCGGCCAGCAGGTCGGCCGCCTTGAGGAAGATCGCCGCCCGCTCGTCGAACGACAGCGCCCGCCAGGCCGGAGCGGCCCGCAGCGCGCTGTCGACGGCCTCCCGCACGTCCTGGGCCGTGGCGTCGTGCGTGCGGCCGAGGACGGAGGCGGTGTTGTGCGGCTGCACCACGTCGATCGGAGCGCCGCCGCCGAGCCGCCGCGCGCCGTCGATCGTCATGGTCAGGTCGATCGAGGAGCCGGACAGCTCCTTGATCCGGTTCTCCAGCGTCGTACGCTCCGGGCTGCCCGGCGCGTAGCCGTACACCCGCTCGTTGGCGGGAACGGGCACGTTGCTGATGGCATCCATTTACTTACCCCCAAGGGCACGAAGGAAGAAGGCGACGTTGGCGGGGCGCTCGGCCAGGCGCCGCATGAAGTAGCCGTACCAGTCGTCGCCATAGGGAACGTAGACGCGGACGGTGTGACCCGCTCCGGCGAGATCCTCCTGCCGGTCGGTGCGGATCCCGTACAGCATCTGGTATTCGTAGGACCCGAGCCCGCGGCCGAAGCGGTCGGCGAGCAGCTCGGTGATCGAGATGATCCGGTCGTCGTGCGTCGCCACCATGGGGTACCCCTGCCCCGCCATGAGGATCCGCAGGCACCGTACGTACGCCTTGTCGACGTCGTTCCTGCCCTGGTGGGCGACCGAGGCGGGCTCCCGGTAGGCGCCCTTGACCAGGCGTACCCGCGAACCCTCACCGGCCAGTTCGCGGCAGTCGTCCGCGCTGCGGAACAGGTAGGCCTGGATCGCCACGCCGGTCGCCGGGAAGTCGTCGCGCAGCTTGCGCAGGATCCCGAGCGTCGAGTCGACGGTGGTGTGATCCTCCATGTCGAGCGTCACGGTCGAGCCGCCCGCATCGGCGGCGGCGCAGATCTCGCGGGCGTGCTCCAGGGCCATCGCGTCGTCGAGCCGCTGCCCGAGGGCCGACAGCTTGACCGACACCTCGCCCCGGCGGCCGAGCTCCAGCGGGCGCAGCGCGTCGAGCAGCGTGATGTACGCCTTGGCGGTGGCCGCCGCCGCGGCGGCGTCGCGGGTCTCTTCGCCGAGGTGGTCGACGGTGACCGCGAGATTGGCGTCGCGCAGCCGTTCGATGGCGGTCCTGGCCTCCGCCACGCTCTCACCGGCGACGAACCTGCCGACGACCTTGCGCGTGAGCGGGAAGCCCGACACGGAGCGGCGTACCAGCGCGCTCCGGGAGGTGGCGAGGAGCAGTTGACCCAGCATGTTCTCAGCCTAAAACCGCAGCTCATCATGGGGCCATCGACGCGCGTAACGGCGGTTGTGGCAGGCTGTCATACAAATGCACAATTCGGCAGATCTACAGGAGACCGTCGACGAGCTCGCCCGCCTGCTGGGGGCGTCCGCGACGCTGGAGGACCGCTCGTTCCGCCTGCTGGCGTACGGCGCGCAGCACGGCGACATCGACACCGTCCGCCAGGAGTCGATCCTGCGCAGGCGCGCCACGGGCGAGGTCCGCGACTACTTCGAACGCTACGGCATCGCCCGGGCGCACGGCCCGGTCCGGATCCCCGCGGACGCCGACCTCAAGGTCCTGGCCAGGGTCTGCTGGCCGCTGCGCCACGGCGAGGTCACCTACGGCTACCTGTGGCTGCTCGACTCCGGCAGCCTCACCGACGAGGTGCTGCTGCGGGCCGCCCCGCTGGTCGCCAGGGCCGCCGCCGCGCTCGCCCAGGAGGCCAGGAGCCGTCAGGACCTCGGCCACGGCCTGCGCGCGCTGCTCTCGGCGGACCCGGAGGAGCGGGCCGGCGCCTCCATCGAGATGCGCGGACCCGTCGCCGCGATCGCCGTGCGCGAGTCGGAGGAGCGCGTCGCCGCCCTCTGGACGCTGCCGCGCGGCGTCCTGGCCCGCGCCGGCTCGCCCGTCGCGCTGCTCGCCCCGGCGCACCTGGCCGCCGAGGTCGCCCAGACCCTCCAGAGCGCGTACGGTACGGCGGCCGGCCTCGGCGCCCCGCGGGCGGACCCGGCGGACGCCTGGCAGAGCTGGCGCGAGGCGCGGCAGGCGCTGCGCGTCGCCGAGCACTTCCCCCGCTTCGCGCCCGTCGCCCGGTGGGAGGACCTGGGCGTGCACCGGCTGCTGGCCAGGCTCGGCCAGAGCGACCTGCGCGAGCTGGCGGCCGAGACCGCGGCGCTCGACCACGAGCTGGCGCACACCGTGGAGATCTACCTGGACCACGGCGGCCACGCCCAGAAGACGGCGGCCGAGCTGGGCATCCACCGCCAGACGCTGTACTACCGGCTGGGCAAGGCCGAGCGGATGCTGCACCGGGACCTGTCGGACGGCGACGACCGCCTGACCGTCCACCTGGGCCTCAAGGCGGCCCGCCTCCTGCCGCCCTGAGTGGTTCGGGACAGACGGCTGATCGCCCTGAGCGGTTCAGGACAGACGGCTGAGGGCCGACGAGTCGCCCGGCCCGCCGCGCTCGGTCAGCCCCTTGGCGACCCGCTCCCGGTGGGCGGCGTCCTTCTGGCCGTCGTACTTGAACTTGCCGCGGATCTCCTCGATCGCCAGCCGGACCCCCTGGATGCCGGACATCAGCCGCGGCATCCGGGCCGGATCGCCGTGTCCGGGTTCGAGGTCCTCAAGCTGCTCACGCAGGATCTCCAGTTTGCCCTCGACCTCAGTGACGACCTCCGCCTGGCAGATGAGCTGGACGGAGGAGTAGTACGTGGTCGGCACGCCGAGCTCGGGTTCGATCCCGGGCTCGGCCCGCCACCGGCCGGGGATGTAGGCCCAGGAACCCGCCACCGACATGATCACCTTGGGGTTCTCGCCGATCGCCGCCCAGACGGGGTTGGGCCTGGCCAGGTGGAGCACGATCGTCCGGTCGTCCACGAGCAGGAACTGCGTCGGCACCACGACGGGCACCTCACGACCGCGGCCCGCGGCTATGAGATGCCCGAACTGGTTGTCCTTCACGTACGCCAGGGACTGCTCGTCGGTGCCGGCGTCCCAAGGATGAATCATCATAAAAGGAACTTTAGGCGCAGGCGAGCTCGTACACCCGTACCAGCTCCTGGCTGACCCGCTCCCACGAGTAGCGCGAACGGGCGCGGTCGGCGCCCGCGTAGCCGAGCGCGGTGCGCAGCGTCGGGTCCGTCAGCAGCTCGCGGGCCAGGCGCGCGGTCCGCGCGGGACGGTCCGGCGGCACCAGCAGGCCGGTGACGCCGTCGATGATCGAGTCGAGGTGCGCGCCGACGGCCGAGGCGATGACCGGTACGCCGCAGGCCATGGCCTCCAGCGCGACGACGCCCGTCGTGGCCTCGCGCGGCAGCGACACCACGGCGTCGGCGCTGCGCATGAGCTTGGGCACCGCGGCCCGCCTGACCTGGCCGAGCAGGGTCACGCGGTCGGACACGCCGAGCTGCTCCGCCAGGGCGCGCAGCCGGCGCGCCTCCCGGTCCTCGTCGAGCAGCTCCGGCTCGGGGCCGCCCGCCAGCACGAGCTCGACGTCCTGGAGGCCCTGCAGCGCGCGGATGATCGTGGGGGCGCCGCGTTCGGGAGTGAGCGGGCCGAGATGCAGCAGGCGCTTACGGCTGCCGCGCGTGGCCACCGGGCCCTGGCGGTGGAAGCGCTCGGTGTCCACGCCGTACGGCACGATGGCGATGTTGTGGCGCGGGACGCCGAGCCGGATCAGCGCCGACTCCTCGTCACCGGAGCCGACGATGACCGCTCTGGCGTTCCGGCCGAGCGCGAGTTCGAGCTTCA
This sequence comes from Nonomuraea sp. NPDC026600, assembly GCF_040638335.1. Taxonomy (NCBI): domain Bacteria; kingdom Bacillati; phylum Actinomycetota; class Actinomycetes; order Streptosporangiales; family Streptosporangiaceae; genus Nonomuraea; species Nonomuraea sp. NPDC026600. The sequence goes on from NZ_JBEZYD010000003.1 coordinate 171,437, forward strand.
GGTGGGTCGTGTCGACCGAGTGGAAGGTCTGGGTGACCGGCACCTGCAAGCCCTTGGCGCCGCTGACCGCGGCGAGGCCGCCGGTCCAGGAATGGGCGTGGATCACGTCCGGCCGTTCCTGGTTCCACCGCCGACCCAGGTACTCGCCGACATCCTTGAGGTACGGCATGACATCGGTGGGGGTGAGATCACGCAGCGGGCCCACGTCGATGTGCTCCAGCATGACGCCCGGGGCCACTCGCGTTCTGGGCTTTCCCTCGGCGCTGTCACGTCGGGAGTAGATCGTGACGTGATGATCGCGTCCCAGCTCACGTGCGACGGAGAGAATCTGATGACGCTTGTTTCCGGTGGCGGAAGCGACGATCGCGATATTCATGGCACACCTCAGCGTTGAAACAGCTTTCAAGGTGTGCCTGCGTCTTAGGCACGTCGTTCTCTGGACAAGACCTTACCCGTCGATGGCTCATCCGCAAACCCCCGCAGATCAGACACCACGGAGAGCCAGCACCACGATCTCATCCCAAACCTGCCCACTGGAGAACGCGTGCCGGTCCGCCTCGACCGCCTTCACGATCGTCGTCGGCGCCTGACCCGCGCATCTGCCCAGCACGTCGGCCAGCCGCTCCTCCCCGTACGGCTCGCCGACCTCGTTCCTGGAGGAGATCACCCCCTCGGAGTAGAGCAGCAGCGTCTCACCCACCCCGACGTTGAGCTCCTCGGCCTCGGTCTCGGCCTCCGGCGAGATGCCCAGCGGCACGCCGCCACCCGCGGCGAAACGGACGCTCCCGTCGGGCAGCAGCAGCGCGGCCGGATGGTGCCCCGCGGACGACAGGCGGATCCTGCGGCCCCGCACGAACCCGGCCACCACCATCACGAACATGCCGGTGCCCTGCGACACCAGGGCCTCGTTCACCTTGCACAGCACCACGTCGGGATCGGACTCCCAGACGCTGAGCACCCGCACCCCGCCCCTGACCATCGCGCTGACCGACGCCGCCTCCTCACCCTTGCCCGCGGCGCCGCCGAGCGCGAACGCCCAGCCGTCCGCGACGGGGAACACGTCGTAGAACTCGGCGCCGACCGACGCGCCGGGGTTGTAGATCGCGGCGGCCTCGTACCCGGGCACATCCGGCAGGTTACGCGGCGCGACGGTCGCCGACAGCGCGTCGGCGGCCCGTGCACGGCTCTGGAAACTGCTCTGCGCACGCAGCGCGAGCCCGAGCTGGAGTCCGACCTCCTGCATGACCCCGAGGTCGGCCAGCGTGAACGGCGGCCGGTCGTGCGCCCTGATCAGCGTCAGCACGCCGTCGGCCCGGCCGATGGGCACGCACAGCATCGAGCCCGCGCCCATCGCGGTCAGCAGCGGCCCGTCGGCGCAGAACCCCAGCAGCGTCTCGTCGTCGACCATCTCGTGCACCACGCCGGAGCCGCGCTCCAGCACCTGGGTCACCACCTGGCTCGCGGCCGGGGCGGCGGACTCGACCTGCCGTACCAGATCGCCCAGCGGGTGGTCCTTGGGCGCCACCACGGCCGCGCGGCGGGTCAGCCCGTCACGCACCACGTCGGCGATCACCCAGTCGGCCCAGCCGGCCGCCAGCAGCCGGGTCGCCCTCGGCAGCGCCACCGGCTGCCTCAGCGCCTCCTCGTCCAGCAGCAGCGTGGTCATCGTGGCCAGCAGGTCCTGGCGCTTGGCCGCCGCCAGCAGCAGCGCGCCGTCCGACTGCTCGGGCCGCCGCGCGCCCGGCTCGGGCAGTTGTACCTCGGTCGGCAGCGCCACGGCCGCCACCATCTGCTGCGGCTCGCCGGGCATCGTCAGGCGGGTCAGCGCCACCTGGACCGTGTGCGTCCTGCCCTGGTGCGCCAGCCGCGACTCGAACGCCGCCGGCTGCCCGGTCTGCAGCACCGACGTCAGGTGCGAGCGGAACGCCGCCCGCCGCGACACGTCCACCAGCAGCGGGAACGACCGGCCGACCAGGTAGCCGTCGGGGCTGCCCAGCATCCGCGAGGTCTCGGGGTTGATCCGCCTGACGACGCCGCCGCCGTCGAGCACGATCACCGGCACGGGGAAGGCCCGGTAGACCTGGCGCAGCAGCTTCAGCTCCCGCTGGGTCCCGTCCTTCTTGCCGCCCTGCCGTTTGGAGGCGTTGCTGAGTGCTTCGCGCGCCTCGGCGAGCAACTCGGCTGCGGTGTCGAGCTCCGCCAGCGCGGCGTCCAGAGTCGGCGCCAGGTCGGAGGGGTAGGCCGCCCGCGCCTCGCGCAGGGAGGAAACACGTCCGGACAGAGCGTCCAGGGCATGTTCGAGGCCGGGCATGGTCATCCTCTGACGCTACGCCACGCTGGATAATGCTAGCCATAAGGGGTAGGGCTTGCTTGCTATGAAATCAACGGCGATGATCACCCCCGGACTTGCCCGTAACCTGGCGACTCTCGGGCGGTTGGGCGAAGACAATTCCACGGAAAGTGTGCTGCGCGGCCTGACGACCGCGCTCGCCGACGGAGTGCCCGGCTGCTCGGGCGGCTCCGCCGAGCACTGGCGCGACCAGCGGGTGCTGGTGTCGGGCTCGCACAGCGAGCTGATCATGCTGATCGAAGGCGAGCGCGACATCGGCGAGGGCCCGTCGACCGAGGCCCGGCTGACCGGCGGCCGCGTGGTCGTGACGGACGTGCTGAGCGACTCGCGCTGGCCGCGCTACGCCCCGCTCGCCGCCCGCTGGGGCGTGCGCTCGGTGCTGGCCGTGCCGATCCGGCTCGACCCCGCCCTGCTGGTCATCGGCCTGTATTCGGTACGGCCGTCCGCCTTCTCCCCGCAGGCCGCACAGGCGCTGGCCGACATGCTGACCGAGCAGGTGGGCGTGGCCATGGCCAACCTCTGGGACTTCGAGGAAGCGCGTACCGACGCCGCCCAGCTCCACGAGGCCCTGGCCGGACGATCGGTGATCGACCAGGCCAAGGGCATCATCATGAAGACCAGCGGATGCTCGGCCGAGGCCGCCTTCGAGGAACTGCGCCGGATCTCACAGCACCATCAGGTCAAGGTGGCGGATCTGGCCAGGCTCCTGGTCGAGGAGCATCAGAAGAAATCCCGCCGCAAGTGATGTCGGATCGCGCTCAGCCAATGGCGGCCAAGGCGTCGTCGAGCGTGTCGTACAGCGGCAGCCGCTGCGCGAGCCCAGTGATCCACATCACCTTCGACTTCGAATATTCCACGCCGACCAGCGCGAACCTGGCCCCCGACGCCAGGCTGGTCTGCCAATGGTGGACGATCAGGCCGAGCGCGCGCGAGTCCATGAACGTCACCCCGGACAGGTCCAGGATCAGCTCGGAGCCCGCCATGGAGAGGTAGTCGGCGAACTGCTCGCGCGTCGTGGCGTCGAGTATGCCGTCAACCTTGATCACCGTGATCTCGTCCACGGTCGACGACGTAAGGCGCAGGGCTGTCACCGCCCCTTCGCCGTTCTCCGGCATTGTCACGGGGCAACCTTACTGTCACCACGCGAAGGAGGAATACTTCCGCCGTTTGGGGGGACACTGGATCCGAAGTCCAGCAGAGGGCTTCCGTCTCGGATGTAGAGCGAGGCACGCCTCTGCCTGGGCTTTTTTTGCAGGTGGAGGCCGCCCTGCGACCCATATGAGGAGCAGCGATGGCTGTACAGGAATACGTCCTCGAGGAGTTGACCGCCGAAGAACTGCTGGCCGAAATGGTCAGCGAAGCCACTCCCGGCAGCCACAGGGAACGCCTGCGGGAACGCATCGTCGAAATGCACCGCGCGCTCGCCATGGAGATCGCCAGGCGCTACCGCTACCGCGGCGAGCCCATGGAGGATCTCCTGCAGGCCGCGTACGTCGGCCTGATGAAGGCCATCAACGGCTTCGACCCCACCCTCGGCCACGCCTTCAGGGGGTACGCCGTCGTCACGATGACCGGCGAGGTCAAGCGCCACTTCCGCGACCGCACCTGGGCCATCCGGGTGCCGCGCCTCTACCAGGAGCGCCGCTCCGAGCTGAACCGGCTCGTCGCCGACCTCAGCCAGGACCTCGGCCGCTCCCCCACCGTGGCCGAGCTGGCCGCGAAGATGAACATCAGCGAGGAGGACGTCCTGCTCACGCTCGACGCCTCCGCCGCCTACAGCACGCTGTCGCTCGACGCGCCGCTCGGGACCGACGACGACGCCGCCTCGCTCGGCGACATCATCCCGGAGGACGACGACACGCTGAGCAAGATGGTCGATCGGGAGGCGGTCAAGCCGCTGATCGACGCTCTCCCGTCGCGGGAGAAGCACATCCTGCTCCTTCGTTTCTTTGGGAACATGACTCAAGCCGAAATAGCGGCAGAGTTCGGCATCTCTCAGATGCATGTATCGCGAATCCTCCGTAAAGTGCTGGACCAGCTACGTAGTGAGCTAGTCGGCTGATAAGGCGGTTACCGGGTGAACGGGGATGTCGATCCTCAGGCGGGCTCCATCAGTCCGCCACCTGGCGCGCCCGTGAAAGAGCTGAGCTTCCGGCTGCCGGACCTGCCACGGGTCCGGCAGTTCGCCGCGTCCGAGGCCCGAGGGGTGGGCATGGCGGAGGAGGCGGTGGGCGATTTCGTCATCGCCGTCAACGAGGTGGCCACCAATGCCGTCACGCACGGCACGGTCGACGCGCAGCTCCGCACCTGGGTACACAACGGCGAGCTGGTGGTCGAGGTACACGACGAAGGCACCTGGAAGCCCGGGCCGATGCCCGGCTCCGTGGGCGGGATGGGACTCTGGGTGGCCCGCCTGCTCTCCTCCGACCTGTCACTGCGGGTCGGCGGCGAGGGCAGCACGGTCACCATGCGTTTCCCCAGCAAGACCTGAACTCGTGACATGTACGCGCGGCGCCTCGTGACCGAGTGCGCCGCGCGTCTGTCTGATGTGCTTCGTCTGCCTGACTATCGACGGGTGCGGCCCCGCCAGCCGCCGTAACTCTTGACGCTGCCCGTACCGATGCCGGCCTGGTGCAGCGCCAGCAGCGTGAGACCGAGCAGCATGAACGTCGTGCCCGAGATCCCCGACCCGATGCGTACGTTCAGCAGGTCGAGCAGGAAACCCAGACCGAAAATGATCGCCGCGACTATCGCCAGCATGTCCCGTTACCTCGTTTCGTGGGCCGAGCCGGATTCATGAGCTGACAGGGTGAGCAGGCGCTCCAGCACGACTCGGTACTCGCGCAGAGCCAGCCGTAGCTGCTCGGTGTCGCCGGCGCCCTTCCAGCGGTCGCGCAGCTCGCCGGTGCGGGCCGTCAGGCTGCTGGTCAGCGCCTCGACAACCTCGTCAACGAGCCCCTCGGCCCGCTGGACGGAGTCGCCGGGGTCGTCCACGAACGAGGTCTGCAGTTCGCGCCAGCGGGCCTGCACCTCGGCCGGGTCCTGGTCGAACAGGATGACGGACTCGGGAGGCGCCGCGTGGGACGGCGCGCCGTCCACAGCCACGAGCTCGCGTACGTCGTTCTGTTCGTCGTCCTGTTCATCGCCCTGTTCATCGTCGTACTCGGACTCGGGCTCGGCGTGTGCCGGGTCCGCGCCCAGGCTCGGCTCGGGGTCCGCCAGCATGTCGCCGCCCGTCGGGGCGTACGGCTCGTGGTGGCGGTTCTTGTCGTCTCTGGTGAGGTCGGCCGTGGGGGTGTCGTTCGCGCGGAGGTCGTCCCCTTCGGAAAGAGCGTCGGTACGGAAGTCGTCCGCCGGGCCGTACCCGCCGCCCGAGGCGCGCCCGTCGAGGTGCTCGCGTGAAGGGTTGTCCTCGCGCTCGTCCTCGTCGTTGGCATGGTCCGCCCGTTGCGACGGCACTTTGAGCTCGTCGCTCGTCATATCTGTCACCGTCCTCGCGTGGTCTCTTGCAGGAGTTCCTCGAAGAGCGCGCGGTAGTGCACCATCGCCTGGCGGAGGTCCTCGGTGGAGGCCTCCTTCCTGGCGGCGCGCCCGCTGATCTCGTGGGCTGTCCGGTAGTGGTCCAGGGTGGCCGCGTGCCCGACGGACAGGTCGGACAGCCGCTGCTCGAAGTCGTCCGTCGGGTAGCCCCGCTCGGCCATGACCGCCGTGACCAGCTGGTCGGCTTCGGTCACCGAGAACCCCGGGGCGTCGACGAAGCGCTCCTGCACCTCGGTCCACCGGGTGGCGTAGCTGTCACGCGACTCCTCCGGCAGGGGCCGGATGTCCAGCTCGGAGTGGCGCTGCTCACGGGCGAGCAACTCCTGCTCCGTGTCGCGCCTGCTGTCGTGCTCAGCCATCAGACGTTCGTACTCGGGGCCGAAACGTGCGCGGAGACGGCTGTGGCGCTGCTGCTGCAACACCACGTAGCCGACTGCGGCAAGGGCCACCACCGCGACCACGACGACGACCACCCAGATAAAGGTGGACATGATGTTCGCCTCCGGTCTCTATTGTCGAGACCAGCGACTGCCCTCCTGCGAACGTCCGAAACGCCGGCGTCAGCGGCCTTCCATCGCTTTCCTGGCGCTTTCGAGCACCGTTGCGACGTGAGAGCCACCAGGGGCCGCCGCGACCTCCCTGAACCCGCTCACGCTGTCGTAATCGACGTCCAGCCCGGCATCGACAAGCCGCTGCGCCCACCGCAGGGCGGTGTTCAACCGCTCGGCCGCCGGCGGCTTCCCCTGCGCGGCGGCGGACAGGTTCCGCAGGTTCGTGGCGGGCCCGGACTGCACGTGCCCGCGCTCCAGCTTCCACGGTACGGCCCGGCTGTGATCGAGCATCGGCTTGGCCAGGCCCGCGGCCCGCTTGGCCTGCAACACCCCGGACTCGCTCACCCCGAAGTGCGCGGCCAACTCGTGCACACTCATCCCCTCAGCGACGAGCCGAGCCAGCTCACCCCGATCGACGGTCGGCCTGCGCCCCACGAGCCCCTCCTGCCTCCTGCTGAGTACACGTGCGGTTCTGATGTGCGCCCAGGCTATGGCACCCCACCCCGCTGGCGGCTCGCAGCCATCCGCCGCGTTGTTCCAAATCGCGGTTATTCAATGAGGCTGCGAGCGGATCCGACGCGGAAGCGCTGATACTTCTTGAGTGAAATTCGCAGCTTTCCCGTCACAATTTCGATGGGGATGAGATAGATGTTGAGATCGCCGTCGAGAATGAAGAACTGCTCGACGTCCGATGCGTCGTACGGGACTAGCGCACCCTTCGTCGTACCCGACAGCCTGTAGGCGATCGTCACGTCACCCTTGCTCGCCATGCACGTCTTGATCTGCACGCGTTGAACGGAAACCCCAGTGTCCACGAGGAGATCGTACGGCTTCGCTTCGAGCGGCATCGAAGGGATATGGCCGCGAAGAATGAACCAGGCGGCGGCAATGGTGGGCGCGGCCGCACGCAGATGGCTGAGGTGACTTTGACCGAGCGTGGCAGGCTTGGGCTCGTCCTGCATGTGTGCCGTGGGTATATCCAGGCGGTCGGCATGACGCAGAATGGTGGTGCGATTCTGCCGGTTGTCGGCGACGCCGAGGGCCTGAGTCACCGCATCCCAATCGCCGGCTCCTTCCAGGGCCTGGCTCAGTTGCGAGGGACTCCAGCGTCGAGTTCCCTTGAAATGGGACACATCCAGGCCAAGGGCCTTGATGCGGTCTTTGAGGACTCGAAACTGTCGACCACCCTTGGACGATATGCCCAGGGACCGGGACACTCCTCGCCACGAAGTCGCCACTGCCACGGCCGTACGGAGTTCGTCGTCTCCCCACGGTGGATGAAATTGACCGGCGAGCAGGTCTGTCGGTGGCAACTTACGGGGACGGCCGGGCTGGGCAACGAAGTGCGAGCTATCGATGCCGAGTTCGGTGGCGCGCTCCTGCATGATCTTCCTGGAGGCACTCCCAGTAGGACTGTAGCCGAGGATTCTCGCCACCTCGGCCCAGCTATGTGCGGTTATGACAGCGGATGCCAGTTCGCTGTCGTTCCATCGCAGCGCGTCCTTGCGAGTATTTTTATGGGTGAGAGCCGACACGGCCCAAGAATAATAAAACCCGACCACCCTTTAACAGTGGTCGGGCAAATGCCAGAAATGTCGGGACGACAGGATTTGAACCTGCGACCCCCTGACCCCCAGTCAGGTGCGCTACCAAGCTGCGCTACGTCCCGTCAAGTCCTTTGCGGAATCTTTAGCCCCGCGCGTCCTTGCGTGATGAAGACTATCACGAGCGGCGGACCCCTCCGCGCCAACTCTTGTGAGGACCAGAGAGGTCGGTGGCCGTTGACAGCAGGAGGGAGCCCGTGCCGATTGACGGTTACGAGCAACCGCCTGCGCGGCCACTCGACGCCGGCCCGGGAAGGGGGTGAAACGCCGATCCCAGTCCTTGGATGAGGTAGACGCCGGGACATGCGCGGGTTGGCCACGGTCGCCGACGGACTGATGGGGTCGGCGGTATCGAGCGCGTCAGCGTCCAGGTGCCCCGCGGAGCCAAGGCTTGGCTGAGGGCATCGTTAACGCCTATGGCGAGACTTCGGGTTTGGACTGCTCCCCGCCGTTGGTGATCTTCCTGCCTGGAGGACCGGACGTTGCTGCAGGCCACAGAGACAGGCCCCATCGGGCGCGCAATACAGGTGATCGACTGGTAATGCCCGTGCACGTGTCCCCCATCGCAATGCCCATGGTGCAGATCACGCTGCGAAGAGCGCATGATCGTGTGATCGGCTCGACTTTCTGGAGGCGTTCCATGGACTCACCGGCTCCCGCCGACCACACGCCAGCCGCGTGCAGGGCGCGCGAGATCCTGGACCGGGTGGCGGACAAGTGGTCGCTATCCGTGATCTACCAGCTCGATGAGGGCACCAAGCGGTTCACCGAACTCAAGCGCGGCATCGACGGCATCAGCCACCGCATGTTGACGGTCACCCTGCGCGAGTTGCAGCGCGACGGCATCGTTTCGCGGACCATGTACGCGGTCATGCCGCCCCGCGTGGACTACTCGCTCACCCCCATGGGCCGGACACTTCTCGCCCTCACCGGCACTTTCGTCACATGGGCGGAGAGCAATCTCGACGAGATCGAGACTGCCCGCACCACTTACGACTATCAGGCCGAGACAGTCAGCCCTCTTCCGGAAGGGAAGGGATGACCTCGTCCGCAAATCTCCGGAAGTCCAGCAGGGACGGCGGAGGCAGCGGCTCATGTTCGGTGCCGGGGGCCGGGCTCCGCTCCAGGAGCCGGGTGCCGACCACGTGGCCGCCGAACACGGCGTGCAGTCTGAGCACACCGCCAGAGGTGTTGCGGAAGCCATGGGCGATGCCCGGCGGCACCAAGATCACCGACCCCGGCCCCACCGGCTGCCACTCGCCGTCGTAGAAAGCCTCCGCCTCGCCGTCGTCGACGATCAGGACCTCCTCGTTGGTGTGCTCGTGCACCGGAATTACCTCGCCGGGCGCGAGGAGCTCGAAATTCAGCACCAAATCCTTGACATAGGCCCCGTCCGGCCGGGCCCCGTCGAGCACCATTGAATAACGCGAGTTGGGCTTGTAGTTGTGCGGGTCGTCTGGAAAGGGGACGTACTTCATATTATTGATGATCGTCATGAGCAGAGTATGAGCCAGAATATCCGCCGTAGATAGACCGCACTATTTAGTGACCGTGTTATCCCAAGGTAACCCGCCGGGGTGAGGCCACATGTGGGCAGAACTCCTACGTCTGGCTGAGGCGATCCCGCAGCGCGTCGTACACGTCTGCCGGGAGCGGGCCCTTCTGGGCGGCTGCGACATTGGACTGCACGTGCGCGGCATCGGTCGAGCCGACGATAACCGAGTGCAGATCTCGGTGACCGAGGATGAAGCGGAGCAGGAGTTCCATCGTCGAGGCGCCTTCCGCCAGATCGTCCAGGCCGGCGGCGGCGAGCCGCGCGTGGCGGTCGGCGAGCGGCCGGCGCATCGGCTCCGGCATGGCCTCGGACGGAGCCACGAGCGGGCGGGCGACTGAGCCGCGAGCGATCGTTCCCGCGCCGGCTGTCGCGGCGGCGGTGATGAGTTCCTCGTGGGAGCGGTCGAGCGCTGAGTAAGGGAGGAGGAAAACGTCGAACGCCCCGGTCGCGATGTGCTCCGGAAGGTTGGGCAGATCCCCTGACATGCCGGTGAAGCGGATCGCGTCGCAGTTCAGTTCGTCGTGGATGATCTGCATTTCGCGGCGCACCGTGTCCGGGGCGAAGGGCTCGTGGGTGGTGGTTCCGGAAGACAGGAAGCCGGTGTCGTAGGTGACACCGAAGGCACGCATCGGGGGCCTCCGTGTGTGGTTGTGCGGGTCGGACATGCAGGGGGTAATGCCTTGGTCCTCAGACGCGGGCGGGTTCGATGACACCGAACCACCGCCGCAAGGCTGCCCGGAGTGCGTCCAGCTCCGCTGGATCTGGATGAGGTGATGCCGATGCCCAGGCCACGTAGCAGTCCGGTCGAAGGAGCAGAGCTGTGGGCGCGGAGGTCTGGGGGCGTGCGGTGACGATATCGACGTGGTCTTGCCATGGGGCGAGCGTCTCGGCGAGCGATGTGTCTTCGGTCAGGTCCAGCAGCAGAGGGCGTGCGGTTCTGGTCAGCTCGGCCAGCCGGACCGGGCCGGCCGGGGTGCGCAGTTCCAGGTCCGGGGCGAACCGGCCGGTCAGTGGGTGCGCCTCGGGTTCGCCCATGTCGTAGCGGACGTCGGCGCCCGCGGTGAGTTCGGCCAGGCGCTGGACGGTGTTCGGGTCGCGGAGCAGTTCGGTGAACAGGTCGCGCAGTCCGGTGACGTCGCTGCCGGGGGCGATCAGGGCGGACTGTGCCCGCGCGTTCAGGACCATGCGGTGGGCGGCCGATCGCCGCTCGGTCTCGTAGCTGTCCAGCAGTCCGGGCGGGGCGCTTCCCCGGAGCTCGGCGGCGAGTTTCCAGCCGAGGTTGATCGCGTCCTGCAGACCGAGGTTGAGTCCGGGTCCGCCCCCGGTGGCGGAGTACACGTGGGCGGCGTCACCGATCAGGAACACCCGGCCGTCGGCGAACCGTTCGGCGACCCGGGTGTTACCCCCGGTCAGCCGGCGCAGCGCGTGCGGCCCTTCGCCGTCGGGCGGACCCAGTGGCACGTCGACGCCGAGCACGCGGCGGATGCTCGCCCCCAACTCCTCGAGGCTCATCGGCGCGTCGGTCGCGGGCTGGTCCCACTCTGTGGTGGTGACCAGCGGCGGGTGGCCGGGCATCGGCGCGTAGGAGAACCCTCCGTGCTCGGTGCGGTGGGGCAGGAACGGCAGAACAGCGCCATAGCCGGGCACGTTCAGCGCACCGGTCGCGGGATCGACCCAGTTCGGCGGGATCGTCGCGTGCCCTGAGCGGACAGTCATCCGGTCGTAGGTGATGCCGGGGAACTCGATGCCGGAGAGCTTGCGCGTGGTGCTGTGGGCTCCATCCGCACCGATGAGATACCGGGCCCGCGACTGGTACGCCCCACCCGGACTCGCGACGTCGATGGTGACCGCGTCGTCGTCCTGCGACAGGCCGACGACCTCGTGTCCTCGCCGGATCTCCACGCCCAGCTCGATGGCGCGCTCCTGCAGGACCTGCACAATGCGGAGCTGCGGTACCGGAAGGGCATAGATGGGGCTGTTCTCCAGCAGGCTCAGGTCCAGGCCCATCGCGCCGAACATGAAGTACGCGGAGTTCGGCCGCGGCGGTCCCGGGCTACCGCTGAGACGTTCGTACAGGCCGCGGCGGTCGAGCATTTTCACGACCTGGCCGAGCAGTCCGTTCGCTTTCGGTTCCTCGCTCGGCTCCGGTAGCCGCTCCAGCACGATCGGCCGGACCCCGGCCAGGCTCAGTTCGCAGGCCAGCATCAGCCCGTTCGGACCGCCGCCGGCGATGACGACATCTGTGATCACGTGTACTCCTAAGTTCGCACGGAAAAAGAGCAGGAGGAATCGACCCGGCAATGGCCAGGTTGGGAGGGGTTCGCGCGGGTTCTTACGGGACGGGTAGACCCGCGGTGAGCTGGTCGAACACCTCGCGCAGCAGCGGCGCGAGCGGAATCGGCCGATCGGCGCTCAGGACGTGCTCCACGGCCACGGCACTGCCCGCGCTGACCACCGCGGCGACCAGTTTCGGGTAGACGTCATGTGCCACGTCGGTGCCGGTGCGCTCGGCGATCGCCTTGGCCAGCTCATCCTTCGCGGCCGCGTCCGCCTTGAGGACCTCGCCCTGTAGCGCCGGCTCGGTCAGTAGGAGCCGGAGCCCGTCCTGCCATCGCCGGTCGTGGGGAGACCCGCCACCGTTGCCCTCCCCCGATGCGAGCTGGGCCTGGACCGCGCTCACGATCGAGTCCCATAGCTGCTCATCGACCGGCCGCGCTCGTAGTTCGTCGGCGAGCCGCAGCGCGCGTTCCAGGTGGCTGGCGGCAATCGCCTCGGCCTTGCTCGAGAAATAGTTACGAAAGGTGCGCACGGACACGTTCGCCGCCGCGGCGATGTCCTCCACCGTCACGTTGCTCCACCCGCGCTCGACGCACAGGCGGATCGTGGCCTGGCTCAGCGCAAGCCGGGTCTCCCGCTTCTTGCGCTCCCGCAGCCCGATACCGACATTCCCGTCAGCCGTCATGTCGACCAGCGTAGCGGATCTTGCCAAAAATGCAAAAATGCCGTTTTGGCAAGATCATTCAAGGAGATGAAATCTGACCGTCGGACCGATCCGGCCGCCTCGCGTCTCGCGACGCGGCTCACGCCTCTCCCCCGATGTTTTCGGGGAGTTGATGAAAGTTTCAGTAATTTTGGAGTGTTTGCCCAGTTCACCCGCGTCCCTGCTTGACCGGCCAGCACTCTGCGGGGAGGTTCGTGTCGAACCTTTCTGCCTTGGGAGTCCGATGAGTCGCCGGTTACTCGCCATCCTGCTTCCCGGTTTCCTGGTCGCGCTGTGCGCCCTGATGCCCTTGACGGAACAGTCCGCCGGCGCGGTCAGCGACCCGCCCGGCCCTGTGACGGGCAACGCCACCTATTTCGACGGGCTCGGCATGCCGTACGGCGGCTGCGGAGTGCCCCAGGCGAACCTCGACTCACAAGACTTCGTCGCGCTCAACGTCTACAACACGCCCGGTGATTACACCTTCTACCCCCGGCCGTTGACGGGAGCCAACCTCAGCAAGGCCGGGTTGTGGAACAACGGCCTGAACTGCGGCCGCTACGTACAGGTAGAGATCAGCGATTTCTGTACGGGCGCCAACGACGGCGCGCAGAATCAGTCGTTCTGCCGCAACGGCTCCTGGGTCGCCGACGCCTACAACGGCGCGAAGCTGACCATGCTGGTCGCCGACAGTTGCGGCGACTCCAACGCCTGGTGCCGCGACGATCCCTACCATCTGGACCTGGCCAAGGACTCACTCAACCGGTTCGTGAAGAACGGCGCCGGGGTCGGGGACATGTATCCCGGCCACTGGAACAACCGGCACGTCACCTGGTCGTTCATCCCCGCGCCCAACTACAGCGGCGACATCAACATCGGGTTCCTGCAGTCCGCCCAGGTCTGGTGGCCCGCGATCTCCGTCTCGCACCTGGCCAACGGCATTCACGGCGTCGAGTACTTCGCCAACGGAGCGTGGCAGACGGCCCAGATGAACGGCGACATGGGCCAGTCCTACATCATCGGCGGGACCACGTCGGGGGCCAACCAGTTCCAGATCCGGGTGCGAGACGTCACGGACACGCTGATCAACGGCGGCCGCGTGTACAGCTTCACGCTTCCGTCCTCCTGCGGCACGATATGCGGCACGCCCTACACCAAGGTCAGCTACACCACCTCAACCGGCCCGACCGCCACGCCCACGGTGACCCCCACAGTCACCCCCACGCCCACAGGTGGCACCGGTCTCCCCTGTGGCGTGAACTACCAGGTCGCCAACGTCTGGCAGGGCGGCTTCACGACCAACGTCACCGTGCGGAACACGGGGACCGCGACCTGGAACAACTGGACGGTCACGTGGACCATGCCGTCCGGCGTGACCCTGACCAACGCCTGGAGCTCCACCATCACGTCGTCGGGCACCACATGGACGATCAAGGCGCCGAGCTGGGCCACCAGCCTGGCGCCGGGCGCGTCGGCCACCTTCGGCTTCCAGGCCAACGGCCCGTCCACGCCCGGCCCGACCAACATCACCTGTTCTTGAGGCAGAGACTCAGCTCGTGGTCATGAGGGTCAGGCTTTCGTCCTTCACGGAGGTCGCGATGTCGCGGGTGACGCGGTAGGGGGCGAGGTCGGGACCGTCGCCGCTGGTGATCTCCTGAGCCGCGAGGCGGCCGAGTTCGGGGGCGAGGTTGACGCCGCTGTGGGTGACCAGGTGATAGAGGCCGGGGGCGCCGGGGTGCGTGCCCACCAGCGGCAGGCCGTCCGCCGGCACGGGCCGGACACCGAGACGGACGCCGGCCAACCGGGCGGTGCGCAGCGCGGGAAGGATCCGCTGGCCACCGGCGTGCAACCGTTCCGCCAGGGCGTCGTCGCTCTGACCGGGGAGCAGCGCGTCGACGGGCCAGGAGATGGAGCAGATCCGGTCTCCGGGGGCGGGGCGCAGGTCGACCTGCGGCGTGGCCAGGATCGCGTCGAGCCGGAGTCCGGGGATGGGGGTGCTCTCTCCCACCAGACCGGGGATCCGGGTCATGGGGAGGTCGGTGCCGGCGAGCACCGCGATGCGGTCGGCGTCCGGGCCGGTGCAGTTGACCACCCAGTCGGCTTCCCAGCGTCGCGTACCGGTCTCGACGCCGGTGACGGTGCCGCCACGGCGGATCAGCGCCTGTGCCCGCAGGCCGTACCTGATGTCGGCGCCGAGCGTGGCGGCGCGATCGAGCAGGCGCTGAACGAAGAGCGGGGCGTCGTACCACGCGCTCTGGTCGTGGATGACGAGTTCGCTCGCCGTACACGCCGCGGGGTCGACGGCGGGGGCGAGTTCGCGCAGCTCGGACGGGTCGGCGATGCGGCAGGGATGTCCCCAGGATTTGAGGCGGACGGCCCGCTCCCTGAGCCCTCGCCGACTCTCCTCGCTGTCACCCCACTGGATGGCGGGCATGGGGTGCCACCACGACGGGCCCTCGAGTTCCTCGGCCAGCGTGGCGTGCAGGGCGGCGCTGGCGCGGTTCAGCTCGTAGTAGGTGCGTGGGGTCTTCAGATGGGTGACGTCCATGGAAAAGGTCGCGCTGGAGGTTCCCGCGGCGGGGCCGCCGGCTTCGATGACGACGACCTGAGCCCCTGCGACGGCCAGGTGGTAGGCGACGGAGGCACCGAGCACTCCGGCGCCGAGAACGATGACGCGGGACACGTGGATATCTTTCCTTCGGGGTCAGAGAACCTTGCTGAGGAATGCCCGGGTGCGCTCGTGCCGGGGTTCGCCGAGCACGGTGCCGGGGGGCCCGGATTCCACGACGATCCCGTCGTCCATGAAGACGATGGCGTCGCACACCTCGCGGGCGAATCCCATCTCATGGGTGACGATGATCATCGTCATGCCGTCCGTACGCACCAGGTCGCGCATGACGTCCAGGACCTCGCCCACGAGCTCGGGGTCGAGGGCCGAGGTCGGCTCGTCGAACAGCATGAGACCGGGCCGCATCGCCAGGGCACGGGCGATGGCGACGCGCTGCTGCTGGCCCCCGGAGAGCTGGTCGGGGCGGCTGTGCGCCTTGTCGGCCAGTCCCACTCTGGTCAGCAGGGCGTGGGCGCGCTCGCGTACCTCCGCCTTCGGCTCCCGCTTGGCCATGATCGGCGCCATCATGATGTTCTCGAGCGCGGTCATGTGCGGGAAGAGGTTGAAGCGCTGGAAGACCATCCCGATGTCCACCCGCTGGGCGGCGATCGCCTTGTCCGGCAGTTCGTAGACCTTCCCGCCGCGCTCCTCGTAGCCGATCAGGCGGTCGCGGAAGTAGAGGCGGCCGGCGTCGATGCGTTCGAGGTGGTTGATGCAGCGCAGGAAGGTGGACTTGCCGGACCCCGACGGGCCGATCAGGGCCAGCACCTCTCCCTCCGCGACCTCCAGGTCGATGCCTTTGAGCACGTCGAGCGTTCCGAAACGTTTGTGCACGCCTTCCGCGCGGATGAGGGTCTTCATCGGCTGAACCTGCGTTCGATGTAGTGCTGTCCGGCGTTCAGTACGGTCGTCGCCACGAGGTACCAGAAGCAGGCCACCGTGAGCAGGGGGACCTGCTGGAAGTTCCTGGCGTAGATGCCCTGGATCGAGGTCAGGAGCTCTGGTACGGCGATGGCGAAGACGAGGGAGGTGGTCTTCAGCATGGAGACCACCTGGTTGCCCGTCGGCGGGATGATGACCCGCATGGCCTGCGGAAGAACGACCTTGCGCAGGGTCTGGAAGCGGGTCAGGCCCAGGGCGTGGGCCGCCTCCGTCTGGCCGGGGTCGACGGAGGCGATGCCGGCCCGCACGATCTCGCCCATGTAGGCCGCCTCGTGCAGGCCGAGGCCCAGCACCGCCGCGGTGAGCTGGGTGATGATCAGGTTGGTGTCGAACTCCACGAACGTCGGCCCCCAGGGCACACCGAGTCCGATCGTCGGCACCACCGCGGACAGGAAGTACCAGAACAACAGCTGCACCAGCAGCGGCACACCGCGGAAGATCCAGATGTAGAACCCGCTCAGCCCCGCCAGCAAGGGGTTGGGCGACATGCGCAGCACGGCGAGGACGACGCCGCCCGCGACGCCGACGACCATGGCGAGCACTGTGAGCAGCAGCGTGGTGGCGAGCCCGCTCAGGACCGCGGGAGCGAAGAGGTACTCGCCGACCACCTTCCACTCCATGCGCGGGTTGGCCAGCCACCCCTGCACCAGGAAGATCGCCAGGAAGCCGAGGACGCCCGCGCCCACCCAGCGCCCCGGATGACGGAGCGGGACGGCCTGGATCCGCGCCCGCGCGTTCGGTTGTACGGTCTGCCGGGTCGTGATCACGACCCGCCGCCGTTGATCACGGCTTTGTCGAGGGCGCCCGACTCCATCTTCCACTTGGCGAAGATCTTGGCGTAGGAGCCGTTGTCCATCAGCTTCTGCATCGCCTGTTGCACGGCCTTGGCCAGGTTCTGATCCTCCTTGTTGACGAGGATCCCGTACGGGAGGAAGCGGTAAGGCTGACCCACCTGCTTCATCCGGCCACCGGATTGGGTGGCCTGGTAGCTGATGGTGGGTGTGCCGCCGATGAAGGCGTTGGCCCGGCCGGTGGAGACGGCCTGCAGGCAGCCGACCGTGTCGGGGAACACCAGCACCTTGACCGCGGGCTTGCCCGCCGCCGTGCACTTCTTGTTCTGCTGCTCGGCGTCGTCGGCCTGGGCGGTGCCCTGCTCGACGGCCGCCGTCTTGCCGCAGAGATCGTCGAGCGACTTGATCGCCTGAGCGTCCTTGTCCTGGACCAGCAGCGAACTGCTGGTCTTGAAGTAGTCGACGAAGGTGACCTTCTCGCGGCGTTCCGGCTTGTCGAGCATCGCCTGGATGGCCAGGTCATAACGGCGGGCCTGCACACCGGCGATGAGGCTGTCGAAGCTGGCCTGGTTGAACGTCACTTCGACGCCGAGCACCTGGCCGACGGCCTTCATCAGCTCGGGTTCCAGGCCGATGACCGACTTGTTGTCGGTGTCGAGGAAGACCAGCGGTGGGTAGTTGTGGCCCGCCGCGACGTTGAGCGTGCCACCTTTCTTGATCTTGTCGGGTAGAAGATCGTGGAGCTCTTGACTCTTCTGCTGCGCCGGGGCGGCCGCCTGGGAGGCGCCACCTCCGGAACAAGCGGTCAGGGACAAGAGTCCCGCCAGGCCGAATGCGGCGGCTGCTTGGGTGAACCGCATGGAGCAGGACACCCCCTCTCGGGCTCAGTGCTACGTTCCGTAAACACCAATATTGGGGTCCGTTTAGATACGGCAAGGTGAGCGAGCGTGCTTATTTATGCACATACTGTTCAGTCTCGCTTATCCTTTTTCTCGATCTCACCAGCCAACCGGCGATCGTCTTGCCTCAAGATGGATCGCAGTCTGGTGATGCAAGTCGCCGGACTGTTAAGTTGGAGCGATGCTTACTCCGGTCCAGTTGCAGGCCATCCGTGAAGTGGTCGCCACCGGTTCGCTCAGGACCGCCGCCAAGCGCCTCGGATTCACCCCGTCGGCGATCTCGCAGCAGGTCTCCTCGCTGGAGCGGACCCTGGGTGTCCAACTGTTCGAGCGCCTGCCGCGCAGCATCCGGCCCACCGCGGCGGGGGCCGAGCTGGCCCGCAAGGCCGCCAGGTTGCTGGCCGACCTCGAGGCGGCGGAGGAGGAGATGCGGTCCTTCGCCGGCGCCCACCGGGGCAGATTGCGGCTCGGCAGCTTCTGGTCCGCCGGATTCCGGCTGGTGCCCGCCGTACTGGCCGAGTTTCTCCGCGACCGTCCCAACGTGGACATTCGCTACGAGGAAGGCGATCCGGCCAGGACCATTCCAGCGGTGAACGAGGGGCGGCTCGACCTGGCCGTGGTCTTCGAGTACGGCATGGTGCCGCACAGCTGGCCGAAGGACCTGAACATGACGTTGATCATGGAGGAGCCGCTGTACGTGCTCGTGCCGACCGGCCATCGGCTGGCCGCCAGGAAGCGCATCCAGTTCGGCGAGCTGTCCGCCGAACGATGGATCTCCTACACCGAGGGGATGGACGCCTCACTCAACCTGTCGCACATCTGCGCGGCCAGCGGCTTCGACCCCGACGTGCTGTTCCGCACCAACGACTACAACCTGCCCTTCGAGCTCGTCCGCAAGGGGCTGGGGGTGGCGATCGTGCCGGAGCTGGCGATGATCGAGTCGCACGACGTGTGCGTGTTCCGGCTCGGCGACCCCTCCCACATCCGCCGGGTCTTCACCGTGAGCCGCGCCACCGACCCGAACCCGCTGCTCGGCCACACGACGAACATGCTCATCAGCGCCGCCGAAGTCCTGCATCGGCGCACGGACCTCCCCGTCGCCGTATAACTCTCGTCGTCCGTCGGTCTCCGCACCCGTTGTCCGTCGGTTTCCGCACCACCGCCACCGCCCGGCGGGCGGCGCCTACTCCGGCTCGGCGTGCAGCCGGCGGAAATCGTCCAGGCTCCGGCGGTAGAGGGCGAGGTCGCTCTCCAGCTTCCGTCTGGTCAGCCGGTCAGGCGCGGACTCGGCTACCGACCTGCCCGACTCGGTCCAGAAAGCGTCGGGGGGCAGCTCGGCCGCGCCCGGCGGGAAGAACTTCAGCGCCTCTTCCACGGCGGCCGCGGCGAAGCTCCAGTCGGCTTCGACGTTGTCGTAGCTGTGGTCGCCGGACGGATCGGCGGCGTAGAAGAGCGCGCCCTCCAGCGCCCTGCTCGTGTACGTCGCGGCGATGAGGATCCACTGACCGGGGTCGATCAGCTCGGAGAGCCCGGAGCCGAAGATCGCGCCCTCCTCCCGCGCGCCGATCTCGGCCTCGTAGGGGACGAGGATCTCCAGAGCGCCGAGGCCGACCACGATCCCGTCCGGTTCCCGGGCGAGCGTCGCCCGCCGCGACGCCCCCGGCGCGCCGTCGTGGGCCACCAGGTCGAGGTAGACGTACGCCTCCACCAGTGAACGGCCCAGGCCGCGCTCAGGCATGACCGGCCGCCAGGTCCTGGTAGGTGTCCTTGACGACCAGCAGCCGGTCGAGCTGGAACCGGCCGGGCTCGGCCGCCCGCATCCGCTGCCCGCGCTCGGACCAGAACCCGTCGTCGGGCACGGCGTCCGCGCCGGGCGGCGCGAACTTGATGACCTCCTCGACGGCCGCGGTCGCGACCCGCAGCGCCCGCCGGGCCTCGGCCCGGTCGTCCACGGGTACGTTGCCCGCGCTCAGGTCGGCCACCCACAGCCACTCACCCGCGTCGAGCAGCTCCGACGGCTCCGGCCCGCCGAACGTCGGGTAGCCCGTGGGCATCACCGGCCGCTCGGGCAGCCCGAACAGGTACTCCCGCGCGGTTTCGCACTCCTCGCACGTGCCCGTGTAGCGGTTGACCAGCTCGTCCTCGACGCTGACCAGCCCACTGTGCCAGGTCGTCTCCGCCGACCCGCACACGCACGGGTGCAGGTCGAGGTAGAGATGCGCCTCGTCCCTCGTCCGCGCCACCGCGAATGCCATAGCCGTCCTTTCCTCGACAGTCCATCATGCCGGAACGCCGCCCTGCCCCTCACAGCGCGACCACGCGCTCCCCCGACGGCTCCCGCTCCCGCTCGGCCTCGGGTTCGGGTTCGGAACGGTAGCCGCACCGGCACGGCTCGTCCGCGGGGCACCGGCACTCCCCCTCTTCCGGCGGCCACCAGCCGGTCGTGTTGGCGAGCGCGCGCAGGCGGTCCAGGTGCGCGGGCCAGTCCCGCGGGCGCTTGCCGTTCGCGAGCGCGGCGAGCTCGTCGGCCACCGGCCGCGGGATGAGCCCCCACACCTCCGGGCGGGTGCCGGCGAGCAGGTCGAACAGCATGCCGAGCCGGCCGAACCGCTGGGCCGTGGTGGCCGCCCGCGCCTGCCGCACGGCCTCGTGCAGCTCGGCCAGGGCCGCGTGGTCGCCGGGGTGCCTGCCCAGCGCGCGGGCGACGGCCGCGGCGGCGGTCGCGGCGGCGGCCCGCTCGTTCGCGCCGATCGTGCGGCGGCCGTCCATCTGGAACGTCAGCATGCCGGGCTCGGGGGAACCGGCCCGGTCCGGCAGGACCTCGACGGGGATGGGCGGGCGGCCGGGCAGCACGATGTCCATCAGGCCGGGGCCGTACACCTGGACACGTGCGCCCATGAGCGCCGCGGCGCGTGCGATCGCCTTGGCCGCGGCGGTCTCGGGCAGCGCCGCCCCGCCGCGGACGGCCGCGACGTCCGCGGGAGAGAGCTCGCCCGCCCGGGCGAGCTCCAGCAGCCTGGGTGTGGCCCCGTCCTGGCCGGGTGCCAGGCCCGCCCGGCTGATCTCGGCGCGCAGCGCGGACCTCTCGGCCGCGGCGCGGGGGCCGGCCTCGGCGATCGCGTGGACCAGGCCGCGGAGCCTGGCGAGCGTCCTGGCGTCGGGCACGCCGAGTGCCCGGGGGGACACCACTGGGCCCGGCCCGAGCAGTAGCTCGTCCGGCCGTCCGGCGAGCCGCGCCGCGTGCGCCGCCACCTGCTCGGCCACCGCGGCCGTCACCCGGGCGCCGCCCTCCGAGGGCACCCGGAGGGTCAGCCGGTCCGATGTACTCGCCTCGACGGTCACCTCGGTGGCGTTCCGCGCGGCCTCGGCCAGCTCCAGGGTGAACCGGCGGCCGCCCGCGGTCACGGTGAACTCCTTCACCTGGCCCGGTGCCGGACGCACGTCGGCCACGCCGGCGATCTGGGCCACCTTGGAGAGCCCGGCCGCCGAGGTGTCGAGGCCCGTGGCGCTCCCGCCGCTGAGCAGCCGCGCGATCCTGCTCTGCGGCTCGGCGGCGGCCGGTGCGCGCGGGCCCGTCCCCCAGGGTGGCGCGGGCAGGGTGTGGCCGCGCCGCTCGACGTCGGCGGCGATGGCGTCGATCGCGTCCGCCAGGCGCGACCGGGTGGCGGTGTCGGTGGCGGCGCGCCACTTGTCCGACAGGTGGGCGTGCTCGTTCAGGCGCGGGATCAGGCAGAGGTCGGAGCCCTCGGCCTGCTCCTGGGAGAGCGATGGCCGCACGACGCCCTGCGGCGAGCCCCAGGCGGCGGCCGTCGCCTCCTGGGCGACGTGCGAGAGCTCGTGCACCACGGTGGACGACACGACGTCCGGGTGCACGCGCGGCCCGATCCGCATCAGGTGCGGGTCTTCCGGCGTGCCGGCGCGCAGCTCCGTGGCGGCGTTCAGCCCCTCGCCCGGGTTCCCGACGATCACGCGAACGTGCTGGTCGGGTGAGGCGGGGAGCTGGACGGCCATCGTGTCATCGGCGGTCCAGCTGATGCGCTCGGCGACCCCGGTCGCGGAGCGGGCCTGGGCGCGTACCTCGGCCGTGGTCAGGTCGGGAACCCCCGCGGGCCGGGCCGACCTGGAGAAGATGGTGCCCTCGATCGCGGGCGAGGTCACGCTGGGCGGCGACACGCCCTGGCCGACGCTTCCGCCCACTGGCTCGTTCGGGAACGGCCGCTCGGCCGGCCACGACGCCTTCTCGGTGTTGACCGCGACGACACCGCGGGACATCAGCGCGGCCCTGACCTGGGAGGCGAAGGAACCAGGCGTCTCGGAGTTCATGAAGACGTCGCGCAGGTCGAGGTTGATGCCGGAGGCGGCGTCCAGCAGCAGCGGGGAGAGCGTGGCGAACGCCTCGGCGAACCCGCCGTCGGGGGTTACGCTGCGCAGCGCGCCGTTGGGGTAGGCGTCGTAACGGTGCAGGCCGTCCGCCTCCCTGACCGCCACGCGGGCCACCGCGCCGCGTTCGCGGGCGGCCAGCCGCGCGTCCCGCAGGGCGTCGATCGGGCCGTGGCGGCCGGTCTCGGGGATGAAGTTGAACGTCTTCTGCCACATGTCCCCGGTGGGCAGGGGCGCGAGCCGGACGTTCTCCTCCATCCGCACCAGCAGCTCCTCGATCTCGTCCCCGAAGAGGACCACGTCGATCTCGCCGTTGGTGGCGCCCGGCAGGCGGACGGGCTTGCCGACGGGATGCTCGCGGCCGTCCCTCAGCCGTGCCACATTCTGGAACGTCAGGTCGTAGTCGACTCTCAGGCGGACGAGGTAGGCCGCGCTCTTCTGGAACATGCTGCGCTCGCGGCGCGCCCCGTGGTGATCGCTGACAGCCTCGGATGTCTCCAGGCGGACGCGGGCGCCCAAGCCGAGCCCCGACTCACCGTCTGAGAAGTTGCCGCCCGCCTGGCCCGGCAGTACGCGGTCGCGGGACAGAGTCGCGTTCTGGGCGTTGGCCGCCCTGTCGACCTCTCCCTTCTCCGCGTCGAACGGCCCGGCCGCGATGGTGAGGTCCGACAGGCGAGCCGTGATGTTCACCTCGGTGCCCTGGTTCCTGAACTTCTGCCTGGCCGCCCGTACGATCACCTCGCCCTCAGGCCCGGCCATCCGCTCGAACGCGGTCAGCAACGCCGACGGGAGCAGCCGCGTGACCAGCTCGGGGCGGATCTCCGCGACCGACTTCGCGCCCATCATCTTGGTGAGCTGCGCGACGATGACCTCGTACAGGGTGGGCCCGCTCGGGTCCTCCCGTATCGCCGCCGGGAAGTGGCCCGGATGCAGCTCGACCGGCCGGGGGTCGGGCACGGTCACCAGCGGTCCGTCATCCTCGGACACGGGCCGGATCATGCCGGTCGGGATGCGCCGGACCAGGGAGGCGGCATAGGTGACCAACGGCGCGGAGCGGATCCTGCCCCGCAGTTTGTCGGCCAGCCTGCTCAACCGGCCCGACAGCTTGCCCTTGCGCCTCGGCCTGCGCTCGACCTCGATGACGAGCAGCATGTCCTGCTGGACCCGGTCGAGTTCGCTGAACAGGCCGATCCGCTGCAGCCGCGTGGTCTGCCGGTTGATCGAGCCGGTGTACGAGCGGCCCCGGTCGGTGGACACTCCCCCGCCGTGGTCGTCGCCATTGTCGGAGGCGCCGTAGTCGAGCCCCGCCGAGTAGGAGCCGTTGTACGACTCGGAGTGCGAGCGGTCGCCGTAGCGGTAGCGCTGGATGATGATCCCGGCCTGCGTCAGGTGCGCGAGGAACTTCGCCCAGCGGGGATGCTTGGAGTCGGCCGGCACCAGCCGCGCCCTGACCGTGACGTCCTCGGTGTGCGTGCCGTTCTGCACCTCGTATGTCTTCTCGAAGCCGCTGCGCGACCACATGTCGAGGACGCGGATCCGGACCGCGTCGTCGGAGAAGTCGACGGCCAGCTCCTCGCCCAGGGTCGGGCTGCCCTCCATCGCCCCGGGGACCGTGGCCGTCACGGCGCGGGTCACCGCGTCCAGCATCGGCAGGTGGTCGCCGTTCTCGTCGGCGAGGTCGAGCGACTCCACCGTGCTCAGGCTCACCGACTCGTCGAACGATGGGGCCAGCACGACCTCCCTGGAGCGCTCGAGCAGGTCAGCCGCCTGGCTGAGAACCTGATCGAGATCCTTCGCCGTGTCCCCCGGGGGCCGGCCGGGCAGCGGCCGGCCGTTCGAGTCCGTCTCGGCCGGGTCGGGCGTGACCCCCATCACCTCCTTGATTCTGCCGAGCAGGGCCTTCGGGGTGTGCCGCGCCGCGTAGCCGACGTCCGCGCCGGCCTTCCGCGCCGTGGCCACGTCGGCGATGTAGCGCTGGACCAGGGGCACGGCGATGCTGGTGTCGAGGTTCAGGCTGCGGTTGAGGAAGCGCTCGATGGCGTCGCTGACGAGGACTCCTGGCAGCGAGAGATCGCCTTCGGCGTACATGAGCAGCGCCTCTTCCTCGGCCAGCGAGAACAGCGCGGTGCCCGGCGCCGTGGCCGTCCGGGTTTCGCCGAGGGGGATCCGGCCCGCGGCCGGCAGCGCGTTCGCCGTGCTCTCCGAGCCGGTGAACGTGAGCTCCGTGGACGCGCGGATGATGTAGTGGCGGCCGTACTTGATCGTGAGTTCCTCGTTGCCCCAGATGTCGAGGATCGAGGTGGAGTCGGAAGTGCCCCCCGACCGGGAGGGCAGCGACAGCGTGCCGCCGTCGCTCGACTTCCCGCCGTCGTCGAGGTCGGAGACGTTCGTCGTGGCGCCGACGGACACATTCGACGATCCGCCCCAGGACACGCCGGCGCTGCTGAGCCCGAACAGGATGTCGCCGCTCACGTGGTCGACGATGCCGATCACTTCCGCCTCGCCGAGTTCGCCGGCCACCGACAGCGATGAGCGGGTGGGAACGCCGTCGACGCTCAAGCCGAGGCCGGCGGTCAGCGCCCGGGTGAACATTTTGAAGTGGGAGACGAGGTTGCGCACGTTCAGCATCGCGGCGATGGTCTGGAACGCACCGGAGCCGGGGCGCATGCCCCTGTTCAGCACCTGCTGGGCGGCGGCGTGTGACCCCGGCACATCCATGTGCAGCAGCGTCAGGCTGCTCTGCACCTTCCTGGAGAGCTTGCCCAGGGGTGCGGGCGGGGTGTCGTTCGTGGCCGGGAGGAGGTCGCCGGCGATCTTCAGGGTCGCCCTGCCGGACTCGGTGGCCAGCGTCGTCGTCGTGCCGTTGTGCAGGAGCTCGGCGGTCATGACATGCCCCAGGGAGACGATCGCGACCGGGCCGCTGCTCTCCTGCAGCGTCACCACGTTCACCGTGCCGCCGGCGCTGGAGCCGGCCGTCCTGGTGCGGCTGCCGCCCGCGTTGACGCCCACTTCGTGCGCCATGCCGTCGTGGCCCTTGTCGGGCCCGTCGCCCTCGCTGACGGACGCGCCGCCCGCGTACGTCCTGGACTTGCTGATGGCCCGGGCGGAGGTGTCGGAGCCGATGTCGAGGTTGACCACCGTCTCCGCGTCGGTGTGCTGCATGGGGCCCACGTCGCTGAAGTCCTGCTTCAGCGACAGGCGCAGCTGGTAGTTCTCCGGGGCGCCGTTCAGGCCGTGCAGCGAGAGGTCGAGGAGGATGCCGTCCTGGGCGAGGGAGTCGTAGGCGGCGCGGATCCGGTGCTCCCTCAGCTGCTCCGTGACCTCCTGGAGGTTGAGGATCTGGGCAGCGCGTTCGAGCCGGTTGGACGCGTACTGCGGCACGTCGTCGACGATCTTGGGGACGATGCCACGCTCGGCGAGCTCGTCCAGCACCTTTGCCGTGAACGCGTCCAGACCCTCGATGTCCCCGACGACGGCGGGACCCGCGCCGCGCATCTGCCCGGGGCCGTCGCCCAGCCAGACGGGCAGCTCGGCCTTGCGGCCCGGCGGCGGGCCGGGGCGCGGGTCTCCGTGCACCAACTGGACGCCGTTGGCGTCGGTCACCGGCTGGCCGTTCTCGTCGAACACCAGTGCCGCTCTGTCGACGGGCAGCCCGAAACGGCGGGCGGCCGACACCCGCATGCTGACCACCGCCGTGCTCCGCACCGGGCGTAGCGTGACCGGCGGCTTGCCGAACACCTCCACCGTGTACGTGGTCTCCACCACGAGCTTGTAGGCCTGCTTGGGGCTGGTCTTCCGGTGCACGCTCGGGTGGATCGCCTGCTTGTTCGCGGTGGCGGAGTACGACCGCGACACCGACCTGGAGCCTCTGGCCTTGGGCCCGATGGTGGGGTGGTAGGGCCCGAGGCCGTCGATTCCCTCCAGCGAGGGATCTTTGAAGCCGGCGGAGGCGTTGCCCTCCCTCGACCTGCCGACCGACGCCCCGCCAGGCACCGCGACGAAGTCGGTGGCCACCTCCTCCTCCCACTCCTCGGCGGACATGCCGCCCACGGGCTCGCACAGCACCAGGACGATCCTGCTGTCGGCGCGTACACTCGCGTGCGGCTGGCCGCCCCTGGTGAAGACGCGCGTGTAACCGTTGTTGACGGCCTCACCCAACTGGTGGGGCACCTCGTCGGTGATGAACGTGCGTAACTCGTCATGCGGGACGGCACCGACCTGGGTGTACTCCCCGCCGAGGGCCGCGGCGACGGCGTCGAGGTTGTTCTCCGCGTCGCTCATGCTGAGGAGGACGTGCGGGGGGAATTTCGGGTCGCGGTGGGCCTCGTCGATCCAGGTCAGCTTGCGCGGCGGCTGGTCGGCGTAGGACTGCGAGATCCATATCCGCTGCGCGGCGGCGTCGCCCGGCGCTCCGGAGTCGACCGTGACGCTCTCGCTCCAGCCCTCCGACTTCCCGAAGCGCACCTGGACGTTCCAGCTCGCGGTGGCGTCGAACAGCAGCGGCTCGCTCCTGTCGTCGGCGACGTAGCCGCCCTGCGCGAACGACCCGGACCCGCCCGTCGCCGCCCAGCTGCGCCCGACGTTCGCCCCGACGCTGACCCCCAGCATCTGGACCAGGTGTCTGGCCACCTCGCCCTCGGGCAGCATCGGCGCCAGGGCATTGCTGTTGAAGCCCGGGGATACCCCGACGCTCCCCGATTCGGTGGCGGAGACCGTACGGCCCGACTGGAAGAACTGGCCCACCATGATCTCGGAGGCCTTGATGGCCGGGTCCAGCACCTCGACCAGGTCGGAGAGGGTGAGCCTGATCCGCACCTCCGCCGCCGACTGGCCGCGGCCTACCCGCAGCACGACGCCGTCGGAGGAGACGGCCTTGTGGAAGTCGGCTCTCAGGGCCTGCTCCAGGTCGATCGCCGTGAACCTGGGGCCGGGTCCGTTGGCCTCCAGCATCTTGTTCACGGTGGCCGTGAGAGTGGTCAGATGGGGGAGCCGGCCCGTCGGCTGGGACGCGGACAAGCTGAGCTCCTGCGGCAGCGCCGCCGCCAGCGCGTCCAGATAGCTCTGGTGGTGCCGCTGGGCATCGGCCGCCAGCCGCCGGGCGATGTGGGTCATGCCGACCTCGCCCGGCTGGGTTGGTCTGCCGGCCTGGCTCATGGCCTGAAGGAGTTGCTCGTACGTCTGCCGCGCTCGCGTCGCCTCCGCCAGCGCGACACGGTACGCCGCGGCTATCCTGAGGTTCCGCTCCTGCGCGGCGCGGAACGTCCGGTTCTCCTGCCGGGCCTTGCGCGCCCGCTCGAAACGGCCGCTGTCGTGCTGCTTCTTCGCCTTGCGGGCCGCGCGCGTGGCCTGGCGGGCCTTCTTCTTCGCCTCCGCGGCGGCATCCATCTTGTGCTGGATCTGATGCTGAAGCGTGTACTCGGCCTTCGCCAGCGCTTCGGCGACGGCCTGCACCTGGTCGGCGCGGGCGCTGTTGGCGGGTAAGGCCGGGGCCTGCTGCGCCCGGGTGGCCTGCGTGGGCGCCCAGGGCGGCAGCGGCGGGGTGTGGCCGCGCTCGCTCAGCTGGCGGGCCACGCCGTCGATGTCCACGGCGAGCCGGCGCTGCTCGCCCAGCGTCGGGGCCCGCCGCCACTTCTCGGCCAGGAACGCCAGCTCGTTGAACTGCGCCGCCGCGCACATGTCCCGGGTGTTCTTCCCGGGGCGCGGCAGGACTCGCTGCCCCCTGCCCTCGCCGGCCGACAGCACCTTCTGGAGCGTGTCGGTGATCTCGTGCAGCCAGACCCTGGAGACCTGTCCCTCGGCGATGCGCGGGCCGAAGTGGACCAGGTACGGCTCGTCCTCGGTGGTCCCGCCTCTTTTGGTATCGGTCTCGCCCATCAGGCTCTTGCTCAGGCCGCCGATGACGGGGCGGAAGTAGAAGGTGCCGTTCGTCCTCGTGTGGACCGCCAGCAACCGGCCGCCCTGCGACCAGGAGAAACCGGTCACGTCCTCGTTGAGGAAGTGACGTGCCTGCAGGTCGGCGAACGCGTGGTGCACCTCGTCCAGGGTCAGGTCGGGGCCCAGGCGGCCGTCGGGCACGTGCCTGGTGCCGGGGACGGGTCTCGACGTGACCGTGCCCGGCTTGCTCGTCGGCGCCGCGGCGGCCAGGTCGTCCTGGGCGGGGGTTGCGCCCTGGGCGGGGGTTTCGCCCTCCTGGACGACCAGCAGCATCGCGGTCGCCTCCGCCTGCAGGTCCGCGACGTCGGTGACCTGCTCGGCGCGGGTGTCGAGGGCGGCGCGGAGGCGGGTCATCGTGGCGGCGGTGATCGTGCGCACGCTGGAGCCGGAGGTGACGAGGAGGTCGCCGGTCGGGCCGATCACCGCGTCGGGGAAGTCCGTGGCGAGCGCGCCGATCAGCGCCGTCCGGGCCCGGTCGGCGGCCGGGGCGGTGACCGCGGCAGGGTGCGTGGCCGTGTCGCGCGTCCCGTGGTCCGCCGCGTCTGCCTGTTGGGCGGTATGGGCCGAGGGGGCAGCCGTGGTCTGGTCGCCGGTGGTTCCCGTTTGGTCGGGCGTCGCCGTGTGATCCGGCGTTGCCGTTTGGTCAGGCGTTGCCGTCTGGTCGGGCGTTGCCGTGTGATCCGGTGTCGCCGTGTGGTCTGGGGCTTGGGCCTGTTGGCCTGCCGCCTCGGCCGTGTCCGGCGAAGGGTGTTCCGCCGTCCCGGTCTGAGCCTGCGCAGGCGCCGCCGTGGTGCCGCGCCCGGAGGGGTGGTGTGCCCCGTTGGCGGACTCCGGGGAGGCGCCGGTCTGCGGGGCCTGGGCTCGATCGCCACGGTCCTGGGCGGCCGAGCCGCGCTTGGGCGCGGACGTGTCCAGGTCCGGGGTGGCGGCGGCGCGCCCGGCGGCGCCGTCCTGACCCGTGGGGGACGGCACGGTGCCCGCCGGCCTCGCCGTCGCGGGCGAGGGGGGTGTGGCGTGCGCGGCGCCGGCCCTCGGGGCACCGGCCGTCGCGGGATCGGGTACGCGTACGGCCGCGCCCGGCTGGCCACCGCCTGGGGCGGGGCCGCCACCCACCGGGCTCCCGTCCGGCCTGCCCCCCGGCGGGTCGCCGCCCGCGCGGACGGCGTCGGCGCGGGCCGCGGCGTCGTAGGCGGAGGCGAGAGCGGTCGTCGGATGGGCCAGCGTCGTGTAGACCTCGGGGTTGAACGGGCTGATGGATCCGGTACGCCCGGCACCGCCCATGAAGCCGCCCATGACGGAGTCGGCCGTGAACGGGTTCTCCCACTGGCCGTAGACCACACCGTTGGCGACGAAGCTGCCGACCGGAGAGGCGATGGTGTTGGTCGCGCCCGTGGTGATCGCCCGGCCCGCGAACCCGGGCACGCCCCCGGTGACAAGGGACACGGGCCCGGCCACCTTCATGCCCACGATCGCGCCGCCGCCCGCGCCGATGATCGCGGCCTTGGACTTGTTCCAGTCCACCTCGTTCCTGGTGCCCATCTTGATCTGCTGGTACTGGGCGGCGAAGTCGATGAAGAACTCCTCGCCGATCTCCTCGATGAGCTCGCGGCCCATCGCGGAGCCGAGCAGCCTGGTGATCACGCTCCGCCCGGTGGCGCCGCTGAGCACCGCGACTCGGGCCAGCCGCGTCGTGCCCACCTGCCTGGCCCCGGCGGCCGCGAGCCTGACGAGGATCCGGCTGATGGCCGCGCGGGCGCCGGCCGCGTACGGGCCGATGATCGCGGTGGTGGATCCGGCGGTGAAGAAGTTGACGATGATGGCGATGGCGATGGCGATGACCGTGACCCAGAACGCCACGTTGACGGAGAGCTTGGAGTACTGGGTCTCGACGGCGAAGTTGCTCGCCTGCTGCGAGTAGGCCCGCGCGTTCTGGGCCACCCCCGACATCCCGCCCTCGTGGCCGTACAGGACTTTGGCCCTGGTGATGAAGTTGGCGGTGGCGGGCGAGCTCCAGCCGGTCGCGATGGTGCGCGCGGCCGTACCCGCGCGCGGCACGCTGCCGGCGGACCCAGTGGCCAGGTTCTCGTACGTCTGGCCCAGCTTCGACAGCCCGCTCTCGCTGGCGTCCGGCCATTTCTGGCCGGCGGACAGCATCGGGATCAGCCAGTTGATGACCCAGGCGGGCAGCGCCTCGGTCTCCCAGGCGGGCAGGACGTCCCTGTCGATGCGCACGATCGGCGGGGCGCCGGTCGCCTGGCTGCCTGTGCTCACAGCGCCGGAAGCGCCGTTGACGGTCACCTCCCGGGCCTCAGATCTCTCGCGTCAGCCCGAATAAGTCCTGGTACGTGGCGGCGTGTGTGCGCAAGGTGTTGTCGATGGTCTTGCGCATCCTGTCGCCGGCGTCGGTGATCTCCTTGGTGAGGTGGGCAGATTGTTTGAGCATCTGGGTGGGGCCGTCGCCGCGGAAGTGGGCGGCCTTGAACGCGACGCCCTCGGCCGCGGCGCCCCAGGGCTCCGCGGCGAGCGCCTCGTAGACCGCCGCCCTCAGCTGCGGCTCCTCCCGCTCCCATTCCTCGGCCATCGTGCACCACTGCGAGATGCCTTGGTTCACGACCGGCTTGGCGATCTCCACGCCATCCCAGGGCTTCAGCTCGTGCCTCCCATCCGCTCGGCGAAGCGCGCCATGACGGTTTCGAGGTCACCCTCGAGATGCGCCTTGAACTCCTCGGCCGGGATCACCGGCTCGAAGATCTCGGTGATGCGCTCCTGGGCCTTGGCCGCCGCCCGCTGGGCGGTCTCCGCGATCGTGTCGGCCAGGTATCGCGCGTCGGGCCGCCGGTAGATGCGCGGGTCGAGGTCCAGCCGGACGAGCTCCCCGCGGGCGCCGACCGTCACCGACACCTGGCCATCGCGTGAGGTCTCGGTGACCTGGACCGCTTTGGCCTCGGCGTGCAGCTCCGCGCTCGCCTCCTGGATCCGCTTGAACACCTCGCGCAACTCGTCGGCGTAGGCCCTCGTTCCCGCCGTGTCGGGCTGGTCAAGCGACTCCATGGACCCCCCTCGAACCCAAAACAGTGCGTTTGTCCCTTACGACACTGTCGCATTTCCCCCTAGTTTCTGCCACATGAACATCAAGAGACAAGAGCGTTACGCCATATGTTGATCTTTGATATCCAGCGGTACGGCCTCCTCACTGATGCCGGTCACCTCCGCGAGAGGCACCCACAGGCGGTAAACGCCCCGCTCGACCCGCTCC
Organism: Nonomuraea sp. NPDC026600; assembly: GCF_040638335.1. NCBI lineage: Bacteria > Bacillati > Actinomycetota > Actinomycetes > Streptosporangiales > Streptosporangiaceae > Nonomuraea > Nonomuraea sp. NPDC026600. Next base: position 202,827 of record NZ_JBEZYD010000003.1, read on the forward strand.
AGCCCCAGCTCCAGCGCGGTGAGCGCGGATCCGCCCAGGTATTCGAGCAGCAGCAGCCCGTCCTTCTCGTCGTGCACGTGGAAGCGTTCTCCGCGCCACTGGCACACCATCGTCACGAAGTCCAGGGCGGCGCACTCCGTCACGGGGACGGTGCGCACGTGACAACCCGGCTCGACCTCCTCGAAACCGTCCGCGGGTTCGGAGCTGCGCAGCCGTACCCACAGCTCCAGGGAGTGCGGCTCCGGGCTGGCCACGTAGTCCGCGCCCTGCCAGCGGGCCCGGTAGAAATGCCGGCTCACGCTGCCTGCCTGCCCACCAGCAGCCAGCGCCGCAGGTCGCCGTGGTACATCGCGCGCCGGTGCTCGGTCCCCTCGAAGGTGAGCTCCCAGATCTCCGCACCGTGCGGCAGGCCCACGCCGTACACCTTGTACTCGCGGATGACGTGATCGACGTTGGGCACCAGGCCCAGCCCCACGAACGGCGCCTCCTCGACCACCCAACCGGCCACCGCGGTCTTGCCCTCCTCGTCGGTCCCGCCGTATGGAGTGCGGTACAGGTTGAGGCCGACGGGCCGCCAGCGCAGGATGTTCAGGCAACCGCCCGAGGTCAGCATGCCGGGCTGGCCCAGCGCCTCGGCGAGCACGGCGGGCGTGGCGATGTGGGAGACGTCCAGCGCGTGATGGCAGTAGCCGGACACACGCGGCTCGCCGCCGGTCAGGAGGCCGTGGACGTCGGCCGGGGCGAGCAGCTTCTGGACCACCGGCACCCCTGACCCGGGAGCGAGCACCAGGTCCTGGGCCAGCGTCGGCACCGCGAGCCTGGCCACCGTGCCCGACTCCAGCATGAAGACGGTCGGCAGCCCCGGGTTGATCGCGAGGCCCCACCGCGGGTCCGGCCAGCCCGCCGCCAGCTCGGCCAGCGAGGCGACGCGGTAGTGCGTGGCGACGCCACCGGTGGCCAGGCGCATCGCCTCGGCGGAGGTGTAGGCCAGCAGCCAGGTCCGCTCGGGGTCCGCGGCCGTCGCCCAGGCGGGGGCCTCGGTCCCGGCCGCCGCGGCGGCGGTGATCGGGAGTGCCAGGTCGGCGTCGCGGATCAGGCTCAGGCACAGAGCCTCCTGCCCGTTCTCACGCGCCGCCCACAGCCGCTCCTCGAACGGCGTTGCCGGATGGTGATCACTCATCATCTGTCCAGTCTGCCCACTCCTGCCGCCTGGATCGGTCCGACGACCGCGGTCTTCCCGGCCCTCCGGGCCTAGGCCGCCTGCCGCATCCCCCATCACCGCGGCCGGCAGGACGCTGCCGCCGTCCTCAGCGAGGACGGCGGCAGCGTGCCCGGCGTCTGAGCTCAGCGGTCCACGTACACCCGGCCGAACTCGACCAGCGGAGTACTGCCGGCGAAGTTACGGTCGACCTCGGCCCGTTCGGCCGCGCTCGGGTTCGCGTTCGTGCAGCTCACAGGAGCGCTGGAGCCGGACATCAGGTCGGAGCAGAGGCCGGTGCGCCGGTCGGGCAGGCCTAATATGTGGCCGATCTCATGGGCGGCGATGCGTACGGGGTTGTAGCCCTGTGAGGTGGCTTGCCTGCCCATCCAGACGGTGCCCCGGCCCAGGCTCGTGGGCAGAGCGCGGGGCCAGCCGTTGTCGGCGACGACGACGAAGTCGGCGGGGGTGCCTGCGACGAGGCGAACGTTCGTGACACTGGAGTTCCAGATTTGCGCGGCCTGGTCGACCGCGCCGCGGAACTCGGCCGCGCGGCCGGCGTCGTACCGGAGGGCCCTGACCAGGGGCGCGGCCTGCGCGGGCGAGGTGGCCAGCAGGAACGCGACGGTGAGGACGAGAGAGAGCGCGAGACGGAGGGGTCTGGGCATCGTGTCTCCTCGGACAGCGGGGGTTGCTGTCACGGTAGGCGCGACGACGCCGTCCGGGGATAAGCCAGTTTGCCCCTACTGCCGTGGTATGGATGCGCCGATGTCATGCCGTCCGCGGAGCACGCCGTACCGTCAGGAAAGATACTGCTCGCGCAACGCCGTGATCAGCTCGTCGTCGACGCCCAGCCGGGTGGCCGCGTAGTCGGCTACGGAACCATGGCCGACGGCCGGCTCCGCCAGCCAGAGCCGCATGACCTCGCCCGGCGCGCGACCGTAGCCGGGCCACTTCAGCGTCCGGTCGGGGTGGCCCGCCCGCCAGTCGGCGACCAGCCGGTCAGTGGCCAGCTCGGTGAGCGCGAAGTCTTCGACGATGCTCCCCTCGTCCACCCCCAGCAGGGACAGCACCAGCGCGGCCAGCAGCCCGGTACGGTCCTTGCCCGCGGCACAGTGCATGACCAGAGGAGCGCTGTCGCCGGCGGCGATCACCTTCAGCGCCAGCCGCAGCTCCTCGACCCCGTCCAGCGCGATCTCGGCGTAGCGGTCGGCGAGGAAACGCGCGGTGTCGATGTCCGGGCCCAGCTCGGCCTGGTCGTAGGGCTGGTGTTCGATGCTGAGGTTGTGGTACACGAGCCCGTCGCTCTCCGGTACGCGGCCCCTGCGGGCTATCTCCCATGGGTAGCGCAGGTCGATCACCGTACGCACGCCCAGGTCGAGAAAACGGCGCCAGTCGTCGCCCCGGAGCTTGGCCAGGGAATCGGAACGGTACAGGCGCCTCCAGCGCACCGTACGCCCGTCGCGGGTCCGGTAACCGCCCAGGTCCCGGAAGTTGTGCAAGCGTTCGAACGCGATATGCCTCATCGATCACACCCTATGAGGTCGGCGGACCTATAGACGTAGCCACCAAAGATGACCAGATTGGTGGAGATATCCGTCTAAGCCCGGAGGTACGCGTGAAGCGTGTCATCGTCCTGGCCGCCTGCACCCTTGTGGCGACCGCCCTCGTCACCCCCGCACAGGCAGTCCGGACCCCAACCGGTCAGGAAACCGAATACGTCGTTTTATACAAGGAGGGCGTGCGCCCGGCCGACGCCCGCAAGGCCGTCCAGGCCGCCGGCGGCACGGTGGTCAAGGAGAACACCGCCGTCGGCGTGGCCACGATCTCCACCACCAACGCGGGCTTCGCCGCCGCCTTAGCCGCCAGCGCCTCGATCGAGGGCGTGGCGCACAACCGGTCCATCGGAACGGTCCCGTCCGCCGCCCGCTCCGCCGCCGAGGCGCGCAAGGCCGTCGAGGCCGTGGAGAAGGCCGGTGACGGCGCCCCCGCCGCCACCACGTTCGGCAAGCCCGCGCCGACGGCCGAACCACTGTCGGAGCTGCAGTGGGACATGAAGCAGATCCACGCCACCGCGGACGGCTCCTACCGTTACGCGCAGGGCGACCCGGGAGTGCTGGTCGGCATCCTGGACACCGGCGTGGACGCCTCGCATCCGGACATCGCACCCAACTTCAATCGCGCCCTGAGCCGTAACTTCACGGTCGACATCCCGGTCGACGCCAACGGCGCCACGATCGACGGGCCCTGTGAGGCCGAGTCCGACCACTCCTGCAACGACCCCGCGGACGTCGACGAGAACGAGCACGGCACCCACGTGGCGTCCTCCATCGCCTCCCCGATCAACCGGCTCGGTGTGGCCGGTGTGGCGCCCAAGGTGTCCATCGTCAACCTGCGGGTCGGCCAGGACTCCGGCTACTTCTTCCTCCAGCCGAGCGTGGACGGCCTGACGTACGCCGGCGACCACGGCATCGACGTGGTCAACATGAGCTACTACATCGACCCGTGGCTGTTCAACTGCGTGGACAACCCGGCCGACTCCCCCGCCGACCGCGCCGAGCAGGCCACCATCATCAAGGCGACCCAGCGGGCCCTGAACTACGCCCACGCCAGGGGCGTGACGCTGGTGTCGGCGGCGGGCAACGGCGCCACCGACTACACCAAGGAGCTCATCGACGGCTCCAGCCCCGACTTCGCCAGCGTGCCCGGCGAGGCGGCCTACGATCGGACGATCCCGCCGAGCTGCGTGTCCATGCCCAGCGAGGGCCAGCACGTGATCGCGGTGTCGGCCACCGGCATCAGCAAGCGCAAGTCGTACTACTCCGACTACGGCAACGGCTATGTGGACGTGGCCTCGCCCGGCGGCGACGCCTATGACACGCCGACCAACACGCGTGACGTGACCAGGGCGACGCTGGCGGCCTACCCGCAGTCGCTGGCGCAGGAGAACGGGCAGCTCAACCCCGACGGCACGCCGAACACCCCGTCGGTGGTGCGCGACTGCCGCGACTCGGTCTGCGGGTACTACACGTACTTGCAGGGCACCTCGATGGCCTCGCCGCGCGCCGCGGGCGTCGCCGCGCTGATCGTCAGCCGGTACGGCCACCGCGACCGCGCTCACGGCGGCCTGACCATGAACCCGGACGCGGTGGAGGCGGTACTCAAGGCGACCGCCACCAAGACGCCGTGCCCGGAGCCGCGCGCGTTCACCTACACCCGCATCCTGCCGAACGGTACGACGACGACGGCCACGCACACCTGCGAAGGCGGCAGGGCGCGTAACGGCTTCTACGGCTCAGGCATCGTCGACGCGTTGACCGCGGCCCGATAGCCGACGGCATGCCCGGTGCGCGCCCGCGAAGGCGAACGCGCACCGGGTCACCCGGGCACCACCGACGGACCGGGGTCGGACGAACCTGAAGCCGACGGACCCGAGGCGGGCGAGCCGGGAGCCGACGGACCGAAGGCGCCGGCTCGGGCGGCGGCCAGCGTGACGCGGACCGCCTGGTCGGCGACGGCCTCATCGACCGGTTCGGCGGTCATCAGCAGCCTGAGGTAGACCGGCGCCGCGAGGGATTTGATCACCTCCGCCGCATCGGTCCCGGCGGGCAGTTCGCCGCGTGACACCGCGCGGGTGACCACGGGGTTCGCCCGTCGCAGCCGATCGTCGAAGATCTGGCGCCGGACCTCGGCGACCTCCGGCAGGCGCGCGGCATCGGAGAAGACCGCGGCCAGCAGGGCGCGGGCCGATGCGGCGGTCATCATCCGGACCAGCGCACGCGCGAGCGCCCGCAGGTCCGTCTCGACCGAGCCCGTGTCGGGGATCGGGACATCCGCCGCCACATGCCCCGCCAGCGCGTCGACGACCAGGCTCTCGCGGTCCTTCCACCGCCGGTACACCGTCGTCTTGTGCACCCCGGCCCGCTGGGCGACCCCGTCGACCGTCAGGGCGGCGTACCCCTTCTCGGCCAGTTCGGCGAGCGTCGCCGCGTGGACGGCGGCCTGCACCTTCGCGCCACGCCCAACCGGCCGGGTCCGCACGACAGGCTCGGCGCGCGCGGTGTCCGGAAGGGTCGCGTCACGTGCGGTCGGCCGGGCGTGCTCAGCATCCATTGCAACTCCAAGTTGCGTTAGCGGGCGAGGACGTGCCATCATATCGCAACTCAAAGTTGCAATACGAAGGACGCCAAAGATGTGGACATTCGATGACATCCCCGACCAGTCCGGACGCCTGGCGGTGGTGACCGGCGCCAACAGCGGCATCGGCTACGTCACGGCCCGCGAGCTCGCCCGCCACGGCACCCACGTGGTGCTGGCCTGCCGCGACCCCGAACGCGGCCGGGACGCGGCCGATCGCCTGCTCGCCGAGGTGCCGGGAGCGAAGGTCGAGACCCGCCGCCTCGATCTGGCCGCCCTCGCCTCCGTCCGGGAGTTCGCCGACGGTCTGGACCGGCTCGACCTGCTGGTCAACAACGCGGGCGTGGCCATGGTCCCGCAGGCCAGGACCGCCGACGGGTTCGAGTCGCAGTTCGGCGTCAACCACCTCGGAACGTTCGCGCTGACCGGACTGCTGCTCCCCCGGCTGCTCGCCGCACCGGCGCCCCGAGTGATCACGGTGAGCAGCGAGGGGCAGCGCTTCGCCCGGTTCGACCTGGGCAATCTCAACGCCGAGCGCGGTTACCGCGCCGTCAACGCGTACCTGCAGTCGAAGCGGGCCCTGCTGTACTTCGCCGTCGAGCTGCACCGCCGGGCGACGGCGGCGGGGCTCGCGCTGCGCAGCATGGCCGTCGCCCCCGGACTGACCCGCAGCAACGTGCTCACCGGCGGCGCCAACGCCGATCGCGGGCGGCTGTACGGAACGTTCGCCTCGCGGCTGGTCCGTCACGTGTTCAGGCCCACGCCGGAGGGGGCCAAGACGTCGTTGTACGCGGCGACGGTCCCCGGCCTGGCCGGCGGCAGCTACGTCGCCCCCGACGGCCTTCTGGAGCTGCGCGGCGAGCCCGCGATCCACCAGCGGCACCGTGCGATCACCGATGCCGTCACCGCGCGCCGCCTCTGGGAGATGTCGGAGGACCTGACCGGCGTGCGCTATGGCCTCTGAGCGCCCATGGCCTCGATCACCAGGGCCAGCTCGCTCTCGAAGAGGTCCGCCGACGTCATCGTGCCCAGGTGGGAAGCGACCGCGCTCAGGTGCGGCAGCCCTTCGGCGTCGACGGGGGCATGGCCGAGCAGCACGCTGTGTGCGTCACCGGAGGACTCCCGGTGGACCCGGCCCGCCACCACATCCATGAACACCGTGAACCACCGCGCCGCCTCCGCGCCGTCCATGCCCGCGCTCCGGATGATCCCGATCACCGTGTCGAACAGCCGCAGCGACCCGGGCCCGTGGCCGTGCCGCGCGGCCAGGAGGTCGGCGAAGCCGGGATAGGCGAGCAGCGTCGCACGCAGCTCGCGGGCGAAGGCGCGGAGCTGCTCCCGCCACGGCCGGTCGGTCGCGACCGGCGGCACCACGGCCTCGGCGACGGCGTCCGCGACGAGCTCGATCAGCGCCTCCTTGTCGGCCACGTGCCGATACAGCGCCATGCGGGAAGCCCCGGACTCCTCGGCCACGCGGCGGATGGTCACCGCGCCGAGTCCCTCGCGCCGGGCCAGGTCGAGCGCCGCGACGACGATCCGCTCGCGGGTGAGACTGCCCCATGCCCGCCGGTCCCGCGTGCTCATGCGGTGGACAGTACACTTGCGGACGCTGTCCGCAAGAATTAGGGTTGCCTAACCTTTGATGGAGGAGGCGACTTGACCACGACACTTCCCGCCCGCGCGACACTGATCGCCGCGAGCCTGGCCACCAGCTCGGCGCAGACGATCGTCGTCGCGGCCTTACCCGGCTTCCAGCGCGAGACCGGCGCCCCGCTGAGCGCCGTCGCGTGGCTGCTGACGACGTTCATGCTGGCCAGCGCCGTCGCCACGCCGATAGCAGGGCGGCTCGGCGACCTGTACGGCCACCGCCGCGTCCTGGCAGCTCCGCACCCCCGTGCCGCTGGTGGATCTGCGGCTGCTGCGGACGCGGGCCATGGCCGTGACGAACCTGACCGCGCTCGTCGTGGGCGCCGCGATGTTCAGCGCCGTGACCCTGTTCCCGCAGTTCGTGCAGGCGCCGGTCGCCACCGGGTACGGCCTGGGCGGCTCGGCGACGACCACCGGGCTGGTCATCCTGCCGATCGCCCTGGGCATGCTGGCCGGCAGGCCGCTGGCCGGACGCCTGGCCGCCAGGTTCGGCGCGGCCGTCCCGTTGCGGGCCGGGGCCGCGTGCGCGGCCGTCACGTTCGCCGTCCTGGCGCTCCGCCCGCCGCCGCTGTGGGAGTTCTACCCCGCCGGGCTGCTGCTCGGGATCGGGTACGGCCTGGCGTTCGCGTCGATGGGCCTGCTGGTCGTGGCGGCGGCCGCGGCCGACCAGACCGGTGTGGCCACGGGCGTCAACACCATCGCCCGTACCGTCGGCGGGGCGGCCGGAGCGCAGGTCGCCTCGGCCATCCTGGCCGCCACGGCCACCGCTCACGTGCCCACGCTCAGGGGGTACACGATCGCGTTCTGGACGTTCGCCGCGATCGCCCTGCTCGCCGTGGTCACCGCCGCCCTGATCCCGGCGCCGGCCGTACGGGAAAGCGAGCTCGCGGGGCGGTAGTCCCGCCGTACGGCCGTGCCGTTCGTACCCGGCGGGACGGCGCTAGGCGCGGCGGCCCCGGGCGAGGAGCCACAGCAGGAGGGGCGCCCCGAGCACGCCGGTGACCACACCGACGGGCAGCTCCACGTCCGGGATGACGCGACGGGCGATGAGATCGGCCGCCAGCACCACGAACGCCCCGGCCAGCGCCGAGGCGACCGGCGGCGGCCAGGCGGTGCGGGCCAGGCGCTGGGCGATCTGCGGCGCGGCCAGCGCCACGAACGCGATCGGCCCCGCGGCGGCCGTGCCGAAGGCGACCAGCGCGACGCCCACCAGCAGCAGCGTCAGCCGCGCCCGCTGCACCGGCGCGCCGAGCACCACGGCCACCTCGTCACCGAGCTGCAGCGCCCGGCTCCAGCGGCCGAGCAGCAGCGCGACGGGCACGAGCACGGCCAGGGCGACCGCCAGCGGCACGGCCTGGCTCCAGGTGCGGCCGTTGAGGTTGCCCCAGAGCCAGCCGAGCGCGGCCTGCGCCTGGAAGGTGTCGCTGGTGACCATGAGGTATTCGGTGGCGCTGGTGAAGATCCACGACAGGCCGATGCCGACCAGCACGATCCGGTACCCGGTGGTGCCGCGCCGCCAGGCGAACAGGTAGGTGAGCAGCGCCGCGAGCACCGCCCCCGTGAAGCCGAGCACCTGCGTGCCGGGCCCGGACCCGAGGCCGAGAACGATCCCGGCCACCACGGCGACGCCCGCCCCCTGGGTGACGCCGATCATGTCGGGGCTGGCCAGCGGGTTGCGGGTCATGGTCTGGAACAGGGCGCCGGACAGCCCGAAGGCGACGCCGGTGAGCAGCCCGGTCAGCGCCCTGGGCAGGCGCAGCTCCCGTACGACGAACAGGGTGCCCTGGTCACCGGTGCCGAGCAGGGACTGGACGACCTCGCCGAGGCCGAGCGGGAACTCGCCCAGCCCGATGCCGAGGCAGAAGACCAGGAACGTCGCGGCGGCCAGGACCAGGCACACCGCGACGACGCGCGGGCGCAGCACCCCGGACACGGGCGGCGTCGAGAGGCGGAAGGTGAGCTGGCCCATCACAGCTCCGCCAGCCGCTGCCGGCGGGCCAGCACGATGAAGAACGGCCCGCCGATGAAGGCGACCAGCAGCCCGGCCTGCACCTCGATCGGCGGCACGACGAGGCGGCCCAGGATGTCGGCGGCCAGCAGCAGGCACGGCGCGAGCAGCGCCGACAGGGGCAGCAGCAGCCGGTGGTCGGTCTCCGCGCCGGCCCGCCGGGCGACGGCCCGCGCGAGATGCGGCACCACCAGCCCGACGAAGACGACGGGTCCGATGGCCGCGACCGCGGCGCCGGTCAGCAGCATCACGGCCGCCGCGCCCTGGAGGCGGACCAGGCCCACCCGGCGGCCCAGCCCGCGGGCCACGTCGTCGCCGAGCGCGAGGCTGTTGAGCGCGGGCGCGCAGGCGACCGCCAGCACGGCCCCCGCCAGGATGAACGGCAGCAGCTGCGGCAGTACGCCGGAGCCGTGCCCGGACAGCGACCCGGCGGACCAGAACCGGTAGCGGTTCAGCGATTCGGGGTCGACGAGCACGATGGCGCTGGTCACCGAGCTGAGCAGGAACGTGACGGCCACCCCGGCCAGGGCCAGCTTGACCGGTGTCGTCCCGTCGCGGCCCATCCCGGCCAGCGTGTACACGACGAGGCTCGCCACCAGTGCGCCCGCGAGCGCGAACCACACGAACCCGGACAGCGCGCTGATGCCGAGCACGCCGATGGAGATCACCACGCCGAACGCCGCCCCCGCGCTGACGCCGAGCACTCCGGGGTCGGCGAGGGGGTTGCGGGTGAGCGCCTGCATGAGCGTGCCGGACAGGCCGAGCGCCGCCGCGGCGAGCACGCCGAGCAGCGTCCGCGGCACGCGTACGGACCAGATCACGTCATGCGTCTCCCGGTCCACGCCCAGGCCGCCCAGTGCCCTGGCCACCTCGCCCAGGGGGATCTGGCGGGCGCCCAGGGCCAGCGACAGCAGGCAGACCAGGGCGAGGGCGCCGAGCGACGCCCCCACCAGGACGACCCGCCGGGTCACGAGGGCAGCCCGACCTCGGTCGCCGGGTTCCCGTCCACGGCCGCCGCGAGCCGCGGCACCAGCGCGTCGAGCACGTACGGCAGGCTGAGCACGGTGATGAAGGACACGGCGTTGCCGTCGTCGGTGCTCTCCTTCACGAACACCTCGCGCCCCTCCTTGGCCACCTTCAGCCCCTTGTAGACGCTGTCACCGCGCAGCGCGGCCGTGTCCTTGTCGACGTTGGTCACGCTCCAGATGAGCGCTCCGGTGTCGAGCAGGTCGAGGCGTTCGCGGCTGATGTTCGCGCCGAACTTGTCGCCGATGGCCTTGTCCAGGTCGGCGGGCAGCTTGAAGCCGAGCGAGGCGAGCAGGCGGGAGCGCGGGTCCTGGCTGCCGAAGACGAAGTAGCCCTCGTAGACCGTCGCCATCAGGGCGGTCTGCCCGGCGAACTCCGGATGTTCCTTCTGGACGGCGGCGAACCGGTCCTCCACCTGCTTGACCAGCGCGTCCGCCTTGGCGACCTCGCCGACGGCCACGCCGACCTGCTTGGTCACCTCCTGCCAGGAGATCCCGTAGTCGATGTGCTCCTTCGGCTGGGCCACCGTCGGCGCGATCTTGGACAGGGTGGTGTACTGCTCCTGGGTCAGCCCCGAGTACAGGGCCAGGATCAGGTCGGGGCGCAGTGCCGCGATCTTCTCCATCTGGGGGCCGCTGCCCGTGTCCTTCAGCACCTGCGGGACCGGGGCGGAGCCGAGCTTGGTCTTGGCCCAGGGGCCGATCGCGCCCGGGTAGCCGCCGAACCACTCGGTGGTGGCGACGGGCACGATGCCGAGGGCCAGCAGGGCGTCCTGCTCGACGAGGCCGACGGTGACGATCCGCTTGGGCTTGGCGGAGATCGTCGTGCTGCCGTACTTGTGGGTGAGGGTGGCGGAGAAGGCCGACGACGCCGCCGCCACGGGGGCCTGGGGTGTGGTGGTGGAGCCGCAGCCGGTGACCAGGGCGAGGGTCAGGGCGGCGAGCGCGTACAGGGCGCGGGTCATTGCTGGAGACTCCTTATTCGTTGTGCTCGGCGCGGCCCAGCCGCCAGTAGCCCATGAAGGCCACGGCCCGCCGGTCCATCCCCCGCTCGGCGACCAGATGCCGCCTGAGCGTCCTGATCACGCCCGCCTCGCCGGCCAGCCAGGCGTACAGCGGGCCGTACGGCGACTCCTCGGGCACCTCCCACAGCTCCTCCACGTCGACGTCCACGTCCTCGAAGGAGTCCGGTGTGGGCAGCGGCGGGAGCAGCCGGTCGGCGGCGGCCCTGACGGCGGGCACGAGCAGGGCGCCGCGCTCCGCGCCGTCGCGGGCCAGCCAGGTGACCTTCAGCCCGCTCGCCGTCTCGACGGGCAGGAAGTCGTCGGCGCAGGGCACCTCCATCAGCGCCTCGCCCTGGGAGCCGGTCGGCAGCCGTTCGAGGATGGAGCAGATCGCGGGGACGGCCGTCTCGTCACCGGCGATCAGCACCGCCCCGGTGTCGGCGGGCGGGTGGAACTCCAGGCCACCGTGCGGCCCGGTGTGCCGGGCGTCGGGGCCGAGCAGCACCGCGACGTCGCCCGGCCGCACAGCGGCCGCCCAGAGCGCCACGGGACCGTCGCCGTGGTCGTGCAGGACCACGTCCACGTCCACCTCGCGGGCCTCGGGGCGGACCAGGCGGGCGGTGTAGGTACGGAGCGGGTTGCGCTGCTCGTCGGGCAGGTCGCGCCAGCGCGGGAACCAGTCGGGGCCGGACGGCAGGTGCTCCAGCCCGTGCCCGTCGACCGGCAGGATGAGCTTGATCCGCTGGTCGAACCCGTTGTCGGCGAAGAAGCTCAGGTCCGCTCCCTCGAACGTCACACGCAGGAACGACGGGCTCAGGCGTGCTAACCGGTTCACGCGTACGTCGAACATGCGAAAGGGCTCGATCATCGTCAGCTCCACCTCGTTTCGTTAAGGTGAGGCTAACCTAACCCATGCTGATCGACCAGCCCGCCCCCCGGAAAACGGCAGGCGCCCCCGTCCCTCCAGCCCGGGACGGGGGCGCCTGCCTTTCCGAGCCCATGTCCGGCGGACTCGGAGGTCTGCGACACGACGAGGGCTGCGGCGCCGCCGAGCATCGCCCGCTCCCTCGGCGGCGCCGCGCCCGGCATGCGGACGGAGCATGGAAGCCTGATGCAGGACACTAGGCGGAGAGCAGCGGCGTCGCGACAGGGCCGGACCTAGGGATGTCCCTAGGCGCCTTTGCCGCTCACGGGCAGAACGTCGAAGTGGACCACCACGCGACCGGTCTCCGGGTCCGGAGCGCCGGGAGACTCGATCTCCCGGCGGTCGGCCACCGCCCGGTACTTCTCCAGCACCTCGAACACCTCGTCGCGCATCTGCCGCGTCTCGGCCACGGTGAGCCGCATCGACCGGCGGCCCAAGCCGCTCGCCTGCACCCACTCCTCGGGAGTCGTGGCCTCCTCCTCGCGCCAGCGCGCCAGCTCGGCGCCGCGCTGGCGGATGAGGTCGTCGAGCAGGAAGGCGAACGCGCCGGCCACCTCGGGATCGGCCGGCTCGCCGGCCGAGGGGGCGCCGTAGGAGAAGCCGCCCGGCACGATCCGCCAGTACTTCTCCTTGCCCTTGCCCAGCTCGGGCACCGTCTCGATCATGCCGTGCCGGGCCAGCTCGCGTAGGTGGTAGCTGGTCGCCCCGGTGTTCTGGTCGAGCAGGCCCGCCAGCCGGGTCGCCGTCGACGGACCGTGCTCGTCGAGCAGCTCGTAGATGCGCAGACGCAGCGGGTGCGCGAACGACTTCAGCGCGTTCGCATCGAGCGTCCTGGCGGAGTAGTGCTTGCTCTGCATGGCTGTGCACACCTATCCTTGCAAAGAAATCTGTGCATAGTTTCCCTTACACACTATCGGAGTGGGCCATGCCACGTCTGGGCCGATCGTTCGGCTTCCTGCTGTCGTCGACCGCGCTCTCGAACCTGGCGGACGGCGTGCTCAAGGTCGGCGCGCCGCTCCTGGCCGTGTCCATGACCCGGTCCCCCACGCTGGTGTCCCTGACCGGCGCGGCCGCCACGCTGCCGTGGTTGCTGTTCGCCCTGCACGCGGGCGCCATCGCGGACCGGCTCGACCGCAGGCGGATCATGGTGCTGGCCAACCTCGCACGTTCGGCCGTGCTCGCGGTGGCGGCCGTGCTCGGCCTGCTCGGGCTGCTGAACCTGTGGGTCGTGCTGGCCGCCGTCCTGCTGGCGGGCGTGGCCGAGGTCTTCGCCGACACCTCGGCGCAGTCGGTGCTGCCGATGGCGGTGCCGCCTGAGCGCATCACGGCGGCGAACGGACGGGTGCAGAGCGCCCAGATGATCGGCAACGAGTTCGCCGGCGCCCCGATCGCGGGCCTCGTGGTCACGCTGCTGCCCGCCGCCGTCGTCGGCGGCCCCGCCCTGCTGTACGGCGCCGCGGGCCTGCTCCTGCTGGGCATGAGGGGCTCCTACCGGGCACCTGCCGCACGGGGCCCCAGGCCGTCGCTGCTGCGCGACATCGTGGAGGCTCAGCGCTATCTCTGGTCCCAGCGGTTCCTGCGGACGCTGGCCGTCTCGGCCGGGATGCTGAACTTCGCCAGCGCCGCCTACTTCGGGGTGTTCGTGCTGTGGGCCGTCGGCGACGGGTCGCGGATCGGACTGTCGCCCAGCGGGTACGGCCTGATGATGACCGCGCTGGCCGTCGGCGCGGTGGCCGGGTCGCTCATCTCGGAGCGGGTCTCCGGGCTGTTCGGGGAGGGCCGGACGCTGGTCGGCTCCTGGCTGGTGAGCGCCCTGCTGTACCTCGTGCCGGTGTTCTGGCCCGTCGACTGGCTGATGTACCCGACCGGCGTGGTGTGGGGTGTCACCGGGGCCGTCGCGAACGTGCTGGTCATCTCCACACGGCAGCGGCTGATCCCGGCCGAACTGCTCGGCCGGGTCAATTCGGCCTACCGGCTGATCGGCATGGGCGGCATGCCGGTGGGGGCCGCTCTCGGCGGGGTGGTGGCCGAACTGGCCGGGTTGACCGTCGTGCTCGCGGGCGCCGCGGGGGTCTGCTTGGTGGCCGTGGGGCTCGTGTGGCGCGCCTTACACGATCGAATTTCTCGCCCCTTGACCAGCACACCTTCCGTTCTCGACACATTCAGATCACGTTAGTCACACTTTGGCCTACCCCGAGATGACATGATTACCCCGAGCAATGAGGGGATGGCATGCGGGAGATCGGCGGACGGTACCTCCTTAATGAGGAGGCCGGTCGTGGAGGTATGGGAGTCGTCTGGCGGGCCTTTGACCAGCTTCTCCATCGTGAGGTGGCGCTCAAGGAGCTGACCCTCAGCGGTGAGGCCGAGATGGTCCGCCGCCGGGTTCTTCGTGAGGCGCGGATGGCCGCTGGCCTCACCCACCCGAACATCGTCACCGTCCACGACCTCATAGAAGAGGGCGGCAAGCTCTGGATCGTGATGGAGTACCTCGACGGCCTCTCACTCCACCAACTGCTCTCTCAGGTGGGGACACTGCCCGCGCAGTCGGTGGCGGCGATCGGCGTGCACCTGCTCGCCGCGCTGCGCACCGCGCATCAGGCCGGGGTGCTGCACCGCGACGTGAAGCCGGCCAACGTGATGCTCACCGGCGACCGCGTGGTGCTGACCGACTTCGGCATCGCCACGGTCGAGGGCGACATCCGGATGACCACGTCCCGGCGGCTGCGCGGCACGCCCGCGTTCATGGCCCCCGAGCGGTTACACGGCGGCCCGGCCAGCAAGGAAGCCGACATGTGGTCGTTCGGCGCCACGCTCTACAGTGCCATCGAGGGCCAGCCGCCCTACCCCGGGCAGGACGCGGCCACGGTGCTCGGTATGGCCAGGAGCGGCGGCTACCCGCCGCCGCGCCGGGCCGGGGTGATGCGGCCGCTCATCGAGGGTCTGCTGTCCCACGACCCGGTGCGCCGCTTCACGCCCGAGCAGACCGCCGGACTGCTGGCGGGCATGCGCGCCAGCAGCTACCCCGCGGCGATCTGACCGGCCGCTACTCCCCTGCGGTCACCTGAGTGGCTGCCGCGTCATCTGACCGGCCGCTGTTTCCCCGCGGCCGGTCGGCCGGTCGCTATTCCTCCTCGCCCCGCTTGGCGCGGGCCTCCGCCTCGGCGGCGTCCATGGCGGCGGCCTCCTCCGGCGTGGGAGCCGTGCCGCCGAGGTGGCGGGGCTGCCACCACACGCCCGGCGGGATCTCCGGGTAGGTGCGCTGAGCCCGGTCCACCAGCTCCGACATCCGCTCGTGCAGGTCGGCGGCGTGCTGGTTGACGTCCTCGCCGCGCTTGGGGTGGATGGGCTCCCCCACCAGGATCGTGATGGGCACGTGCCGCAGGGTGAGCTGCTTGGACCGGCCCTTGGTCCAGATCCGCTGACTCCCCCACAGCGCCATCGGGATGACCGGGACCTTGGTCGCCTGGGCCATGCGGATGGCGCCGTTCTTGATCTCCTTGACCGTGAAGGACCGGCTGATCGTCGCCTCCGCGAAGACGCCCACCACCTCCCCCGACTTCAGCATGCGCAGCGCGGTCGCGTACGACCCCGCGCCCGCGCCCCGGTCGACCGGGATGTGGTGCATGCCACGCATCAGCGGGCCCGAGATGCGGTGGTCGAACACATCCTGCTTGGCCATGAACCGCACCAGCCGCTTGGACGGCACCGCACCGAACCCGGCGAAGATGAAGTCGAGATAGCTGATGTGATTGCTGACCAGCACCGCTCCGCCGGTCCGCGGCACATGCTCGGTGCCCTCCATGTGGAAGCGGTAGTCGAGCACGCGAAAGAGGGTCCGCGCGGCGGCGATCACCGGCGGGTACACGATCTCAGCCATGACCAGAAGGTAGCCTATTCAGGCCGGTCGGACGGAAGTCGGGAGGCTTAGCATGCCTCGCACGTTCCCGTGCCTGGTGCGCCTGATGCCTGCGGCGTCGATCTCGTAGCCGGGGGCGATCAGTCCCGTCAGCTCCTCCAGCGTCACCCGGGCCTCCATCCTGGCCAGCGGCCCGCCGAGGCAGTAGTGGCGGCCCGCGCCGAAGCTGATCGAGTAGACGAGTTCCACCGTCTGAGATTTCCTGTACCTACCTATGCCCGTGTGGGCTGGGTGTTGCGGGTGGCGTAGCGTGGCGAGAGCCAGTTCCGTACTCGGCAAGGCGGAGCACGGGGCTGGCTTTCACTTTGTGGAAGCCGGTCCGGTGGTGGAAATCCCGTACAAGACCTGTACGCCCCGGCTTGCGCCGGTTCGTCTGGGGTGCTTGGCCCGCCGGACGGTTCCCCACCGCGAGGGTGGGGGGCGGGCACCGGACGCCGGTCGGGCATCTGGCTGGAGGTCATCTTCTTGACGCGGGTCTGGCGTTTGCGGGTAGGACCGGTCTTGGCCCTGCTGGTGCGGCTCTCAGGTCTGGGATGCAGATCGGTGCCCGACCTGCGGGCGCGGCGGATGGCGCGGGTCGGCTTCTTAGCCCGGCGGACACGGGTGACGTTGCCCTCCACACTGGTACGGATGGTCCGCTTACCGGTCGTACGGTCCGTGAACGTGGCCTTCTGCCCGAGCAGGCCCCGGGAGGCGATGCGTTCGGCGGCGGCCCAGTCCCGGTCACACGACAGGCCGCATTTCGGGCAGTACGCCCACTTCCAGCCACGCTGGGTGAGCCGGTCGGGGGCGGGCGCATGCGTGAGCGCGCTGTTGCCGTCCCCGCAACGGGGACAGAACTTCGACGTCCCACGCGCAGGTACAGTCACGACCGCGATCTTCACCTTCGCCGCCAGATGCCGGATCGCCTCCACCACCGCGCCCCGCACCTGCCCCGACAGCATCGCATTCCCGCGACGACGACCGCGCGCTTCCAAGGTGGCCAGGTCTTCGAGGTAGATGACACTCGCGCCGGCCGCGCTCGCCTGGTCCACCGCCCACCGAGCGGCGCTCCAGGCCAGTGCCTGATTCAGGTGCCGGATCCGCGCGCACACCTGCCGGTGTTCGACGTCCGTGCGCTCGTAGCGGACCAGGAGGTCCGGCTTGCGCACGTCATCGTCGGCCAGCCCGGCCAGCAGCCTGTCAAAATGCCGCCGCTTGACGGCCAGGTCCTCCCGGTGACCACGCAGGCGGTGAAGCTTCGCACAGACCACGGTCGCGTCGTAGAAGAGCGGGCGCCCGTCGGTCTCGACCCGGCCCTGCGGGGTGAGCCGTCCGATCGCGGCGGCCAGCAACGTGTTGAGGCCCCAGTCGAACCCGGCAGCGATGACATGCCCGGACGCAGGGGCGAACGGCACCTCGGTCTCGAACGGCAGATCCACCCGCACCCGGCTGTTACTCACCCGCAGCGTGGGGACACAGATCTTCAGTGCTTCGCCGGGCACGTTACGAGGCAGATTTACCGGCAGGACATGCCAGGCCCAGTCTTTCGCCGAGGACGGCCATTCGACCAGGGGAAGCTGGATACGCAACTCGGCCGTCCGACTCCCCGTCCGCGCCACCATGACCAACTGCTTGTCCGCAGCCGCCAGAACGATCTGCGCCGCGGTGAACGGCACGCCTTCTATCGCGGTGATCCCCGCCGGGAGCGCGCCCCCGGCATCGATGATCGCCTGGACCTGCCGGGTCCGGTTGCGGATCTCCGCCGCCGACACCTCCACCGGCAGCGCCTCCCGCAACGCCGCCCATTCGGCGTCCGTGCGTTTGCGCGAATTCTCCGGCCAGGTTCCAAGGATCGCCTCGACGACCTCCCGGCGATGCAGAGCCAGCCGCAACGCGCGAGCCGCTTCCTCATCCGCGCAGCACTTCACCCGATCCGAGACGTACACGCCCGGCTCCGGAACGCTGCCCCAGCCCAACCGGCGCAACGCCTTATAGCCCTTGGCGGGAAGTTCCCGACGGTCCGGGCCGAGGCCGCCCGCGAGCTCATCAAGCGCCTCCTCCGTCCAACGTTGCGCGATCACAGACGAAGCCAGTGCCTGGGCGAGAGCGGTCAGCCAGCCCACCCGCCCCACCACCACCTCCGCGGGCAAAACAACGCCGCTCTTCTCCACGATGGCCCGGTAGGCGGTACACGTCGCCGTCGCGGTCTGCTTACCCACCCGCACCCCCTCCGCCGTTGGTGTCCCCGGTGGTGTTCGCCGACGCCGCATCCAGCAGCCGCGTCCGCACCTCCTTCGACCGGATCCCATACATCCGTTCCGCGAACGTCGCCACCAGCGACATAGAATCCGCCAAGTATTCCTCCCTACCCCCGGCTCCACCCTTGGCGTGGAGAATCTCCACACTGACACCCCGCTCGGCGAGCAGCATCGTGATCCAGCCGACACCGAACCGGGCCAGCCGGTCCTCATGAGTGACGTGGACCACCGTGAACTTCCCGGCGGCGGCATCCTTGAGCAGCTTCGTCAACCCGGGCCGGTTCTCCCGCGACCCACTGGCTCTGTCCAAATACACGCCAACGATCCCCAACATGCTGGTCCGCGCGAATTCCTCGGCCTGCGCCCTCAGCGACGGCTCGTGCCCCGACGACCCCGGCACCCGCACATACGCAGCCTCGACCCGCTCCCGCTCCGACGGCAACACCCCCGCGAACGCGTCCAGGTCCCGCTCGCCGAAGCGACGCTCCGGCCGCTCGTCGCCCACCATCCGAAACGGAACACACCCCTCGATAGCCCACCGGCGCAACGCCATCGGATGGACCCCGAGACGCTTCGCCGCCGCAGACAATCACAACAGAGCCAGGCAGGGATCATAGAAGTAAACAACGGTTTGCTTAACCAAAACAACCAACTGCTCTTACCCTCGCTTGTCCTTGCTCCGAAACGGGCAGATGTTTCTCATCATGAAGAAGCTCATCAACTCGGCCGAATCCGTGGTCGACGACGCGCTGGCCGGGATGGCGGCGGCGCACCCGTCGCTGCGGGTCCGCGACCGGGTCGTCTACCGCGCGTCGGGGCCGCGAGCAGGCAAGGTCGGGCTGGTGTCCGGCGGAGGCTCGGGGCACGAGCCGCTGCATGCCGGATTCGTCGGGTACGGCATGCTCGACGCGGCCTGCCCGGGAGAGATCTTCACCTCGCCCGTGCCCGACCAGATCATCAACGCCACCGAGGCCGTCGACGGCGGCACGGGCGTGCTGCACATCGTCAAGAACTACACCGGCGACGTGCTGAACTTCGAGATGGCCGCCGAGCTGTGCGACGACGTCCAGGTCGCCGGCGTGCTCGTGAACGACGACGTGGCCGTCCAGGACTCCCTCTACACCGCGGGCCGCCGGGGCACCGGCGCGACGCTGTTCGTGGAGAAGATCGCCGGAGCGCTGGCCGAGGAGGGCGCGCCGCTGAGGGAGGTGGCGGGCATGGCCGCGGAGGTGAACGAGCGCAGCCGCTCGTTCGGCATCGCGCTCACCTCGTGTACGACGCCCGCGGCGGGCAAACCGACGTTCGACCTGCCGGAAACGCAGGTGGAGCTGGGCATCGGCATCCACGGCGAGCCCGGCCGGAGCCGGGAGCCGCTGGCCTCGGCCCGCGAACTGGCCGAGGTGGCCATGGACGCGATCCACGGCGACCTGCCGCTGGAGGGCGATCTGCTGGTCATGCTGAACGGCATGGGCGGCACGCCGCTGATCGAGCTGTACGTGGCGTTCGCCGAAGTGAGCGCCTTCATCCACGGCAAAGGGGCGCGTGTGACGCGGTCGCTGGTGGGCAACTACGTGACGAGCCTGGACATGCAGGGCTTCTCCGTGACGATCTGCCGGCTCGACGACACGCTGACGCGCCTGTGGGACGCGCCGGTCGAGACGCCGGGGCTGCGCTGGGGGCGCTGATGAGCACCTCGATGGACCCCGACTCCGTGGACGGCGATTTTGCGGACGGCGTGTTGACCACGGCCTTCTTCGTCGCCTGGTTCGACGACATCGCCGAGCAGGTCCGGCTCCAGCGTGAGCGGCTGACCGCGCTCGACGCGGCGATCGGCGACGCCGACCACGGCACGAACCTCGACCGCGGCTTCACCGAGGTGGGCAAGGCGCTGACCGAATCGCCGCCGGCCTCGCCCGGCCAGGCGCTGCTGTCCGCCGGCACGACGCTGATCCGCCGCGTCGGCGGGGCTTCCGGGCCGCTGTACGGCTCGGCGTTCCGGGCCATGGGCAAGGCGGTGGAGGCACCGGTGACGCTGGCCAGGTTCGCGGCGGCGTTCGACGCCGGGGTGGTGGCGGTCGAGCAGTTGGGCAAGGCCGTGCCGGGCGACAAGACCATGGTGGACGCGCTGGTTCCGGCGTCACGGGCCCTGGCGCTGGCCGTACGGGATGGGGTGGGGGTAGGGGAGGCGTTCGAGCTGGCGGCGCGCGCGGCCGAGCAGGGCGCACGGGCCACGATCCCGCTGCGGGCCCGCAAGGGCCGGGCCAGTTACCTGGGCGAGCGCAGCATCGGGCACGAGGATCCGGGGGCGGCATCGTCGGCCCTCATCGTCGCCTCCCTCGCCACCGTCGCAACCGCGGCCTCGTGATGGTGGGCATCGTGCTGGTCGCGCACAGCGCCGGGCTGGCGGTGGAGGCGGCCGCGCTCGTCCGTGGCATCGCCGGGGCGGGCGCGCCGGTGGCGGCGGCGGGCGGTACTGAGGACGGCGGGCTGGGCACGAGCCTCGACCTGATCGAGAAGGCGCTCGCGGCGGTCGACCGGGGCGACGGCGTGGTGCTCGTGCCCGACCTGGGCAGCTCGGTGCTGACGGCCCGGCTGCTGGAGGAGCCGGGGCGGGTGGTGGTGGCCGACGTGCCGTTCGTGGAGGGGGCGATCGCGGCGGCCGTAACGGCGAGCGCGGGCGCGCCCCTGGCCGCCGTTCTCGCGGCCGCCGAGGAGGCCCGCGACTTCCGCAAGCTCGGTGGCCCTTGAACGCCTCCCCCAGCCCCACTCGCCCTTTCCGCAAGCTCAGTGGCCCTTGAACGCCTCCTCCAGCCACCACGAGCCGCGCTCCCTGGTGACCTTGGCGTGGACCAGCAGCGGCCGGTCCCTGGGGCCTTTCAGCCACTCGGCCACCCCGGCCAGGTCACCGGCCCCGGTGACCGTCACGGCCGCGAAGCCGTAGCCGGTGGCGATCGCGGCGAAGTCGGCGGGCGGGAACGTGACCGTGCCGAGCGGGTGCCCGTGCGGCCCGAAGTGGTGCACCTCGGCGCCGTACGCCTCGTCGTCGTAGACCACGACCACCATCGGCAGGCCGAGCCGTACGACGGTCTCGAACTCGGCGACGCCCATCAGCGCCCCGCCATCGCCCAGCGCGGCAACCGGCAGCCGGTCGGGCCGGGCGAGTGCGGCGCCGATCGCGGTCGCCAGCCCGAGCCCGATCGACTGGAACGCCTGCGTGAAGCAGAACCCCCGCTCGTCGGGCACGTCGAGGAACATGGCCGGGTAGCCCATGAAGTTGCCGGAGTCGACGGCCACGATCCGCTCCGCGGGCAGCAGGTCGTCCAGCCCGATCGTGAGCGTCCTGGGGTCGATCAGCCCGTCGCCGCCCTCGTCGTCGTAGCGCACCGTCTGCCACCTGCCCTCGGCCCGGATCCGCCCGGCGACCTCCGCCGACCGGTAGCCGCGCTCGGGGCCGCCCGTGGGTTCGAGGGCGGGCAGGGCCGTGGCGGCCGTGGATTCGAGGGCGTGCAAGGCCGTACGGGCCGTGGCGGCCGTGTCGCCGACCAGGCCGAGGCTGACCGGCCGGTGGACGCCCAGCGCGCTCTGGTCGAGATCCACCTGGACGAGCGTGGTGTGCTCGCCGATCAGCCGGCCGTGGCGGGTGGTCCACATGTTGAGCGCGCAGCCCCATCCCACGACGAGGTCGGCGTCGCGGATCAGCTCGGCGGCCAGGGGCGTGGCGAAGCCGCCGCTCACGTCCAGGTCCCACGGGCTGCCACGGAACAGGCCCTTGGCGACGGCGGAGGTGGCGAGCAGCGCGCCGGTGGCGGCGGCCAGCTCTTCCAGTTCGGCCCGGGCGTGCCGGGCACCGCGCCCGGCGATGAACACCGGCCGCCGCGACTCCGCCAGCAGCCTGGCCAGCGCGTCGATCTCCGCGGCCGGAGGCGTACTGAACGACGGGCCGGCGGTGCCGGCCACCACGCGATGGGAGGCGACCATCTGGTCGAGGAACTCGCCGATCAGGCCGCGCCACGGGACGATGTCCTGCTGCACGTCGAGCGGCAGGTTGAGCACCACCGTACGCCGCTCGCGGGAGGCCGTGCGGTAGGCCGACAGCGTCTCCTCGACCGCCTCGGTGCCGGCGGTGACGCGGAGCGGCACCGCGCCGACCGCCGCCGCCAGCGCGTCCTGGTCAATGTGGAAGTTGGAGCGTACGTCCGTCGCCTCGCCGGTGAGCACGATCATCGGGGTACGGCTCTTGGCCGCCTCGGCGATCCCGGTCATGGCGTTGGTGAGGCCGGGGCCCTGGTGGACGGAGACGATCCCGACCTTGCCGCTCATCCTGGCGTACGCGTCGGCCATGGTGGCGGCCCCGCCCTCGTGGCGGGCGGCGACGAAGCGTACGCCGTGCTCCACGAGGGCGTTGGTGACGTGGAAGTTGCCGCTGCCCACCACGCCGAACGCGGTGTCGGCCCCGAGCTCGGCCAGCACCCGCCCGACGGCCTCGGCGACGATCACCGCTCGAGCTTATGGTCGCGGCCGCTTCGGAGCTCGTTGGCTCGTTCCTCGCTCTCTCCCTCTGAGCTCCTCCGCTCGACCAGAGCCAGCACCCGCACAGGACTTCCAGAACCCCCCACGATCGGCAGCGGCGGGGCCAGGACGACGGCGCCGGTGACCGGGAGGCGGTCGAGGTTGCGCAGTTGGGTCAGGCCGTACTTGCCCGCCCCCAGCAGGAACGAGTGGCAGGGGAAGGCCGGGTCGAAGGAGTGGGCGGTGCCCGCGTCGGTGCCGACGGTCTCGACGCCGAGCCCGAGGATGGGCGTCTCGCCGGCCAGCCAGGCGGCGCATTCGACGGAGATGCCGGGGGTGTGCGGGCCGGTCTCGTCGGCGTTCAGGAAGGCGGCCTGGTCGGCGGATCTGGCGTCCCAGCCGGTGCGGTAGAGGAGCCAGCCACCGTCGGGCAGCGGACCGTTGGCCCGCTCCCATTCCTTGACGTGGTCGATCCGGAGCAGGAAGTCGGGGTCCTTCTGCGCCTCCGCCGACAGGTCGAGCACGACGGCGGGCGCCAGCAGGCTGGACACGGGCACCTGGGAGACGTCCTGGCCGTCGCGGCCGGTCACCCAGTGGATCGGCGCGTCGAAGTGGGTGCCGGTGTGCTCGCCGGTGTGGATGTCGTTCCAGTACCAGGCGGGGCCGCGGTCGTCGTAGCGGCTGATCTCCTCCAGCCGGAACGGGATCGTGTTGCCGAACGGCTCGGGCAACTGGAGGATCGGCGTCTCGGGCGACAGGGGCGAGGTGAGATCGACCACCTCGATGGCGCCACCGCGCAGGCTCTCCACCAGGCTCCGCAAGATCGACATGTCATCCTCCTTGATGGGCTGGCTGCATCCTCTTATATCGGCCGACCCGGCTCCAAACACCTCAGGCCTTGGTCCATTCGGCGCAACCGGCCGTCTGGAACGCCTTGTCGGTGGCCATGATCGTAACGGTGGCGGGGCCCGCCGGCATGCCGGCCGAGATCACATCGCTGACCTGGGCGGATGCGCTCTTCATCCGGGCCCAGTAGCACTTGGCCGCGCCCGCCACGGGACCCGTCGTACGGTAGTCGCCGGGCTGGATGTCCACGCCCACGATGAGCGTCCGCGTGGCGGCGAGCCCGCCCGGCGGAGCGGACGAGCCGACCGGCGCGGACGCGGTCGGACCCAAGCCAGTCGGACCCAAGCCAGTCGGGCCTAAGCCTGCCGGGTCCGAGCCCGTCGGCGCCGCCCCCGTCGGAGCCGCGCCCGTCGGCGCCGCACCGGTCGGGCCCAGGCCAGCCGGACTCGACCCGGTCGAGCCCGGTGTGGCCGACGGGTCCGTCTGCTGGTCGGCCGGCGGGGTCGAGTCCTCGATCGTCACCGTCACCCGGGGCCCGGCAGCGGACGAGTCCGTCGTCTCCCCCGAGCCCATCCCGGTGAAGAACCCGAGCAGGAACCCCAGCACACAGGTCAGCCCGGAGACGAGCACGATGATCGGCGGACTTTTCGTCGCCCGAGGATATTCAGGAGCCGGCGGGTATTCGGGAGGAGGCCCGTACATCACGGGCACCAGCGTCCCACCTCTGTCAACGGTGGAGGTAGTCGACCAGCGACGCCTTCTCCGTCTCCAGCTCCTCGATCGCGCTCTTGACCACGTCGCCGATGCTCACGATGCCGACCAGCCGCCCGTCCTCGACCACGGGCATGTGGCGGAACCGGTGCGTGGTCATGGTCCGGCGCAGCTCCTCGACGTTGTCGTGCGGGCCGACCGTCCGTACCTCAGAGGTCATGATCGTGGACACCGGCTGGTCGAGCACCGCCGCGCCGCGGTCGTGCAGGCGACGGACCACGTCGCGCTCGGACACGATGCCGGTGATCGTCGCGCCGTCGGCGGAGACGACCACGGCGCCGATGTTGTGCTCGGCGAGCTTGGTCAGCAGCTCGCGGACCGTGGCCTCCGGCGACACGGTCGTCACATCGCTTCCCTTGCCGCGCAGAATCGTCCCGATGAGCATCTGAACCACCTCGGCTCTCAGTTATCCCGAGCAGTTACCCCGAGTGGGCTCCGGTTATGCGCTCCACCCGCGTCGCTTTCAGGCAAGCAAGCAGGTAGGGAGGCCGTCAAGCGTTCCCGTAGGCTGCATGCCGTAAACAGCCCTTGTGAAACAGGATGCGTCATGACAGAGCCGCTCAATACCGGCAGCCACGACCTGCCCATCACCGCGGAACTCGCCGCGTTCATGCGGACGGGCTGGGCCGACACCCGGCGTACGGACGTGGCGGCGTTGCCGATCGCCCCCTGGGCGGCCCGGCGCCGCGCCGCGCTCGCCGCCCGCTTCCCCGGCGAGCGGCTCGTCGTGCCGTCCGGGACGCTGAAGGCGCGCAGCAACGACAGCGACTACCCGTTCCGGCCGCACAGCGCGTTCTCCTATCTGACGGGCGCGGGTGAGCCGGGTGACGTGCTCGTCATCGAGCCGTCGGGCGAGGCCACGCTGTACCTCAGGCCGCGCTCGCCGCGCGAGGACGGCGAGGAGTTCTACCGCGACAGGCGTTACGGCGAGTTCTGGGTGGGGCGGCGGCCCGACCTGGCGGAGGCCGCCGAGCTCTACCAGATCGGCTGCGCCCACATCCGCGACCTGTCGCTGGCGGGGCCGGCCAGGGTGCTGGGCGGCGTGGACGCGGCGGTCGACGCGCTGCTGCCGGGCGACGCGGAGTTCGAGGGCTTCCTGGCGGAGCTGCGGCTGATCAAGGACGAATGGGAGATCGGCGAGCTGCAGTCGGCGGTCGACGCCACCGCGCGCGGCTTCGAGGACGTCGTACGCGCGCTGCCCGCCGCGCTCCGGCACCCGCGGGGCGAGCGCCACCTGGAGGGCGTGTTCGGGCTCCGTTCGCGCCTGGAGGGCAACGCGGTCGGCTACCCCAGCATCGTCGCCTCCGGCGCGCACGCGTGCGTGCTGCACTGGATCCGCAACGACGGCCGCCTCGACGCCGACGACCTCCTGCTGCTCGACGCGGGCGTCGAGTCCGACACCCTCTACACGGCCGACGTCACCCGCACGCTGCCTCTGTCCGGCCGCTTCAGCCCGGTGCAGCGGCAGGCGTACGAGCTGGTGTACGAGGCGCAGACGGCGGGGATCGCCGCCCTCAAGCCCGGCGCCCGCTTCCGCGACTTCCATCTTGCGGCGATGCGCGTCATCAGCGAGGGCCTGCACGGCTGGGGGCTGCTGCGCGACTCGCCGGACGCGCTGATGGAGTCGGGCCTGTACCGGCGCTACACGCTGTGCAGCAGCGGCCACATGCTCGGCCTGGACGTGCACGACTG
The DNA here is from genome assembly GCF_040638335.1 of Nonomuraea sp. NPDC026600. NCBI lineage: Bacteria > Bacillati > Actinomycetota > Actinomycetes > Streptosporangiales > Streptosporangiaceae > Nonomuraea > Nonomuraea sp. NPDC026600. Next base: position 228,748 of record NZ_JBEZYD010000003.1, read on the forward strand.
CGCCCGCGCGCGGTCCGAGGTCTACCTGGACGGCGTGCTGGAGGAGGGGCAGGTGCTCACCGTCGAGCCGGGCCTGTACCTGCAGCCCGACGATCTCACGCTGCCGGCGGAGTTCCGGGGGCTGGGCATCCGGATCGAGGACGACCTGGTGATCACCGCCGACGGCGCCCGGCTGATGTCCGCCGCCCTGCCGCGTCACCCGGCCGACATCGAGTCGTGGATGTCCGAGCTCATGGGCTGAACGGCCACAAAGCGATCACGTTTCGTAGCGGACTGACAACATGTGATCTGGGTCTCATACCTTTTCCTCAAATTCCAGCGAAAGCATCGACTTACTAGACAGCCCGTCAGTAGGGTTACTGCTCCGTAGTCGGCTGGTTACGAGGTGGTCAGTTGTCCGGGTACGTGGGCCGCAAGGCCGTGTCCGTGCTGGGCCAGGTGGGCGACCTCTTCGTCATCGTCCTGGAGGGATTGCGCCGTAGCTGGGACGTCCGGAGCTGGTGGTGGGAGTTCGTCGACCAGTGCTGGTTCCTGGCCCGGGTGACCAGCGTGCCCGTGCTGCTCGTCTCGTTACCCCTCGGCGCGACCGTGGCGTTACAGGTGGGCGACCTGGCCTGGCAGCTCGGCGCGGCCTCCGCCACCGGGAGCGCCGTGTTCGTCGGGCTCATCCGGGAGGTGGCGCCGCTGGCCAGCGCCCTGCTGATCGCCGGGGCCGGCGGCAGCGCGATGACCTCCGACATCGGCGCCCGGCACATCCGTGACGAGCTGAGCGCCATGGAGGTGATGTCGGTCAATCCGATCCACCGCCTGGTCACGCCGCGCATGTGGGCGGCCAGCACGGTCGCGGTCTGCCTGTGCCCGCTGGTCATCCTGGCCGGGGCCAGCGGGGGCTACTTCTTCAACGTGGTCGTCCAGGGCGTGACCTCGGGAGCGTACTTCGACGGCGCGCTGTCCCTCGTGGTGAGCTCCGATCTCTATGTGACCCTCTTCAAGGCGTGGATCTTCGGCTTCATCGCCGCGGCCGTCGCCTGCTACAAGGGCATGACCTGCGCCACCAGCCCCGTCGGCGTGGGCCGCGCGGTCAACCAGTCGACGGTGGTCACGTTCATGCTGGTGTTCGCGTTCAACTACGTGATCTCCGCGGTCTACTTCCTCGCCTACCCACCGAGGGCGCTGTGATGGTCACGCGGACGGCCGGCCTCAGGGTCGCCGTCACCGGGCGCGAATGGGCGGAGCGGTTCGCGACCCTGGCCAACTGGCCGCTGTTCGTGTGGAAGGTGCTGTTCTACTCGGTCCGCGACGTGATCCTCCGGCTGAAGTACGTCAAGGTCGTCATCCGCCAGGTCAGCGACGTGGTCGTGGGCGTCGGCGCGACCGTCATCGGCGGCGGCATGATCTTCGTGGTGTTCACGATGGCCTTCGTCGTGGGCGCGACCGTCGGGCTGCAGGGCTACCAGGGGCTGGCGGCGATCGGCGCCGAGTCGTTCATGGGCCTGGTCGGCAGCTTCGCCAACGTACGCGAGATCACCCCGATCATCGCCGCGACCGCGCTGGCCGCGCAGGTCGGCTCGTCGTTCACCGCCGAGCTCGGCGCGATGCGGATCTCCGAGGAGATCGACGCGCTGGAGGTGATGGGCATCAACGCCTTCACCTACCTGATCTGCACCCGGGTGGTCGCGGCGCTGCTGGCGCTGGTGCCGATCTACCTGATCGCGCTGTTCGCCAGCTTCTTCGCCACCCGGCTGATGAGCACGGTGCTGTTCGGGCTGGCGCCGGGCGTCTACGACTACTACTTCTACCTGTACCTGCCGGTCAGCGACATCGTGTTCAGCGTCACCAAGGTGGCCGTGTTCGCCTTCACCGTCGTCGTCATCCACTGCTACTACGGCTTCTACGCCACCGGCGGCCCGGTGGGCGTGGGGGTGGCGGCGGGGCGCGCGATCCGGCAGTCGATCGTCACGATCGTCCTGCTCAACCTGCTGTTGTCGTACCTGTTCTGGGGTGGCGGCGGCAGCGTGAAGCTGACGGGGTGAGCGATGGGACGCGACGAGTTCTCCCTGCCCGTCCGCGCGGGCATCGCGCTCGCGCTCATCCTGGTGCTCGCGGCGACGACGATCTTCATCGTACGGACCGCGTCCGAGATCAGCGGCACCAGGATCGACGCCGTGTTCGACCGGGCCGGTCAGGGCCTGGACACCCAGTCCCCCGTCAAGATCCGCGGCATCACGGTCGGCGACGTGACGGAGGTGTCGCTCGACGCCAAGGGCAAGGCCGTGGTGAGCATGGCCATCCAGCCCGGCGTCCGGCTGCCGGGCAGCACCGTCGCGGCCGTCGAGCCGTCGTCGGTGTTCGGGCCCAAGTTCGTCGACCTCAAGCTCGGCGCGGGCGAGACCACCGGTCCCTATCTGGCGAGCGGCGCGGTCATCACCACGACCGAGGAGCCGCTCGACCTGTCCGACACGCTGGGCGCCGCCTACCGCGGCCTGAACGCCGTGGACCCGCGTGAGGTCACCGTCATCGTGCACACGCTGGCCCAGGGGCTCGACGGCGAAGGGACACGGCTGCGCGAGCTCATCGACGACGCGGGCACGGTCGTCGGCGTCGCGCACCGGCAGCGCGCGCGGGCCAGGCAGTTCCTGCACGACGCGGCCGGGCTGTCCACCGCTCTGTCCGACAAGGGCGACGAGCTGGTGTCCATCTCCTCCGACGTCAATGTCATCACCCCCGACCTGCTGGAACGGGCCGACAAGGTGCGGGTCCTGCTCCAGGAGGTCACCTCGGTCTCCGACCTGACCGCGCACGGCCTGCGCGAGCACCGGCAGGACCTGCGGGCGGCCGTCCACTCGGGCGAGCGGGTGGCCGCGCTCATCTACGCCCAGCTCGGCCTGGCCGGTGACGGCGTACGCGGCCTGAACCGGCTGGTGGATCTGCTGAACGAGCTGATCGAGGCGCCGGGCCCCGGCAACACCCGCCAGCTGCAGGTGGAGGCGTTCGTCTCGACCGACATCTGCGAGCTCGTCGTCGGCTCCTGCGGCCCGACCGACGGGAGGGACTGACGTGGCGCTGTCCAGGGAACGTGTGACCCGCCGGTGGACACTGCTCCGCGTCGTCCTGTTCGTCGGGGTGACGCTGACGCTCATCGTGCTGATCGCCGTACAGATCGCCCGGGTCAGCACCGGCGGCGGATACCGCCTTGTCGCGACATTTGATGATGTGTCGGGGCTGACGGAGGGCGACCAGGTGAAGATCGCCGGGGCGCCCGTGGGCCAGGTCGACACGATCAAGGTGGTGAACGGCCGCGCCGAGGTCACCATGGAGGTTCAGGACGCCGTCAGGGTGCCCTCGGACACCGAGGCCGCGATCAGGTGGCGCAACGCGGTCGGCCAGCGGGTCGTCTACCTGCTCCCCGGCACCGCGCCCGGCCGGCTCGCCCCCGGCTCGCGGGTGATCCGCACCTCGTCCGTGGTCGACATCGGCGCGCTGGTGAGCGACCTCGGCCCGCTGACCCGCAGCCTGGACCCGGACCAGATCAACCAGTTGCTCACCGCTGCGGCCAAGTCCCTGAAGGGCAACGACAAGAACATCCCGCGGCTGCTCGACAACGTCAACGCCATCACCGGCACGATCAACGAGCGCAAGCGGACGATCCAGGGATTACTGAAGGACTACGCCACCGTCACCGGCGTGGTCGCCCAGCGCGACAAGCAGATCGAGCAGCTCGTCGACAACCTGGTCACGCTCTCCGAGGCGTTCGCCGGCAACCACAAGCTGGTCGACGACTCGATCGTGCGGCTCTCGACCACCGTCCACACCTCCGACGAGGTGCTCGGCAAGAATGCCGACGAACTGGGCGCGCTGGTCGACCACCTGTCCGGGCTGACCGGCGGCATCAGGCGGCACGTGGGCGAGATCGACAAGACGATCAGCACGTTCCAGCCGCTGTTCGCCCGCGCCTACTCCAGCGTCGATCGCGGCCACTACTTCATCACCGCGGTCCCCTGCCTGGCACTGAGCGCCGCTCCCTGCCCGTACCCGATGAAGACGCCGCCCCCGCTGCGCGGCAGCACCCGGATCCAGAGCTCGAAAGACCTGCAGAAGCTCATGGTCGGTGAGTGATGGCGCTCAAGTCCTTCCGCGACCGCAACAAGATCGTCGTCGGCCTGGTCTCGCTGGCGGTGCTCGGCGCGGTCCTGGTGGCCACCTTCCTCGTCGGCAACCTCGGGCTGCTCGAAGGCGGCTACTACATGTCCGGCACGTTCGTGGACTCCGGCGGCCTGCGCACCGGCAACGACGTGCGCGTCGCGGGCGTGCGCGTCGGCAAGGTCACCGAGGTGCGGCCCGACTACGGCCAGGGCAACGTGGTCGTCACCTGGAAGGTCGACACCGACGTGCGGCTCGGCCGCGCCACCCGGGCCGACATCACGCTGTCCAACCTGCTCGGCGGCCGGTACGTCAAGCTGTCCGGCCCCGTCGCCGCCCCGTACGTCGACCAGCTCCCCGAGGCCCAAAGACGGATCCCGGTGACGCGGACGGGCGTCCCCACGCTGATCAACGACGCCATCAAGGACGCCACCCACCTGGTCCAGAAGCTCGACACCAAGGCCGTGGACGACCTGCTGACCGAGCTGGGCAAGATCGACACCAGCAAGCGCGGCCGGATCACCAAGCTGCTGAAGAACATCGGCGACCTGTCCGAGACCATCAGCGAGAGCGAACCGCAGTTGCAGAAGCTCCTCGACAACGGCACCAAGATCATGAACGTCCTGGAGCGGAAGGACAAGCAGCTCGCCCGCCTCATCGACGCCATCGAGGTCATGCTGCACGAGCTGCGCTCGCGCCGCAACGAGCTGCGCACGCTGCTCGGCGACGGCAGCGACCTGGTACGGAGCACCACCCGGCTGATCAACGAGCACGAGGGGACGCTGGTCCGGGTCCTCGACGACACCGGCGCGATCACCACCAAGCTGAACAGCAGCAAGAAGGAGTTCAACGCGCTCCTGGCGTGGGCCGGCCCGACGTTCTCCGGGCTGTCCACGATGGGCGGCCAGGGCCCGTGGCTCGAGGCCATAGCCACGGGCCTGGGCCCCATCGACCCGGAGGTGCTCGGCGCCATCGCCAAAGACAGGAAGAACGACAGATGACCCGCTTACTGGCGGTCCTGCTGGCCGTGACGCTGCTGGCGGGCAGCGGCGGGTGCACGCTGCTCGGCGCGGAGCCGTACCGGCTGACCGCGATCTTCAGCAAGGCGCCGTCGCTGTACGAGCAGGCGCGGGTGAAGGTGATGGGGCTCGACGCCGGATACGTGACGAACATCCGGATCGACGGCGACAAGGTACGCGTCGAGCTGTCGGTGGACCGTGAGGTGCCGCTGCCCGCGAACGTCAAGGCCGTGGTCGCGCCGCAGAACACGCTGGGCGAGCGGAACGTGGTGCTCTACCCGCCGTGGAAGCCCGGCGACCAGCGGATCGCCTCCGGCGCCACCATCCCGCTGGAGCGCACCGACCTGCCGGTGGAGATCGACGACGCGCTCGACGCGTTCACCAAGCTGACCGACGCGCTCGACTCCGACAAGCTGGGCGACGTCGCGGGCAACCTCGCCGACAGCGTCAGGGGCCGCGGCAAGACGGTCAACAACGCGATCTCCGACACCGCGCACCTCACCGACACGCTGGCCAAGCAGGACCAGCAGCTCATCGACCTGGCCAAGGGCCTGAACAAGCTGGCCACCAGCCTCAACAAGCGGCAGGACCAGGTGACGGGCGCGATCGACTCCTTCGCCGAGGCCAGCGCCATCCTGGCCGAGGAGCGGCGGCGGCTGCGCACGTTCATCTCCGGCATGGCCGACTTCGTCCGCCGCGGCGACGTGATCATCGAAGCCTATTCCGAACGGCTCCCCCAGGCCGCCGGCACGCTGGCCGAGCTGGTGCTGACGGTCCGGGCGAACAGCGCGTCGCTGGCCCAGGCGGTCAAGGGCGCGGCCGACTTCGCCGACATCCTGATCGACTCGTGGGACAAGAAGCAGCACGTGCTGAAGATCCGCGTGGTGCTCAACGCGATGACCAGAGCCTGGCTGACCCCGCTGTTCGACGCGCTGAACCTCGGCAAGGTGCCGTGCCTGCCCGCCGGCCTCAGCAACTGCCCCTACGAGCAGGGGAAGAAGAAGCGATGAAGGCACGTGTCCTGTCAGGGCTGCTCGCGCTGGGCATCACCGCCTCGTGCTCGCTGCAGACGCTCGGCGCCACCGGCGGCGACCTGACGATCAACGCCACCTTCGACGACGTGCAGAGCCTGGTGACCGGGCACAGCGTGCAGATCTCGGACGTGCGGGTGGGCACGGTCACCGGCATCCGGCTGCAGGGCTACCAGGCCAGGGTCACCATGTCGATCATGCCGGAGCACCCGGTGCCCGAGGGCAGCACCGCGACGGTGGCCAAGACCTCGGTGCTGGGCGAGAACTACGTCCAGCTCACGCCGCCCGCGGGCAAGGACCTGTCGAAGGGCCCCTACCTCAAGAACGGCGCCACGATCACCGACACCTCGGTCGAGCCGGACATCGAGCAGGTCACCGCCAAGGCCGGGCCGCTCATCGAGGCGCTCGGCACCCAGGACGTCAACGCCATCCTCGACGCCGCCTCGACCGCGTTCGCCGGCAAGGGCGCCGACGTCAACAAGCTGATCAAGCAGACGGCCGAGGTGACCGACACCTACGCCGCGGCCCGCCAGGACATCGCCACCACCGTGGATGCCCTGGCCAAGCTGGGCGACCAGCTCGCCAAGGGCAGCAAGGAGCTGGACCGGCTGCCCGGCACGCTGGCGGCGGCCACCACCCGCCTCGCGCACGGCCGCAAGCACGTGAAGAAGGCCATCATCGCCCTGACCGACCTGGCCAAGGAGGCCAACCTCACGGTCTACCCGCGGCACGCCGCCCGGCTGCGCACGCTGCTGCGCGAGCTCGACGCGATCACCTCCTCGATGCTGCGCGGCAAGGAGGACCTGAAGGCTCTGGTGACCAAGCTCCAGGCGTTCATCGACGCGCCGCCGATCACGGTCAACGGCCAGGTGCTCATCTACGTGTGGCTGAAGGGCCTGCTGCTGCCCAAGCACAAGGGGCTCCTGCCGGACGGCAACACGGGCGTGCTGCCCAACCGGGTCGAGGACTTCCGTCTGCTCCTGGAGCCGCCGCGATGAGGAACCGCCGCATCTACCTCAACCTCGGCTTCTTCGTCGTCCTGGGCATCGTGATGACGGTCTGGGCGTTCAGCACGATCATCAAGCTCGACGCGATCACCAAGCCCTACCGGGTGTCGGCGGAGTTCGTCTCCTCCCCCGGTCTGATCCGCGGCTTCGACGTCGCCTACCTCGGTGTCCGGGTGGGCAAGGTCGGCGACGTACGGCTGGCGCCCGGCAAGATCATCGTGGGGCTGGACATCGACAAGGAGATCCGGCTGCCGAAGGCCAGCACGGCCGAGGTACGGCGCAAGTCCGCGATCGGCGAGCCGTACGTGGAGCTCTCGCCGCCCGCGACCGGCGTGAACGGCCCGTCGCTCGCGGCCGGCGACGTGATCCCGCTGTCCAGGACCACGGTGCCGCTCGACTACAAGAAGCTGTTCGAGGGCGTCGGCAAGCTGCTCGCCGCAGTGCCGCCCAAGGACGCCAAGACGATCACGCACGAGCTGGCGGTGGCGCTGGACGGCCGGTCGTCGTCGATCAGGAGCATCATCGAAGACGCGCACGACCTGACCGGCACGCTGGCCGACAACTCCCAGGTGCTCGACGACCTGTCCGTGCAGCTCACCCAGCTCACCCACACGCTGGCGGGCAGGAAGGACAAGCTGGCTTCGGGCATCACGGACCTGAGCACGGTGACGGCCACGCTGCGCGAGTCGCGTACCGACCTCGACGCCTTCCTGGACCAGGGGCCGGGCGTGTTCGGGCAGCTCGACCGGGCCATCAAGCGGGCCAGACCGGGCCTGTCGTGCCTGCTCACCGCGGCCGGCCTGCCGCACAAACCGGCGTTCTCCGCCGAGACCGAGCGGAACGTGCACCACCTGCTGAGCATCGTGCCCACGGCGCTGAGCCTGGCGGACGACATCAGCGCGAAGGAGGGCCGCACGGTGTACGGCAAGGCGCAGTTCGTCTTCAGCGTCCCGGGCGGCCCGCGACCGGCCGAGGAGTACGCGGGTCCGGTCGGCCCGCCGACCGTTCCCCGCCTGCGTGCCTGCCCCGACCGCGCCGTGGACGATCCCGTCCGTACGGAAGACGCCGCGGGCAAACCCCGCAAGGACCCGACGACAGAGCGGACCAGGCGGCCGGCCGCCAAGGCCACCGCATCGCCCGAGCGGACCCCGGAAGCCGCGGCGGGTGCGAAGTCGCCCGCCGCGGCTGCCGGGCCCGCGTCCCGTACCCCGGTGGACGCCGCTCCGCTGATTGCCGCGATATTCCTCGCGGTGGCGGCGAGCGGTGGCATCTTGGGGTGGATTGCGGTGGGCCGGGCCGCCCGCCGCAGTGAGGAGAACTCATGACCACCAAGCAGGACCTCGCCACGGAGGAGGAGGCCAGGGCGGCGGATACCCCGACCGCCTCGGACACGCCCGCTGAAAGGCCCTCCAGCAGCCGACTGGGCCGGGCGCGGATCATGGTGGTGATGGCAGCCCTGCTGGTGGCCGCGCTCGCCGCCACGGCGGCGCTGCAGTGGATCTCCGCGAGCCAGGCCCGCGACTCCCTGGCCCGGCTGGAGAGCGAGCGCGCCCTGCGGCTGGAGGTCTCAGGCGCGGCCAGTTCGTTCGGCAAGGCCCTGCTCAGCTACGACTACCAGGACCTGCAGGCCACCCGCGCCACGCTGACGGCCCAGGCCACGGGCGACTTCCTGGCCACCTACGACGAGGCGTTCGGCGGCGCGATGGCCCAGGTCATCGTCAAGCTCAAGGCCGTCTCCCAGGCGAACGTCCGCGAGGTCTACCTGTCGGACGTCGACGAGGCCACCGCGCACGCCATCGTCGTGGTCGACCAGCAGGTCAACACCTCGGAGGCGATACGCTCGGTCAAGGATTCCCATCTGAAGATCAGTTTGGTCAAGGAGAAGGGCGTCTGGAAGGTCCACGACGTGTCCGTGCTCGGCGCCGCCAAAGAGGACCAGTACAAACTGGACAGCGGCTCGAAGAAAGAGGACTGACCGATCGGCCCCGTAGCGATGGGCGGACGCCCCGACGAGGTGCTCGCCCCAGAAGACTGGCTGACCGACGTCGAGCGGACCCGCGCCGCCCGGTTCGCGTTCGAGCCCGACCGCCGCTCGTTCACGGCGGCCCACCTGCTCGTACGCCTCTGCGCCGCGGCGGTGCTCGACACCGATCCGGCCGGGCTGACCCTGTTGCAGTACTGCGAGGTCCACGGCCCCGGCCACGGCCGCCCGTACATCGAGCAGGCCCCCTCACTCGGCGTCAGCCTCAGCCACACGCGCGGCTACGTCTGCGCGGCGGCCGGTGCGGGCCGGGTCGGCATCGACGCGGAGCGGGTGCCGCCGGGCCCGTTCGACCGGCTGCTCGCCGGCCGGGCGCTCACCGAGCAGGAGCTCGCGGTGGTCACCACCAACGAAGAGCTGATCAGGCACTGGACGCGCAAGGAGGCGCTGATCAAGCGCGGCGAGCTGACCATCGACGGGCTGCGGGGAGCCGACGCCCACCCGGCGGGCCGTCACCTGCTCGAATGGACCGCCGAGGGCGACATCGTGGTGGCCGCTATCACAGACGCACCAGCAGTCCAGATCCCTATATTCGGATAAAGTGGACGTATGTTCTACCGCAAGCCACTAGAGGAGCGGATCGCCGATCGGGTGGCCCAGCGCAGGCCGCTCGAAGAGGGCAAGACCTTCGAGCACGGGCCGGCCAAGTTCGTCTTCATCTCGCTGATCGTGGCCGTCGTGCTCATGCACGTCGTCGGCCTCGCCGTGGTGATGGCTCTGCACTAACGGCGCCGGGTGGGAGTGGGATCCAGGAACACCTGGGAGATACCGGGATAGCGGTCCCGCAGCCGGCGGTCGAGCTCGTCGCAGGCGATCTCCACGCCTGCGGCGCTCGCGTCGTCCCGGAAGTCGATCTTCGCGGCCACCATGAGGCTGCCCGGACCGAGGTACATCGTGAGCAGCTCGACCACGCTCATCACCTCGGGCTGCGCGGCCAGCACCTCGCGGATCTCCTTCTCGACCGGGTCCGGCGCGGACTGGCCGATCAGCAGCGACAGGTTCGACCGGATCAGCGTGAGCGCGGCCACCAGCAGGAGCAGGCCGATCGCGATCGACGCGCCGCCGTCCCACACGGCCGAGCCGGTCACCTGGGAGCCGAGCAGGCCCAGCGCCGCGATCACCAGCCCGACCAGCGCCGCCGCGTCCTCGTACACGACGGCCTTCAGCGCGGTGTCCGAGGTGATCGAGACCAGGCGGAACGGGCTGACGTCATGCCTGCGGGCCTCCTTGCGAAGCTGCGCGAGCGCGTTGAGGAAGGACCCGCTCTCGATCGCGAAGGAGAGGGCCAGCACGATGTACGACGGGAGCAGGTTGCCGAGGCTCTCGCCGTGACTGATCTCGTGCACGCCGTGGGTGATGGAGAATCCCGCACCGCCGACCAGGGTCGCGACCGCCGCCATCATCGCCCAGAAGAAGCCCGCCTTGCCGTGCCCGAACGGATGGCGCCCGTCCGGGGGCCGCCGGCCCCGGCGTACGGAGACCAGCAGCAGGAGCTCCGTCACCGTGTCCGCGGCCGAGTGAGCCGCCTCCGACAGCATCGCCGCGGAGCCGCCGATCAGGCCCGCGATCAGCTTGGCCACCGCGATGGCCAGGTTCGCGCCGCCCGCCACGAGGACGGTGCCCAAACTCTCGCCCGAGTTGTCCGCCACAACGGGTCACTCTATGGTGAGCCGCGTTCAGCGGCCCAGGTACCCGCGCGCGCAGCGGCCTTCCACGCGCGGCGGTATTCACAGCTTCGTGCGCTAGATTGGAGATCATGAGCGCGCCCCGCTGGCTTTCCCCCGCTGAGCAACGTGCCTGGCGTACCCACCTGGCGCTGCACAAGCTGCTCATGCACCGGCTCGACCGCGAGCTGCAGGAGCACGCTCTCTCGGTGAACGACTACGAGATCCTGGTCAACCTCTCCGAGAGCCCCGAACACCGGATGCGGATGAGCGACCTGGCCGACGCGACCATCCAGTCCCGCAGCCGGCTGTCGCACCAGATCTCCCGCATGGAGGCCAAGGGTCTGGTCGCCAGGGAGGACTGCCACGACGACCGGCGCGGCACGTTCGCCGTACTCACCGACGAGGGCTGGGCCACGATCGAGAGAGTCGCGCCTGATCACGTGGCCAGTGTCCGGGAGCACTTCGTCGACCGGCTCACCGACGACCAGCTCGACGCGCTCGTGGTGGCCTACGAGCCGATCGTGGAGCATCTGAAGAAGCTTCGCTGACCGCCCAGGCCGACACCTAACCGATATGCCTGACGGCGCACGATCGTTCCGGGCGCTCGCTACGATCCGCTCATGCTCCGAAAGCTGCTGTTCGTCGTCATCTTCGCGCTGGTGTCCGCCTGCTCATCAGGTGGCAGTGGCAGCGAGTTGCCCGCCGGACCCGATCTGCTGAAGAAGTCCACCGAGGCCATGAAGGCGGTCAAGTCGGCCACCTTCTCCATCGCCACGGACGGCAAGCCCAAGGTGCCGGTGAAGAAGGCCGACGGCAGGCTGACCGCCACCGGTGACGCCGACGGCACGATCACCATCGAGGTCCTGGGCAGCCTTCAGGAGCTCACTTTCGCCCTGGTCGGCGACACCGTCCACTTCAAGGGCCCGACCGGCGGCTTCCAGAAGATGACCAGGAAGGACCTGGCGCAGATCTACGACCCGTCGCTGATCCTCAACCCGACCAAGGGCCTCGCGCAGTTGCTCGGCACGGCCACCGACCCGCGCGTCGAGGCCGAGGAGAGCGGCGTCTACCGGGTGGCCGCCACGTTCTCCGGTCAGGTCCTCGGGACCCTCGTCCCGGGCGTCACCCAGGGTGTCAACGCCAAGATCTGGGTGGACAAGGCCACCAGCCGGCTCACCAAGGTCGAACTGCCGCTGCAGGACGGCACGGTGACCGTGTCGCTCAGCGACTACGACGCGCCGGTGACGATCACGCCGCCCGCCGCCGGATGAGGCGCGCCCGCCGGGTCGCGCTCGGCGTCGGCGGGGCGGTGGTGCTGCTCGCCGCCCTCGACGCGTACGTGGTCGTGACCGTCCTGCTCGACATCGCCACCGACATCGGCATCCCCACCAACCGCCTGGAGCGGGCCACGCCGGTGGTCACCGGGTTCCTGCTCGGCTACATCGCCGCGATGCCGCTGCTCGGCCAGCTCTCCGACCGGTACGGCCGGCGGCCCCTCATCCACGCCTGCCTGGCGGCGTTCGCGCTCGGCTCGGTGCTGACCGCGCTGGCGGCCGGTGAGGTGATGGTGGTGACGGGCCGGACGATCCAGGGGATCGCGGGCGGCGCGCTGCTGCCGATCACGATGGCGCTCATCGGCGACATGTGGGACGAGCACGAGCGCCCGGTGGCGCTCGGCGCGGTCGGCGCGGCGCAGGAACTGGGCAGCGCGCTCGGTCCGCTGTACGGCGGGGTGCTGGCGCTGATCCCCAGCACCTCGGTGTTCGGGATCGAGATGGGCGGCTGGCACGCCATCTTCTGGATCAACCTGCCGCTGGCCGCGCTGGCCGCCGTGGCGGTCCAGTTGACCGTCCCCCCGCCACGGCCTCGGCGGCCAGTTGCCGGCTTCGCGGTGCCGGCCCCTTCTGAGCCTTCCGATCAGGCTTCCTCCGGTCGCGTGGACGGGGTCGGCGGTGTGTTACTGGCCTTGAGCCTCGCCCTTCTGGTGGTGGGCCTGTACAACCCTGAGCCCGCCACGACCGTACTGCCGCCATGGGGCCTGCCGATGATCACGGCGGGGGTCCTGGCCGGAGCGGCGTTCGTCTGGTGGGAGATCCGGTCGGAGGTCCGGCTGCTCGACCTGACGGGCATCCGCAAGGGGCCGCTGCTGGCCACGCTGGGCGTGAGCTTCCTGACCGGGGCCGCGCTGCTGATCACCATGGTGTTCGTCCAGTTCACCGCGCAGACGCTGCTCGACATGGAGGCGCTGGAGGCGGCGCTGGTGCTGGCCAGGTTCCTGATCGCGCTCCCGGTCGGCGCGGTGGCGGGCGGCGTGCTGGCCCGCCGGCTCGGCGACCGCCTGGTGGCGGTGGCGGGCCTGATCGTGGCCACGGCCGGATATGTGCTGATGAGCCGCTGGCCGCTCGACCTGGCGAACGCCGGACTGATGGTGGACCTCGCGCTGATCGTGGCCGGGCTGGGTCTGGGGCTGGTCATCGCGCCCGTCTCGGCGGCGGTGCTGCGGGTGACGCCTGCCACGCAACACGGGGTGGCCTCGGCGGCGGTGGTGGTGGCCAGGATGATGGGCATGCTGATCGGCATCGCGGGGGTGTCGGCATGGGGGTTCCACCGGTTCCAGTCGCTGACCGCGAACCTCGACACACCGCTCCCGGTCGGGGTCGAACCCGCCGTGTACGCCAAGCAACTGAGCGAGTACCTCGCGAAGGTGAACGCGGCGCTGCATCTGGAATATACGGAGATGTTCTTCCTCACTGCCCTGATCTGCCTCCTCGGCGCGGTGGTCGCCGCCTTCCTCCCCCGCCGTCAGGTGAAAGCCGTCTGACCTGCGATTCGACTGGTTAATCAGCACCGTCAGTGCCGATAGGGATTCTTAGGACAAATCGCGCGCCTCGCTCCGAGCCCTCGATGGTCAGCGTCCCGCCGTGACGCTCGGCGATCTCCCTGGCGATCGCCAGGCCGAGTCCCGTACCCCCCGTGTCCTTGCTTCGGGCGGCATCCAGCCGGGTGAAGCGCTGAAACACGAATTCCCGCAGGCCGGGTGGGATGCCCGGGCCGTCGTCATTCACCTCGAGCACCGCCTCGTCGCCCTCGCGGCGGACCGAGACCGCCACGCTGGAGGTGGCGTGCCGAGCGGCGTTGTCCATGAGGTTGGTGAGCAGGCGGCCGAGTTGCAGCCGGTCACCGCTGAGGACCACGCCCGGCTGGAGGTTCGTCACGATGCGCACCTGAAGGGTGCGGCGTCCCAGCTCGGACTGGATCAGCTCGCTCAGGTTCACGTAGTCGTCCGCGCGCTTGGCACCGGAGTCGAGACGGGCGAGGACCAGCAGGTCGATGACGATCGCCTCCAGCCGGTCGAGGCTGGCCAGCAGGGCTCGCGTCATGGCGGGCCAGTCCGCATCCTCCGGGTGCAGCAGCGCCTCCTCCACCTGGGTGCGCATGGCGGTGATGGGACTGCGCAGGTCGTGCGAGGCGTCGGTGGCGAAGCGCCGCTGCTGCTCGACCGTCGCCTCCAGCCGGTCCAGAGTCCGGTTCGCGGCCTCGGCCAGCTTCCGGATCTCGTCGTGGTGATCAGGCACGGGCACGCGGCGGCCCAGGTCGGTCGAGGTGATCTCGGCCAGCTCGGCGCTGATGGCGTCGACCGGGTCGAGGGCCTTGCTGACGGTACGGTAGGCGCCGAGCGCCGTGGCGCCGACCAGCAGCACAGATCCGATCAGGAGCCTGGCCAGGAATGAGCGGTCGACGTACCACGGGATGACGGCATCGGCGCCGTAGACGATGTATTCGGTTCCGTCCTTGTGGATCTTTATGGCCTCGACGATCAGGCACTTGCCCGGAAAGCTCGGCACGCCGCAGACGACCTGGTCCGCGCGCAGGTTCTCCCCCGGCAGGGAGAAGGAGGCCATCCGGGGTTGGCCGGCCATCCGCTCGTTGGACGCCACGACCCGCCCGGTCGGGTCGACCACCTGGAGGGCGGCGACGCCGAGTTCGGGCAGCACGGGAGGGATCTGATCCAGCAGGATGTAACGGACCGCCCGTAGGTCCGCGGCCAGAATCCGGTCCGCCTGATCATCCGTGGCATGGTCGTGGGCGCTTCCCAGGATGGTCCCGCTGAAGATCGCGCACAGCAACGCCATGACGACACCGGACAGCAGCGTCATCCGAGTCCGCACGGACCAGTCGCGCCGCAAGCTCACCATGCCCCTCCATCCACCTGACGATCACGCTAAATGCGCATCGTGCGAGGCTGAGGCAGGGGACAGGCAAGACGACATAAACTATGCGCCAAGAACGTGACGCCTCTCCCTCCTGCGGCAGCGGAGCCACGCCGCTCGGCGTCTCCGTCCCCGAGCCCGACCAGCGGTTCTCACGGAGAGAGCCGATGCAGGTCGCGCGGGAACAACGTCGCCTGGCGGATGTTCGCCGCGCCCACGAGGCGCGCGGTCCAGCGCTCGAGGCCCAGCGCGAACCCCCCGTGCGGCGGCATGCCATGCGCGAACGCCTGCAAATACCCCTCGTACGGCCCGGCACCCTCACCCCGCGCGGTGAGCGCGTCAAGGTAGTCCTGGTACCGGTGCAGCCGCTGACCGCCCGTCACCAGCTCCAACCCCCTGAACAGCAGGTCGAACCCGTTCGAGTACCCCGCACGCAGCGGGTCCGGATGCGTGTAGAACGGGCGCTTGGCCATCGGATACCCCGTGACGAACAGGAACTCCGACCCGTGCTCCCGCACCGCCCACTCCGACAGCCGCCGCTCCTGTTCCGGCGACAGGTCCGGCTCGAACTCGCCCGTGAGCCGCTGCGCCTGCGTGAAGTGGATCTCCGGGATCTCGGCGGGCACCTCCGGCAGCGCCACGCCGAGCAGGTCGATCGCGGGCTGCCCCCGTACCGCCTCCAGCATGTCAGCCACCGCCTCGCGCAGCACGGCCATCACGTCGCGGTGGTCGCGCACGAAGCCCAGTTCGGCGTCCAGGCTGGTGTACTGGGCCAGGTGGCGGACCGTGTCGTGCGGCTCGGCCCGGAAGACCGGCCCCACCTCGTACACCCGCTCGAACACACCGACCATCGCCTGCTTGTAGAACTGCGGCGACTGCGCGAGGTAGGCGGGGCGGCCGAAGTAGTCGATGCCGAAGACGTTCGCACCCGACTCGGTGGCCGAGGCGACGATCTTGGGCGTGTGGATCTCGGTGAACCCGAGCCGGTCCAGCGCCCGGCGGAACCCGGCCACGCTCGCCGCCGAGATCTCCAGCGGCGCCCTGAGCCGCGGATGGCGCAGCGCGACCGGCGCGTGGTCGAGGATCGTGGGCAGCGCGGCGGGTACGACGGGCCGGTAGAGGTCGAACGGCGGCGCCTCCGCAGGCTCGGCCAGCACCTCGATCTCCGGCTCCGTGAGCTCGGCGCCACCCGGCGCCTGCGGGTTCGCGGTCACGACGCCCGTCACCCGGACGACCGTCTCCTCACCCGGAACCGCGCCGGGCGCCACCACTTGGGCGAGCCCACTGCGGTCCCTGATGACCAGGAAGGACACGGATTTAAGCCGCCGGCGGCGATGGACCCAACCGGCGATCGTCACTCGTTGTCCGGCGTGCTCAGCGAGCTCCGCCGACAGGACACGAGAGATCATCACAGCTCCTCACGAGGAATTGCATGATCCCTTGGGAGTGCGGGGGAGAAGGGAACTCCCGGTGCCACCGCACTTTCGCCGCCCACGACGGGGCGGCCTCCACGACCCGATGACGGGGGTCAGACCGGCGGGGCATTTCCTCCCCGCACTCGGGAGTGTCTTCGCCGAAGGGGCGCGAGGCCGCCTTCCCAGCTACCGGCGGCTCTCTCCGGCCCGCGCGGGCCTTCGGTTACTTGTCTCCGTCCACGTGTTGCCGGTGATCGTAGCCACCCTCGGCGGACGTCGGCAACTCGGTTTCGGCCCTACGCGCGGGCTAGTCAGCGGTCTGATGACGGCAGGGGGCGGATAGGGGTTATCCGGCGGCCGGTCGCCGAGCACACTCGGGGCAACCTGTCCCCCTGAGGAGGTCGGCATGCGCAGAGCCCTGGTCGGATGCGCCGTCGCGCAGATCGTCGTGGTGATCCTGCAGTTCTACCTGGCCACGTTCGGCGCGTTCCAGATGCCGCGGCCCACGGGCTCGGAGGCCGCGGCGATCGGCTTGCACGCCGCGAACGGCCTGTTCGTCATCCCGGCTGTCTCCCTCGCGGCCACCGTCGTCGCGGCGCTGGCGAAGGTGCCCGGCAGACTGATCGCGCTGTGCGCCGCGCCGCTGGTGCTGAGCGCGGTCCAGATGCTCGTCGTCTTCCCGCTGGCCGGGCTCGCGGGCGCGACGACGGACGACACGCCGCTGGCCAGCCTGTTCGTGTACGGTCTGCACGCCATCGTGGGGCTTGGCCAGCTCTGGGCGGTAATCGTCGGCTACCGTGCCGTACGCAAGCACACCAGGACGCCCGTGGACCAACCCCAGCCCCAGACGGTCTGACCGACCTCGCTCCCAGACCCGAACCTCGCTCCCAGGCCCGGCCCCGGACCGGGAGCCGGGCCGGGACCTGGGCCGGGGCTACTTCTTGGTCTGGCCGCTCTTCCGCTTTTCGCGGATCTTCATCGACACGTCGATCGGCGACCCGGCGAAGCCGAACTCCTCGCGGATCCGGCGCTCGATGAACCGGCGGTAGGTGTCCTCAAGCCAGCCCGAGGTGAACAGCACGAACTTCGGCGGCTCCACCGACGCCTGCGTGGCGAAGAGGATCTTCGGCTGCTTGCCGCTCCGCACCGGCGGCGGCGTCTGGTGCACCAGCTCGGTCAGGAACGCGTTGAGCCTGGCCGTCGGCACCCGCGACGACCACGAGCCGAGCGCCTTCTCCAGCGCCGGGACGAGCCGGTCCATGTGGCGCCCGGTCTTGGCGGAGATGTTGACCCGCAGCGCCCACGGAGTGCGGACCAGCTGCCGGTCGATCTCCTTCTCCAGGTAGTAGCGGCGGTCCTCGTCGACCAGGTCCCACTTGTTGAACGCGACCACCATCGCCCGGCCCGACTCGATCACCAGGCTGATGATCCGCAGGTCCTGCTCGGTGAGCACCTCGCTGGCGTCGATCAGCACGATCGCCACCTCGGAGCGTTCGAGGGCGGCCCTGGTGCGCATGGCGGCGTAGAAGTCGGCGCCCTGCAGCTCGCGGTCGCGCCGCCTGATGCCGGCGGTGTCGACGAAGCGCCAGGTCTTGCCGCCCAGCTCGATCAGCTCGTCGACCGGGTCGCGGGTGGTGCCCGCCATCGGGTCGACCAGCACCCGCTCCTCCCCCGCCAGCATGTTGAGCAGCGAGGACTTACCGACGTTCGGTTTGCCGAGCAGTGCCACCCGGTAGGGGCCGCGCTCGCCGTCGAACCTCAGCTCCGGCGTCTCGGGCAGCGCCTCGAGGATCACGTCGAGCAGATCGCCACTGGAACGGCCGTGCAGGGCCGACACCGGCTGCGGCTCGCCGAGGCCGAGCGCCCAGAGCGAGGCGGCCTCCAGCTCCAGCTGCTGGTTGTCGACCTTGTTGGCGGCCAGGATGACCGGCTTGCCCGACTGGCGGAGGATGGAACCGACCGTCTCGTCGGCGTCGGTCGCGCCCACGGTGGCGTCGACGACGAACACGATCACGTCGGCCAGCTCGACCGCGACCCGCGCCTGGTCGGCGATGCGCAGGTTCATTCCGGTGGCGTCGGGGTCCCAGCCGCCGGTGTCGACGACCGTGAAGCGGCGCCCACGCCAGTTGGCGTCATAGGTGACGCGGTCGCGGGTGACGCCCGGCACGTCTTCGACGACCGCTTCGCGGCGGCCGATGATGCGGTTGACCAGCGTGGACTTGCCCACGTTCGGTCGGCCGACGATGGCCACGACCGGCTGCGGGCCGCTGTCGACGACGTCGTCGGATACTTCGAGATCGTCGAGGTCAGCCTCGACCCAATCCCCCGTTGACACGATTTTTCATCCTTTGTGAGTGCCGCACCTTGTCAGGTGCGCTCCTTGACCAGACTCAGCACCTCGCCGATGACCTCTTCGAGGCTCAGCGGCGTGGTGTCGAGCTCGACGGCGCCATCCGCCATCGAGAGTGGATCCGTTTTGCGGGTGGAGTCGAGGGTGTCGCGCCGGGCCATGGCGGCCTGCTGCGCCTCCACCGTGGTGCCGGCCAGCTCCGCCGTACGACGCAGGGCACGGGCCTCGGCGCTGGCCGTCAGATAGACCTTGACGGCGGCGTCGGGGGCGACCACGGTGCCGATGTCGCGGCCCTCGACCACGATGTCACCGGCGCCGATGATCTCCCGCTGCAGCTCCACGAGACGCGTACGCACCTCGGGCACCGCCGCGACGGCAGAAACCGCCCCGGTGACCTCGGCCTCCCGGATCGGCCCGGCCACGTCGACACCGCCGACATGGATGGACGGGCCGTCGGGGTCGGTGCCGCAGGCGATCTCGGGCTCGCCGGCGCGGGCCGCGACAGCGACGGGATCGGTCAGATCGACGCCCTGCTGGAGCATCCACCAGGTCATCGCACGGTACATCGCCCCGGTGTCCAGGTAACGCAGCCCGAGCGCCCGGGCGACTCCGCGCGACACGCTCGACTTACCCGACCCCGAAGGACCGTCCATGGCGACGACCAGACCGGTCACGGCCTCTCCCTCTTCACGTTTTCCCCAACCTGAAGAGGTTACCGCCTCGCAACGACGCGATACGCCGGTACAGCGCTCGAGGTCGCGCGCGACGCCGGGCCAAGATGCGGCCTGGGGGCACGCTGCTGGTCATGAGCGGCACCGGCGGCCGGCCCGTCGGTCACGGCCGGCCGGAACGAGCTGCGGGCGACGCTCCCGATCGGCCGCGTCGTCGGCCCCGCCGACGTCGCCGCGCTCGCCGTCCACATCATGACCAACACGGCGCTCACCGGCGCGACGTACGACATCGACGGTGGCCAGCAGTTCGTCTGGTGAACGCCCGTCGGCCGGGAGGCAGATCGATCACTTGAGGCCCGCCGTCAGCCGGAACAGGCCGACCGGCGCCAGCCCGCGCTTGAGCAGCCGGTAGGTGGGCATCGGGCTGCTGCTCACGGTCTCCTTGTAGGCGATGGCCCACCGTCCCGTCAGGTACCACTTGCGTGGCGTGTCATCGGGGTGGGTGAACTGGATGACCGCGTCCTTGCGCCCGAGGCTGAGCGGCTGGTGGACGTACCCGAACCGGAACGCCTTCACCCTTCGGCCGAGCAGCCCGTCGGCGAGCGCGTCGGCCGCGTGCAGGCCCGTCGGGATGCCGCCCTGGCAGGTCCCGTGCATGACACCGTACGGCTGGCGCACCGCGGCGGCGTCGCCCACGGCGTAGACGTCCGGGTGGGACACCGAGCGGAGCGCGGAGTCGACCACGATCCTGCCCCGCTCGTCCACCGTCAGCCCGGCCTCTTCGGCCGGCGGCAGCCCTCTGGTGCCGGCGGTCCAGAGCGTCGCGTCGGAGTCGATCAGTTCGCCGCCGGCCAGCTCGACCGCGTCCGGCAGCACCTTGACGACGTCCGCGCCGCCGCGTACCTGGATGCCCAGCCGGGCCATCGCCTTGTCGACGTACGCGCGGGCCTTGTCCCCCATCATCGAGCCCGGACGGCCCCGGCTGAGCAGGACGACGCGCAGGTTCGGATGCGCCTCCGCCAGTTCGGTCGCCGACTCGACACCGGTCAGGCCGCCACCGGCCACGACGACCGTACCCCGGTCGAGTTCGCCGAGCCGGCGCGCGAGCCGTACGGCCTGGTCGTGGTCGTCGTAGACGTAGGCGTGCTCGGCCACGCCCGGGGTCGAGAGGTCGGTGACGGTGCCGAGGGCGTAGATCAGCTTGTCGTACCCGATCACCCGCCCAGTGCGCCCGCCGTCCGCCCACGCGCCCAACGGTCCGCTGTCCGCGCGGTCAGTGCCCGCAGGCCCGCTGTCCGCGTGGACGCCGGTCACGATGACCTCGTGCCGTACGGGGTCGAGGGCGGTCACGCGGCCGAGGACGAGGTCGATGCCCGTTCCGGCGAGGATGTCGGCGATCGCGTGGTCGCGCAGCCGTTCGCCCGCGGCGGTCTGGTGCAGCCGCAGCCGTTCCGTGAACCTCGGCGAAGCGCTGACCAGCGTCACCTTGCCGCCGTGGCGGCGAGTCCTGGTGGCGGCCCTGATCGCGGCCGCGATGCCCGTGTAGCCGGCGCCCAGTATCAGGATGTTCGTCATGTCCCTGGCTCCTCGCGATTCCGGGTGGATTCCGTCCTGAAGACGGAGCGAGAAGCCAAGGACGTGACATCGGCCGGTTTAGGGGACCTGCCAGCCGCGTTCGTGCAGGGCCTTGGTGAGCACGACCGCCGCGTCGGGCTGCACGGAGACCTCGGCGATGCCCAGGGGCAGGCCCGGAGCGTGCTCCAGGCGTACGTCCTCGACGTTCACGCCGACCTCGTCGCAGATCTGGAAGAGCCTGGCCAGCTGGCCGGGGCGGTCGCCGACGATGACCTGGACCACGACGTACGCGGGCGCGGGGCCGCCGTGCTTGCCGGGGATGCGGCCGTGACCGGCCACGCCGCGCTTGAGCAACTGGGTGAGATCCTGTGTGGCGGTGCCGTCGCCGTCGGCCAGCGCGCGGAGCGCCGTCGCGGCCTCGGACAGGTCGCGGGAGACGGCCTCCAGCACCTCGGCCACCGGGGTCGCGTTGCCCGACAGGATGCCGAGCCAGAGGCCCGGGTCGCTGCCCGCGATCCTGGTGACGTCGCGTATCCCCTGCCCGGCCAGGCCGAGCGCGATGTCGGACGCGTCCGCCAGCCGGGCGGCGACGGCGGACGCGGCGACGTGCGGCGCGTGCGAGACGACGGCCACGGCCTGGTCGTGCTCGGCGGCGTCCACCTCGATGGGGTTGCCGCCGCACAGCTCCACCAGCTGTTGTACGGCCGCCCGGGCCTCCGGCGTGGCGTCGGGGGTGGGACAGAGCGCCCACGGACGCCCCAGGAACAGGTCGGCCCTGGCGGCTCCGGGGCCCGACTTCTCACGTCCGGCCAGGGGGTGGGAGGCGACATAAGTGGACAGGTCGCAGCCCAGCTGGCCGGCCCGCTCGATGGGCTCCACCTTGACGCTGGCCACGTCGGTGTAGAACGTGGCGGTGCCGTTGCGCTGGAGGGCCAGCAGCTCGCTGGCCACGTGCGCGGGCGGCACCGCGATCACCGCGAGATCGATCGTCTCGGCCGGGGTGCCGGTTTCGGGGTGCCATTCCTCGCCCGCGCCGAGCTCCCGGGCCAGCCGTACCGCTCCCTGGTCGTGGTCGGCGAGCAGCACGCGTACTCCGCGCTGGCGGAGGGCCAGCGCCATGGAGGTGCCGATGAGACCGGTGCCGACTACCAGCACGGTGCGGAGTTCGGAGGCCATGTGAATGTCCTGATTTATCGGGCGTCGGAGAAGCTCGGTCGGGTGGAACTAGTCGTTCAACTGGTCGCCTACTGGGCGATGTCCTGGCGTAGCGCGACGGCGCCGCGCAGGTAGACGTGCTGGATCTCGGAACGCGGCCGGTCGGTCTCGACGTGGGCCATCAGGCGTACCACCCGGGGCAGCGCGCCCGGCACGTCGATCTCGGTGCAGCAGATCAGCGGCACGTCGTGGAAGCCCAGCTTCCGCGCCGCCAGCGCCGGGAACTCGGCCGTCAGATCGGGAGACGCCGTGAACAGCACGCTGATCACATCGTCGGTGGTCAGCCGGTTGCGCTCCATCAGCTCGCTGACCAGCTCCGTGGTCGCTTCGATGATCGCCCCACGGTCGTTGGCGTCCACCTGCGTCGCCCCGCGGATCGCCCGCACCATGTGATCCGTCCCCTCTATAGCGGTGAAGCCCGTGCGGAGGTTCGCACGGGCTCCTGCGTTCCCGCCAGGTTACAGCTTCACGGCCGCGTAAAGCTCGCCGACCTCGTGCAGGGACAGCGCCCTGACGGTGCCTGCCTTGGTACGGCCCAGCTTGACCGGCCCGAACTCGATCCTGGCCAGGTCGATGACACGATGACCCGCCTCCTCCAGCATCCGCCGGACGACGTGGTTGCGGCCTTCGTGCAGGACGATCTCGACCAGCGCCTGCTGGCCGTGCTCCTGCACGATCGCGAAGGAGTCGGCCTTGGCGAGGCCGTCTTCGAGCTCGATGCCCTGCTTGAGCCGGCGGCTCAGGTCACGCGGGATCGGCCCGGGAACCTTCGCCCAGTACTTCTTCTGCACCCCGTAACTCGGGTGAGTCAGCCGGTTGGCCAGCTCGCCGTCATTGGTGAGCAGCAGCAGCCCCTCGGTCTCGGTGTCGAGCCGGCCCACGTGGAACAGCCGCGGCGCGAGCTCCTCCACATAGTCGGCCAGGCACGGGCGGCCCTGCGGGTCGTCCATGGTGGACACGACGCCGATGGGCTTGTTCAGGGCGTAGTAGACCAGGTCGGGGGCGGTCGGGATGCGCTTGCCGTCCACGTGGATGACCTGCGCGGCGGGGTCGACCTTGGCCCCGAACCTCCGTACGACCTGCCCGTTCACGGTGACGCGACCGGCACCGATCATCTCCTCGCAGGCGCGGCGGCTGGCGACGCCCGCCTGGGCGAGCACCTTCTGCAGCCGTACGCCGCCGGGGACCTCGGTGGTGTCGCGCTCGTCGGTGTAGCCGTCGGGGAAGAAGTTGCGATCCCGCATGGGCTGGCGAGCGGTCTTGAACCTGTCGCGGGGTGCGGCGCTGCCCGCCCCGTCACGCCTGCCGGACGTGCGGCCGCCGATGGTCTGGACGTCGTCGCGCCTCGGGGTACGGCTCGGACGGCCGTCCTCGCGTCGCGAGCCGGCGTCGTCACGCCGTCCGAAACGGGCTCGGGTGGACTCTCCGCGGCCGTAGCCGGTCCGCGTGGGCTCGCTACGGGGACCACCTTCCCTGCGGCCACCACGGTCGGCCCGGAAGCCGCCACGGTCGTCACTGCGCCCGGGACGGGAACCGCCGCGATCGTCACTGCGCTCGGGACGGAAACCGCCACGATCGTCGCTCCGCTCGGGACGGGGGCCGCCGCGGTCGTCAGTGCGGTTGGTACGGAAGCCGTCACGGCGACCCGTCTGGGCTCCGCCACGGTCGTCGGGGCGCTGGGGACGGAAGCCGTCACGGGCGCCGCGCTCCCGGGAGGCGGAACCGCCCCTGTCGTCACTGCGGGCGGAGCGGAAGCCGCCCCGGTCGTCACGGCGGTCCGACTGGAAACCGCCACGGTCGGAACGGAAACCACCGCGGTCGTCACGACGCTCGGGGCGGAAACCGCCACGATCGTCCGTGCGCTCGGGGCGGAAGCCGCCGCGGTCGTCACTGCGGTCGGAACGGAAACCGCCGCGGTCGTCACTGCGCTGGGGACGGAAGCCGTCACGGGCGCCGCGCTCGCGGGGGCCGGACCCAGCGCGGTCACGAGGACCGGAACCGCTGCGGTCACGAGGACCGGAGCCAGTGCGGTCGCGAGGGCCGGAACCGCTGCGGTCACGAGGACCGGAGCCAGTGCGGTCGCGAGGGCCGGAACCGCTGCGATCACGGGGGCCGGAGCCGGTGCGGTCGGAGCGGTATCCGCCACGGTCTCCGCCAGAGGACGAGCCGTAGCCGCCGCCCTCGCCGCGAGACGACGCGCCGTAGCCACGGTCGCCGCGCGGCTGCGCGCCATATCCGCCTCGGTCGCCGCGGGACTGCGTGTAGCCGCCGCGGTCGTCTCGGGACCGCGTGCCGTAGCCACCGCGGTCGCTTCTGGGCGCCGAACGGTCGTCGTCGCGGGGGGACGTACGGTCATCGCGGGACGGACGGTCGTCGCGAGGCGTGCGGTCGTCGCGGGAGGACGTACGGTCGTAGCCGCCCCGGTCGCCCGTGGAGCCGGAGCGGTCGCGGGTGTCGCCGGAGTCCGGCCTGCCGTACCGGGCGCGGGAACCGCCACGGTCGGCCCGGAGCGAGTCGCGGCCGGAACCCAGCTCGCTTCCGGAGTCGCGGCTGCCGCCGCGGTCACTGTCGTCGCGGCGCGGTCCGCCGCGGGAATCGTCTCGGTGGGAACCGCCACGGACCCCCTCACGGCGGGGACCGCCGCGCGAGTCATCCGAACGGAAGGCGGGACGGCCGCTACGGCTCGCGCCGCCGGTGCGTCCACGACCGCGTCCATCACCGGACGGGGTGCTGCGCCTGTTGATCACTTTGTATTCTCCTCGAGGTTTTCCACGTCGTCGGGGAGGAAGGGGGCGAGCTCGGGGAGTTCGCCGATGTCCTTCAGTCCCAGGCGTTCAAGGAAGTATGAGCTTGTCCGGTAGAGCATCGCTTGGCTCTCCGGGTCGGTGCCGGCCTCTTCGACCAGCCCCCTCGCGACGAGCGTCCGCATGACGCCGTCGCTGTTGACGCCGCGGACCGCGGCGACACGTGCACGGCTCACCGGTTGCCGGTAGGCCACGACCGCGAGTGTTTCCAGCGCGGCCTGGGTGAGCCGGGTCTGCTGGCCGTCGCGTACGAACCGCTCGACCAGCGTGGCACAGTCGGCTCGCGTGTAGAACCGCCAACCGCCTGCGACTTCCCTGAGATCGAAACCCCGTCCGGCTTGGGTGTATTCCGCAGCCAGGGCTCGAAGTGTGGCGGTCACCTCATGGGTGGGCCGTTCGAGCACCTGCGCCAGGGTCACTTCGGGGACGGGTTCGTCCACGACCAAAAGGATGGCTTCAAGCGCCGCCCCAAGCGTGGGACCGCTTTCGACGGGTTCATCGGGCACGCCAGAGTTGGGCTGCTCGGACGCGCGTGTTGCGCCGCGCTCCGCCGTACCACCACCCGCCGCACCGGCGCCAGGAGAGCCCGCCGCAGACCGACCGAGGAAAGACGCCTCGCCCGGCTCGGGAAGCGCGCCCGGCTCGGGAGACCCGCCCGCGATGGGCCGCTCGGAAGACGCGCCCTCCGGACGGGCAGCCGCGCCCCCAGCGGGAGACACGAGGCCGTCGGCCGTATCCGGCTCCGCGTCATGGAGACCGTCGGCCACACCCGACTCAGGCGCCAGGTCCCGCGGACCGTCGGCCGCATCGGGCTCAGGCACCAGGTCCCCCAGATCGTCCGCCACATCCGGCTCAGGCGACACATCCGGCAAACCATCGTCCGACTCAGACGCCACACCCTCCGACTCATCTTCGGCGGGCGTGTCTGAGGTGTTCTGGGTGGCGAGGGAGCCTGGGAGGGTCATCCAGGCGGGCAGTGGGGCGGATTCGGGCGGCGGGTTGTCGTCCAAGCGGTCAGTCATCAGCCGTCTTCTCCGCGCTCTCCTCGTAGTCGTCCCCCACCGCGACGTCCCCATCGTCCGAGCCGGTCCAGGTCACGTGCAGGTCGCCCAGGGCCTCGACCTGCTCGAAGGTGACCGCGGACTCCCGGAAGAGCTCCAGCACAGCCAGGAAGCGGGCGATGACCTCGATGGTGCCGTCACAGTCGGCCACCAGGGCCCGGAAGGTGGCCCGCCGCATCCGCCGCAGGTGCGCCACCAGGATAGCGGCTTGCTCCCGCACGCTGGCCAGCGGTTGGTAGATGTGCCCGACGCTGACCGTGGGCGGCAGCTTGGGGACGAAGGCGCGGGCGGCGATCCGGGCGAGGTCGTCCGGGCTGATGCCGAGGATGAGCTGCGGAAGCAGGTTGGCGAACTGCGGCTCCATGGGCGCGGTACGGGGGAAGCGCAGCGCCTCTTCGGCCATGCGGCCGGAGAAGATCTTCGTCACCTCCTTGTACGCCTTGTACTGCAGGAGCCTGGCGAACAGCAGGTCGCGGGCCTCCAGCAGGGCCAGGTCCTCTTCGTCCTCGACCTCGCCCGACGGCAGCAGGCGGGCGGCCTTGAGATCCAGGAGCGTGGCCGCGACCAGCAGGAAGTGGCTGGTCAGGTCGAGGTCCCACTCGGGGCCGCGGGCCCGGATGTAGGCGATGAACTCGTCGGTGACCTTGGAGAGCGAAATCTCGGTGATGTCGAGCTTGTGCTTGGAGATCAGGCCGAGGAGCAGGTCGAAGGGCCCCTCGAAGACGTCCAGGTGAACCCTGAACCCTTGTGGCTCTGCCTCCTCCGTCACCTGGCCATTGTGGCAGGCGCCGGCCAACGGGACAGCACCTCTCTGGCCAGCTCACGGTAAGCGTTGGCGCCGAGGGACGACGGGTCGAACGTGGTGATCGGCTCGCCGGCGACCGTGGCGTCGGGGAAGCGCACGGTGCGGTTGATCACGGTGTGGAACACCTTGTCGCCGAACGCCTCGACGACGCGGGCGAGCACCTCGCGGCCGTGCAGGGTGCGGGCGTCGTACATGGTGGCGAGCAGGCCCTCGATCTCGAGGTTCTCGTTGAGGCGCTCCTGCACCTTGGTGATGGTGTCCATGAGCAGGGCCACGCCGCGCAGCGCGAAGAACTCGCACTCCAGCGGCACCATGACGCCCTGCGCGCAGGTCAGCGCGTTGATCGTGAGCAGGCCGAGCGACGGCTGGCAGTCGATCAGGCAGACGTCGTAGTGCGGCAGCAGCGGCTTGATCACGCGGCCGAGCACCTGTTCGCGGGCGACCTCGGTGACGAGCTGGACCTCGGCGGCGGACAGGTCGATGTTGCTGGGCAGCAGGTCGAGGCCATCGACGCCGGTCTCCAGCAGCACGTCCTCGGCGGTGACGTTGCGCTCCATCAGCAGGTTGTAGACCGTGAGGTCGAGCTGGAGCGGGTTGATGCCGAGGCCGACGGACAGCGCGCCCTGCGGGTCGAAGTCGACGAGGAGCACCTTGAGGCCGTATTCGACGAGCGCGGCGCCCAGGTTGATGGTGGTGGTGGTCTTGCCGACCCCACCCTTCTGGTTGACCATCGCGACCACCCGCGCGGGCCCGTGGATCTCGGGCGCGACGGGTTCGGGGAACACCGGGCGGGGACGCCGGGTCGGACCCAGATTCACGCCTACGGAAGGCGTGTTGGTCTTCGTGTCACCCCAGGGGTTGTCGGGGGTCCCCGGGGTCGAACCGTTGGTCTTCACAGTCACCAGCTCGAACCTCCCTGACGATCCCGAACCGGACCGTCCGGACGGACACTATGGCGTCACCACTAAACGCGGCAAGGCGGCACGCCGAAGTGCCGCACGTCGCAAAAGACTATAGATCACTGCCGGGCACGGGGATGCGCAGCGGCGTATACCTCGCGGAGTTTGTCGACCGTGACCAGGGTGTAGACCTGCGTGGTCGTCACCGAGGCGTGGCCGAGCAACTCCTGGACCACCCTAACGTCGGCTCCACCGTCAAGGAGGTGGGTTGCGAAGGAATGCCGGAGAACGTGAGGAGATATCCCGGCGAGTCCGGCTCGTTCGGCGGCGGCCTGGAGCACTTCCCAGGCGCCCTGCCGGGTGAGCCGCCCGCCCCTGGCGTTGAGGAAGGCGGCGGGGGTGCCCCGGCCATGGGCCACGAGGCCGGGCCGGGCCCTGACGAGGTAGGCGTCGAGCGCGGAGCGGGCGTAGCGGCCCAGGGGCACGACACGCGTACGGCTGCCCTTGCCGCGCAGCCGTACCTGCTCGGCCTCCAGGTCGTCCACGGCCAGGCCGACGGCTTCGGAGATGCGGGCGCCCGTGCCGTACAGGACCTCCAGCAGGGCCCGGTTGCGCAGGGTCAGGGGCGCGCCGTCGGGGCCGGAGGCGGCGATGAGCCGCTCGACCTCGTCGACGGTGACCGCCTTGGGCAGCCTGCGGAGCTGCCGCGGCGGGCGTACCTGGTGCGCCGGGTCGTGGGCCGTGACGCCCTCGCGCAGCGCGAAGCGGTGCAGGCCGCGGACGGCCGACACCGCCCGCGCGGCCGAACTGGCCACGAGGGCGGGGTGGTCGCAGTCGCCCTGACGCAGTGCGGCGAGGAAGTCGAGGACGTCGGCCTCGCCCACCTCGCCGAGCGTCACTCGCCCGCGTGACCGCAGGTGCTCGACGTAGCGGCGCAGGTCACGGCGGTAGGAGGCCAGCGTGTTGGCAGCCAGGCCCCGCTCCACCGTCAGGTGGGCGAGGTAGCTGGAGAGCACCGCCTCCACGAAGTGGTCCTTCCGTCATGCCTCCTTGGCGTCGGCAGGGCGCAACAGGGCGAAACCCTCGACCGAAGCCGCATATGCGGCGAGGATACCGGCCACGGTCGGGGAATTGTGGATCATTCCCATGAGCGCCCTTTCGACCGCGTCGGTCAAGGGCACCCACTCGATCGGCATGTCGATCTCCTCGTGTTCGTGAACGAAGCCGTTCTCGTCGTCGGGGATCTTCGACAGGCCGCGGGCCAGGAACACCCGGATCCGCTCGTTGGACATGCCGGGCGAGGTGTAGAGGTCGACCAGCGTGCGCCAGGTCTCGGCGCGGTATCCGGCCTCCTCGGCCAGCTCCCGCGCGGCGCCGGTGACCAGCGGTTCGCCCTCGACGTCGCGCAGTCCGGCGGGCAGCTCCCAGAGCAACTGACGGGTCGGGTGGCGGTACTGGCGGATGAGCAGGACCCGGTCCTGCTCATCGAGCGCGAGGACGGCGACCGACCCGGGATGCACGACGTAGTCGCGATCGGCGACCGTGTCTTTCGGCATGCGGACGGTGTCGGTGACCACGTGGACCACCCGGCCCTCGAACCGATCCTTGGATTCGACGACGTCCCACGCCTCGGGCGTGTCTTCCACCCTCACTTGGCCACCTTCGAGGTCACACGGCTGTCGGCGTAGGCGAGCGCGGCGGTGATCAGGCCCTTGAACATCGGGTTGGCCCGCGTCGGCCGGGAGCGGAACTCGGGGTGGGCCTGGGTGCCGATGAAGAACGGGTGGGCCTCGACGGGCAGCTCGGTGTATTCGACCAGGCGGCCGTCGGGCGACAGCCCGGAGAACACCATGCCGACCTTCTCCAGCCGCTCGCGGTAGGAGTTGCCGACCTCGTACCTGTGACGGTGACGTTCGGCGACCTTGGCCTTGCCGCCGTACAGCTGCCTGGCCAGGGTGCCCTCGCCGAGCTTGGCAGTGTAGCTGCCCAGGCGCATGGTGCCGCCCATGTCGCGTTCGCCGGCGACGACGTCCTCCTGGTCGGCCATCGTGGAGATGACCGGGTCCTTGGCGTCGGGGTCGAACTCGGTGGAGTTGGCCCCTTGGAGTCCCGCCAGGTTGCGCGCGGCCTCGATGACCATGCCCTGCATGCCGAGGCAGATGCCGAGGAGCGGGATCTTGCCCTCCCGGGCGTGGCGGATCGCGCCGATCTTGCCCTCGATGCCGCGCACCCCGAACCCGCCGGGGATCAGCACGCCGTCGACGCCGTCGAGCTCGCGCTCGGCGCCCTCGGGCGTCTCGCAGTCGTCGCTCTTGACCCAGCGGATGTTGACGCGGGCGTCGTTGGCGAACCCGCCCGCCCGCAGCGCCTCGGTGACGGACAGGTAGGCGTCGGGCAGGTCGATGTACTTGCCGACCAGCGCGATGGTGACCTCCTTGGCCGGCCGGTGCACCCGGCGCAGGAGCTCCTCCCACTCCTTCCAGTCCACGTCGCGGAACGGCAGGCCGAGCCGCCGCACCACGTACGCGTCGAGCCCCTCGGAGTGGAGCACCTTGGGGATGTCGTAGATCGAGGCGGCGTCCACGGCCGAGACGACGGCGTCCTCGTCGACGTCGCACATCAGGCTGATCTTCCGCTTGATCGCCGTCTGCACGGGCCGGTCGGAGCGGAGCACGATCGCGTCGGGCTGGATGCCGATGCTGCGCAGCGCGGCCACGCTGTGCTGCGTCGGCTTGGTCTTCAGCTCTCCGGAGGGGCCGATGTACGGCAGCAGCGACACGTGCAGGAAGAAGACGTTGTCGCGTCCGACCTCGTGCCTGATCTGGCGTACGGCCTCCAGGAACGGCAGCGACTCGATGTCGCCGACCGTGCCACCCACCTCGGTGATGACCACGTCGACCTCAGGACTCGCCATGCCCCGGATGCGGTCCTTGATCTCGTTGGTGATGTGCGGGATGACCTGGACCGTGTCGCCCAGGTATTCGCCGCGCCGCTCCTTGGCGATGACGTTGGAGTAGACCTGGCCGGTGGTGACGTTCGCCGAACCGTGCAGATCGGTGTCGAGGAACCGCTCGTAGTGGCCGACGTCGAGGTCGGTCTCGGAGC
This sequence comes from Nonomuraea sp. NPDC026600, assembly GCF_040638335.1. Classification (NCBI taxonomy): domain Bacteria; kingdom Bacillati; phylum Actinomycetota; class Actinomycetes; order Streptosporangiales; family Streptosporangiaceae; genus Nonomuraea; species Nonomuraea sp. NPDC026600. The sequence continues at coordinate 259,764 of NZ_JBEZYD010000003.1, forward strand.
CGTCGTCGGTGACGAAGACCTCGCCGTGCTGGAACGGGTTCATCGTCCCGGGGTCCACGTTGAGGTAGGGGTCGAGCTTCTGCATGGTGACCCGGAGACCGCGTCCCTTGAGCAGACGGCCCAGGCTGGAGGCGGTGAGCCCCTTGCCGAGACTTGAGGCGACACCGCCAGTTACGAACAGATGCTTGGTTTGCGATGCGCTGCGCAAAGGGGCTCCCGTGGGTCGAGTTGTGGTCGAAGCGTCCACGGGCTCTCAGGATATCAAACAACGCCCCCGACATGCCCGAACGGCATGACCTAGCGGTAACTTTGGGCCCTATGTCACTAGTACGGCGGGCAACGGGCGCGCTGATTCACCGTGCCTACAGGGCGATCCGCGCGGCAGGGGCGATCACTCCCGCCAGTCCGGGCGGCACCCGATTCCGGCATTTGGGCGACGGAGTCAGCATCGCCTTCCCGCCGGGCGCGATCTTCGGCGAGCAGTGGATCGAGATCGGCGACCACACGCTGATCGGCGAGCGCGTGTCGCTCTCCTGCGGCATGGGTCCCGGCGTGGACCTGGGCCCGGACTCGATCCTGCGGATCGGCGGCGGCTGCTCGATCGGCCGGGGTTCGCACATCGTGGCCCACCAGTCGATCGACATCGGCGAGCACGTCTTCACCGGCCCGTACGTCTACATCACCGACCAGAACCACGTCTACGACGACCCGGAGACGCCGATCGGCAGGCAGTGGCCACGCAACAGTCCGGTATCGATCGGCGCAGGCTCCTGGCTCGGCGCGGGCGCGATCATCCTGCCCGGCACCAGGATCGGCCGCCAGTGCGTGGTGGCGGGCGGCGCGGTCGTGCGCGGGGAGTTCCCCGATCACAGCGTGGTCGCGGGGGTGCCCGCCAAGCTGGTGCGCAGCTACGATCCCGCGCTCGGCTGGCACACGCCGGGCATGTCGACCGGCAGGCCATCTCCTCGTGATCCCGCTCTCGTGGATGGTGGATCAGGACACCTGGACCGAACAACCTTCTGACGGTTAGCGTCGGTCCATGCGGACCGCTCTTTGCGAACGTCTCGGCGTCGAGTTCCCGTTGTTCGCCTTCAGCCACTGCCGTGACGTGGTGGCCGCGGTCACGAACGCGGGCGGCTTCGGCGTCCTGGGCGCGATCGCCTACACGCCCGAGCAGCTCGACACCGAGCTCACCTGGATCGACGAACGGGTGGACGGCCGTCCGTACGGGGTGGACGTGCTGGTGCCCGGCAAGATCGACGCGTCGGCGCTCGATCGTGACGCCCATCTGACCGACTTCATCCCGGAACGGCACCGCGACTTCGTCACGCACCTGCTGTCCAAGTACGGCGTGAACGCGCCGCCGCAACCGGTGGCCGCCTCGGCGGACGAGTTCGGCCGGCGGGTGACGGCGGCGGGCGCGACCGGGCTGATCGACGTGGCGCTCAAGCATCCGATCGGCCTGATCGCCAGCGCGCTCGGGCCGCCGCCGCCGGAGATGGTGGCCAAGGCCAGGCAGGCGGGTGTGCCGGTGGCCGCGCTGGTCGGCACCGTCGAGCACGCCCACCGGCAGGTGGCGGCGGGCGCGGACCTGATCGTGGCGCAGGGCACCGAGGCGGGCGGGCACACCGGCGAGATCGCCACCATGGTGCTGGTGCCGCAGGTCGTGGACGCGGTCGCGCCGGTGCCGGTGCTGGCGGCGGGCGGCATCGCCTCGGGACGGCAGATGGCGGCGGCGATGGCGCTCGGCGCCGAAGGCGTGTGGTGCGGGTCGGTCTGGCTGACCACCGAGGAGGCGGAGACGGCGCCCGCGGTGAAGCGGAAGCTGCTGGCCGCCTCCTCGCTCGACACGGTCAGGTCCAGGTCGCGCACCGGCAAGCCGGCCAGGCAGCTCAAGTCGGCCTGGACCGAGGAGTGGGACTCGGGGCAGGAGAGCCCCGGCCCGCTCGCGATGCCGCTGCAACTGCTGGTGGCCGAGGCCGCGATGGCCCGCATCGGCCTGGCCGCCGAGCGTGGCGAGCCGGGGGCCGTGGAGCTGGCCAACTACTTCGTCGGGCAGGTCGTCGGCCAGCTCGACCAGGTCAAGCCCGCTCGCGAGGTGGTCTACGAGATGGTGAGCGAGTTCGCCGACGCGGTGGATCGGCTGTCCAGATTGTCGCAGTGACCGGCTACGATGCGCGTGTGGTCGGGACACCCGAGGTCGAGCGTGGCACCGGTGTCCCCGCGCACGTGCAGATCGAGCGGTGGCTGCTGGAGTCCATCGGCAGCGGCGAGATGGAGCCCGGCGACCGGCTGCCGGGCGAGCGGGAGCTGTCGGCGCGCCTGGGCGTGAGCCGGATGACGCTCAGGCAGGCGCTGGCGACGCTGGAGCACGACGGCGTCCTGGTCAGGGTGCCGGGCAGAGCCGGCGGCGCGTTCGTCGCCGACCCGCGCGTCGAGTGCGATCTGACGGGGCTGGCGGGGTTCACCGAGCAGATGCGACGCGCCCACCTTCAGGCCGAGGCCAAGGTGCTGCTCGCCGCGACCGTCCCGGCGCCCCATTCCGTCGCCGCCGCGCTGCGGACCGCCGTGGGCGAGCCGGTGCACGAGGTCGTCAGGGTGCGCTCGGCCGGCCAGTCGCCGGTGGCGCTCGAACGCTCCTTCTTCCCCGCGCTGCCCGGCTTCCTGGAGGAGGATCTCGGCGGATCGCTCTACGCGCTGCTCGCCGATCGCTACGACCTGGAGCCGCGCACGGCCGTCGAACATCTCGACCCGGTCATCGCCAGGTCCGACGAGGCCGCCGAGCTGGGCGTGGCGCCGGGCACCCCGCTCATGCTGATCGAGCGCACCGCCTACGCGGCGGCCGGCGAGCCGGTGGAGTTCGCCCGTGACCTGTTCCGCTCCGACCGGGTGCGCATCTCGGTCCGCAGCGGCCTCAGCGCACCCGCTCCCCCGCCGGGTCATAGAGCGGATCCTTGACCACGCTCCCGGTCACCCATACGCCCTCCACCTCGACCTCGACCTTGGCGCCCGGTCCCACGGGCAGGTAGGCGTAGGCGATCGGCGATCCGACCGTGTAGCCGTGGCCGCCCGAGGTGATCCGGGCCACGACCTGGCCGTCCAGGCGCACCGGCTCGTTGCCGAGCGCGATCGCCCCCGGCTCCAGCGTCAGGCAGCGCAGCCCGCGCTCGGGTGCGGGGTCGAGCGCGTCCTTGCCGAGGAAGTCCTTGTCGAGCTTGACGCAGAAGCCCAGGCCCGCCTCGTACGGCGTGGTCTCCGGCCCGACGTCGGCGCCCCAGACCCGGTAGCCCTTCTCCAGGCGCAGGCTCTCGATGGCCCTGTAGCCTCCGGCCCGCAGCTCGTAGGGCCGCCCGGCCCGCCACAGCGTCTGCCAGAGCGCCAGGCCGTACTCGCTGGAGCAGTACAGCTCCCAGCCCAGCTCGCCCACGTACGTCACCCGTAGCGCCAGCACCGGCACGTCGCCCACGGTGAGCTCACGCGAGGACATGAACGGGAAGTCGAGCGGGTCGGCTGTGAGCGTCCCGAGGATGTCGCGGGCGCGCGGCCCCCACAGGGCGAAGCAGGCGTACTGGCCGGTCACGTCGGCGATCCGCGCGTCGGCGTCCCTGAGCGCGGCCTGCTTGCGCAGCCAGCCCAGGTCGTGCGAGCCGAACGCGGTGCCGGTCACGATGAGGAACTCGTCCTCGGCCCGCCTGGTGACGGTGAAGTCGCACTCGATGCCGCCGCGCCGGTTGAGCGCCTGCGTGTACGTCACCGCGCCGACCCGGCGGGCGACGCGGTTGTCGCAGACCCATTCGAGCAGCTCGGCGGCGTCCGGCCCGGAGACCTCGATCTTGGCGAACGAGGTCTCGTCGAACAGGCCCGCCGTCTCTCGCACGGCCCGGTGCTCCACCCCGATCGCGGGCGACCACAGCCGTCCGGCCCAGCCCCGGGGCCGCTCGTCGGTGCCGTCCGGCTCGTTCGAGCGGTAGAAGTTGACCCGCTCCCAGCCCGCCTTCTCGCCGAACTCGGCGCCGTGCGCGGCGTGCCAGCCGTAGGCCGGGGAGACCTTGAGCGGGCGGCCCGCCGAACGCTCGTGGCCGGGGTAGCGGATGTCGTAGTAGGTCTCGTAGTTCTCGATCGCGCGGGCCAGGGTGTAGGAGGGGGAGCGGTACTGGCGGCCGAATCGGCGGATGTCCATGTGCCAGACGTCCATGGCGGGCTCGCCCTCGACGATCCATTCGGCCATCACCTTGCCGATGCCGCCGGCGCCCGCGATGCCGTGCGCGCAGAAGCCGGCCGCCACGAAGAACCCGCCGACCTCGGTCTCGCCGAGGCAGAACTCGTTGTCGGGGGTGAACGCCTCCGGGCCGTTGATCATCTTGCGGATGCCGACGTCGGCCATGGCCGGGACGCGGATCCGCGAATTCTCCGAAATTTCGGTAAATCGGTCCCAGTCTTCGGCCAACAGGCGGGCGTTGAAGTCGGCCGGGATGGCGTCGTAGGAGGTCTCGTTCGCCGTCCAGGGGGCGCAGGTGCGCTCGTAGCCGCCCATGACCAGGCCCTGCACCTCCTGCCGGTAGTAGACGAGCAGGTCGGGGTCGCGCAGCGTCGGCAGCCCGGTGTGCTCGTGGAAGGCGTCGGTGACCACGTACTGGTGCGACATCGGCACGATCGGGATCCGCACCCCGGCCATCCGGCCGATCTCGGCGGCGAACATGCCGCCGCAGTTGACGACCACCTCGCAGTCGATGTCGCCCTGGTCGGTGCGCACCCGCGTGACCCGGCCGCGTTCGGTGTCGATGCCGAGCACGCGGGTCCTGGTCCTGACGCGGGCGCCGCCCTCGCGCGCCTTGGCGGCCAGCGCGTAACAGAGCGCGGAGGGGTCGATCTGCCCGTCGGTCGGCAGGTACGCCGCGCCGACGACGCCTGAGGGGTCCATCAGCGGGAACAGCTCGGCCGCCTCGGCGACGGAGATCTCCTCCAGCGGCAGGCCGAACGTGCGCGCCCAGCCGATCTGGCGGCGGATCTCGGCCATCCGCTCGTCGGTGGAGGCCAGCTTGATGCCGCCGCACTCCGTCCAGCCGGCGTCGAGCGTGCGATAGAGCTCGACCGAGTACTGGTTCATCCTGGTCAGCGTGGGGTCGGCGCGCAACTGGCCGACGAGCCCGGCGGAGTGGAACGTGGAGCCGCTGGTCAGCTCGTCGCGGTCCAGGAGGACGACGTCGCGTTCGCCGAGCTGGGTCAGGTGGTAGGCGACGGAGGCGCCGCCCACGCCGCCGCCGATGATCACGATGCGGGCCGAGTCGCTCATGCGGGCGAGGCTACACTAAAAGGTCTAGACCGTTTAGGGGGTGGCGGCGCTAGCATTGACCATGACCGAGATCTTCGATCGCATCCCGCTGCTGTCCGGCGCGCCGCGTTCCGTCGAGGAGCTGCCCGGCGGGCTGACCAACCACAACTACAAGGTGACCGTTCCCGGCGGTTCCTACGTGGTGCGGGTGTCGGCCAGCGAGGGATCGCTGCTGGCGATCGACCGGGACGTCGAATACTCCTGCTCGCTGGCCGCCGCGGGGATCGGGGTGGGGGCGCCGGTGCACGACTATCTGCCGGAGCTCGGAGTGCTGATCGTGGGTTTCCTGCCGGGCCGGACGTTCACGGAGGCCGATCTGCGCGATCCGGCGAACCTGCGGCGGCTGGCCGAGGTGTGCGGGCGGCTGCACGCGGGGCCTCGGTTCGCGCGGGACTTCGACATGTTCGAGGTGCAGCGGGGATATCTGGAGATCGTCCAGATCCGCGGCTACCGACTTCCGGCGAAATATCTCGATTTCATGCCCGATGTTGAGCGGATCCGGAAATGTCTTGATATTCGGGATGTGGGGCGGGTGCCGTGTCACAACGACCTGCTGCCCGGCAACATCATCGACGACGGCGAGCGGCTCTGGCTGATCGACTACGAGTACGCCGGCAACAACGACCCGTGCTTCGAGCTCGGCAACATCTGGAGCGAGTCGGACCTGTCCCTGGACCTGCTGGAAGAGCTGGTCACGGCCTACTACGGCCGCCGCCTGCGCCACAAGATCGCGCGGGCGCGGCTGCTCGGGCTCATGTCCAAGTACGGCTGGACGCTGTGGGCCTCGATCCAGGACGGCGCCAACCAGAGCATCGACTTCGACTTCTGGTCGTGGGGCATGGAGAAGTACGAGCGGGCGGTCGCCGAGTTCACCGGATCCGGGCTGGCCTCGCTCATGGACGAGGCGACCCGGGCAGACTAGAGACATGTTCGCCGCATTGACAGGACTTGGCCTGTCCACCGCCGCCGGGCTGAACGCCTACATTCCGCTCCTCGTGGTGGGCGTGCTGGCGAACGTCACCGACAGGGTGAAGCTGCCCGACGGCTACTCGTGGCTGTCCAACTGGGGCGTGCTCGCCGTGATCGCGGTGCTGCTGGTCGCGGAGATGGTGCTCGACAAGGTCCCGGCCGTCGACAGCGTGAACGACGCCATCCAGACGGCGGTACGACCGGCGGCCGGCGGCGTGGTGTTCAGCGCCACGAACGCGGCCGCCGAGCTCGACCACTCGACCTGGATGACCGAGCACCCGTGGGTGGGCTGGGTGCTGGGCATCCTGGTGGCGCTGGCCGTACACGCGCTGAAGGCGACGGCCCGTCCCCTGATCAACGTGGGGACGGGCGGCGTGGGCGCGCCCGTCGCGAGCACGGTGGAGGACGTCGGGTCGCTCGGTATGAGCCTGGTCGCGGTGTTCGTGCCCGTGCTGGTCGTCGTCGTACTGCTGCTGATGGCCCTGCTCGCCTGGTGGACGATCAGGAAGGTACGCCGCTACCGCGCCGCCCGCCGGGCCAGAAACGGGTCAGGAAGCCCGTAGCCATCGGCGCAGGACGACCAGGAACTCACCGGGACGCTCCTCGTGCAGCCGGTGGCTGGAGCCCTCCCAGCACACCACCTTCGACGCCGGATGCTTGCAGAGCCCCGACTCCCAGGCCGCGCGTTCCGGATCGCTCCAGATCGACAGCACCGGGCACTCCCTGCGGGCCATGTAGTCGTCGCTCGCCGGCCGCACCCCGATCGCGCCGGGCAGCGTGAACATGGCCTCGAACGCCTGGACCAGCACGTGCGGCGCCATGCCGTACAGCCTGCGCTGGTGCCAGCGCCTGATGACGGCCGGGGTGGCGGAGTTGGTGCACCACTGGTCGAGCTGTACGGCGGCGGCGTGCGCGTGCGGGCCGCGCAGCGCGGCGATCGTCTCCGGGAACCCGCGCGCGAGCTCCGCCGACATGCCGTAACCGGGATCGACCGCGACCAGCTTGCGCACCTTGTCCGGATGTTCGACGGCCAGGATGGAGACGACCTGGCCGCCCATGGAGTGGCCGATCGCGATCACTTCGGGGACGGCGAGCGTGTCCATCAGCGCGGCGAGGTCGTCGGCCATCTGGCGGGGCGTGTTGCCCTCGTCGGGCACGGACGAGTAGCCGTGGCCGCGCAGATCCACCGCGATCACCCGGTGCTTGGCGGCGAGCGCGTCGATGTGCCACGACCACTGATGGGAGTCGGCGCCCCAGCCGTGCACGAGCAGCAGCGGCGGGCCGCCACCTGTGCCGTCATCGGTATAGAAGAGTCGGATATTTTGCCCTATATCCGCGTACGGCATCCTTCACCCCACCTGCTCATGGATGGTCGCGCAGACCTTCGCCCCGGCCTCCTTGGCGGCGGGCAGCAGCGAGCCCAGCCCGAAGAACCCGTGGAACATCCCGGCATAACGCACGCTCCGCGTGTCCACCCCGGCCGCGCGCAGCCGCTCGGCGTACGCCTCTCCCTCGTCACGCAGCGGATCGTGCTCCGCCGTGATCACCAAGGCGGGCGGCAGCCCACGCACGTCCGCGTTGATCGGCGAGCTGTACGGCTCGGCTCGGCGCGCGGGGTCGGGCTGGTAGCAGTCCCAGTACCACCGCATGTGCGCCGTGGTCAGGAAATATCCGTCCGCGTTCTCCGCGTACGAGGGCGCGTCCTGGGCGGCGTCGGTGACGGGATAGATCAGCACCTGCAGCGCGATCGGCGGCCCACCCTCGTCCCTGGCCTTCAGGCACGTGACGGTCGCCAGGTTCCCGCCCGCGCTGTCGCCGGCGACCACGAGCCGATCGGGATCCGCGCCCAGCTCGCGGGCGTGCTCGTGCACCCAGCGGGTCGCGGCGTAGGCGTCCTCGACGGCGGCCGGATACGGGTGCTCCGGGGCCAGCCGGTAGTCGACGGACACCACGATCACGTCGGCGTCCGCGCAGATCAGGCGGCAGATGGGGTCATGCGTGTCCAGCGTGCAGAGCGTGAACCCGCCGCCGTGGAAGTACACCACCACCGGCCGCGCCGCCTGCTCCCCCGGCGGCCAGTAGACGCGCACGGGGAGGTCCCCCGCCATCCGGTTCTCCACCCGGCCCACCTTGTACGGCTCGGCCTCCAGCGGGGGCATGTCGGCCAGGATCCGCCGGGCCTCGACGGGGTCCGTCACCTCGGTGCCCACGTTGGGGAAGACCGCCGTCATCGCGTCGATGACCGCCCTGGTGAGATCGTCAACGGCCATGTGCTCACTCACCGTCCGTACGGGAGAGCAGCACGGTCTCTCCCGCCGTCCAGCCGCCGTCCACCGCCAGCTCGGCGCCCGTGATGTAGGACGCGGCGTCGGACAGCAGGAACGCGATCGCCTCCGCCACCTCCTCGGGCTCACCGCACCGCCCGGCCGCGACCAGCGGGAACCTGCCCTCGCCCGAGACCGCGCCGTGCGGAAGCGTCATCGCGGTGACGATCATCCCGGGATGCACGGAGTTGACCCTGATCCGGTGGGGGCCGTACTCGATCGCGGCGATCTTGGTGAGGCCGCGGACACCCCACTTGGACGCGCCGTACCCGCCCGTGCCGGGGAGCGCCGTCAAACCGGCCGCCGACGACAGGTTCACGATCGAGCCGCCACCGGACGCGCGCATCGGCGCCACCACCGACTTGAGCCCGAGGAACACACCGACGAGATTGACCTTGAGCACCCGCTCGAAGTCGTCGAGCGAGTACTGCTCCAGGGGCGCCGAGGGCGCGATCCCCGCGTTGTTGACCAGCCCGTCGAGCCGGCCGTACTCGTCCAGGACCTCCTGGATCACCTCAGCCCACTGATCCTGATTTGTCACATCGTGCGGGATAAATCGTGATTCGAGGTCTTTTGCGGTGGCGACGCCGTCCTCCACCAGAACATCGGTGATCACGACACTCGCCCCCGCCGCGACGCAGCGGCGGGCCGTGGCGGCCCCCATGCCCCTGGCGCCGCCGGTGATGAGCACTACCTTCCCGTCAAGCATGCGTGGCTCCTTCGCGGTACGTGAACTGAACCACGCCCTCACGGCTCAATCAAGAGCTTGCTTGGTCACAAAGATCTTGTCCGGCCACGCATCCGCCCGGCGCTCGCACTATCCTCTAGGCAGCGGCCAATCAGCAGGAGGCGAGGACGATGGTGGAGGTCATTCTCATCATCCTGGCGGTCCTGGCCTTCCTCGGCCTGGTGGCCGGCGTCGGCATCTTCTTCCTGGTCAAGCTGGGCCAGAAAGCGGCGGTCAAGGCCAAGCAGGCGGCGACCCAGCTGACCACGCACGTCAACGCCATGGGCCCCGGCGACGCCGGCGAGGTCGAACGCCTCCGCCTCGACCTGCGCCGCGAGGTCTCGATCACCCGCCAGGCCGTCGAACACGCGCAGCGCCAGGGCTGGGGCCTCGGCGACCTGCCCCGCCTGCTGGCCGACCTTTCGGCGCAGGCCGACGTACACGACGCCCAACTCGCCATGTACGCCCAGCAGCGCCGCGCCTCGCCGTACGTCGACCACGCCACGCTCCACCGCCTACGGGAGCACCAGGCCAAGCTGACCGCCATGTGCGCCCGCATCCGCGCCGACCTCCTCGGCGACCAGCTCCAGCACGCCGCGGCCGGCATCGACGACCTCAACTCCCGCACCGACCTGGAGATCGAGGCCCGCCGCCGCCCCCCGGACCCGCTCGACGAGATCGACGAGCTCTATCGCAGAAGCACACAGGAGCGCCGAGACCTCCCCTGACGGTTACCTGGGCCTACGTGCCGAGCCTCGATCTGGCCAAGTTCATCGGCTGACCTCTCGCCCCCAGGTGCCGTGGATGAACGCGTCATACTCCTCCGCACTGGCGCCATCGTTGAGCATGGCGCGGGCGGCCTGCGCCTGCCGGGTCGTGGGAAGCCGCCCTTCGAGCAGGATCGGCAGCGAGAGCCGTCGCGCCAGCAGTTCAACCGCCGAGATCCCGTACGGCCTGCGCACCACCGACAGGTTGACCCGCACCGCGTGCTCGTTCCCAGGCGCTGCTCCCGGCCGGTCGACTTCGATCGCGACATATCGGAACCCGTTCGCCAGATCGCACGGCCCGCACCCGGCCGGGCCCCGGCTCAGCCGGCCGCCGCACTCGGGGCAGGTCAGCCGGTCGTAGGCCGCGTCGACCACCCGCCACAGGTGCCGGTCGGGCTCGTCGACCACCATCTCGGCGATGGCCCGCTCGTCGGCCTGCTCGGCCGTGCCGAACTCCCGCTCCAGGAACGCCCGCCAGCCGTCCTCGACGATCAGATCCACCAGCCGGGCACACCGGACACACTCCGGCGCCCCGGCCGGTTCCCAGTGAGAGCACTCTCCACATCGCCGCACGGCAGCACCGTACCGGCGGCGAAAAGCCGACTTCACCTGATTATCCAGCCGCTCACCACCAGCAGGTTCTGCGAGGAGTTTTGCGAACAACCACCTTGCGCTCGGTGATGCGGACCCGAGTGAGGGCCAGGGTGCCTGGTGATCTCGCGGCGTGACCTCGCTTGACCTTGACACGGTGTGGAATGAAGTCTGTCCGCTACGGTCTTATGGGTCCGCCTGTCCCCTTTAGGGCAACTTTCGTCCGCACCCGTCCGTGCCAGTCCGTCGTGTCTGTGAGAGATGTGTGAGATCGGGGGCGCATGAAGACGAGCGCCATGCCCTGACCGAATATGCCGAAAAGTTCCGACCCACCTAATGACAGGACGCGATTGGTTAGCTACGATCCGAGATCGACCCTCCAGGTGTAGGCGAGGAGCCACGGTCGCCGCACCGGCCCGGAGAGTCCTACCCGAGGCACTCGGCACCCGAGCCGGTGCGGCTCCCGCAAGGGGGCGGGGACCTCGACACTCATACTGCCGAGGTCCCCTGTCCCTGCGGGCACTCGAAGTGTGGGGCCTACTCCCCCGCCTTGTCCCCCACATCGTCAGTGCGATCAGTGACAAAGTTCCCGAGGTTCGGCTTGGTGTAGACGAGCCCTTCCTCTCGCAGTCTATGGACCGCTTTCCTGGTCGTCTTCTTCGCTACGCCAAGCTCCTGCTCCAACCGGGTTTCCGAGGGCAGCGGTGTGTGCGGCGCGTACGTCCCCTCCAGGATGCGCCGCTTGAGTAGCTCATACACCTGAACCCACCGGAACTCGTTATCCCTGAACTGGAACTCTGTCACGGCAGCAGCATGCCGAGGTGTGCCGGAGCCTGCCCCGGCGGGCAGCGGTAGGCCCCGGCATACCCCGGCGTGCCCCAGCAGAAGTGCACGACAGATCCTTCGCTTTCCTGGGAGGGATGCGCCCTGCGGCGCCAGGTCAGCGGACGATCACGACGCTACGCGGGACAGGACCGATCGCCAACTGTCCGCATGTGGCCGTACACCTCACCGGCCGGTTGGGCGTCTCACCTCGCCAGGATCCCTCTCCCCAGGAGCCACGCCATGCGCTCACGAACCGCTGCGCTAGCCGCGTCCGCCGCTCTGACCGCCGGGTGCACCAGCACCCAACCAGCAACGGTCACGGCCACAGTCGCGGCCTCGCCAACCATCTCCGCCAGCCCAAGCCCAACCGGCGACCCCGCCTGCGAAAGCAAGGACCTCGACAAGTTCCTGCGAGAGATCGACGCCTACAGCAAGCGCGGAGCCTTTGACACGAAACCCAAGATCCGGCTCAACCCGGACAAGGTCTTCGGCTGGCAGATCGCGCTAGGAGCGGTCAAGGCCGACGCCGACCTCAAGCTGTACAAGATTGCTGCGAGCGCGAAAGAAGCGGTGGACGACTGGCCGTCGCTAACCCCCGGCAGCCTGGCGCAGAGGGCGACCACTCTGACGATCCAGTTGTCCGCCAAGACGCTCGCGATGACATGTCGCATCCACGACCGGTACGAGTTCTCCAAACTCTAAAGGAACATCCGCGCCGCGACTCAGAGTCGCGTTCGGCGTGCTCCCGGTAGAGCCCCGCTCCCCCGAGGCGGATGGGAACCAATCTGACAGGCGGTGTTCTTTACACCGGGCGGGAGTTCAGGCCGGTGCAGGATGCGGCCGGCGCCGCTAGCGTCAGCCCCGATGGATCGACGGCCACGCGGGTCACGCCTCCATCACGCACGGGACGGCCCCGTCGCCTGCAGAAGGCGGCGGGGCCGATCGCGTCAGGCGCACCGTTGGCGAGTGACCAAGCGGTACGCCGGCCGCCATGCCAGGCCGCGACTCTCATCTGGATGACGGCTTACTGCCAGTCGCTGTCAGGGTCGATGCCGTCTTTGGAAACCCTGATCGTCACGTGCTCGCGATGTAGCAGCGCCAAAACGCCCACGAGGTGCATCTCCAGCACTGTGGCGGCTTCCGGTTCTATGCATCGCAGCCACACATGCCAGCCGATGGCGTTGCGCTGGCGTCGCTGGCTGAACTCCTCATCCAAGGTGACGAGGACCGCGCCGCGGCTGTGCGCGTACTGCGTCAGATTGTCATCCTCGTGAGCGGCAAGGCCTGCATTGCGGGCCGTCCAGCACTCATGGTCGTGTCGACGCAGCATCTGGCCGACACTCACAGGGACATCGTTGTCCAAGAAGAAACGCAACGGGACCGCCGGGGGTTGAAGGCGGGCGGAAGGTCAGGATGCGGCAGCGTAACGCCGGGCCGCCTCGATGTCCTCAGCGGTAAGGTCTGGGTACTCGGCAATGATCGCGTCGGTGTCGTACCCGGCGGCGATGAAGTTGCGCACCGTCGATACGCGGATTCTTGTCCCGGCCACGATCGGCGCGCTGGCGTGGACGCCCCGCACCTTAACGATCTTCCCGTGACAGTCTGGGTCCCGCTCGCCGGCCTTGAGAATGCTTGCGCGGATCAGCTCCAGCTTGATGACCCATTCCAGAACGGTCTGGTTCGGCACCTTTCCGCCTTCCCACGTTCCGTCGGGATGCTGGAAGTAGATCTCCTTGCCGTGGGTGGCGAAACGCAGTTGGCGTAGCGGCGCGTCGTAGCCCTGGTTCCGGAGGTGGTCCATGACCTGGCGCATGTGCTGGAGCGTGATGTTGCGGCCCTTGCGCAGCGTGGCGGCGACGAGCAGCTCGACGAGATCCTGGTACTCGTAGAGCCGGATCGTTCGGCGGACGCTGAGGCGGCGCCGGATGCCGGGGACTACCACGCCTCGGAATTCCCAGTAGCGCAACTGCGCCATGCTGATCCCTGCGAGCTTGGCGGCTCTCTTGTCGGGAATGGCGAGCAAATCTTCTGTGGCGCTGACCATGGCCGTCCTCCAGGCTTCCGGTTGATCCGATCGTAACCGAACAGTGCCAAACGGTTCCGAACGTGACCGTACGGGTTTTGTGACGCCGGTGACAGTCGATCGGTTGACGGAGTCGTGAAAACGACAGCGTCGGTCCCCATGGAAGGGCAGCCCGATCAGCGCTCGGGCCCGCGGATCTCGACCTTGTCGGCAGGCAGGAGGTCAACCTCGCCGGCACGTCAGGTCTTGGGCCAGTCCTTCTTCGGCGAGACATAGGAGCCGCGAGCGGGCACCGTGAAGACCCAACCTTGCTCGCGCAGGAGGGCGACCGCGTTCCGGACCGTCACCTTCGCCGCGTCGTACTGCTGCATCAGTGTCGTCTCGCTCGGGATCGGCAGGTTCGGCCGCAGCTCCCCGGCGCGGATCCGCTCGACCAGCTCGGCGGCGATCACGCGGTGCTTCGCGGTCGCGTTCGCTACGCGAGGAGCGTCTTCGGGGCCGACGTACGTGCCTTCTCCCCTGACGGTGTACACGAGCCCTTCGTCGCGGAGCAGCCGAATCGCCTTCGTTGCGGTGATTCGCGAGACGTCGAACTCGTCCATGAGCCCGTGCTCGCTCGGGATGGCGTGACCGGGCGGGATCTTCCCGCCGGTGATGCGTCGCCTGATCTTGTCGGCGACCTGCTGATATAGCGGCACAGGCCCCTCACGGTTGAGCACGGTCAAGAAGTTAGGTGAGCTATCTCGTGCCCTATTGAACCACTACGCGCAGATAGCTGATCGCTGTCATCCTGCTGACTGACTTATAGCTACCACTAGACCGGATAGAGCAAGTGGAAGTACCGTCACAACCATGGTCCCTCCGCATGTTCCCGACTGCGACATCGTCGCGATGGACGACGGCGCGTTCCTCGTCACCCACCTGGGCTCCGGCCACGTGCGCACTGCAGCGAACGGCAGGCAGGCGCTGATCGTCGGCACTGGGCTCGCCATCGCCTACACGTGGCAGACAGCCCTCAGGCCATGCCCTCCAAGCGGCCACCTAGGGCCCATCGTCACTGACCCGGCGACCTCCACCAAGAAATGCAAGGCGTGCGGCATTACGGTCATCTGGGGCTAGGCCGACCGTGAACCCTGACGAGACGGCCGCCTACTACGACGACCCCGCCCACGCCGCCAACATGTGCGACCTGCTGATGCGCACCTACCCCGGCTGGATGGTGTGGCGGGACGACGACCGCAGGTGGAGAACCCGACACGCGGACGCCCCCGACGACCGGCCACCGATCGCGTATAGGACTGCTGGACTGCTCAACCGCACCATGTACCGGATCGCCTGCGGGAGGGCGTCGTGACTGCGGCCACCGTCCTACCGGTGCCGTACGTCACCGCCTACGAGGAGGAGAGCGTCGCGCTCAATCTCACCTTCATCGGGGATACGTGGGCGCTCAACGGGCTGCGGCTGTCCTACACCGACCCCACGGACAGCGACCGGGACAGGGACGTGCTGTGGGCCCGGCAGAAGACGTGCCGGGCCGGGAGGGTCCTGTATGACGAGATGCACACCGTTCGGCAGAAGGAATGCATGCTGGGCAGGCTCTGCCAGGTGTGCCAGCGCCCTGCGCTGGATCCCCGCACTGAGCGCTTCACGTGGGTCTTCCACGTCGAGCCGCCCGCCATGTCCGGACGCCTCAGCAAGCCGCCCATCTGTCGAGACTGCCTGCCAGAAGCGATCACCGTATGCCCGTACTTGCGCCGCGAGGCTCACGTGTACAGCTCGGCCGGCTATGGCGTGTGGGGCGTCAAGGGCCTCGTCCTGTCCCCGTTCGGCCGTGAGCCGGTCTGGCGGGACGTCCCACGGGATGACCTGCACACGCTGGAGTTCACCCTTGCCAGGGCCCTGGTCGGGTACGTGTCGGAGCTGCGGCGTGAGCGTGTCTAGCCACGAGTGGACGCCCTACATCCCGTCCGGCCACCGCACACGGGTGGTGGAGGCGTCGTGCTGCAACCTCTACGAGCTGCTCCAGGAGGGCGGCGCGTACGTCGTCACACTCCTGTTGGATGCGACGCCCATCGTGGAGACGGCCAGAGGTTCGACCGGCCACGCCAGGCAGGCGTTCGACGACCTTGTGGCTCTACATCTCATCGCGACGCAGGAGCACCGACCATAGACAGCCCGGTGCCCGCCTTCCATCGGATCGCGGGTGTCGGGCGGGTGGCCTTGCCTCAGGGCTGGAGGGCTTCCGGGCGGGGCCACCCACAATCCACAACCTACGGAGTCCCGATGAACTCTCAGACGGCGTGCCTCCTCATGATGCTGGCCAGCGTCGGCGTGTTCCTCATCGGCGCGGTCGTGGTGTGCGCCGAACAGATCCCCGATGGCGTGCGCTGGGTGTGGCGGCGTATCACCGGCCGCGCGCCCGGCTCTCAGTAGGGGCGACGAGACTCCCGGCACGAGCGCGGAGCCGGGATCGGGCGGTCCCCGTCTGGCCTATCTGGAGGGAGGGCCGGGGCGGGGGCCGCCGCCTACTTGCCGCCCTCGGTCTACATCACACCGGGCCTTTCGCAGCGTTCCGATGTGTCGGTAGAGGGACACCGAGGGCGGCCACGCACGCCGAAGAGCCTCACCCGAATTGGGTGGGGCTCTTCGGCCTTTCTCGGGAGGGACAGTTCTCACCAGTCTTTACAAGTTACTTGTATCGATCTTGCTCCCCTGCTACACAAGGAAAGTGCCGGAGAACTTGGAGGAGCTGAGCGACCAGATGCTTGCCGACAGACTCCGCGACACAGCCAAACGGATGAGAGCCGCCATCACCGAGAGGGACGCCCTCATCTTGGAGGCGGGACGCCGAAAGCAAGCAGGCAACCCCACGTGGACTCAAGAGAAGATCGCAGCACTCGCTGACCTGTCTCAGCAGGCCGTATCGCTGCAACTGAGGAAGAACCAGAGCGCCAACTCTGGAGACACAACCGAATAACCAATGCCCCGGGCCCCCGCGCGCCAACGCGGGAACCCGAGGACTTGACCACAGACCGCCCGACTAGAACCGAAGGTCTGCAGCCCATGAGGCACATTAGTGCTGCCATGCTGGTCAGCGGTACCCCCGTTGATCGTTTGTCTTCGTCCGCGCCCTCTGACTGGTGGGCGTGGATATGGGTGCACATCGCGCCCTACCTTCCGTCCGCCGAACAGCGGTGGATCGTCGGCGCGCTGTGCGCCATCGTCCTCACCTGGCAGTTCGGCCGCGTCGCCCTGAGCGCCGGCCAACGCGCCGCGCACGTCGCCACGGCGTACGTCTCCAGTCGCCCCATCGAGGATCTGCTCACCGTCGTGGCCGCGTCCATCGCGACCGGCGTTTCAGCGACCGGCATGTGGCGCTTCTCGGGTGACGTGCTCGGCCTCGACGGGCCGCTGCGGCTGCTGCTGTTCGCGTTCATCGAGGTCGCGATCATCACCTCGGCCGTACGGGCGCGCCGCAACATGCGCGAGAACTTCTCCGCCGGGATCGACGGCATCGCGGTGTGGGCGCTGACCTGCCTGACCGCCGTACTGTCCAGCATGGACGCGCGGAGCGCGCCCGAGGCCCTCTTCCGGCTCGCCGCGCCGCTGGTCGCCGCCTGGCTGTGGGAGCGCGGCATGGCCATCGAGCGCCACCGCATCAGGGGCACGGGCCGCATCAACTGGCGGCTCACCCCCGAACGCGTCCTGATGTGGCTGGGCCTCGCGGAAGCGTCCGACCGCACAGCGGGCGAGGTCGACGCGCAGCGCCGACTCACCCGGGTCGCGCTCGCAATCAAGCGCGTGAAGGCGTTGCGAGCATCGGGTGCGTCCGAGCGGAAGCTGCGTGGCGCGCTGGCCAAGCTCGACAAGGCGATGGACCAGGCCGTCGCCCACGCCAGGCTGGCCGTCGACGAGACACGACAGGAGGCGCTGCTCGCGCAGATCGACGCGCTCTACAGCACCGATGCTCTCGTCAAGAGGCAGAAGGTCGCCAAGTGGGCCGACCCCACCACCCAGGAGGACCGGGAGCGCGCCGAAGCGGCGTTGGACGAGGCGCTGCGATTTGACACGGCCGAGGCGACCCAGCGTGCGATCGACAAGACGGCGATCACCCTGATGGCGTTGACCGAACTGGTGACCTCCCCGGTGACCTATCCAGAGGTCACCGACAGGGTCAACAGGAGTGTCCTCAAAGGCGCCGTCCCAGCGCCTCGGCAGACGTCGGCTGCGACCCCCTCGTTGATCAACCCGGTGACCCCGTCGGTGACCGTGGAGCAGGTCAACGACAAAGTCACCTTCGACATCACCGACCCCACGGTTTTCGACCTCGAACAGATGCTCGCGGCGGAGCCCGTGGTGACCCCGGCGTTGACCCGCTCGGTGACCTATCCAGAGGTCACCCGCGAGGTCACCGAAGACGCCGCAGACGCGACGAAAACCAAGGTCATGCGCGCCTTCTGGGAAAACGAGATCGCCCAGAAGCGTTATCCGCGTCCGATCGATCTTGCCCGCCATGCCAATGCCGATCGCAGCCTCGCCCGTCGCCTACGGGCCGACTGGGTTGAGGAGCTGTCTGGCTGGGCGAAGCGACGGGCCAAAGCCGCTCTACGCGACAAGGCATCCGCTTAACCACACCCGCACGGAGGCTTGGTATGACGACTCTGCTGATCATCGCTGGCGTTATCGCCGTGATGGCCGGCGTGCGCCGCTCCCGCTACGACGGGATCCCGCCGCTCGTGTGGTGGGGGCAGGAGCGCATGTACCGGCGACGCCGGGCGATCGGCGGTCGCGCTCTGCGGGTCCTGCTCGCCGTGGCGCTGGCTGTCGGCGCGTTCATGGCCGCCGCGATGGTGCTGCTCACCGTCGTGGCCGCCGCGGTCGTCATCGCCGTGCTGCTGGCTGTGTGGTTCTACCTGCGGCAGGGCGCGATCGCGGCCGAGCCTGTGCCGAGCCTGGCCGAGCGGCTCGCCAGCGGCGAGCTCCAACCGGAGGACCTCGACCGTTTCGGCGGCTACCCGCCGCCCTCGCGGATCTCGCTGGCCGTGGCTGGCGAGACGACCCCAACCCCTGCCCGACCCCCGTACGAGATAGAGGAGGCGTAACGCATGGCACGCCGAGCGGCAGACCTCGCCCGCATCCCCACCCGCACCCCCGAGCAGGTCAAGAACTACGGGCGGGCCGGTGACGAGCTGCTCGGCGCGATCGCTGTCGAGTTCGAGTGCCGCCGCCGCGAGATATCCAAGCGGGTGCACGCCCTGCTGAAAGAGGCCAAGCGGCAGGGCTGCGGCAGCGGCAAGGACATGTGGGTCCGATCCATGCGGATCACGATCGGCCTGATCGAGGCCGCCGTCGCCGTGCGTCTTGCCCGGCACGGCCTGCGCGTGGTGTACCCGACGCTCGAAAAGCTGGCCGGCGTCGAGATCGACGGCCTACGCGACCTGAAGTACGGCAAGGACCGCGACAAGAAGCAGCCCGACGACGAGCGCATGGACGTCTGATGATCACAAATGCGGAGCTGCGTCAGCGGCGCAAGGCCGAAAAGAAGGTCGCCCGCGACCTCGGCCAGCATGTGGGCAGCGACTTCGGGCAGCTCTGGCGCACCTTCGCGCCGTGGCTGCTGCTGTTCGCCGCCCTGGCAGGGGCCCCGATTGCGCGGGGCGTGGCCATGTGGGGCGAGGTCGAGGTGTACGTCGCACTCTGCGTTGCCCTGGCCGGGGGTGTGGTCCTGTGGGTATCACTGCGGCTGACCGCTGGGCGGCGCCTGCTCGGCCGTGCGCACGAGGCGTTCAACATCGCAGCCCCGACCGCCGTCGTCACGTACACCGTGGGCTGGGGCATCGACAAGTATGTGATCATCGGGGCGGCCGTGTCCGGCACCGCCTCGGCAATCATCTGGCACCGCAGGCACGCCAACAGCGACACCCGGGAACTCGAACGCGTCGGCGGCGGCGCGTGGCAGGGCGATACCGTGCCCGCCCGCTGGAAGGGGTTCGTCGCCGAGCACATGCCCACCCTCTCCGACTCGACGATCACCGTGTTCAAAGACGACACCCACGAACTCGCCGTAGGTATTGACCTGGGAGAAAACGGCGTCCCGAGCGACTTGACCCCGCTGATCGAGCGCTTCACCCGCTTCGCCGGCGGCATCGCCGGTGGCACGTCGGTCGTCGTCGGCGACTACCTCGACCGGGTCGGGATCCGGGCGATGCGCAAGGACCCCCTCAAGACGCCGTTCCCCTGGACGGGCCCGTCCGAGCCGGGCGCCTCGATCATGGAGCCGATCGGAAACCTCGGCCTCTACCGCGACGGCGCCCCGCTCGAACTGTGGCTGCCGCACGTGCCCGGCGCGGGCCTGGACGGAAACGACAAGCCCCTGTCGCACCTGAACATGGTCGGGATGAGCCGCGCCGGCAAGGGCGAGGCCGGTGAGCAGCTCGATGTGAGCGTGATGCTTCGCCGCGACTCGGCCGTGATCCTCTGCGACCCAGTCAAGGCTGACCAGCAACTAGGCGTGATCGGTGTGGGCGCGGCCTACGTACTCGACACCCCGCACAAGATTCGTTCGTTCCTGCATCGCCTGGTCAACCAGACGATCCCGGCTCGTAGCCGGTTCCTCGGCGACCCGACACGCAACCTGCTCGGCAGGGTCTGCAAGGAATGGGAGCCCGGCTGCGGCCTGACGTGGCTGATGGTCCACATCTACGAGGGCGCAGCCCTGTACGGCTCCCAGAACCTGACCAAGGTGTCCGAACAAGCTGCCTCGTGCGGCATCGAGCTGGTGTTCGAGGCGCAGAGGATGATCCACGACCGGGTCGACACAACTCTGCGCGCGAACATGGGCGACATGCTCATGTTCGGCGTGAACGACCCCGACGACGCCCGGCTGATCCTGCCCGAGGAACTGCTTGACCTCGGCGCCGACCCGTCCGTCTGGCGAAACAAGCGGGCGGGCATGTGCTACACGATCTTGTCGACGTTGCCGCTCTCCCGACAGATCATTCCGGCCCGGTTCGCCCGCAAGGCCAAGGACGGCAGCGACATCGCTGCTGCCCTGGCCGAGTACGGGCATCTCGGCGGCAGCCTCGACCCCGTGACGGCCAAGACGTTCGGTGAGCCGTACGAGCAGTGGGCTGCAGCCCGCGCCGCCAAACGCGGCAGCGCCCCCAAGACGCTCACGTTCGCGCCAGGACCTGCCGCCGGCCGCTACGTCGAGTCCGTGCCAGCTCCTGGGCCGCAGGCGACGATCCCCGGCCGAGTCCTGGTCGCCGACGGGCCTGCTGCCGCCGCGATGCTGCCGCCCTCTGCCACTAGGCGCAGCACTGCGACCGACCCCGCCGAGGAAGGCTTCGACCTCGACCCCAACGCTGGAGACGAACCGATGAACGAAGACGCCGAAGCTGATCTGATCGCCGATCTGGCAGCTGAGGCGGCGGAGGCGGTGGTCGCGCAGATCGGCGATGCGATGCTCGACGATCCCGAGGCGGCCCAGGTCGTCGCTCTGGCCCGCGAGGCCCTGAACGCCGACCTGGACGACGACGGCGAGGGCGAGATCGCCCCGCCGCTGCCCGACATCGAGTTTCCCGACGATCCCGACGAAGCGCACTTCACGCCGATCATCGACCGGAACGAAGCCCTCGACGTCCTGCTCTCCGTGCTACGCGAGGACATCGGCGAGGGCCGCACGTTCAAGCCGCACGCCTTGTATGACGCTCTGGACCGGCGGGCCCGCCGGTCGGACTCGTGGGTGCGCCGCTGCATGAAGACTTTGCAGGAGTGGGGCTGTATCCGGGAGACCGAGGTGTTCGGCGAGTACGAGGTGATCCACACCACCCGCCCCGAGCACAGTTACAGCGAGTGACCATTTACGCGTAACCGTTACCAAGATCACGTAACTGTTACGCGTAACAGTTACGCCCGACAAAACGGACACGAACCCGCTCTCCCCTTAAGGACACGAGGCCGCACAGTGCCGACGTAACAGTTGGCGCCACGGCCTGCGGAACGCCCCGCATAGCTCGGCGCCCGCGCACGCACGGTAATCAGAGAAGATCACGAACGGAGACATCGATGACCGCCCGCCGTGCAAGACCGAAGGCCCAGCAGCGACGCCCCCCGCCCAGGACCGCGCCTCGGCGACCCACCCGAAAGCGGGGAGCCGACGTCTCCACGCTCATCAACGCCGCCCACCGTGGCCTTGCCCGCGGCATTGGCAACCTCATCCGCGCCACCGCCGGGGGGCCGGACGTCGTCAACGAGACTCAACGACACGACAGTGCCGCACTCAACCTCCTGACCGGCGCCGCACTCATGATCATTCTCGGCGATGGTCACGGCATCTCGATGCTCGACGCCCTCGCCTACGCCGAGGCCGTACCGTTCGGCATCAGCTACCGCCTGACGCCCCTCCTGCTAGCGTGGGCGGCCATCCGGATCTGGCGCCGCCCAGACGACCACGTGACCACGATGCGCCGCGGCGCCGGCCTGACGCTCATGTTGGGCGCCGTGCTCGGCATGGTGCACCTGGCGCACGACACGCCCCTCATCGGGGATGCCGCGGCGTGGGGTCGCCTCGCCGCGGCGGGCGGCCTGCTCGGGCTGGCCGCGTCCTGTCTGGTGCTGTTGATCCCCGCTGCCTTCGTGATCGTGCTGCAGGTTGCGGTCGCTGGCTACGGGCTGGTCCTGGTGTTCGGCGGCCTGTCTCTGCCTGGTCGCGTCGCCGCGCGGCCTGCCCGCCCGGCTGGCCGCGAGCCCACCGACGACATCGAGGAAGCCGAGGCTGCGGACGAGCAGGACGAGCCTGTCGAGGAGGAGCCACAGGCCGAGGAGGAGCGCGACCCGACCGACGAACCCAAGTCGCAGCCGGCCAAAGCTCAAAAGGCTGAGCGCAAGCCCCGGAAGCGCGCCGACTCCGCCTCGTACAGTCCGCCCGACGTGTCCGCGCTGAAGACCGGGTCGGCGTTGAGGGCGCGGACGAAGGCGACCGACGCGACCATCGCAGCCCTCACCCGCGTGCTGAAAGAGTTCGACATCGACGCCGTGGTGGAGGACTTCGTCCGCGGGCCGCAGGTCACCCGATTCTTCCTCAAGCTGGGCCCCGGCGTGAAAGTCGAGAAGATCACCGGCTTGTTGAAGAACTTCCGGCTGGCCACCGCGTGCGACCAGATACAGATCCTCGCCCCTGCACCCGGCCGGGCATCGATCGGCATCGACGTGCCCAACGCCGAACGTGACCTGGTCCGCCTCGGCGACATTCTCCGCTCACCGGAAGCCCGAGCGCGCAAGCACCCGATGACCGTCGCCCTCGGCGTCGACATCGAGGGCAAGCCGATCGTCGCCAACCTGGCCGGAACGCCGCACCTGCTCATCGCCGGGGCCACCGGCGCCGGCAAGTCCATCTGTGTCCACGACCTCATCGCCAGCATCCTGCTGCGCGCCACGCCTGACGAGGTGCGCATGGTGCTCGTCGACCCGAAGCGGGTCGAGTTGACCGTCTACAACGGCATCCCGCACCTGATCACCCCCGTCATCACCGACGCGAAGAAGGCCGCCGAAGCCCTGGAATGGGTGGTCGGCGAGATGGACCGCCGCTACGACGACCTCTCCACGCATGGCTTCCGGCACGTCGACGAGTTCAATAAGGCGGTGCGAGCGGGCAAGCTCAAGCCGCCGCCGGGCAGCGAGCGCGTCTACCGGCCCTACCCGTACCTGCTGGTCCTCATCGACGAGTTGTCCGACCTGATGATGGTCGCCCCGCGTGACGTCGAGGACTCCATCGTCCGCATAACGCAGCTCGCCCGCGCCGCGGGCATCCACCTTGTGCTCGCCACCCAACGGCCCGAAGTCAAGGTCGTCACCGGCCTGATCAAGGCGAACGTGCCGTCGCGGCTGGCGTTCGCCGTCTCCAGCCTGACCGATTCGCGGGTCATTCTGGACCAGGCTGGCGCCGAGAACCTGATCGGCAAAGGCGACGGGCTCTACCTGCCCGCAAGCGAGAGTAAGCCGATCCGGCTGCAGAGCCCGATGGTGACCGAGCAGGAAATCAGCCAGATCGTCGCCCACTGCAAATCCCAGGGCGCCGCCGCCTACCAGGACATCGGCGCAGCCAGCCCGACGGCGGCCAAGGAGGGGTTGGACGTCGGCGACGACCTCGACCTGCTCGTACAGGCGGCCGAGCTGATCGTGAGCACGCAGTTCGGCTCGACCTCGATGCTGCAGCGCAAGCTCCGCGTCGGCTTCGCCAAGGCGGGCCGGCTCATGGACCTGCTGGAGAGCCGCAACGTGGTCGGCCCGAGCGAGGGCTCCAAGGCCCGCGAGGTGATCGTGAAACCGGATGATCTCCCCGCCCTGCTTGCTGACCTGCGTGACTCCTGAGCGCGGATGCTGCGAGTGATCGCCTGGCCGTACGTCGGCGGGCGGCTGTTCGCGGCGCACAAGGAGATGCTGCACCACCTGCTCGAACTCGCCGCCTTACCACCCAACCAAAGGAGACCTGTCATGCGAAAGACCATCGTCGGCGTACTGCTGGCCCTATCCCTCACAGCGTGCGCAATGCCCGCCCAGAACGGCAGCCCGATCAGCGCCAGCAAGAGCACGGCCAGCGCCAGCCAGGAAGCCGCCGAGAGCGGCATGAAGCCGGTGTCGAAGGACGACATGCCGGGCGTCGTCCTCGCGCTGATCGGCGACGACGAAGGGCTGACCATCCTGCCCATCGAGGATGCGGACAGCTACGACCGCAAGGCGACCAAGAAGCAGGTCCGCGCCTGCATGAAGGGCGCCCCATACCCCGCCTGCCTGCCGTAGACCGCCCGTGCCGACGCCCCGACCGAATCCCCGCGGCCGGGGCGTCTCCATGTCCGGGCCGCATGTCCGGCTTGTATAGATTTGGCGTGTGAGAGTGTGGCGCGGCCTGGACGGCATTTCGGTAGAGGTGATCGTCCTGGACGACCGCCCTCGGCTGAAGGTCACCCAGACCATCAACGGCCGCCGAGCTACCTGCTCGGCTACTGCCGAACCATCCGGGACGTGGAGCGGCACGTCGACTTGGCCGACCTGGTCGAGGTCATTCACCTACCTGGACGATAACCGAACCGGCCGTATATGGCACCAGCTCAGGCGTGCCGAGGTCGATCACGGTGCTGCTGGTCTGGATCGCATGGACAGGATGGGCGCGGGCGTAGGCGTCGATTGTCAAGGCGAGCTTCGGTTCGACGTTCGAGGGCCAGACGCGAGCGCGGGCGAAGGCGATGAAGTCGGCGCTGAGGCGGGCGCGTCCTTCCAGGAGGAGCAGGTTGCTTCGGCCATGTTCGCGTTCAAGGGCGTGAGCGACGCCGGGCTCGGGTTTCTCGGTGAGGCTCAGTACCTGCTGAGGATGCGGTCCCGGCGTGGTGGCGAGGACACCGCGTTGCCCGGCCAGTTCATCGCGGAAGGGACGGGCCAGCACACTCACCCCCGGGGGAGCCTTGGCCAGATCAAGCAGCGGGTTCGCTCCGGGGTAGAGGTTGTCAGAGAAGACCACGTACAGCTCGCCGGCCCCAGCGGGCGTGGAAGCGAAGTGGTCGTCGGCGTTGAAGACCGACGTCAGGTCCGCGTACGGGCCGCGCTGAGCGACGAACTCGACACGCAGATGCCGGTACCGGTCGGGTTCGAAGAGATCCTGCCCGGCCGCCCGCAGGTAGCGGCTGCGGCTGTGCGGGCTCAGCGCCTGGCGAGCCCACTCGGCGAAGGACGCGTAGTACGGGTGGTGCACGATGACCACGTGAGCGGGGCCGAGCTGAGCGATCTCCTCCAAGATGTGCACGATGCCGGGGCGGCCGTCGACAGGGAGGAATTCCTTGGGCAGGTAGCGGGCCCATGAGCGGACCCGTGTCCCAAGTCCGCCGGCCGCCACCACGACCCGTGTTCGTTGGGTACCGGTCATCGGGAGCCTTCCTCGGGTACGTTGCCGGAGTGAAGGTACGTGTCACTGGCGTCCTCATCGAGGACGACCGCATTCTGCTGCTTGACCAGGACACCGACAGCGGGCGTTCCTGGTCCCTGCCCGGCGGCAAAGTCGACCCGGGCGAATCCCTCGCCGAGGCGCTCGTGCGCGAGATGCGCGAGGAGACCGGCCTGCTCGTCGAGCCGGGCCGTCTCCTGTACGTGTGCGACTACCAAGTCGCCGACGTCCTGCACATGACGTTCGAGGTGAGCTGGAGTAGCCGCCGCGTCGCCGCCTTCGACCGCGACCACCCCGAGACGGTCCCGATCCGCGGCCTGGAGTGGGTGAAACTCGCTGACCTGCCCTCCAAGGGCTTCTCCCAGAGGTTCGCCGACCTCGCCCAAGAGGGGTTCCCCTGCGCCGGCTCCTACATGGGGCCGAAGTCCGCCATCGGCCTGTGACCTGAGCGCGTCGACCAGGCGACCGTCCAGCTCTCGCAGCGTCCGGCCGCGCTCGCCGAGCACGGCCAGCCAGCCCGACAGCATCGCGGCGAGCCCCTCCGCCGCGACCGGCCGCGCCCCGCCGTCCCGCACGACCCGGACGCCGACCCCGCGCGAGCTGCCCACCAGGATCCGGGCCCGCAGGCGCGTCACCTCTTCCCGCGAGCCGGGAGTGTTCCAGGCGGCGCCGAACAGCCACCGTTCGCACCCCGCCCCGCCGTTGTCGGGCCCGTCCGAGCACCACACCTGCACGTTGCCGACCAGGTGGTGCACCTCTGCCGGGCCGCGCCCACCCTCGACCACCGCCACGGTGTCGCCCACCGCGTACGCCACGTTCGACGGTGCGCATCCGGCGGTCGCGTCGACCAGCTCCGCCCGTAAGGGGAGCCGCCCGCCGAGCCAGGCCGACGCGACGGCGGCGCCGATCCATGTCACCCAATAGGCGGGATGATCCTCGAACCCGGGGCTGACCGTCCAGCGGCCCGTGCCCGGGTCGCAGTGCAGGCGTCCGCCCCGCTCGTGCGGCATCTCGCACACCAGCAGGTAGGCGCCGTCGTGTTGGTTGGCCAGCCCGGCGGCGGCCAGCTCGTTCAGGAACGCGGCGTACTCGGCGTTGGAGATTAGCAGGTTGCGCCAGGCGAGCGGGCCCCGAGGCAGCCACGTGATGGGGCACGAGACCGGCTCGGCAACCGGGGAGGACTCGGCGGCCGTTCTGATGCGCGATGTGCCGGTGGTGGCCACGGGTGGGGCCAGCTCGTACAGGTGGTCTCCGGACAGCCAGCGTGAGGCCCTGGCCAGCGCCCCGGGTGAGATCACTTGCTCCGTAACCAGCCGCGCGGCCACGGTCAGCGAGGCGGCCAGGGTCTCGCGTACGACTTCGGCCGCCCGGGCGTTGAGGTCGGCGATCAGCCGCGTCTTGTTCACGGTCGTGGCGAACGTGTCCTCCCCGGCTGGCGCGCTGGCCACGGCAGCGGGGCGCGGCACGCCGTCGAGATCGGGCAGGAGCTCGACCAGCTCGGCCCATCCTGCGGTCCGATCGGTCACGGCGTCTTCGTAGGCGACCGTGACCACGTCGCGGCCGTCGAGGGCGTTGGCCAGCAGCAGCGTGTTGAGCGCATGTAACCGGACCAACGCCACCAGGTCGCCAGGCTTGTCGTCAGGCATGAGATCAGCCCACGCCGCCCATGGAAGGCGGTGGGTTACCGCCACCAGATGGCGGTACCTGGCCGCGTACCCCCACCGGGAGAACAGGCCGCCCCGCGTGAACGAGCTGGCGACGCCGAGCGGGCTGCGCGTCAGCACCGCGACCGGCGCGTCCGGGAAGAGTGCTAGCAGGTGCCTCGTCGTGAAGAACAGATTCGTCTCCTTGATCGCCTGCCGTTCACGGGCGTACTTGCTGACGGCGAAGGTCACCAGCCAGTGCCACCCGTACGGGCCGAGCCGAGAGCGGGGCTCGGCCGCGCCGGCCAGATCAGGGTTGAGGGCAGACAGCGGATGGGCGGGCGCGAGTTGCTGCCGGAGCGGCTCGTTGTGCTGGCCCATGATCGGGCGAAGGGTGTCGCTCAACCAGTTGGATCCGACCCGCTCCATGGTGCCCAGCAGCAACAGCGGCGAATGGAGGGGTGACCCCTGAGACGCGGCGGCCGTCCGCGCCTGCTCGACCCGGGCCGAGATTTCCGCCAGGGCTTCACCTACAGTGCCATGCTCGATGCTCGGGGTAGCGCGGTCGCACTGATCAGCCCCGATGTAGTGACCGGAGTGCATGGGTCCTCCCGCTGTGATTCGGCTCGTGGCCTGCACCGATACGGTTACGGCGCGTGCTATTGACGGTGCTCTTCGTGTGGCGCATCGTCGAGAGGTCCTCGATGTGAAGCGATGTGAAGATGGCCCCTCAACGCACTCATCCCGTCACCAATCAGGCCCTAGCTGCGCTGATCCAGCAGGCCGGTTGGACACATGCGGCCACGGCGCAGGAGATCAACGCGATCGCGGCCGAGAACGGCCCGTCGCTGTACTACGACCGTTCAGCGGTCGGAAAGTGGCTGGACGGGACCATCCCGCGCGCGGAGGGTATATGTGCGGCTGTGGAGGCGTTTCGCCGTCGCCTCGACAGACCGGATCTTGGCCCAGTGGACCTGGGGTGGCCACAGACCGCCATTGCCTGGCCCGCTGATAACCCCTGGCGGGGCGATCCGGTCGCCCGATTGGGGGCGCTGGGAGAGGACGACATGCTCAATCGCCGGACGGTGCTGACCGCAGGCGCGTTCACGCTGGCTGCGCTGTCCGGCATGACCAACGGCGACGACCCGCCCCCGCGCCCGGTCCGCCGCGCCGGAGCTAGCGACGTGGCGAGGATCCGCGCCACCACCCGCACCTTCTCCGACCTCGACGACCAGTACGGCGGCGGGCACGCACGCGCGGTGGTCGCCGCCTACCTGGTGCGCGAGGTCACGCCGCTGCTGCGTAACACCACCGGCCGGGCCAGGCCGGACCTGTTCCGCGCCGCCGCCGAGCTTTCCTACCTCGCCGCCTACATGGCCATGGACGCCGGCGAGAACGCCCTGGCGCAGCGGTACTACATCAGCTCCATACGCCTGGCGAACGAGGCGGGCGACATGGCGATACGCGCGACAGGGCTCCGCAGCATGGCCGTCCAAGCTATCGAGCTCGGCCACAACCGGCTGGCGCTGGCCCTGGCCGATGCCGCCGCCTCATCCCTCGGACGACGCGGCCCAATTCGCACCCTGGCATGGGTCACCGGCATGCAGGCCGAAACTCAGGCGGCGGCCGGTAGCCGGTGGGAGGCGTTGAACCTGCTGCGGAGCACCGAGATGCACCTCGAACACGCCGACTCCCTGCCGGAGACCGACTGGACAGGCAATTACAGGCGCGAATCCTTCGAGCACCAGACCGCGCTGACGCTCACGCAGCTCGGCGACCATGCCACCGCCGCCCACCACTACGCCGGCTCGATGGCCGCACGCCGACCCGTCGAACGCCGCACTCACGCGCTGATCGGCCTGAGGGCAGCCCACGCCTACCTCCTCGCCGGCGACGTCGACCAGGCAGCCGCCACCGTCCTCAGGCTCGGCGCCGACGTGCGTTCGATCTCGTCAGCGCGGGTCCGCAACCAGGCGCGTCGACTCCGCGCCGACTGGCAGCCGTACCGGGCCAACGCGCAGATCGCCGCTGCCGACCGGATAGTCGCCAGCACCTAGTCCGTCTTGTCGGCCGCCTCCCGGAGTGCTTTCTCCGCCGCCTGCCGGTTGTCTACCTTCGCCCACCAGGCGTGGACTTGGATCTCCGCTGCCAGGGTCCGGCACTTCGCTTGGACGTCCCGCCACTCCTGCAGTTGCTCCTCGGTGGGCGGTTCTGCCTCCAGTGCGGCAACGGCGGCAGCGGACGGGATGGACCGGCCGAGCGTGGACAGGCGGGTCTGCGCGGCGACGAAATCGACCCGCTTCTGCAGCAGGTCGTCGGGCACTTCGTAGTCGGCCATGGCGGTTCTCCCCTGGTGCGTGGTTCGGGGCGATCCTAGACCGAACACCCGTGCGATCAGGGAGGCGGGTCCGGGTGTTGACCTGAAGCGGACGCGACCTCACGACAACCAACACGCCGTGGCTGGCGTCTCACTGTCCGCCAGGTTCCGCTCCCCCACGCAGAGGACTCAACGATGCGTCCCGCTCCCGCTCTCGCCGCCGTCGGCACCGCTACGGCCGTGCTGCTCACCCTCGCTCCGCCAGCCCAAGCGGCGACTCCCGCCGTGCAGATCACGAAGGTCTTCTACGACTCGCCAGGCTCCGACCGGGGCGGCAACACGTCACTCAACGGCGAATACGTGGTGTTGAAGAACACCACCAAGAAGGCGATCAACATGGAGAAGTGGCTGTTGCGCGACAAGACCGGCCACAAGTACCGCTTCCCCAAGTTCACGCTCAAGCCGGGCAAGAGCGTGACCGTACGGTCTGGGGAGGGCAACGACGGCACGAGCACGATCTTCTGGCAGCAGAAGTGGTACGTGTGGAACAACGCGGGCGACACGGCGGGCATCTACCGGGGCAGCGACCTGAAGAAGATCGACACGTGCTCGTGGGGGCGCAGTAGCAGGGCGTACGTGGCCTGCTGACCGAGACAGACGAGAGGGCGCGGGGCGGCGACGCACGGGAAGCAATGCGGCCCGCCCGCGTAGCGATCTATGACACTGCGTGAAAAGAATCATCATGTTAGCCATGGACGATGAAAGCGGGCATCCTCCACTGAATCAATCTGCGAATGCAAGTGATTCACGTCACATTCATGCCATCGTTTTTATAACGATGATCTTTGGATGGCGCTTTCTTGATGCACTGATCACTTACGGTGTGGGCATGAGAACGCTTCGCATACGCCTCTGAATCACAACAGAGCCGCGCGGATGGGGCACTCTTATGCCTCACGAGTCCGCGCGGCCAGTGTGCGTTAACGGGAACGCCACCGCGCAAGCTTCGGGGGAGGCGCGCGGTGAGCCGCCGTTTCAACCAATCCCAGAGGGCCGCCCTCTTCCTGGCAACTAACGGCTGCTGCGCACGCTGCGGCATCGACCTGCAGCCAGGCTGGCATGGCGATCACGTCACACCTTTTTCCAAAGGTGGCACCACAGACGTGACCAACGGAGACGCGTTGTGCCCCGAATGCAATCTCCAGAAAGGGGATCGCATGAGTCAACTCAGGGCCTGGCAAGAGGACGCTCTCAGAGAGCACACCCTGTGGACCCCTCGCGAAGGGAACGGCTTCCTCGTCGAGGCGACACCCGGAGCCGGCAAGACGCGCCTGGCGATCGAGATCGCGTGCCGAGCCCTCGCGTCGGGCCGTATCCAGCGCATCGTCATCGCCGTCCCCACCGGCCGGCTCGAAGGCCAGTGGGCCGAAGAATTCGGCAAGCAAGGCATCAGCATCAACCCTGGCTGGCACGCCGCGGACGGCCGCCTCGCCTCCGATGAACAGGGGTGCGCGGCCACCTACGCTGAGATCGCCAAGCAGCCGCAGATCTACCGCAAGCTCGTCTCAGACAAGCCGACCCTGGTCATCCTGGATGAGATCCACCACTGCGGCAGCGATGAGCGGGCCTGGGGAGCCGGAGCACGAACCGCGTTCGAGCCGGCCGCAGCGAAACTCCTCCTCTCCGGCACGCCCTTCCGGTCCGACAACGACGAGATCCCCTTCGTCAACTACGTGGACGGCGTCGGCGCCCCCGACTTCCGGTACGGCTACGACCGCGCACTCGCGGACGGAGTCGTCCGCGCAGTCTTCTTCCCACGGCGCGGCGGGCTCATGGAATGGACCGCTCCGAACGGTGCCGCCCGCAGCGCCACCTTCGAGGACCAGTTGAACGACCGTGACGCCGCCCACCGGCTGCGCACGGCCCTCTCCCCGTCAGGAGACTGGCTCCCCTCGGTCCTGGGAGAGGCCAACACCCAACTTGCCGAACTGCGCACCAACGACCCCGAAGCCGGCGGCATCGTCTTCTGTGAGGATTCCTACACCGCCCGCGAAGTAGTCAAGCTGCTCACCAAGCTCGGGCAGACGCCAATCCTCGCGATCTCCGACGAGCCCGAGGCGGACGCCAGGATCAAGACGTTCAGGTCGGCGAAGGACCCATGGATCGTCACGATCCGCAAGGTGAGCGAAGGCGTCGACATCCCGCGCCTGCGCGTGGGCGTGTACGTCACCCCGTGGATCACCGAGTTGTTCTTCAGGCAGGTGGTCGG
The DNA here is from genome assembly GCF_040638335.1 of Nonomuraea sp. NPDC026600. NCBI lineage: Bacteria > Bacillati > Actinomycetota > Actinomycetes > Streptosporangiales > Streptosporangiaceae > Nonomuraea > Nonomuraea sp. NPDC026600. The sequence continues at coordinate 291,486 of NZ_JBEZYD010000003.1, forward strand.
CCGGCTGGTACGCACCAGGCAGGGAGAGGAAGACCCGACCGCCTACCTCTACATCCCCGACGACGCCCGGCTGCGGGAGATGGCCGCGCAGATCAAGCAACAGCGAGACCACGTGCTCGACCAGCAGGAGGCGGACCTCCTCGGAGACGACGACGGCACCGGCCCGGGAAGCGGAGGCGAGCAGGCACTGTTCTCGCTGTTCACCCCGATCTCGGCCACACCGACCGACGAGGGTGTGATCGTCGACTCGGACACCATCACGCCGGCCGAGCTGGCGAACGCCGACCAGGTCAAGCGGATGGACCCGGCGACGATCATCATGCCTACCGCGCTCGTGGCCAAACTGCTGCGCAACGCGGGGACTGGCATGGCCGGGCCCTCGACCTCGCAGGCAGCGTCTGCGAGCGCAGAAGCGCCGTACGAGCGCAAGGAGAAGCTCAAGAAGGCCAACCACACCGCAGCCACACGCGTGGCCAGCGCACACGATCTGAACTACGGCATGGTGAACGGGCAGCTCAACACCCTGGTCGGCGTCCCCAAATCCAGAGGCGTACGGCAGTGCAGCGAAGAGCAGCTTGAGCGTCGGCTCCGATACGCCCAAGAGTGGCTGGCGAAAGGCGTCCAGCCGACAAGGAGGGATGCCGAGTGACCGTCGATCCCCGGGTCGAGAACGACCACCTCATCACGGATCTCCGCGGAGCTGTTCACAACGGAGAATCCGGACTGGCCTACGTGCCGCGACTCCTCAAGCGCGTTCTGGAGACGGAAGCCTGGCGGGAGCGCTACGACATCAAATCGCGGAGCATCGTGACCTTTCAAACCTTCGCGGAGTTCGTCACCACCCCGGCTACGGAGGGCTTGGGGGCTTCGATGGAACTAGTCGCCCGAATCGTTGGGACGGACGACCCTGACTTGCTGACTCTTCTCAGGCATGCTTCTTCCCTGGGGCAGGGCACCCGTACTGACTTGCTACCTCGCGTGGATTCCACGCGAGGTAGGGGGGATCACGATACTGCGGCAACTGCCTCGCGTCTTGCGCGGGAGGCGCCGGAGGAGTTCGGCGCCGTCCAGCGGGGCGAGAAGAGCATCCACGCTGCGGCGGTCGCCGCAGGGATCCGAAAGCGGCGAATCCCTGTTCGCCTGGACGACGCATCCTCCGCCCTCAAAAGCCTCCGAGCGAACAGCAGCCCCGAGTTCTGGGACGAGTTCAGGCGGCTGGTGCTCGACTCAGACCGGTGAAGCCCCACACGCAACGAGAAGCCCCCGCCCCGGTCCGAAGACCAAGGCGGGGGAAGGGCAGGTGGGCTTCTCGGTCCCAGGCGTCTCGGCCAGAGTAGGCGCGGGTCTCGTATGGCACAAGGCGTTGTACAGCGTGGACGATATGCGGCTTGTGCCCACACTCTGCAGGCCAGGGCGTTCGCGTTACATGGGACACGCCGCAAAGCCGCAGGCCAGGCTTGTGACTCTTCGGCATGGCGGCTCCCGTTACCAGTCTGAGACCTTCTTTCTGTCTCCCCGTCTCGCTTCCTGACCAGGCACGTTGCCCTGGCCGAGGCGGGAACAGAAGGGCTCGCCCATGCGCCGCTTCGCCCTCACCTCTATCAGTGCCGCCCTCAGCGCGCTCCTGCTCATCCCCCTAGCCCCGAACGCAGCGTGGGCGGGACCGCCCGGCATCCCCACGGCGGAGATCGCTATCAACGAGCTGGCCGCCGTAGCCACCGCCGAAGAGACGCACGCCGACACCTATGACCGGAAGAAGTTCATCCACTGGGCGACGATCAGCGGCGCCTGCAACACACGTGAGACGGTGCTCGTCCGAGACGGCGAGAACGTCGAAACGGACGACTCCTGCGCCGCCGTCAGCGGCTCCTGGTACAGCCCGTACGACGGCGTCACGTGGACGTCCGCCTCGGACATCGACATCGACCACATGGTGCCGCTGAAAGAGGCGTGGCGGAGCGGCGCCTGGGAGTGGACGACAGCCAAGCGCAAGGCGTTCGCCAACTCGCTGTCCGACAGTCAGCTGTGGGCCGTCACCGACCGCGTCAACCAGGGCAAATCCGACCAGGACCCATCCACGTGGCGTCCGCCGCTGGCCAGCTTTGAATGTGAGTACGCCCGTTCGTGGGTGGACGTGAAGTTCGACTGGGGCCTCACGATGCAGCCGGCCGAGCGGTCCGCGCTGGAGACGATGCTGGCCACCTGCTAGCCCGTACAACGCGAGAAGCGCCCCACCCCTCCCGGAGGAAGGGGCGGGACGCTCACGCAGGCGACGGCTCTGCCACCGTACGCCGTGACCGGTCGAGACGCCAGAGAAGCGCCGCCCGGCCCCGCGAGGGAACCGGACGGCGCTCTCAAGTATCAGCCCTACGGCTGGTGCTCGCCCACAGGTGAGGGGATCACGGGTTGGATGACGAGTTCAAGTAGACACGGCGACCGGCCCGTCAAGGTGGCAGGCGAACGAGCATGTCTCCGAGCCGCCCGTAAGGCACTCGCCATGGCAGGCGTGGAGGCAGTGACCGTCGTCCCGTTCGGCGGTCGGCAGGAGCCCTTCAGGGCGTAGCTCGCGGACCCACTCGCGCTTCTCGCGCACGCGTTCTACCTTCACCGCTCGCGGGCCGTTACAGCAGAAGCAGTACAAGCCGTAGGCGGTTTTACGGCCGAGCATCCGGACCATGACCCTCCTCCCGCTGCGTCTTGAGCCGCTCCTCCGCGCCCGCCCGTATCTCCGCCACCTGAGCATCCCACTCAGCCCACGCCTCCTCCGGCCGCAGCGACGACCAGTCCACGGCGAGGAACACGAGGCGTCTGTCGAGATCGACGTCAACGACCGAGCCGAACCCGCGCAGCCCGGACTCCGGCTCGTACACGGTGACCACCTCGCCCAGGTGTAGGTCCGCAGCCTCACCCTCCACATCCTCGAACCCGGTGTACGTGTTGTCGCCTCGTACACGGACGTTCGGATCGATACGGGCCCGCATCAGCCCTCCAACTCGACGGGCTCGCCCTCGGCCATCGCCTGGTCAAACTCGTCCTCGGTGGCGTCGAATTCCGCGCACTCGCCGCACGGACGTGTACGGAGCTGGCCGGGCTTCCAGAACAGGATGAACGCCCCGAACGGCGGGATGACCACAGCGATCGACGGGTTACAGTACTCGTCCTCGCCGCGGAACAGGCTCGGCTTCCACCAGCACGTCAGCGTCCTCGGAGGCCACCACATGAAGCGGGCGATCCGTAGCTGCACCACACCTCCCAAAGATAGTTGGGGGATTCTCGCGCGGTCGCACCTAGGACGGGATCGTCCTGTACAACCACGAAAGGGCCGGGCCACCCGTAGGTGACCCGACCCCGTACGCTCCCGCCGCTGTACCACCGTCGTGGGTGCCAGGGTTTCCCATGGCAGAGGCGGGCAGGCCAGCCTGGCGGGCAAGGCTGACACTCAGCGGACGATCTGCCGCTCCGCACGCACGAACCCCGGAGCAGGGTCGGCGGCAGGAGTGAGGCCGAGCGGCATCAGCAGCATCAGGACGACGTTCAGCGCCGCGATCAGCGCGCCCGACGACTGCTCCGACAGCGGAAGCCCGAACGCCACGAACCCGGTCAGGATCGTCTGCACGGCGCCGGTGAGCGCCGACACGACGAGCGGCCTGGTAGCGATCGCGACTAGCAGAGCGACAGCACCGGCAGCGAGAGTCATCACCCAACCCGACACCTCCTCCGTCAGGCCGAGCTGGTTGAGCGCGGGCAGGGTGACGAGGAACGCCAGCACCGCCTGAAGCGCGTGAAGGATGACCGCCGGTTCACGACCGAAGATCTTCATAGCCCCTCCTCGGGGACAGCCCGCACCTGCGGCGGGAAGATTTGAGCCCTCAGATGGGGCTGGAGTGATCCGGTTTTGTCAGTGCCGCCCAATAGATTCGATCAGTGCAACTCCGGTACAACTTCCGCCTCTATCCGACTGCTGGTCAGTGCCATGCACTGGCCAAGGCGTTCGGGTGCGCGCGGACGGTGTTCAACGATGGGCTGCGCTTGCGGCAGCAGGCTCACGAGCAAGGGCTGCCGTACATCTCGGACGGGGACCTGTCCAAGCAGGTGATCACGCGGGCGAAGAAGGTGCCCGAGCGGTCATGGCTGGGCGAGGTCTCCGCCGTTGTGCTCCAACAGGCGCTGGCCGACCTGAACACCGCCTACCGGAACTTCTTCGCCTCGATCAGCGGGAAGCGGAAGGGGGCGAGAGTCGCCCCGCCGCGCTTCCGGTCACGCAAGGACAATCGGCAGACGATCCGCTTCACCAAGAATGCATGCTTCAGGGTCACCCCGGGCGGGAAGCTGCGATTGCCGAAGATCGGCGACATGGTGGTGCGGTGGTCCCGACTCTTGCCGTCCGAGCCGTCCTCGGTGACGGTGGTCAAGGACGCGGCCGGGCGGTATTTCGCATCGTTCGTGGTCGAGACAGCCGACGAGCCATTGTTGGAGTCAGCGAACGAGATCGGGATAGACCTCGGCCTGTCGCATTTCGCGGTCATGTCGGACGGTCAGAAGGTGGACAATCCGCGCCTGCTGCGCCGGGCAGAGCGCCGGTTACGGAAGGCACAGCGAGCCCTGTCCCGCAAGGAGAAAGGCTCTGCCAATCGGATCAAGGCCAGAACTGAGGTCGCCAAGGCTCACGCCAAGGTGGCCGACGCGCGCCGAGACTGGGCGCACAAGCTCTCCACGCAGATCATCCGCGACAACCAAGCGGTGTACGTGGAGAACCTTGCCGTGTCTGGCATGATGCGTACCAGGTTGGCCAAGTCGTTGCTCGATGCGGGCTGGTCGCAGTTTGTGACCATGCTGGAGTACAAGGCGAAACGGTATGGCCGGACGTTCGCCAAGATCGACCGATTCTTCCCATCGTCGAAGCTTTGCTCGGCGTGCGGCACTCTGGCCGACAAGATGCCGCTGGACATCCGCTCGTGGACCTGCCCATGCGGCGCAATTCACGACCGGGACGTTAACGCCGCGATCAACATCCTGGCCGCCGGACGGGCGGACAGACTAAACGCCTGTGGAGACCAGGTAAGACCACCGCTCGCGGTGGCACAGGTCAGCGAAGCAGGAACCCATTCCAAGCTGCCCGCTTCGGCGGCCCAGCAGGGGAAAGTCCCCGCCCTGTCGGGCGGGGGAGGACGTCAAGGCTTGACGGTGTAGCCGCCGTTCCAGTCCCACGACTTGCTGGAGTAGACGTCGGCGCCGTTGGCCTTGGTCACCCAGGCCGTGTCAGCGTCGTTGTTGTAGAACTGGCCGAACGTGCCGCAGTCGGTGTCGCTGTTGGCGAACAGCTGGTACTCGCTGCCGACCTTGCGGTTTCCGCCCCACCGGGAGCCGTTGAAGACGGTCACATACTCATTGGGCTGGGCCATGGTGGTGGCGTTGGACGGCAGGTCCACGATCTTGTACGTGTTGCAGGAGTGGGCGTCACCCGCCACCGTCCTGGCATGCGCCCAGTTGTCCTCAACGAGGACGTTGGCTACGTCAACCGCAGCGCTGGACACGTTCTGGAACTTCACGAACTCGCGGTTACGGTTCGCGTAGCTGTCCGCGCCCATGGCGTCGGTGCCGACCTCGACGATCCGCAGGACGTCGCCGGGAACGTCGGCAGCAGTAGCCGACGCCGGGACGCCGAACAGCGCCAGCGCGGTGAAGACGGCGGACAGTAGGACAGCGCTCTTGGAGATGCGCATCGAGGGATGCTCCTTGGAGATGGGGATAAGAAAGAGCGGACCGCATCGGCAGTCCGCCCGGTGAGGGTTGAAGCCCCTCGTTAGTTGCTCTCGTCGATCAGGCCCGGCAGTCGATCGTCGGGCTCGTGATCCTCCGCAGGCTCGGGATGCCGCGGCAGGAAGGATTGGTAGGGCCAGTAGCGCAGCCAGAGGCCGTCGCCCATCAGGACACCCGCAGCAACGCCGTCCAGGTGTCACGGCCGATCAACGCGTCATCGTCGAGCTTCCTGAGGCGCTGAAAGCCACGGATCAGGCCGGCGAACTCGTCGTCGTACTTCGTCCGCTCCAGCCACTCCTGCAGTCCCACCGCGGCGTACACGGCCTCGGGCAGGTAGCCGCGGGCGTTCAACGCTCCCCGTGCGGTCTTGACGTCGTAGTTGTCGGCGCCCGGTCGGAGCAGGGGCAGATCCTTCACGAGGTCCTCCGTCCATGAGGTGGCGGGCTTGGCCGGTTCGCCGCGGAGCAGCGTGGCCACGTCGGCGCGGAAGTCGTCCATGTTGACCGAGTGCGGGTCCGGCTTTTGGGTGTTGACCTCTTTGTGGCCCTTCACCCGCGAGGCCGACAGGCCGAACTCCCTGCAGAGCTCCGCGCACAGCCGCTTGTAGGAGTCGAGTTGGACGGCCGGCCACGGTTCCTTGCCGTTGTTCTCCGCCTCGATGCCGAGGGCGTTGCTGTTGGTGTGGTTGGCGCTCGTCGACGGCGCGTTGTGCCAGCACCTCCCGGCCGCCACCACGAAGATCGTGCCGTCACGCCGCAGCCAGAACTGACTGAGCGGCCCGTCCAAGCCCGGCCGGCCATCCCTGACCACGTGCATGTCGTCGCGCCCAGCCGTGTGGTGGGCGACGACGCCGCGTACGGCCGACTGGGGCCCGTGCCCTTGGGCCTTCCACCCGGGCACCTCGACCACCGGGAAGCCCGTACGGCGAGCCACCTCGGCGAGTTGGGTCAGGTACGGCATCAGGTGCTTCCCTCCGTGCTTTGCTTGATCCCGGCCAGCGTCAACTGCAGGCGCAGGTCGTTGACCGTCCGCTCCAGCTCTTCCACGTGGCTGCGCAACGTCCGTAGCTGGCTTCGTAGCGCGTTGGAGGTGTCCTGCTCCGTGGCCAACTGCTGGTTGACCCGATCGAACTGCTCCCGCATGCGCTCCAGCTGACGTTCCAGCTCCCGCAGCGACCCCTCATAGATGCTTTTCGCTCGTTCGAACGCCGCCGCATCCACCTTGCTCGACTCGATCGATGTCGCCCGTGTTGAGGCCCGGTAGGAGAAGAAGGCCCCGATGATCGCGGCGATCCCTGCCACGATCGCCACCAGCACGGACGGGTCGGTCACCGGTCACCCCCAGGTTCTGGCCATCGAGAAATGACGTGCACGAATCCGGCGAACGCCAGCCATATAGCCGCGGCTACGTAGCCGCGCGGCAGGTCGACGACGATCCAGCCGACCAGATAAATCAGTCCCCAGCCGACCTTCAGCGCGGACGCGCACGCGAACGCCAGCCGGTCCGAGCGCATGAACGCCTGCATCAGGCAGAGCAGCCCAACGACGAGCCACACAACGGCCCACACCGGAATGGGCAGCAACTGGGCGAGGAACACGTACGACGGCGACGCGAGCGTCTCGGGAGGCGCCGATGCCAGGCTGGCCGAGTACACGAGATCCACCAGAGCGAAGAACAGTAGGGCTGTCCCCCGGTGGCCTACGCGCCGGCTGACCGGGCTCCAGAGTTGGTGGGCGGTGCGTCTCAGCGCTCGCACGCGACTACCTCCATGCGTGGTTGTCGCGGGCTTGGGGTGTGCCGCCCGCTCGCACCCTCAGACGAGACGGGCGGCACGATCGTGGTGGTGGAGAGTTGTGAGCCGCCCGCCAAGCATCCCTACTGACGCGCCGTGGACAGCGCTGAGCGGGCGGCCACGATCAGGAGCTGGCCTGCTGGCCGGAGGCCCGCTCGGCGTCCATCTGGTCGGCCAGCGTCTGCCGGACCGCGCGAACGTCTTCGCGTACGGCCTGACAGTAGGAGGGGCTGTACGTGCCGGGGGCGGAGGCGCCGGCGGTCATGTTCGCCGTGTGGGCCACGTACGTCGCTTGCAGGAACATCCGTTTCGTGCCTGCGGTGGTGGCGGCGAAGAAGTTGCCGCCGTTCGAGCCGATGTGCACGGTGCCCGCTTCCACAATCGGGATGCTCATGTCGGTCAGCAGCCAGCCCTTGGACGCCTGGGTCTGTCCAGGGCGGGCCTGGAGCAGCGCCTTCAACTCGGCGACGTCCTTCTCCAACTGGCGGATTCTGGCGGCGGCGTCGCTCGGGTACACGTCAGGCACCAGGCACATCCAATCCTTCGAGCACCAGACGGGCTTCTTCCTTGCCGGACCCTCGGGAGGTGGGGGTGATGGCGACGCCGATGATCCTTCGGGTGCGCCACACGCCGCGATGCCACTGGTTGTTGAAGTAGAAGCGGGCTGCGTCGCCGAGGTTGTTGGGGGTGAACGACGGCGTCTTGCCGAAGGTGACCGTCACCTGGTCGACCCTCAAGGCGCCGGGGGCGGTGGCCGCCCAGAAGGCGGCGTAGTCCTCCAGTGTCTGGCTCTCGCTCACCGTGCTGTAGTTCAGGGTGCGATCCAGTCGTGGCCAGCCGGCGGCCAGGTGGGCGGTCGCCTCGTGGGCGGTGGAGACGAGCGGCGTGGAGCTGGTGGAGGCGTCGGTGGAGATGGTGGAGCCGCGCGCCCGCCACCGGGTGGCGCCCCTGAGGGCGTCGATCTCCTCCTGCCACTCCAGGATGTCGCCGCCGTTGCGGCCGTCGGAGAACAGGTGCTGCGGCGGGTCCTGGACGCCGAGTTTCGGGTAGCCCCACCGCCACTGCCGTTGCAGTGCCCCATCTACGAGCGCCAGGTCGATGACCCACTCGAACCCGTCGTCCACCTGCGCCAGCTCGACCAGGCGCTGGCCGTAGGAGCCTCCTTCGGACTCCAGATAGGCGCGCTCTCTCGGAACGCCGGACGTGCCAGCCTGCATGGTGAGGCTGATGTTGGCGTGCGACAAGCCCATCGCCGACGTGAGCAGCGACCGGGCGATGTCGATCTGGTCGGCCGCGTAGGTGAGGTCGGTTTGGATCTCGACCCTGCCCAGGTAGGCGTCGAGCGTGCTGCCTCTCAGGGCGATGGACGGCGTGCCGCGCCTGCTACGGGAGGGTTGGGCGGAGGTGATCCAGTACTCTCCCCACGGCTCACCCTCCCTGTAGATCTGGCAGGTGATGACGCCCGGCCCGATCGACAGGTCCGTGTCGTTACGGGGGATGATCTCCGCCACCTGGTCGCCGATCCTACGGTTCGGGATCGGGATCGTCGCCGAGAAAGCGCCCGGCTGCAAGATCCGCTTGTCGAAGGTGACGCCTACCAGGTTCAAGTCGCCCAGGTAGGTGCGGTCGAGCAGCCTCGTGAACACGTACCTGAACTTGCTGGCGCCCTTGCCCGGCGCGAACGGCTGCGTAACCGGCGGCTCCGGGACGGGCGCCTCGGCGCTGGCCAGGAACACCGAGAACGCGGCAGCAGCCAGCGACGGTGAAGGCGACAGCGCCACGTCGCCGGACGGGGCCGACGACACGACCAGCTTGGACACCATCGCGCCCGACGTCCACACACCGGACTGCCCCTGCCCGCGCGAGGTGTAGGCGCCCGGCAGCGTCCACGACACCGACCCGCCCGGAGGCGACGGAACACCGGTCACATACCGCAGTTCCAGGCCGGACGCCTGGCTGGGGGTGATGCTGGGCGTGGTCGTCCCAGACTGGTTGACGATCAGCGTGCTGCCGGTGTCCGCGCCGGAGACGGCGACGATCGCCACCATGCCGTCCGCGACCGGACCTTGGGACGCGGCGTACGTGTCGGGCTCGTCGAGGGCGCAGACGCGCTTCCAGACGATGCAGCCCGCCCACGTCCCGTTCACCGACCCTGGCCAGAACCCGCCAGCGTGCGAGTCGAGCAGCAGCCAGTCGCCGCCCAGACCCATGGCGCCGTGCCCGCCGCTGTCAGCGCTCTGGAAGGCGAGCAGTACGTCGCCGACCCGGGCATCGCCCCGGTTGACAGTGCCGCTCGGCCCGTGGACCGCAGTGAACTCGGTTGAGCGGACCGTAGCCGTCACGCCGACCTCCGATCCAGCAGGTCAGCGCACTACAAGGTCAGATGGTGGCGTCGCGCCACGTCAGGTCAGCACCGTTGGTGCCGTCGGCCGACGTCGTGTAAGTGATGGTGTTCGACCCGGCCTGCAGCACGAAGTCGTGGACCGGGTCCGATACGCCGCCCAGGGTTGACATTTTGGACACGCCGTCTTGGGTGGCGGTCCCGCCCTTGGTGTCGATCTCCAGGATCTGGCCGGCCGTCAGCGTGATCGTGAACTGCAGCGTCCGGTCCAGCGTCTGGTTGACCAGCGTCGGGTTCGTCAACGGCCCTTCCAGCCGAATAAGCGGATGGGTGGAGGCGTTACCCGCGTTCGACAAGGCGGTAGGCGTGTTGAGCGGGACCGTCGCGCCGCGCGGATCCAGGCCGTACAGGCGGGCATCCCCGCAAGCGATCAGGACGCCTATCGTGGGCAGACCGGCGTTGTAGTCGCCGTCCATCACGATCGGCCGGTCGATCACCTGCCCATACGCCAACTTCGGTGAGCCGTAGCCCTTGATGACCAGCGGCAGCGGATCCTCCGACTCGGGGATGCCCGTCGCCGCGATCACCTGCTCCAGCAGCTCGTCAATCGACGGAATGTCCGACACCGAGTTGGCCTGCAGTCGCAGCGACACAATCCGCTGCTTGGCCAGCTTGAGGGCGTCCCAAGCGCCGTGATTGTTCGGCTTCTCCACGTTGAGGTTGTCGATGTCCGGAGACCCCAGCCACCCGTCCACCGGCAGCAGCACCTTGACGCTGGTGGTCGGCCCCCACAGGGTGCCGTTCCACTCCGCCTCACCGTTCGCCCCGGTCAAACTGTCTCCGGGCTTGATCGGGATGGTGACCGTCAGAGCAGGCCACTCGCTCACCGATTCGAACGGCGGCAGGGTGAAGACCTGATCGCGGCTAAGCGCGAGAGCCGGCCACTCCGAGATCGATTCGAACGGGCCGAGAAACAGGTTGACGTTTGGGGTGACGACGCTGAGCGCCGGCCACTCCGAGATCGATTCGAACGGGGGCAGCGTGATCGAGGCGCGCGAGTAGCGTAGACGCCCCTTGATCGTGACGGGGATCGGCTGGGACCGGCCGAGACGAGCCATACGCCCTCCCTGCTAAAAGGTGAAGGCGCGGTTGACGGCCTGGCCCAGGATGAGGGGGCGCGGAGCTAGGAACGGCACCACCTCGGGCAGGATCTCCACAGCCACCCACGCCCAGTCCCGGGCGGACGCCCCGCCGTTGAAGTTCAGCGTGACCGTGCTGCCGCCCACCGCCGTGTCCGCCGCCTTGTGGACCGCGATGCCGGAGTACGCGCCGGCGTGGTTGAAGGCGAACCCGGTGTCGGAGGAGGTCGGGTTTCCGGCCGCGTTACCGTCGGCCGCGATCCCCACCCCGCGCGAGTTCGCCACGGTGGAGGTGTAGGCGTTGACCGTCAAGTTGATGGTGGTCGAGTTGCCTTCACCGACCGCACCGGCCGGTGTCCCCACAACGTCAGCCCCGGTGACGACCAGGACTTTCAGGTCGGTTTGTGACCCGCCCACGGCGCTGGTGTAGGTGACCGTCCGCGCCACGCTCGTGGCCGCCACCGCAGTGAAGACGATCAAGGACACAAACACGCCCGACTCGGCGGAGGTACGGGACACCCGCGCCGTCCACGTCAACGCAGTGGACGAGTTGCTCATCGTCCCAACGGTGCCGTCCTCATCCGCGCACAGTGCCACCAGCAGGCTGCCTGCGGGGGCGGTGAAGGAGGCGGTGGTAGACGAGCTGGTGCCGGACGCCAGGGCGGGCGTGGAGGCGTCGATAGCCAGCGCCATCGGATCAGCTCTCGATCCAGATCACGTACGTGTACGCGTTGACCGCCGTGCCCGTGAGAGTCACCCGCACGCGCAGGAACTTGCTCACCGGGACGACGAACTCGCGCCCAAGCGGGAACTGGCGGACATACTGCGTGGTGGGCGCAACGAATTGGACGTCGCCTGTTCGGGTGGCGGTGATCGAGCCTTCAGCGGAGGCGGTGTAGCCGGTCGCCGACGTGCCCAAGGTCATCAACGACGCAGGGGCCCCCGGATCGTCATACGGTTGCACACCGGCCGCGACGTGCGCCGTCACCGTGGCTGCCACATCGGTCTGGATCAGCTCGCACTTGACCGGCGCTGCGGCCGTGCTGCCGTCGAAGCTGATCCCCCACTCGACGACGCGAATCATGCGCGTCGACGGGGTGGCGATCTGCAGCATGGTTTTGATCGCCGTGCCCGTGGTGACCGGCGCGAGCGCCGCCGTCGTGGCCATCGCCCCGTTGGCAGCCCAATACAGAGCCACAATCGGCCCCCTTTACATGCGAAAACCCCGCACGCTGGCGGGGTCGAGGACAGATGGACGGCTCAGGTCAGGCGGTGTTTCTCAGGACGGTCCGCCAGGCGCCGGTGGTGTCGAAGGTGATCTCGTAATCACCGTCGCTGGCATCGTAGGACTGGCCGAACCACCGAAACACGAACGCGCGGTTGCTCAAGCCCGGCGCATAGATCAGCAGCCCTTCGGCGGCGAACGTCGCCGACGTCCACGTCGTGGCCGAGAACCGCCAGCCGACCTTGTTCGCGACGCCGGACAGTTCGGCGAACGACACCACCGTCAGGTCGTTTCCGCCCGCCGTATAGCCGGGCCCGGACGCCTGGCCGGTGTTCCACGGCGACACGTTGTAGGCGGGGTTGGTCTGGCTGAAGTCCGGTACCACCGTGCCCGTGTACAGGGCGCCTTTGAACACCCCCGGCGTGGTCGAACCCACATCGATCGTGATCGTCTGACGGACCAGCTTGGTGTAGGTGTCGTTAAACCAGGCGTCCTGAGTGAATGCCACGCCCGCCTCCTAACGCAGGTTGATTCGGACGTGCTTACGCTGACGGCCCGAAGACGTGGTCTCCTCGGTGACCCGGTGACCGAGTTGGTCGGTGACCTGCTTGAACCGGGAACCCGCCTCGGTGCGGCCTTCTGCCACCTGGTCGCGGGTCACCCACGTCGGCTCATCGGTGATCACGTCGACCGTGCGGCCCTGGCCGAGTGGTGCACCGTCACGCATGTAGTCGCCGAAGGTCTGGCCGCTGGATGGATCCCAAGGCATGGCGTTGCCCGCCCCTCCTGTCGTGTTGGATTGAAAGGGCGGGCTCAGCCGCGACTGTCGAGAACCACGCCGATCTTGGCGGCGACCACGCTGGCATCCATCTCGTCGTGAATCGTCGTGCCGTAGAAGTTGACCGAACTGCCGCCCGAACCGCCAGACCCGGACCCTCCTCCCGCGTTCACGCCCTCGCTTGACGAGATGCGGCTAGCGGATATGGAGGCCGCCGTTTGCTGCTGAGGTGCGGACACCCGGCTGTAGTTCGTCATCAACGCCGCGTCCGGGTTGCTGCCGGTCATCCCGTACAGGCCGTAGTCACCGGCAACCGAGTTGCTTGCGTTCATCGAGGACGACGAGCCCGGAGCAGGCGGGATGACCGACCCTAGGCTGCCCTTGCCGGACCCCTTGGATTTGCCAGGTGCGGGCACGTTGGTCGAGCCCTTGCTGCCCTTGCCGGAGCCGCCAGACGCCGAAGCGGCCGACAAGATGGCCTGCGCCGCCTTCGCGACGACGTCGGCCACGGTGAGTGCCGCGTCCTTGACCTTGTCGGTGCTCACCACGATCATGTCCGAGGAGATGCCGATCGCGGTGTTGACGCCCACCACGCTGTCGCTGACAGTCTGGGCGCCAGCCGCCCAGGTGGCCGACATCTGCTCGCCGACCGTACCCACGCTGGCCACCGTCGACGTGAGCGTCCCAGCGTCGCCCAAGGTCTGCGACAGCATCGACGTTGCCTGCGAAAGGCTCGAACCGACGTTGTACTGGGTTTCCTTCAGCGTTCCCGTGAGCGAATCGACTTGCTTGCCCGCCTGGGCGTTGAAGACCTGCAGCCCGAAGTCGCCGGCCACCTGGCCGAGTAGGGCGGTCGCCCTGTCCCGGTAGGCCGGGTCGTACGGGATGAAAGCCTCCGGCGCCCGCCCCTCGCCGTACAGGATCGTCGGCGAGGACGCGATGTGCGGGGCTGGAGTCGCCCGCCCGCCCTCGGCGAACCGTTGGACGCCGCCAGCCGCGTAGCGCATGATCGCGCCTGCGGCCAGCTGCGAGTTCTTCGTGTAAACCGACAGTGGGATCTTCCGTCCGGAGTTCAACCGGACGAAGTTGTCGATGGCGTCCTGGGCAGGCTTAACGTCGGCCCCGACCCTGATGTCCTTCGACTTCAGTTTGCCGAGCACCTCGACGAGGTCCTGCCCGCCGCGCGCCGCCTTCTTCGCGTCTGTCTCGCTGATCCCGTATGCCTTGGCCAGTTCAATGACCTGGTCGCGGGCGGACTGGTTCTTTCCAGCCAATTCGATCATCGCCGGGAGTTGCCGTAGAACAGCGTCCCGAGCGTCGGTGGTCCGCCCAGACAGGGTCGCCTGAGCATCCGCGCTGGCCTTGATCTTCTCCAGGTAGCCTGCGAAAGCGTCCCTGGCGGCGATGACTGCGTCCCGCTGCTTGCCTGTCAGGCCGGGCGTCAACTCCAGCTTGCCGTTCGCCGCCTCGATCGCCGACTTGGTGTCGGAGAACGCCTTCTCCATCTCGCGGACGGCCTGCGCCGCGTCGGTCTGGCCGTTGAACGCGTCGATGCTCGCTTTGAAGTCGGACATCCGCTTGGCGGCCTCGCCAAGCTGCCGTTGAGTGCCGTCTGCTTTGCCGCCGAGCAGCTCGATCGCGGATCCAACGCCGCCCGTGGTGGCCGGGACGCCGTCCATGCTGGCCGCGTACTGAGGGAACAGTTCCTTCAGCTTTTCGACGGGGACGCCCGCGTCTAGCGCCTGCTTGGCCAGCCGGTTGAACGCCCCGGCCGCCCCTTCGGTGTTGCCGCTCGCCACCATCGCGGCGAGCCGCTGGTCGAGGTTGTCGATCGCCTGACGGCCGCTGTCGAGCTGGACGCTGAATGTGTCGTCGATGAACCCCGTAAAGGAGTCAGCGATCTTCGCCAGCGGATTGTCGCCAGCTAGGCGAGCGGCCGAGTCGCTGAACGTCTCGAACGCCCCTACCACGCCACCGATCTTGGGGCCGAGCTGGTCGAGCAGCGCCGACGCGGGTTCGCCGCCCTTTCCGAATGCCAGCAGGTTCTTCGACAGATCATCCACGTTCGGATTCAGGCCGCTGAGCGAGTCGGTCATCTTGTCGAACGCGGCCACGCTGCCGAGCACGGCGGCTGCGATGACGCCGCCCTTGAACACCCCGCTGAGGAGCGAGAACTTGCCGCTCGCCGCTCCGGCGGCGTCACCCGCGGCGCCTACCTTCGACGAGAATCCACCGAGGAAGCCCGCGACTGTCTGGAAAATCTGGTAGCCCTTGACCGCTCCGACGACTGCGGCGATAGCGACCGCGAGAGCCTGGATCTGGCCTGGTGACATCTTGCTGAGCACCTCGGCCAGCGCAAGAAGACCGGCGATCTTCAACGAGGCGCCCAGTTTCATCGCGGCGAAGATCAGGCCGACACCCTTGGCGACCGCCTCGATCTGGGCGGGGTTCAAGGCTGCCAGCTTGTCCGACAGCGACACCAGGAAGTCGAGGACGCCCGGCGCTGCCCCGGCCCCGACCTCGAAGACCTTGCCGACGAATTCGGCGATGTTGCGCAGAACCTCGCCGACCTTTGGCCCCTGCTCCTGCACATACTTGATGAACGCCGCGAACTCGGGGCTGCCCTTGAGGTTCTGCCCCCAGTCCTTGAACCGTTGGGTCGCCTCCCGCAGGAAGTCCATCAGCGGGCCCGTGTAAGGCAAGAACGCCTGGATCACACCTGTCAGGCCGCCGGCCACGTTCAGCGCGGCGTCGCCGAGCCCGCGGATGGCCTTGGGTGCCTGCTCCGTCAGGTCGTCGAAAAACGACCGCCACTGCTCGGACTTGAGTTCCTGGTTGGCTTGCTTCAACAGATCGTTGATGGCACCAGCCGACGCCTTGACCAGCGGGGTGCTGAGCTTCATGCCGGTGCTCATCAAGTCCATGCCGGACCTGATCGCCGGGAACACGTCCGGCTGCAGCGACCTCTGCCAGGCGACGTAGGAGTCCTGGAACTTCTTGACGTCCTTCGCGAGAGCCTGCTCCGCCTTGGACAGTTCGGCGAACTTGCTCGCCGCCCCGCCCGCAGCGCCGCCCGCCTGCTGCATGGCCGCCTTCTGCTGCAACTGCGTCACAACCAGCTGCTTCTGAGCCTCGACCAAGTCTTTCTGTGATCTGAGCAGCTTGTCCTGGGCGCTACGAACCTGGTCGGACCCTTCGACCCCGGCCTTGTCGGCCTTCGCCTTGTCCTCTTGCAGTCGCTTGGTGCGGACGCCCTGGTCTTCCAGGCGCTGGACGGCCTCGCGATAGTTGAGCTCGGCCCGCTTGCGCTCCAGTTCAGTCGCCTTGGGGTCGGCCTGTACCTCGGCCAGCCTCTGACGGGCCTCCTCGACAGACAGGGCCGCGTCTTCCTCGGCCAACGCGGAATCCTTGACGCTGAGCGTCAGATCCTCCAGGGCGCGCTTGGCATCCTGGCGAGCCCGCGTCAGATCCTCCTGGCTCGCCTTAACGGCTTTCTGGGCGTCGCTGACGCGCCGCTCGGCCTGCTCGAGTTGCAGAGCCCGAGACGCCGCCTCGGCCGCAGACTGGCCGGCTGACTTCGTTGCCCCGCCAGCCCCGCCCGCTGCCGACGCCTGCTGTTTGAGGGCGTCGTTGATCCTTCCCATGCTTGGCACCGCCACCGCCGCGAACCCTGCCGCCCCCACACCGGCAGCGGTGAACGCGGCTCCCAGCGCACCCACGCCGACAGCGACTGTCGTCACTGCGGGCAACGACGCCAGAGCGGCACCCACCAGTGCGATCGCGGTCAGGGCGCCGCCGACATCAGCGTTGATGTTGACTCTCGCGCTGCGGCCGTTGACACGGTCCACCTCGCCGGTGATCGCCCTCAGCTCCGCCAGGGCGCTACCAGAATCGACACGGACATCGATGTCCGTCGACTTGGCCAGGGCGTTCAGCTCGCGTTCGATCGCGGCGATCTCGGCCAGCGCCGCAGCGGAGTCGAGATCTACGCCGATCTTCTTGTCGGCGAGACTGACCAGCTTCTCCCGCAGCTCCGCAATCTTGATCTGCGCTGGTGTGGAATCCGCGTCGACCTGAATCTTGGGAAGGGATCGGGCAGCCCCTTCGACCTGGGCGCGCAGCTTGTCCGCGAATGTCCGGTCGGCCTCGATGTCGATCTCAACCTTTTGGCCGTCGAGCCGCTGCACCTCGCGGGTGACCGCGTTCAGGTCGGCCAGCGCGTTACCGATGTCAGCCCGCACCTCGAACAACGCGCCATCGCCGATGCCTTCCAGCTCGTGCTGGAGGGCTGCCATCTCGACCAGGGCCTGGCTGGCGTCGATGTCGACGCCGATCTCCTTGCCGGACAGCTTCTCCAGCTTGGCGCGGAGCTCGGCGAGCTTGACTTCCGCCGGGGTGGAGTCCGCGTCTATCTCGATCTTGGGGAGCTTCTTGGTGGCGTCTTCGAGCTTCTTTCGGAAGCCCGCCGCGAAGCCTGCCGTCTCGGCGAACTTCTTGTTCAGGCCGGTCAGGTTCTTCTTGACGCCGTTCGCGCCAACCTCGAATTCCGAGATACGCAGACGCAAGCGGACCGATACTGAGCGGTCTGCGATTTTGACCACCTCCGGACATGGAGCCCCAAAGGGGATCAAAGATTGAGATTGATCACGGTGTGTGGTGCGACGCTGCCAACCAGGCGTCCTCAGGGGGCGTCCTACGCCGCGTCAGCCCCAGTCGACGAAGGAGATCCGCCGTGGACCCGTATGGACCGCAACAGGGCCAGCAGCCGAACCAGAACCAGTTCGCCCAGCAGCAGTACGCCGGGCAGCCGCAGCAGTACGCGCCGCCTGGCTACGTCCCCACTCCGCCGAAACCTCGGCCGGTGCTCGGCATCATCGCGCTGGTGGCCGGCTTATTGGCGCTCGTGTTAGCGATCTACCAGGCGGCACCGATGCCCAACGGCGCGAGTCCCGCGCCGCTCATCGCCATCGTCACGTTCATCATGTCGATCGTCGCCCTCGTCAAGGCGAGGCGGCGGCCCACTCACGGCGGGATCGCCGCGTTCGCCCTGATCGTCAGCATCGGAGCGTTCGTCGTAGGAGTGCAGGCCACCAAGACGATGCAGGCCCGCCAGGACTACCAGCGGCAGGTCGTCAACTGCCTGATCTCCAGGAACTGCTAGCAGGCGCAGGTCCGCTCCACATGCCGCAGTAGCGCCTCCGGCCGGCGGGTGTCCTTGGCCTTCTCCTGATCTCTCAGCAGAGCGTCACAGGCGTGACAGCGTGCCGGCTCCGGCACGCTGTAGGTGTGCTTGGGCCGCCCGTTCTCCATCGCTGTCGTTTCCGACAGCGGCAGGCCGCACGGTCCGGGGCAGCGCTGTTTGAGTTCGAGCCGGAACGCGGTCGCCCATGCCACGTCGTCGTCGGTCCACACCGGCTCCTGCGTGGTGACCGACCGGACCAGCCGCCCCTGCTTGTCGTAGTGGTGGCGGGTGACCTTCCTCGGTTCCCGCCCCAGCAGCTTCGACCTGGGGATGCCGTAGGCGGCGGCCAGTTCTAGCTCGTGCCAGTGCTCGACAGAATCGCGGAGGCGCTCGCGGAGAAAGGGACGTCGACGTTCCGCCTGTTCAGCATGAAGGCCGTCAGGTACAGGTCGTCCCACTGGCCTTGTGTGAGGATCTCGTCAACGAGTTCCTCCACCTCCGGGATCGACATTTGCGGGTCGATGCAGCATGCGGCCACGACCGCAACAGGAAGCGTCTCCCCGTTGTGGTCGAGCCCGGCTTCCTTGTCCTCCGGGCGCGGCTTGTGCTTCGCGATCATGTCGGACCAGCGCTTCTTGGACAGCGCCCGCAGGCGGAAAACCGTCGTCTCCGCCTGCATGCGCTCGCGCAGCGCCTCGATCTGCTGCGCGAGCTCCGTCTCAGCGCGGCTCCGGCCCGTGGACGCCATGGTGGCGCCCTGCTTGTCGGGCCGGGTCCGCTCAATCTGCAGCTGCCGCTCCAGCTCCTCGAACTCGGCCTGCAGGTCACCCGCGAGGACGAGCGGGACGGTCTTCTCAGGCAGCTTGGCGTTCTTCTTGACGTCGGCGAACGTGGTCATGTCAGGCCGCTACCGTCGACTCGATCGAGTAGGTGGAGGAGGCGAACAGCTTGATCGAGAACTTCTCCTGCGACTCCCGCTCCGGCGCGAGCTTCTTACGCTCGCCACAGGTCACGCCGTAGACCTCGACCTTCTGCGCCGCCGCGTAGGCGGTGGCGACGACGAGGCCGCGGCGAACCACGAGGTAGCCGACGGTGCCGCGCACCATGACCGACCACATGCGGTCGCTGCCGGACACCGAGTCGCGGTAACCGGTCAGCTCGATGTTCACCTTGGACCGGCCGGGAGCCTCAAAGTCCTGCACCGAAGCGAGCGTCGGACCGGCGATGGTGCCCTCGTCGAACTCGACCTTCAGGCCGTCGTCGGTCAGCGTGTCCTCCAGCGCGACGATGCCGACGGCGGTCAGCTCGGCCACGGTGGGCGCGGTGATGGATGCGATGGCCGGCACGAACGTGGCCTTGGTGTTGCCATCGGTAAGGATCTGGCCCATGAGTTAGCCCTTCTTCTCGCCGCGCTGCGGCCGGGAGGTGCCGGGAACCTCCGGCTGGTCAGGAGCCGCGGATGCGGCGGAAAGCGCGTCGGGCGCGTCGGCGTCGGGCTGGTCATCGAGGATCAGACAGCCCGGCTTGTCCACCCAGAACGGGCGGGCGGTGGCGTCGACCGTGAACTCGTGGCCGTACTCGTTGCGGATGCGGATCTCGGCCATGTCAGCCCCGCACCACGTAGTAGGTGACCGACGTGGTGGCCGACCAAGTGAGGGCGATCAGGCCGTCGGACGGGTCGGCCCACTCGCGCAGGAGCTTGACCGCCTTGGTGGTGCTGTTGGTGATGGTGCGGACAGGGTCCGGGTTGGCCTCGCCGTAGCTGTTGTTGCCGACCACGGTGACGGTGCAGGTGATCGGGGCCCCGCCGCCGTTGGTGATTATGAGGAACAGTTCGCTATCCGGCGTGATCTTGTCGCCGGACGCAGCGGTACGCGAGGTGAGAGCGGTCCCAGCGACCGTCATCGCCTCAGCGGAATAGGTGGCCACACGGGCTCCTTTCGGGCATGCCAAAGAGCCCGGTCACCAGGCGGTGGCGGGCTGGATCAGGTGGAGGTCAGGTCAGCGGGTTGGACCTGAAACGAAACTGGGCGATGCCGTAATGGACGGGCGGTGTCGCCGCGTCATCGCGCGTGACTTGCCGGTCAACCTCGGCCTGATAAATCGGAAACGCCGCCCGGTCAGACACCGACGGCGTGACGCCCACCAGGGCGATGCGGGCCCTATCCATGACGGTCTCGGCCTGGTCTTGGGTAGCGCCGACGCAGGTCAACTGGAAGAGATAAGTGAGACTGTCATGTGGCTGCCCAAGGGAGGTGGCTTCATCTCTGCCGGTGAACGGGTAGAGCACGGTATAGCCGATGAACGCGCTCGCCCCCGGGGTCCCTTGCCAGCCGGACCCGGCGGGCGGTTTCCCGCGCCCCATGGGCACGCTCGCGCCGGCCAGTAGTGCCGCGACTGCATCGGAGTGTGGCCGTGTCGCCGCTACCGTCATTCGAGGACCCGCCCGCCGATGGTCTCTATCGCCTTGACGAACTGCTCGCTGGCCCGGTCGAAGGCTGGTAGAAGGTATGGCTGCGGCGCCATCCTGCTGGTCCCCAGTTCCACGTACGCGCCGTACTCGGCCGTGGGGCCAGCTTCGAAGCCGAACTCGTCGGGATCGAAGTCCACGCCAATGGAGTTCTTCAGGTTCCCGGTATCCACAGGAGCTAGGGCTTGCGCTCCAGCGACTGTGTCGAAGCCGGTCTTCTTCACCGCGACCTTGGCCATCTCTTCTGCCTTGATGCTGGCCTGGTCGAGAACAACCTCAAGGCGGGCGAGATCGGAAAAGTCGAAGTCGTCCATCACGCCTCCCGTTCGGTGAGGTTGATTTGAGCCTTCAGGATCCGCTCGAAGCGTTCGGTGGCGTGCCGGATGTCGGTGACGAGCAGCTGCTTGCCGACGATGCCCGGATCCGGTGCGGCGGTGATGGTGATCAGGTCGTGCTCGAACACCTCTGCCGCGTCCCATTCGATGGCGATCTCGTAGGAGGCGACCGCGGTCTGCTGCTCTCCCACGACGATCACGCTGGATGGGGACGGCGCTGTGATGCGGCACGGGCCGGTGTAGACGGTGGTCGAGGCCGGCGGATGCCAGGTCCCGTCCGGGTCTTCGGTTCCGTCTCCGGCCCCAGGCCGGGTGATGGCGCACCTCCCGGTCTGCGTGCCGGTGGCGACGGGCCGGTGATGCTCGGACCATCTTCCGTGGATCGGCGCGCTACCTGCCAGGGGCGACACTGGGGCCTCCCCTCAGCAGGGCGTGTAGCCGCGGTATCCGAGCCAGGGGTCGAAGTCGACGATGGCCAGGCCGACGCCGTCGTCTCCTACGCCGTCGTCCACCTGCTGGCGGAGCGCCGCGGCGCGGGCCCTGAGCTCGGCGGCCACTTTGGTGCCGTCCGTGGACAGGTCCTGGGTGGTGATGACCTTGCCGACCAGCGCCTCATTCGAGGCGATGAGTTCCAAAGCCGTGGCCGCGGCCAGCTTGACCGAGCCCTCCATGGACAGGAGGGCGTCGATTTGCGGGTCGATCAGCAGCAGGTTGTCTACGTCCGTGTCCGGAATCAGCAGCCGCACCCGGCCGACATCCGTCGAGTAGTCGATGGCCATCGCGACCTCCTAGGAGGCGGGAAGGACAGCGATCCCGAACGTGGCCGACGCCGGATCGACAGCGCCGGCAGTGCCGTTGATGATCCGGATGGTCACCGTGTTGGCGGCGCTGACGAACCCGCAGAACACCAGGCCAGCAGTCAGGTTGCCGGGCGGAGCCACGATCACGAAATCGCCCGTGGCGGCGCCGGTGACCGTAGCGGTGAGGGTGCCGACCGCGCCGGCGGCGATGGACGCGAAGTCCAGCGTGGCGGTTGCGGTGAGCATCTTCTGCGCCGCCGGGACGCGGCCCGAGGCGTTGAGTGTGGCGAGGCCGCCGGCCACGCCTCTTGCGGTGGTGCCCATCAGGAGCCCTTCCTGCTCGTTGTGCGTTTGCGCGTGTTCCGGCTTGGAGCGGGCGCCGGTTCCTTCAACGCCTTCAGCGGCTCCTCCACGGGGGTGGGCGGCTCGGGCTGGGTGTCGGGCTCCCGCAGCTCGACCGTTTCCGGCACGGCTGCGGGAGCCTCGTGCTCGGTCGGGCTCTGAGGCATGCGGTCGAGCATCTCTCCCAGTCGGTCGTACACAGCGGCCAGGTACGCCTCCGTGCCGTTGATCGGCGGCGGGAGCGGAGCCACGGTCAGGAGCCGGTGCCGTTGGACGCCACGCCGCTCTTCGGGTCCAGCAGGACGCCGCCGAACACGTGCCTCACCTTGTGGTCGATCGCGTCGGTGTCGAAGTCGCCGTCCATCGGGTCGACGGTGCCGCCGCCCACGCGGGTGGCGTTCGGCGACTTCATGAACAACTCCGGCGTCTCATGGCCGGACAGGAAGCCGATCTCCATGGCGGGACGGCCCACGTTCGGGTCGGCGAACAGGTACCAGGAGGTGTTGCCGTTGGTGGTGGAGACGATCGGCAGCCACGGGTCGACGACCACGCTGACGTCGTTCTTCAGCCAGTTGGCGACGCGGAGCTGGTTGTTGCCGGTGCCGTCGCCTCCGCCGTCGGCGGCGAGGATCTCGGTGGCGTTGAGAATGTTGTTCGCGGTGATCTTCAGGGCGGGCGGGACGACGAGGATGACGTTGCCCAGGTAGATGGGGTTGCCGTCCGTGTCGACCTGCGCGGCCAGCACGGTGAACGCCGTGGTCAGGCCCGCGACAGACAGGGCCGGGTTGGCGGTGACGATGTTGTTGTTGCCGCTGGCGAAGAACGTGCCGTCAGGGCCGGTCGTGCCAGCAAACAGGTCGGTGACGAACCGCTCCTCGGAGAAGCGCGCCGAGTTGGCCAGTCGCTGAGGCATGTCGCGCAGCGCGTCCAGGTCGTCGTTGATGAACGACTCCCACGAGAAGGGCAGCCGCTTGCCGTACTTCTTGACCTGGTACTGGTAGCGGGCGTCGGAGACGGACGCGGCCGGGTACTCAGAGGCTTCCTTCACCTCGGACAGGACGGCCTCGCCGCCGTTGACGGCGAACCGGTCGACGGTCCGGAAGTCCCGCACCCGGCCGCGCTTGGCGATCGACTGCCACATCACGGGCATGTGCTGGTAGGAGGCGAGCATCTGCCGGTCGATGATGTCGCCGAACAGGAGGCTGAAGTCGCTGGTCGTCATGGCCTCCGCCAGGCGGTGGCCGGGGAGTCGACCGGACAGGACGCCCTCGTACAGACGGGCCGCCTCCAGCAGCGACTGCTTGTACTGCGGGGTGTTACGGCCGCCGCGCACACGGCGGCCTTCGCGGGCGTAGAGCCGCTCGGCGGTGGCGTCCTGCGCGTTGTAGGTCTCGATCAGGTCGAGGAGCTGCATTGTGGTTTTCCTTGCTCGTCAGGCGCTCCGCGCCGGGGCATGAGAAGAGCCCCCGGCCGGTGGCGCGGAGGCTGCGAGAGAGCGGGGTGGGCGGGAGGTCAGTAGCCGATCTTCACGCGGATGGTGGCAGTCGCACCCGAGGTGACGGCCTCCAGGGCATAGCCGAACCGGACGCCCGACGTGGTCACCGACAGCTTCGGCGTGTTCGCGGTGACGTAGTAGAGGATGTCGCCCGCGGCGATGGCGGCGTTGCTGCCGCTGGTGCCCTTCACCGACAGAGTGGCGACGCCGTCCGTCTTGATGGTGGTGAGCCCATCGGCGGCCTCGGTGATCAGCGCGACGCCGGGGATCTGGCCGATCAGGACCGGGTCACCGGACGCGGGAGAGGCCGGGTCGGTCGCCACGGCGGCGATCTGAGTGCCGTCTTCGAAGATGATGTTGCGCGCCATGGTCAGGCCCTCCCGTGAGCCGCCGTCAGGGCGGCCTTCTCGTCCAGGCCGATACCTGCGAAGGCTTCGGCCAGCTGCTTGTCGATGTCGCCGGCGTCCGCTTCGTGGCTGGTGGACTCACCGAGCCCGCGGACGGCGCCGAATCCGGCCGCCTCCGCCAGGGTCGCCACGTAGGCGTTCTCGGCGTCGATGGTGGCCTTGATGGACTCGCCCAGCTTGGCCAGGTCGAGCGTGCCGCTTTCGACGGTGGGCAGGGCGCGGCACACCGACTCCGCGACGCGGGCATGTGAAGCCTCGTGCAGGCCGGCGGTCTTCAGCGCCTCGGCGACCGCCGCGCGTGCGGCCTTGTCGTTGGTCAGGCGCAGCTTCTCGGCGTCCGACTCGTCCAGGCGGGTCTTCAGCGCGGCGAGTTCGTCGGCGGTCGCTTTGCGGGCTTCGGCCAGTTCGTTCTGCGCTTCGGCGAGCTTGACGGCGAGGTCCTTCTCGCGCGCCGACTCGGTCACCTCGCTGGTCGCCTCCCTGTCCGGGGGCGTCTGCTTTTCGGTGCTCCCAGACACGGGGGCTCCCTTCGTGTTGTTTTCCGCCGTGGCGGCTTGTGCGGGCTCCGGGTCGTCCCAGATGTCCCGCTGGTACAGGTGGGGGCAGTCGGCCTCGACGCGGGAGGTGAAGGCTTGCAGGCCGTCGCCGATCGCGGAGGACAGGGAGATGCGTTCGTCGCGGGTGAGGCGGCCTTCGCCGAACATGTCGTCGGCCATGCCGGTGAACGCCGAGTGGATACGGGACTCGAACCAGGCGCCGACGTTGCGCGCCTCGCTGACCGCGGACTTCTTCTTGTTCTTGAGGAAGGCGGGGAGTCCGGCCTTCTTCGTGCCGTCCGCGTTCTCGTCGTCCTCGTCCTCGCCGCCGTCGGCAGCGTCCTCGGTGTCGTCAGCCGCCTTGTCTGCGGCGTTGCCCGCCTTGTCGTCCTTGGTGCCCTTCTTCTTGAAGGGCGGGGCGAGTGCTTCGGATGCTTGCCTGAGTAGTTCGCTTTCGGATCTTGCGGACTCCAGCAGTGCCACGATCTTCCCTCCTGCTCCTGCGGCGGTCACGAAGTCGACGGATGCCGCCTCGGCGAGGCTGGTGACGATCGGGCCGCGAATGTCGTCCTGGGTGGATGCCTCGACGGTGCCGGAGGCGCGGATGCTCATGCCGATGTCGCTCGCCATGGCTTCGATGACGGGCGCCCAGTGCTCGTACACCTCGACGTCGGCGTACAGGCCGTCACCCTCGTACGCGGCGGCCGTAGCCAGCCGTCCGGCAAGGTCACGCACGGACCGTTCCGGCCGGTCGTAGGACTCCGTGGCACCGGGGTGGTCGAGGAAGACCGGGAGGCCCTCACGGAAGACGCCGGCGTCGCGCTTCAGCATCTCCGCCGGGTAGAAGCCCGACGAGCCCTGAATGTCTCCCTGGATGATGCGCGCCCGGAAGCGGCGGCCCTTCGGCTTCTGACCTCCGGCAGCCTCGGCGAGCGGCACCCGCTCGGTGAGCGCCTGCTGTTCGGGCATGGTTACTCCTCCGCTGGTCGCGGCATGTGGATCTCCAGACGGGTCAGGCGGCGCGGCGTTTGGCGATGTGTTCCAGGTCCTTGACCGGTCTGACGCCGTAGGAGTCGCGCCAGTCGGACGTGGTCCTCCGTTGCGGCAGGTCCGCCCACGCAATCTCTCCCGAGTCGAGCAGATCGAGGCGGCGGCGCCCCATGATGGCGACCCGTTCTGTCTCGGGCAGCGCATCGAAGATGGCGCGGGCGTCCGGGATGAGGTCGTCGGGCTCGTCGATGTCGAATCCGAGATCGGCCCAGCTCTTCGTCTTGGGCGTCCGCGAGCATCGTCCTTGCTGGTGGTCGATGGGCCCCGGCTCCGACAGCGGATGGACGGTGCCGTGCTTTGCCCAGCACGACGGGCAGGTACGGCCGCGGCTGCTGTTGAGCTCGGCGTGCCACACCCAGCCGTCGAGCACGTCTTCGTGTACTTCCTGGCCAATCTCCGCGGCCTGCCGATGTGAATCGAGGATCTCTGTGCGGGCCAGGTTCAGGGCTCTCGTGAGCCCGCCGTTGAACTCGCCTTCGAGGCTGCGCAGCATGCGGGCCGCCGCAGTGCGCGGATTGTCGCCCACGACCACTCCGCGGACCAGCTCCCGTTTCATCGCCGCGGTCGCTTCGTCGGCGAGCGGCCAGTGGACGGCGTTGATCTGTTCAGCGGTTCGCCGGACGATCGCGTCGATGGTGTCGGGCTGCTGCCTCCGGTAGCGGGCGGCGAGCGCTTGCGTGGAGCCGTACGGGAGCTGGGAGGAGATGAGTTCGCTTTGCCCGTCCAGTGCGATCCTGGCGGCTTCCTGCGCCCCGGTGATCGTCTGCGAACGGGTGAGCGCCGCGAGCCGGCCAAGCGCTGCGGCGACGACTTCGAGCGCGGACATGGCGCGGGCGGTCTGCTCGATCTGCCGCCGGGCAGGCCAACGGCCGTCGCCTGCCTGCAGGAGTTCGGCGATGCCTGCGGCCACGTCGACGGCGAGTTGATCCCACGCCCTCACCCACGCCGAGACGAGGCCGCGGGTGACCCCGTCGACGATGGAGCCGACCGCGAGCCGCATCTGCTCGACCAGGCGCAGCGTCTCGTGAGTGATCGCCATGATCACCCCCCTACGCCTTGTCGGGCTCCTTGCCGTCCGGCTCGGGTGCGGCATCGCCCTGTCCGTCATCGGGTGCGGGTCCGCTGTCGGGCTCTCCGGGCTTGCGTCCGGCGAGCATGGCGGCCGGGTCTTCGCCGCGGCGGAACGCGTCCACCGCGGCCTGGCCTGCCGCTCCGGCGGCGCCTTCGGGCGGCTTGTAGTTGCCTTCCTCGTCGGTGAGGTCGTGGAGGATCTCGTCCACGTCCTTCACGCCGAGCGCCTCAAGGAGGAGGCGTACGACGACGAGCGGCGGCATGTAGGTGGTGCCGTCCGCGGCGACGATCGCCTGCACCAGTGTGGTGACGTCGACGTCGTCCAGGTCGGGCCAGGAGATGTCGACGGTGCCTTCGATGCCGCCGGACAGTTCGACGGTTTCGGCGCCGGTCTCGTCGCGGGTGACGCTGCCCTTGAGGGGGCCTTGCGGTGCCTTGATTGCGGAGGCGATGACGTGGTCGAGGATGGCCCGAAGCGTCTCGGACCATTCCTGCTGCCGCAGCTCCATGGTGCGTTCGGTCGGCGTGTCGAGCGTTTCCGCGGTTGCTCGAGCTCCGGTGGTGCCGGGGTCGCCGAGCAGCATCGTGACCGGCACGTCCAAAGCGGCGGCCACCATGGCGGCCAGCGGGCGTCCAGACTCGGAGTCGATGGTGGCGCCCGACTTGGGGATGGCTTCCAGCGCCATCTCAGGAGTGAGCAGCGCGGTCGCGCCTGCCCGCTGCGGTTCTCCGGTGAAGCGGTCCGTGGCCGGCGCCGTGGCCATCCGCTGCCGGACCTGGGCCTGCTTGCTGCCCTTACTGGTGAGCCGCCACGCGAACCGCGACAGCGCTTTGATGAGGACAGCCCAGTCGGTCAGGAACTCCTTGTACGCCTGCGCCCAGTCCACAGCGGAGTAGGCGACGCCGAGCCCGAACTTCCAGCCCTTGCCGCCGCCGACCCGCATGTGGTGGACGGGCGCGTCCCACATCACCTCGGCTGCGTCGCCGAGCTGGTCGCGAACCCTCAGCGGCCGTGAGCCCTTCGGCTTGTAGCCGAGCGCCGGATAGTAGACGGTGCGATGCCTGGAGGTGTAGCCGCCAGTGATCGGGTCGGTCGAGTTCTCGTACCAGACCCGCTTGTAGTACCACGGCTCGGCCGAGTCTTCGGGGTTGGTGATGACGTCGGCGATCTCATCCCACGGAATAGAGCGGGCCTGCACCCGGCCGGTCCTCGGGTTGGTGAACAGCGCCCAGAACAGGTTGCCGTCCGTGTCGAGAGCCTTCTCATTCTCCGAACGCGCCTGCGCCCCGGTCAGGCACCTGCGGTTGCCCGCGTCGTCGAGGAACTGCTGAATCAGGCCGTTGACGTCCTCGTCGCGGGCGGAGATCTCCAGCCCTTGACCCCACACGTACGCCATGCGCAGAGCGAGCCCACGCTTGAGCAGCGGATTCTTGAGCGCCATGACGCGGTTGACGGCGGTGATCTGCCGCAGCCCGTCACGGGTGAACTCCCGCTCCGCTTGAGCCGTGAGGTGAGTCCATCCGGGCTCCAACATGCGGGCTTCAAGGTCGGCGAGCGACTCCCTGAGGTGCTCCACCGTGGCCCGCTCCTGGCGGAGCACTTCGGCGAACTCGGATCGCCCGGTCGCCCGATACCAGGTCTCCCTGACAGGTGCGGTGAACGTCTCTCGCAGGGAGGCGGCGAAGCCCACAGCGCCTCCCTCGGCTCAGTAAGGCGAGATGGTGTAGCCGTCGATGTCTTCGTCCAGGTCTTCGTCGCCGATGATCTGATCTGGCGGCACCACGTGGGCGTAGGCGAGCATCACCGCGTCGGCCCGGTCCGGACTGGGCAGGCCGCGTTTCTTCATGTCGTCCTTCGACTCGATCAGGACTTGGCCGCGGGCGGTGAACTTGTACTTCAGCGTGCCCAGTTGCGCGGCGAGTTCGTCATCTACGGGGTCGAGGTCGATGTCGCCGGCCTCGAACCTTTCGCGTAGCCCCCACCACCATTCGGCGCGGGCGTTCACGTAGTGCTCCCGGTCGATCGCCCCAGCCCCGGACTGCATATCCAGGACGTCGTGCCCCGCTTCGAGCAGCTCGTCGACGACGCCCGAGCCGACGCCCACGCCATCTACGCGAATCTCGTGCACCTGGTGCTCGCGCTTGGCTGCGATCACTTTTCCGGTGGTTTCGGTGGTTCGTGCATGTGAGTAGTCGCCGATGATGCGGGCGAGCGGGCCGCGGGCCAGGCAGAGAATGCTTCGGTCGGAGCCGAACCGGGCCACGTCGACGCCGAGCACGTTGACCGGGCCTGGCTGGAGAGTCCGCTGCTGTGCGGCTTCGATCCAGCGAGGCGAGATCAAAGTGTCGTCGCCGACCTCGGGGAACTCTCCCAGCACCTTGGACACGTAGCGGGGTGAGGTTTCGCCCCAGCGGCGTTTCTTGTCCTCCACCCACTCCGGCGACAGCATCAGCGGCCGGAGGCGTTCGGGGAACGGCTCGTCGGTGAAGTTCGGGGTGTCGAACGCTGCGACGCCGATGACGTTCCAGCCCGAGCCGGGCTTGCACACGTTGCCGAACTCGGTGTTCGGGTCGTCCGGGTTGCCGATCGCCAGAATTCGGCAGTCGGCGCCGGTCGTGATGGCCTCTACGGCGGTCCACAGCTGTTCCGGGATGCCGCACGCCTCGTCGAGCAGGACCAGGACATAGCGGCGGTGGATGCCTTGGAAGCCGTGTTGGTCGGTATCTGCGGGCTTGCGACCCCAGCCGACCAGCGTGCCGTCGTCGAGCTTCCACTCATCCGACTGGAGCACGCGGCCGGGCAGCGGTTCGCCCATCGCCGCAGCGAGCTTCGCAGTCTTGCGGATCTCTTCCCACAGGATCGCGTGGACCTGTGGATAGGACGGGGCGGTGGAGACCACGAACGCCTCGCCGGGCGGATGGACGTCGATCCACCATGAGCCGAGCATGCCCGCAGTCCACGACTTGCCGGCGTTGTGGCAGGACTTGACGGCGGTGCGCCGGTTGGCGACTACGGATCCGGAGATCTCCCGCTGCTTGCTCCACAGATGCACGCCGAGTCGTGCTCGCGCCCAGCCCTCGGGGTCGTAGCGGTAGGGGGAGACAGGCGTCGGCTCGAACGCGCGGGCTGCATGCTCCCAAGCGGTCAGCGTCATGGCCGCCCCTCACGCACGGTAACGATAGGCCGGAATCGCCCCGACGTGCACATCCCATGATCGATGTAGTCCGCATTCACCGGCGGACAAGGACCGACCGGGCGACACAACCGCCAGCACTCTCACGCAGTGTCACGACACCGCGCGGAGATGCCGCGGGACCACAGTCGGTACAAGTTCGCGCTGCTCGGCGGTCAACTCCAGGTCGTCGAGAATGCGCTGGATCACCCCGACCAGGAGAGCGCCCTGCTGCTCAGCCAGACGCACCTGCCGCTCCGCGATACCTGCGGCCAGAGCCGCCTTGCACACGTCGGTCAGGTGCTTACGCTCGCGGTGGTACAGCTCCAGCCACACGTTCGGCTTCGCCGCCGACGTGACGTCGATACCGGAGAACTCGGTGGCGGTCTTGTTCACCTCTTCGGTGACACCCCACACCAGCGCCTCATCGTCGAGCTCCGCCACCTTCTGCTGAAGCCAGGCGACGTGGCCGGCAGACCTGTGCACCTCTTCCAGAAGAGCGACCGCGGGGTCTACCTCTCGGGGCAGCCCGTACGTGGCCACAGCCAGGCGGGCCCTCTCATTCTTGGCGGAGGCGACATGGTTCTTCGTGGACCCGCCGTGCTTGCGGCACTTGCCGATGCCAACGTGGTCAGTGCCCCAACCTGCGGTCTGGGTGCAATGGCCACCAGACCCGTCTCGCTTTCGTGCGCCGCACTTACCGTCAAGACCTGGCTCTTCGGGGTCCGTCGTCATGACCTGGCCTCCGCTCGGTGTGCAGAGGCTAGGTGGTCTACGGCTGTAGCCCACAGGGCGGGGATGGTGGCGACGTTGGCCACGGCGGGATCCACGTATGGGGTGCCGTTGGCGGAGTAGTAGGCGAGGACGGCCTTGTCGCAGTCCCGGCAGCGCACCGCCACTCCACCGCCTGCATCACCGGATAGGTCAAGGCGAGAGTCGAGTAGGGCGGCGATGAGGGAGTCGATGGCAACCTTCACGTGGTGTCCTGCTCGGTGAGGCCGAACCGCTTGCGGATGGCGAGGTCTTCGGGTGAGCCGGACTCGTGGTTGTCGATCGTCATGCGCGCCCGGGGTTTTGAACAGACCGTGAGGCTCTTGCGTGCCATCAGGCGTCCGAGATGGAGATCCAGCCGTCGATGGCGGTCTCTGTGTTGCCTGTGATGGTGACCCTGATCTTGTAGAACCAGGTGCCGGGTGAGGCGGTGACGTCCGCGGGGATCTCCGCCTGAACCTTGCCGAGGGAGGTGTCGACGAGCGTCAATCCCGTTCCGACGGTCAGCGTGTAGACGCCTGTGACGGCGTCGTCCTCAACGTGCTGGCTGGCTTTGATGACCATGACGACGGTGGCGGCGGACAGGTTGAGCGGCGACCCGGCCTGGGTGATCTGCCAGGTGCGGAGCGGAGTGTCGTCCTCAACGAGGGTGAGGGAGACGGTGCTGGCCATGCCCGCCTCCTAGATCAGAGTTCCGCCGAGGCTGGTGTCGAGGAGGGATCCGCCGAGCCGCCCTGCGGTGATGGCGTCGCTCATGGACATCTGTAGGGCGGGGAGTGTCGCGGTCAGGGTGCCGGGGTTGACGACGCTGGCGGAGGCTGTGGCGGTCAGCGCGGGCAGGGTGGCCGACAGGGTGGCGGCGTCTACTACCGTGGCCGTCATCGAGGCGGTCAGCGGCGGGAGGGTCGCGTTGAGTGCGCCGGCCGAGGTGACGGTCGCCGTCATGCTGGCGGTGATCTGCGGCAGCGTGGCGGTGAGCGTGCCGCTGGTCTCGGACGGCGGCAGGATGACCACCGGGATGGCCGAACCCCACGCGAGGGGCGGACCGTCTTCGGTGGTTGCTCCGGTTCCGCCGGTCAGCGTGTTGCCGTTGCCGGAGTAGTCGGTCACCTCGGCGTTGATGAGAGGGTGCCAGCGCAGCAGGTTCGTGGTGCGGAGCGGCTGGTACTGGCCCAGCTCCTGCTCGACCTCGGAGGCGGTGAGGGCGGCGTCCCACATTTTGATCGCCGCGAACCGGCCGTCCCACCAGTTCGAGAACGGGTCGGCTCCGATCCACAGCTGGTTCGGAGTAGCGGGCGGGCTGAAATCAGCCACCGAGGCGGAGGTGAGCGGGTCGCCGGCGGCGGCGCTGTAGAACGTCGCGTTGGCGCCGTTGACGACGGCCGCTACCCGGTACCAGGTGGCCGGGCTGATGGCGAGCGGGCCGACGCCGCCGAACGCGTATGACACGTCGTCGGACAGCTGGATGTCGGTCGGCAGGTTGCGGACCTGGATGGCCGTGTAGTGGTCGCCGGAGGACTGGCGCAGGTAGTGGACGACCCGGTAGCGGGATCCGAGATCTGTCGCCCACACCCACGCGGTGATCGTGTAGACGGTGGTGGGCAGGCCGGTGGTGGCCTGGTAGTGCTGGCCGGAGGCGCTGAAGCGGACCGCCATGTCCGCCTCCTAGTAGTCGAAGGAGAAGCGGACCTTCTTCAGCCAGGCGTCCCCTGCCAGTGTGTCGTTGGCGTGGTCGGCGACCCTGGCGATTTTCAGCCACACCTCGTCCCCGCCCGCGACGCTGTCCAGAGAGGAGCCGGTCAGGGTGATGGTGGCCCGCATCAGCCGCTTGGCTGTGGTGCCGAGGTGGGTGTCATCCACTGCGGTGGCGGTGGCGTACGTCTTGCTTTCCGGGTCCTGGCTGTCGCTCTCAGGGGTGATCGCTGCCAGGGCGGCGGACCAGCGGACCACGCCCGACGTGGCTGTCGCAGCGCCCCACACGACATCCACGGTGATGTTCGGGTTCGACACCGGGTAGGCGAACGGCTCCAGCTCCCAGAAGGCGCTCTCCGGCGTCGCGGCGTCGAAGGCGAACCACTCGACCGGGCCGCTGCTGCCCATGTTGCGCAGGATCTGGGCGAAGGCCGTGGTGGGGACGAGCGCCGACCCGGGGCGGAGGTCCTGATAGGCGGTGGCCACTAGTCCTCCTCAGCCTTGAGCTTCCCGATGCGACGCCACAGCAAGAAGCCGAGTAGGTCGGCCTTCTGCTCTGCGGTGGCGGCGGCCTTGAACCCTGCCGGGAGGGCGTTGTTGAAGGAGGCGAGATTGTCCTCAACCCACTGATCTGCGGCGCCGATCGCGTTGTGCAGGCTGGCCTTGGTGAAGGTGCAGGTGGTGGTGTTTTCGCGCATCCACTGCGCTGCGGTTCTGGCCCTGTGGGTTGCGTCGAGCAGCGGCATCCGGCCTCCTTGGAGATCCCTGCGGGCAGGTCGGGCGTCGACTACGAGCCGGGCATCGTGAGGTTGCCGGACGTCACGTTGATCGTGAGGCCGGTGCTGATGGTGGTGGTCGCCAACTCCAGTTGGCCACCGCCTCCGGTTGTGGTGACGGATCCGTCGAAGACGGTCGCTCCGCCGGAGCCCTTGACGCGGCACCAGCCCGCCGTCCCGTCGGCAACGCCCGTCGCGGTGCGCGGGGTGGAGGCGAGGGCGGCCACGCCTGTGGCGGCTCCGCTGTAGGCGGGCGTGGCGAGCGTCACCGTGGCGAGGAGCGTCCCGGTGGCGGTGTCCTGCGCGGTGGCCGGCTGGGTGCCGGTACGGATCTCCACGGAGCCGCCGGACGCCAACGCGGCTATGGCGTCGGCTGCCGCGTTACGGGAGGCTGTGGCTATGCGGATGGCCATCACAGGCCCCCCTTGTCTCACGGGAGGCTACGGAGCCTCGTGGCTGCGGGTCTGGGACGGCATGCGAAAAGCCCGCGCAGAGGCGGGCCTAGGTGGTCGGGTCAGGTGGCGTTACGGCTGGTCGGGTGCGGCTCTCGTGCGCGGCACCCGCGAGTAGTCCTCGCCGGGGATGGGCTCCACGCGGTCGGCTGGCAGCCACTCGTCCCGCTCATTGAGGCCCGCCCGGTAGGCGGCGCCGCCTACTTCCACCCACGTGACGTGCGCCTGCCAGGAGCCGTCCTCTTGTAGACGCCACTCGTGCAGGAATCCGGCATCGTCCGGGAGAATGCGCACAGTTGGAGGGTCGCCCTGCATGCGGTCAGGATATCCAGCGGGCCGAACGGCTATTCGAGTCGGGTCAGAGCCGGTCCTCGTATGCTCGTCGCATGTGCGACTTCTGCCAGGCTCGGAGCGGCTTCTACTGCCGCGAGTGCGGCGAGATGGTCTGCGACGAGCACGGGTGCTACTGCACGAGGTGCAGGCATCCGGGCTGCAGCGAGGTCCACCAATAGGCCGCCCGGAGGTCCAGCCAGAGCGCGAAACCCAGCAGAGGGTTCAGACATCGCGGGCCGCCTTCGGCCTTCAGCGCGTCGAGGCGGGCCTGTAGCTCGTCGAGGTTGTCCGGCTGTAGAGGCTGCTTGCGGCGCTCCTCCGAACCGGCCAGCCACTCACGGACATGCGGCGGAGTCGGATGCCACTCATCCCGCCAGCCAGGACGGTTCTGGTAGCCCGCAGCTATCAGCCGCAACAGGCGCTCGTTCGGCGTGGGGATCATCTCGTCGACGATCGCCAACTCCGACAGGCAGCGGGCGATCGTGTCCCGAGGCTGCTGCAACACAATGTGGTCAGCGGCTTCCCGCTCCCACACGCCGCCGCCGTCCGAATAGTTGAGGGTTGCCACCTGCAGAAGCGCTGGGGACTCAACCGGCTCGGGGCCGTCCCAGTTGACCTCGGTTTCGCCCGTGGGCGCTCCGTGGATTTGCCAGGCGTCGTCCTGTCCTGCCTGCCCGGTGTTCACCCACGGGCCGGGAGAAGCCTCGTCGGCTGCTCGGGCTGCCGCTAGGTCGCCCTCGATCGTGGTCTTCAACCAGGAGAGAAGATCAGACATCGCGGGCACCTTCGGCCTTCAGGCGGGCGAGTTCGCGCGCCTGCGCCTTGAACTGGAAGTCGAGGAAGTTGTAGTCGGCAAGGAAGGTGGTGGAGCGGTGCTTCTCGAACGCCACCTCCTCGCGGAGTTCGGACAGTTCCTCATCGTCCTCGCCCGCGAGCCTCGCCCTGTGCCGGTCGGTAACGCACGCGAGTGCATCGTCGGCAGCGCCCAGCATCAGCGCCACGCAGTTGACGCGGTCCTCATCCGAGGCGGCGAGGAAGCCTGTGATCCAGTCGCGGGCACGCTGGCGAAGGTCATCGGACATGAGGGGTCTCCGGGGTGAGGGGTTGTATCCGGGCGGACGGCGGCGTGCAGTCACAACCGCCCGCCCGGAGGTCTTGGGGTGCTACATCAGGTCGTCGTCATCGGGAACCGGGTAGTACCAGGGATCATCGGTGGGATCGCCGCCGCCCTTGATGACGCGGAAGCCCGGCGTGCCGTCGATGACGTCGCCATCCTCCGGGTCGGGGAGGTTGGGCGGTCCATACGTAGCTGACGTGCCGTTCATCCGCAGGAGGTTGCCGACGATCGCGCGGGTCTCCACGGCGGTGAACTTGCTCGGCGACCGCTCCAACTGGAGGGCGAGGGCCACCCATGCCTGGTTGACGCCGATGCTCTCCAGGTGCTTTACGCCGCAGTCGGCGTGGAACCACCACGTGAAGATCTTCGTGATGGCGTCGCCAGCCTGCGGCGTCTTCCCGCACTCGGGGCAGGTCGTGGAACGACCGGCAACGGTGTAGGTGACCGCGCCCGTGTGGTCCTCTTGGTGCTCGATCCGGGGCGGGATCGGGCCGCGCGACTCCGACAGGGACACCCTGATGTCGTAGGTCACGCGACACCGTCCATGGGCTTGCGCAGCGAACCGAAGTCGTTGAGCCGGGTCACCGCGCGGTCCCACGCCCACCCGTCGCCGGGAGGGGTGAGCCGAGAGGAGTAGCTGATCCGCAGGACGCCGTTCTTGTCCTCGTACTCGGTTTCCTTCTCCCGGATGAAGTCCCGGTCGGTGGCGAACGACTTCGGCCTGTTGTTGCGGACCGTGTTGCCACGGCAGATGAAGCCGATCTCGCCGAGGAAGTCGAACACGTCCTTGTGCTTGATCTTGATGCCGAGGTTCTGGACCGACCAGGCGTTCAGTTTGTTCGCGAAGTCCGACAGCGTCATGAGCCCGTCCGCCGCGCGGTGGTGATCAGCAGCGGCGGCCTTCGGGCCGATGATGGCGATCTCCTCTTCGGCGGCCTGACGTCCAGCGGCTTCGATCATGCGCCCGGTCTGCTCGCGCTGGATCTGCTCGGCCTGCTCATCGATCCTCGCGAGAGCGGCACCGAACATCTCGTGGAACTGCTTGAGCGCTCGCACGTCCCGCAGGTTCACCAGGTCGGCCGAAGGCGGCGCGTCGATCGCGTCGGCTAGGGCCTGCTCGGCCAGTTCTTGCTTTCGGGTCTGCTGGGCGAAGTACGCCTGGGCGTTCGCGATCGCGGGCTTTCGCGGGTCGCCGTTCATGGCGACGAGGAACGCCCCGTGTCGGCTCAGGCGGAAGTCGTCGAGGATTCTCCGATGTCCGCGAGCGTTCTTAGTGATCTTGCCGGAGGCGGCAATGTGATCTTGGACGATCTCTCCGCTGTTCCGGAGTGCAGCCATCGCCCGTTCGATGGAATCGACGAAGCGCCGCCACTGCTCGTAGTCGAGATGCGGCATGACGTCGCGACCAGACCAGAACTCGCCCTCCTCATCCACCTGACGAAGAGCATCGAACGGCGACGCGGCCATCGCTGGCGAGATCTGGAGTTCCGTTCCTACGCCCCGGCCGTCATCCTCCGGGTCGAACAAAGTACTGTTGTCCATCGTCAGCCTGCTCCTAACAGGTTGGCGTGAGACCTCGATGGGCGTTCGTGCAAGTCCGCCTGTCGAGGTCTTTTTGATGTCCTTATTGTCCCAGAAGATCACGCCGAACACTGGCCAAAACGCCCAGGTCAGGACGGAAACATCGGCCATATGTTCGAGCGAGACCGGGAATAACTGGGCAGTTTGCTGAAGTGAGACGGGGCTCGCTGTACAAACTGCTCAACGCGCCCGGTTTAGGTTAGAGATGTCCGTTTCAACTCAGTCCGCGCCTTGTCTCGCTGCCACGCTTTCCTCGCCTCGTAGGCGTACGTGAGCAGCCAGCCCATGGTGACGAGTTGACCTCCCGCCATCCACCACAACCCCTCCGTCGCCAGCACAAATGCTGTGCAGACCTGGCCAATACAGGCCATCACCAGGAAGTACGCCCTGAGGATGCGTTCCCGCCGAGACATCAGCTCTGCCCCTCGTCGCTGAGCCCTTCGACATGCTGCGGTGACGCGGTCCGGTCGGGGTACCAGCCGCCGTGCTTGCGCGCGAGCTGCCGGGCGCACTCGTCGGCGAACCTCTCGGCGTCCGCGTCGCCCGCCGCAGGAGCAGCGTCGGCGTACCGGTCCACGATCTCCACCGTGTACGGCGTCGTCAGGACCGCCAGCGCACAGCAGGACAGGCCGAACTCCGCCCAGGCCGCGCTTTCCGCTGGCGTACCCTCCCACTGGTCGATGACCAGCGCGAACGGCTCGTCCATGTCGTCGCCGACCATGACGGACGGGAGAGGAAGGATCTGGATACGCATCAGGCGTCCACCCACGATTCCTTGTGAGCGATCAGCGATCGAATACATCCGCACGCCGCGCAGTACTGCGCGAGGTGCCCCTGTTGAACGCCGTCGTACGGGTCACCCTTGGCCGCGACGAAGGGATGCGGGACGTCGCTCACCTCCCGCATCGAACCTGTGAGCCCGAGAGCCGCACGGACTGCGCTGCCGGCGCGAGAAACCTCCAGCCACGCCGGGTCGGTGATCTGCCCGTCTGCGATCCGCTCCTCGGTGCGCGCCCAATCGAACAGTTCCTCCGCTTGGGCCTCCTCAAGCCACGCCAGGTTGAAGCCGGGACGGTAGCGACGGGCCTGCGCCAGAGCGCGGATGGTCGGGCACAGGATCTCGTCGCGGTCGCCAGCAGGAAACACCTGCGAGCCGGTCTCGGTCACACAATCGTGCAGGTCCTCATGCATAACGAGCAGCGCCAGTTCGGCCTCGCACCGGGCGATCACGTCCCTGGGGCCGTGGGCGGCGATGAGTACCGCTTCGCAGGGGTCGAGGTCACCCCACTCGGAGTCCCCGCCGAACGTCTGATCTTGGCTGGTCTGGATATGCCAGTCGCCGTGCGCTTTTACGGCGGTCCAGATCTCGCCGTCGAGCGCTTCGGCTGCCACCTTGTCGCCTTCGATCGTGGCCCGAAGCCACGAGAGCAGATCGGACATCTCACACCTCCCGCGAGGGAGGAAGCGAGGACAGGGTCACGATGTCGGTGTAGGTGACGTACTCGTCGGTGACCTCGTTGAGGATCTTGCGCCCGTCCGCGTCGAACTCGAAGAGGTGCACGATCGCGTACGGCGGCTTCCCGTCGCGGCCCTCGTACACCTCGCAGCGGTTCCCCTTCTCGGGGTCGATGCCTTCCGCTCGCAGCCACGTCAGGAACGCGTCATACGGGTAGTGGCTCTCGTCTTTGTCGCGGCCCAATCTGGCGTCGATTACCAGGTACGGCTTCACCGTGTCCATGTGGTCTCCAGGGGGTTGGAGGTTGATACGCGCCCGAGCTCTGGTGACCCCCCACGCTGAGCCGGGCGCGCGCTTTGGGGGTGGTGACGGCCTGGCCTGCGCCCGTGGACCCCTCAGATCCCGCAGACCAGACCGACACCGGGTGGGGCTCCACGCCGCACCCCACGGGGGCAGGATGCGGCGGAGCCAGCACGCTCCTTGCACCAGGAGCGCGCGTCTATGAAGTCGTATAGCGCTGTCTAGGCGGCGATCGAGAGGGCGGCGCGCAGTTCGTCGCGCTCCTCAGGCGTGGCCGGCACAGGCTCGCCGCGGTGGAGCTGGCGGGCGATCGTGGCGATGTCCAGCCAGTCGTACCAGGCTGTCTTGCCGAGCTTGAGCAGCTTGCGGGCGTGGTGGCGGGAAGCCCACACGCGCACCGTCGGCTCAGGCTTTCCGAGACGCTCAGCGGCGGCGGCAATCGTGATCCGCTCAGGGCGGTCCGGCATGCTGGCCACCCCCAGACATGCGAAAAGGCCCTCGACACGTCTGTGTCCGAGAGCCTTTGATCCCACGATCAATCGATTTATAACAGGTCATCAGCCGAAACGACAACTTCGGCGCACCGAAACGCGGACTTCATAGCCGCCATCCCGGCACCGTGACGGGATGGCGGCTACGGATCAACCGCTCACGCCCGCCTACTGCCCGCATCGTCCAGCACAGCGACTCGAACTCCACCCCGCCGGTACGTCTTCACCGGCTCGGCCCGAACCTTGGTCAGTTCGATGTAGTCCTCCTGGTCGTACTCGCAGCGGCAGGTGCGGCACCGCGCCCCATCGGGCTGCCCGTCGTCGTCGAGGACCTCGTACAGTTCGGCGAACCCGCAGTCGCAGTACACGCCGGCCAGGTGGCGCGGGGCCTGCTTGGTGTCGGTGAGGAACGCCCGGCAGCGGTAGGCCAGGTGCAGCAGTTCCAGCCCCGCGTCGGAGCCGGACAGGTCGGCGAGTTCGTCGCCGCGCAGCATCGGCTCCGCAGGCAGGGCGAGCAGCGCGTCGAGGTGTGCGGCGAGGATGGTCCACGCCTGCGTCAGCACCGCCCCGTCACGGCGCCGGCGGGAGGCGCCGGTGTCCATCAGCGAGAGTCGGGCCACGGTACGGACCCGCTCCTCCCACGAGACGAGGATGGCCAGGATGAGACGCAGCAGTTCATCGGCGGGCAGAGAGAGCGGCACGGGCGCGGTCTTCGACATGGCGACGATCGGGCCTCCCGCCGAGGCGGCGAACGTCTTGTCGAGGCGCTGGTGGACGCGGACGAAGAGCGTCGGAAGGTCGTTGAGGGCCTTCTCGACGGCGTTGCGGTCCTGGTGGCAGAACGCCTGATAGGTGAGAGCCGGGAGACGGACCGTCTTGGCGCCCTGCGCCGCCAGACGCGGGTCGGAGCATCTGTCGCCGCGGGCGCATTCACGCTGGCCGTTGTCGCGCCAGTGGCCGTCGTCGGCGTTGGGGTCTGAGTGGATCCACACGGTTTGGCCTCCCCGATCAGTACGCTGTACGGGAGAGACCTGAGGCTGTGGTGGTCGACGGTCAGGCGAGGTTGTGGGTGAGGCGGCTCTCCGTTGGTGGCGGGGAGCCGTTTCCGCTGTCTAGCGCTCGGACGTCGCTGTGTGTTCCCGGCCTCGTTCGGCCAGCCACTCCCCCAGATCGGCGAGCTGCTCGCCAGTCACAGTCGGGCAGTACACGAGGAGATGCCACTCGCCGGAACGCATGGCTCGGTGGAGTTGAATGCCGGGGATGCGGGGATGGCCGATCATGAGGGCCGGAGAGTCGTGCACAATGCGGCCATTATCCCAGATAGGCGGATATACCCGGCGTGAACGCGCTGAGCTGACGGGCTCGACAGACCTCGCAGGGCCGGATCATCAGGGGATGTTTGGTCCGCGCTCTGCCCGCATCTCAGCGACCACAGCCATGTCCGGCGGCTCGTACGGAACGCCCATCAGGTCGTGGAAGCGCTGGTAGACGCCCGACTCCAGGAGTTCGAGTTCGATCTGCTGCCACGGTGTGGCCTCGTCGAGCGCTTTCGTCATGACCGCGATGCGGTGGGCGACGGACTCGCAGCCGACCGACCAGCAGCCGTCCCGAGCATCCCGCATCTGATGGTGAAGGTCGCCCCACAGCCGCATCAGCTCGTCAGCGGCGGCCTGCTCCAGGGAGGTGAAGCCTTCCTCCTCGGCGGAGTCGATCGCCTCCTGAAGCTCTGCAGCCCGGTCCAGCGTCACCACGGTCTCGTCCCTTCCGTGACGGCTTCGATCAGCTTGCCGAACTCGATGAACTGGCCTCCGTTGCAGTGGTGAAGCACCACAGGAGGGCCGTCGTCATCCGCGAAGGGGAACTCACCGTCGTGCCACACGTACACATCGACGCAGCCCGCGTCGAGGACGATCACGGCGTGGGCGGTGTAGCCGCCCATCTGCGGGTACCAGCAAGCGATGCCCTCTTTGCCGTCGCCCAGGACGACGGTGGCGTGGGAGGTGCACTCCTCGTGGGTCGGCTCCCTCATGGTGTCGCTCCCTCCGCTACAGCCCGCACGTGTCGCATCTCGCAGTGCCCACATGTCGGGCAGTGCGGGTGGTCGGCCTTCCCGCAGTCTGGGCCAGGATTCCAGGTGCAGCGCTCGCAGGCGGGGCACAGCGTCGACGGGTCCGGCCACTTGCCGATGATCTCAATGCCGATCACCTCACCGTCGGCGTCGTAGTCGACGTTCACCATGGCGTCCACTTCGGCCGTCTTTGCCACACCTCCCTCTGGGATGGGGTGGCGCAGGTAGACGTATGTGGCCCCCGCCTCTGGGTCGTAGGTGTAG
Organism: Nonomuraea sp. NPDC026600; assembly: GCF_040638335.1. Classification (NCBI taxonomy): domain Bacteria; kingdom Bacillati; phylum Actinomycetota; class Actinomycetes; order Streptosporangiales; family Streptosporangiaceae; genus Nonomuraea; species Nonomuraea sp. NPDC026600. Next base: position 332,683 of record NZ_JBEZYD010000003.1, read on the forward strand.
CGGGCACTCTTCGACTCGTCGGCCGGCCGCGGGTCGTTGCAGTTGCCCATCCATCCGCGAGGGCTGTGGGTGTAGCCGACCGCGCAGGGCGTGATCGGCACCCCGCAGACGCACAGCATCTCTTCGTCGTCGGTCAACGCTCCTCCTCCAGTAGGTCGCCTTGCCCGTCGCAGTCTCCGCCAGCGCGCTTTGAGAAGCGGGGCGATGTCGGGGCGATGATCCCTAACCTCTCCGCGCAATCCCTGCCATAGCCGAGTTCTCGGTACTTCGGGTCCCACAGGAACTTGCCGCAGCCGCCGAGGCAGAGCATCGGCGGCAGGGGCGGGACGTGGAGGTCGAGGAGGTTCACGGCGCGCTCCCGAACTCCTTCTCAGCCGCTTCTCTGGCTGCTGCTTCCGCGAGGTGCTCCACGAGCGCGTCACCCGCAGCGCGGATCTTGTCGGGCTGGTGCACCTTCGTACCCTCGTCGGGCCAGACGGTGGCGATCAGCTTGCCGTCGCCGTCGGTGAAGGTCAGGGCCGCGCCTACGACGATCCCAGGGCTGGCGGCGGTGCGGCGCTTCCTCCACACCTGCACGTTGTCGAGGGCGTGGAAGAGCTCCCAAAAGCCTCGCGAGACCCTCTCAGCCAGCCCCATCGGTCATCTCCTCTTCAGGCTCGGCGAGCGCGCGGAGGGTAGGGCACCGGTCCCCCGGCTGGCCGCACGAGCAGTAGCCGTCGGACTTGCACGGGTTCGGGGTGCGGTCGAGCACGTGCCCATCCTCCTCGCAGTGGTGGACGTGGTGCACTGCGGAGACGCGGGCCACGGTGGCTTCTGCGCGTCCGGCGCGCTGCCGTTCTCGCCCCAGCGCCTCTTCAGCGAGGCGGAGCTTGAGTTCGACGACCTTCTCACCCGCCATGGTCGGTCCCTCCGGTGTCGTCGTGAGCCTGACGCGTCCGGCAAGGGGCGGGCTGGGCGCACTCCACGCAAAGGACCTGGCCGGCGGCGTGAGCCTCTTCGGCGCTGGGATGAAGAGCACGGGTTCGGGCGTTCGCGGCCTCGGCCTTGCGGAGTCGAGCGAGCATCCCCGGGAGCGCCTTCTCGCCGTAAGCCGCATGCCACTGCTCCAACTCGTAGCCAAGGCGCTTACCCTCGGCGCGGAGCCGCTCCAGCTCCTCGTCTCGTACGGCCAAAGTTGCGTCCGCGTAGCCCAGCCACATGTTGCGGAACCCGTCCCAGGCTGGTCCTGGCTTCTTGAACGTCTGCGAGTTCGCCGCATCGGCCAGCGCTTCGGCGTAGCGCTGGCGGAGGTCTTCAGCCACAAACAGGCTCCTTGTCGTCAGGACTGGCGAAAGCGGCGAGCCATTCGGCGGCCTGCTCGATGTGCCGGCCGGTGAGCCCCTTGCGTGGGCCGACGTCGATGATCCGGAAGGCGCCCACGTTGGCGTGATGCTTGAGGTGCAGGCGGTCGGCCCGCTCCAGGTCATCGTCGAACCAGACGAACGGCCTGCGGTTGACGTACTCGGCGACGGGCGGCGTCTTCGGGTGGACGCGAGGAACCTCGCCACCCGAGTTGACTGCGATCACGGGCAGTTCGGGTAACCCGATCAGTGGCCCGATCTCCTGGTTGGCGTGCTCCTCCCACGTGGTCGCCCACACCAGTTTGGCGCCGGTCTCTTGCGCGAGCTGGAGCAGCATCGGACCGTGCTCGGGATTGAGCACCACCGGATAGGTCACTCCGTCGCAGATGGCTTTCACGCTCAACCAGGTTGGCCCCTGCTTGTGCCACGGGTTGAGGACGCCATCCACGTCGAGAAGAATCAGCGGGCGGAGGTCGTCATCCACGATCGTCCTCCCTTCCCGCGGTGCTGCCGAGAGTCCAGCCGGGCGGCAGGTCGTCGCCGGAGTCGACCGCGTCGAGCAACTCCATCACCTCTTGCCTGACCGGGTCGTAGGAGTCGGCTTCGTGGTGGGCTCGCCCGTACTGGTCTTCACCCATGTACAAGATGGGGCAGCCCCGGCCGTCGTCGCGCCACCGGATGCCCTCGCCGGCCTCGAACGTGAACGAGAAGCCGGTGTGCTTCGGTGCTCCTCGGTCGTCGATCCTGTCGGCCCATGTGCGGAGCCAGCGAGCGAGGCGAGGAAGGTTAGGCATCGGCAGTCCTCTCGGGTAGGGCGGCGAGCAGTTCGCCAGCTCTGGCGTGCGGACAGCCAGGCCATGTGGAAGTCGGTCCGTGAGCTTGGCAGCCCCCGTCGTGGTCGAACTCGCACGGGCTGGGATCGGCGAACTCTTCGATGAGGCCGAGCAACTCTCGGTGCTCTTCAGCGGAGACGACGACCAGTCCTGCGCAGGCCAGAGCGTCCACGGCCGCCCGCAGAGCGACCGTGAGCACGGCGGGCAGATCTTCCCGGCATACGGCGCAGTCGCTGTCGAAGTTGTGGATGTTGTGGATGGACCAAGGCGCGTCCGCCTTCCACTCCTTCGCGTTGACCGCCTTCACAGCAGCTTGTACGGCTTCCTCGGGAAGGTCAGGCACGGCTACTCCTCAGGTGGCGTCGGACCGGGATGCCTGCCTTCTCTGCGAGGTCGGCCGTGTGGGATGCGCCGCGAGAGGAGTCGACGATGAAGGCGAGCACCAGATTGGCGCCGAGTGAGACCATCTCGGCGTTGCGGGCGAACCCGGCGCCGCGCTTGGCAGGGCCGTTCCAGTCGGCCGGATGGCGTTCGACGCGAACGGGCGTCCACTCCCCTGCGTTGCGGAAGGCAGCCCACTGTTCGGCGATCCGGTCGGCTCCGCGCGGGCAGGCGCCGTGCACGAGGACGATCGCCTTGTGGCGGAACAGCAGCTCGCTGAGAGCGTCGTGGATGACGCCTTCGTCCGTCCATGTGCGGGATCCGGTCACCAGAACCCGGAACGGGGTGCGGGCTTCCGCTGGGATGGGATCAGGCATCGGCGTTCTCCTTGATCGGGTGGTGGTCGAAGCGCCGTCGGAGCTTCCACTGATGCCCGCAGCTGCGGGCATCGCAGACCGCCCAGGCGCCCACGTGGCTGCTGTTGTCCGCCGTCACGACGGGCGGGTCTTGGTATTCGGCGGGATGGACCAAGCCATCGCGGCTGACGACGGCGAGCCCCCAGTCCAAGGTCCCGAGCACCCTCTCAACGACACCCGCCTGTGACCCGCACTTCGGGCAGGTGAGAGGCGTCTCAGGCTCAGGCATCGCTCGCACTCGTTCCGTGGGAAGGGCAGGGATCGCTCTCGATGAACTCGCCACACAGACCGTCTGGCATGTCCTCTACCGGGACAGCGCAGGCGAGGATGGAGTGGATCCAGGTCGTCGGGTTCGGCTCTGGCGCGGTCAATCGGACACCTCCCCGAGTTCGGATTCGAGCATCTGCACGAGCGGGTCGGAGGTGGGCACGCCGGCCGCGCGTAGCTCGTCGATGGTCAGCGCAGAGATCGCCTGGTTGCGGTCGTAGGCGCCAGACCTTCCGGTGACCGTCCACCGGCCGTCAGGCTGGCGGGTAGCAGTCGCGTCGCACATGGTGCTCGTCATCGCGCCGGCGTCGTCGTCGATCGTGAGAGCCACGTCAGCCCTCCTCTCCCAGCGCCAGGAAGGCGCACCTCAACGCGTACTTGTCGGCATAGTCGCAGTGGCCGGACGCCGACTGCTCGATGCGGCGGACCTGGTCGAGCGTCGCCGCAGGAAGCCCCTCCTCGGCGCGGAGTTCGTTGACGAGGGCGAGCATCTGTTCCGCCTCGTACACCACCCACGCGGGATCCTGTGAGCCGTACAGGCCGGGGACGAGCTCTTGGCTGTCGTCGCGGTGCCGAGCCGCCTCGGCCAGTTTGGCGAGGAAGGCGTCTCGGGCCGCCAAGCGGACCTTGAGCGTGGCCATCGCTTAGCCCTCCTCGGGCGCGGAGACTGGTTCGGACACGGTCAGCGTGGAGTACGCCCGGCCGAGCCTGTGGGTGACAGCCCACCCGGACGCCTCCAGGTGGCCGATCAGCGCTTCCCCGGCAGGCGTGGAGCGCGGGTCGTCGAGGCGGTCGAACAGGCGGACGCTCACCTCGTGGCGTCCGTCCATTCTCTTCAGAGTGAGGCTGACCTGGTCGGCGAACGGCTTGGTCTTGGTCTCGTGGATCGCCTCTTGAACGGCGGTCTTGGTGAGGCGGCGCTTGGCCATCTCGGGCCTCTCCTGTCGTTGATCGTTCGGGCTCTTCAGTGGTGCTCTCCCCTGCGTCTGAGGCGAGTCCCGTCCGAGCCGGGAAGGAGGAGAGCCGAGGAGGTCAGGAGCGGGCCTTCGCCTGGATGGCGGGCAGCACCGACGTACGAAACCATGCGGTTGCCTCGGACCCGGCAGAGCACAGGCGGGGCAGGCGCTCGTACCCCGAGTAGACCTCTGCCAAGGTGTCGGCCTCCCACAGCCATCGCACGGCGCGCTCGTCCAGCCACCTGCCGAGGTCCGCGACAAGGGACGCATGCAGGTCGCCGCAGCGTCGGCCTTGTTCATCCCGGTAGCCATACGCGGTATCGAACGAGACCTCCAGCCAGCAGGCCGGGTTGTCGTGCTCGGCGTAGCAGCCTGGGCCGCAATACCATTCGCAGCCGTTGTCGGCGGCGCGGAGCGGAGCGTTCGGCCGGTAGTAGATGTCCAGCAGGGCGCAAAGCCCCTGATCGGCGTGATTACCGAGGATCCATGCGTTGCCCGGCTCCGGCTGGCCGACGCCACCCACGCGCCATGTCTTCTTCTGCTCGTCGCGGAAGCGGGTGTTTTCCGTCGCGCCGATGAGCTGGTTGCCTTTAAGGAACACGTCTTGGTGGGCGATCTCGTCTAGGACGTAGACGGAAGTGGTGAGGGTCATCGGTCGGTTCTCCGTTCGGGTAGGGCGTCTTCCCGGCAGGAGCCGGGAGACAGGATCAGGGCGTCAGGCGTCTTCGTCCGTCTCGACCATCAGGCCGTGCTGCTTGGCGTCGTAGGTGTTGAACGCGTTGTAGAAGTCCTCCAGAGACAGCCAGTCGTCCGCGCTGGCCGTCCAGTGATCGAACTGGCGACGGCCAGCCTCTTGGTCTGTAAAGGGCGGCACGACGTTGTACGCCTTCTCCAGCGCATCGTCTTCGTTGTCGGCCTCGACGTAGGCGGTCAGCCACGTCACGCGAGCCAGGTTGACCTTGTACTTCGGCATCTTGGGGTTCTCCGTTCAGGGGGGTAGGCGGCGGGAAAGCGCTTGCGGCGCGGGATCAGGCGTCTGCGGTCTGCTGCTTGGGGCCGTGGTGCGGGTGCTCGTCGCAGCCCCAACGACCCGGCAGGAACGCCTTGCGGCAGTACGTGTGGACGCACATCGCGTTCATCAGCTCGTCCATGCGGCCGCAGTGCCGACAGGGGCAGAACTTGTCGTGCGACAGGACCTTGTCCGTCAGGGCGTCGAACTCCTCGGCGCTGATCAGTTCGCGGGTTCCGGTCTCGTTGCTCTCTCTGGTGGCCATGAGCATCGGTTCTCCTTGGTCGTCGTCGAGGGGTTGGGGGCGGATCAGGTGTCGAGGATGAACTTCGGATCCCACAGCCGCCCCACATGCAGGTCCGCCAGCTCCGCGATCCGCTCGTCGCGGGCGCGAACCGACAGGTAGTGCTGGTGCGCTCGCTCCCACGTCTCGTCGATCAGGGCGGGCGCACACGCCACCACGTCGGCGACGTTCTCGTAGCCGAGCGGGTTACGGTCGTCGGCCGCGGGCGGCCACGGCATCGAGCTTTGCGGCCGGCCGTCGTCGACCAGGTCCGTCGCCTTGCCCAGCGCGACGGTCCAGACGTGGATGTCGCGGGCGATCCGCAGGTAGGCGTCAGCGTCCGGGTCTCCGGTGGCGACCAGTTTGTCGGTCATCGCGGTCACGTCTCCTACGTCGGAGGGGCGGGGAGGGAGCCCCGGGAGGTGCTGGAGTCCTCCCGGGGAACAGGGGTCAGTTCGGCCTAGTCGGCCCATCCGGCGTACTCGGGCTCGACCACGCGCACCTTGCCGGACTCCAGCTCGCGGATCTCCGCCTGGCGGTGGACGTACCGCTCGCGCCCGTCGCTGCCGACCATGAGCACGTGGGAGTCGGAGCCGTAGTCCTCCACACGGGCGATGCGGGTCCCGCCGGGGAGCGGAGCGCCCTCCCGCAGGGCGTGCACCTTGTAGCCGAGCATGCCGCCCTTGGCGGGCACGGTGCGGACGACGGTGCACGGGCAGCCGGGGGCGCCCGCCCCGTCGTCCAGGCACTCCCCGTTCTCGCAGTCCTCGGCCGGGCAGCAGGGGCAGGTGCTGCACTCGCCGTTGTCGGGGGCCAGCGGCTGCGGCTCGTCCTCGCTCTCCTGGGACTGAGTGTCGCCGAGCGCGCGGTAGATGATCCCGGCGAGGATGTTGAGCGCGCCCTTGAGTTCGCGCGCCCACGCCTCGAACGGGCGTCCGGCGAGCCTCTCGGCGTGCAGGTTCTCCACGTCGGCCATGGCCTTCAGCCACACCTGCGACCAGTCGGTGATGTCGAGGCCGGTGATGCTGTCGGCGATGTCGTCGAGCAGGTTGAGGGTGTGCGTGAGCGGCAGGTGGGCACTGTCGGTCAGCGCGTTGGTGGCCGACATGAGCCGGTCGAGGTGGGCGCGCAAGCTCGCGGTCTGCGCGGCGTCGATGGCGATCGCCAACGTGGCTCCAAGGTCGAAGGGACTTGGTTGCGTGCCCGCCCGGGTCTCGCACACCGGGTGACTTCTGGTCGGGCTGGGGTGGCCCCGGGGTGCCCGGGGCCGGAGAGAAGGGTCAGGCGATGCGAGCGGCGACGATGTCCGCGCGGTCCCGGCGGAAGAGGCGGGTGCGGTGAGCGCCAGGCCACCACTCGTTCTGCCAGTCATCCGCTTCCGTGATCTCGACGATGCCGGGGAGCTCGACGGAGTCTTGGACGTCCAGGATTCGGGCGGTCTCGCCGTTGCTGAACGGGGTGAGCCACAGCACGTGGTCACCAGTCTTGATGTCTACGGCGGTGAGCTTGGCGGTCATCTCGTTCTCCCTGGTCGCTCTTACTGATGACTCAAAGCTACCTGATTTGGCTTATCCGTCAAGCCTTATATGGCTTACTCGTTCGCCTCGTGACATAAACGTGATTGAGCCACCCATGGCTTGACCGGAAAGCCGCGCCCGGTATGCTGATCACATGGCCGGGAGACACGACATCGTTGGATACGCCGAGATCATCGAGCGCGCCCAAGAGGACTTCGGCGCGGACTTCCCGGTGAGCACCGTCCGCAACTGGGAGAAGTACCGCCGCGCTTGGGTCGCCAAGGGCGCCCCCGCGCGCAGCGGACTCCGCCCTCGCGAGACGCCGATGCCAGCCCCCGAGACCACCGTCAACGGGACACCCGCATGGTCTTGGCGGAAGGTTCGCGAGTGGCTGATCCACAGCGAGCGCGTCCAGCAGCCCGTCTCCGAGTAGCCGTTCACCGGCCCTCCCCTGGCGTCTCCTGGCGCAACCAGAACAGGTCAGGATCGGCTGCGATGCGCTCGGCGAGGTCGCGGTCGATCGCAGGCAGGTCCCGCTCTCCGATCGCCCAGAACAGCGTTCGGGCAACGTCTCGGGCCTGGTCCACCCACGAGACGGGCATGACAACGGGAGCGCCTTCGGAGTGGCAGGGGCAGCGGCACAACTCCGGCTCTCCGAGGGCGTACTTGCAACTGATCCGGCACCAGGCATGCAACTCCTCGCGGCCCTCATGGGCGGCGTGGGCGCACGCGGTGGACACGTAGTCGTGGACCCAACCGGCGGGCGCCTGTACCTCCCCCGACATCGAACGCGTGCACGGAGCGCAGAAGTGGCACCCGTCCCGGACGCTCCAGTCGTAGCGCTCGACAGCGAAACGGATCACGGCCTCCACGGTGGGTCCGGTGAGTTGGCAGTACGCCCAGCAGCCTGGGGTGTCGCAGTCGAGGGAGACGCCACGGATGCTCACGGCGCCTCCCCGGACTGGCCGGCCAGCTCGGACAGATCGATGCTCAGCTCGTCACGCAGGCGCCTCAGCCGCTCCCACGACCAGCAGCCCAGGCGGCTCTCACGGGCCAAGGCCCGCATCCGCTCGGTTCCTGACTGGTGCACGGCGGCGAGGATCCGCAGCCACGCCACGTCAACCCACTCCGGCGCGGAGTGGGGGTAGCAGCGGTGCTGGCCGATGCGCTGAGGGCCGGTGGTGGGCGGACAGCCGACTTCGATGAGCGGGTACGAGTAGCGGCCGATCAGCAGGTCGCAGCGTGCGTGGCCGTCGACCCCTGCAGTGATCGCGGCGGCGGCGGTTTCAGGGCGGTCGTACTCGGCCTCCACGGTTATGGCGGGGTCGTGGGAGAGGCACAGGATGCGGTAGATGCTGCTCACCGGGACACCCCGCCGTCCTGCTCGGCAGCCACGACGACGGGCTCCAGGTAGGTGATCGGCTTCTCACGCTCGGCCGCATAGGCGATCTCGCTTCGGGTGCTGGCTCCGACGTACCCGCCCGGGTTGACGACGTAGACCGAGTCCGCCAGGTCGATCTTCCGCCTGTGGAGGTCGTCCAAGAGCTGCTTCTGCTCGTCGGTCATCGGGTCTCCGGAGTGGCCGAACACGCCCGGAGCCAGCACGATGTGGCCCTCGCTGGTGAGGTCGCGGTTGGCGCGGGCGAACTCGTCGCGGAAGCGGGTGGAGCCGCACAGGGCCACGATCGGCGGGCAGTCGCCGCCGAACTCCCGCACCAGCACTCTCGCGGGATCTGTGGCGCGGATCCGCTGCTCTTCGGCGGTGAGTTGGTCGGTGAAGTAGCTCATGAGTCGTTCGATTCCTCTCTCGAACATGGATCAAGAAGTGCTTGATCCATAGCTAAATTCGATCTTGAGTTCTGCTCGCGGCCCTGAGAAGGCCGCTGAGACTCCAGGAGGACGGCACCCTTAGACGGGTGCGGAATCCGCCTCAGATCGCGTGAGCGGCGTTGCTGGCGGCCTTCCCGGCGCATCTCTGTCCGAGTCGTGCATGCCGGATGCGAGAGACGCGACGTCGAACTGGCCCGCTTCAACCCCGGCGACGAACGCGGCAACCTCCGCCCGGTCGAACGACAGCGCCACGTCCGGCTCGTCCCGCAGCCACATCAGCCATCCGGCGTCGACGTCCGCCACCCACATCAGCGACCTCCGTCGTTGATCAAGAACAGGGCTTCCGCGCTACCGTGCTCATCCGCCGACCGGTCGCATGTGCCCGGCTTGCACTCGTCGCACAGTGCCTCGTCGCGGGTGAACTTCCAGTGGCCGGCCAGCGCCTGCTCCGCTTCCGCGAGGTTGTCGAAGTGGCAGACGCCGTCCTCGTCCTCGTCGTAGATGTACTCGCAGCAGGAGCAGGCGACGATGACGCAGGGGTGGTCGAGCTGGCGAGGCTTGAACACCTCATCGCCCTCGATTTTCGCGGCCTCTTCCTCGGCGTGCTTCTCGCTCGGGAAGTGCGGGATGCCGTCCTGGTCGAGGTCTTCGCCGTCAGAGTTGGTCAGCACCCAGCAGGTGGTGTCAGCCACGGTCGGCCTCCCGCTCCGCAATGATCTGCCTGCCGCATTTGGCCCCTTCGAGCCACTGGCGTACATCGGCTGTGGTGATGGAGCCGCCCATCCGGTCTGCGACATCGCAGCACTCGGCGACGAACGCGAGAGCGTCCTGAGCCTTGTACAGCTCGGTGGCCAGGCGCTCCACTTCGGCGAGCGCCGGGTCTTCGGTGTCGTCACCCACGAGAGGCCACCTCCTCGGCGGCAGGCTCGGACACGGGCTCCCAGTTGTCCTCGACGGGTTCGATGAGGCCCGCCTTTTCCAGGTGGGCCCGTAGCCAGCCCTCGACCTGGCCGGTCGTGTGGAGCCAGATCTCCTCACCGTGGTAGCGGATCGGCGAGCCGGGCAGGTTGCCGTCGTCGAGGTCGTTGAGCAGCGCGTAGGCGAGCTGCGCGGGGGTGGTGATCTTCGGGTCAGCCATTCGGGGTCTCCTTGTCGGTCTCGGGGTTGTCGGCCGCCAAGTCCAGGGCGGCCAGGATGCGGCGGGCGTCCAACGTGAAGTTGCCGCCCATGAACTGCGACTTGCGCAGCATGTTCAGCACGACCGGGACTCTCGGGTCGTCCGGCGGGCAGAGCGGGAACTCGGGCTCAGTCACGGGATCCGCCTGTCCACAAGCTCGGCCTTCGGCCCGGGACGGCAGCCGAAGGACCCGCGCCCATGGCAGTCAGGGCAGCGGCACACCGTGTACCCGTTGTGTTCAGCCTCAGGGCCAGCGCATTCACCGAACTGCGTGCACTCGTAAGTGCCGTCGTTGTGGTTGATGACACGCCCCGGGCAGGTCAGCGTCGCCTTGCGCCGTTTCGGGTCGGCTTCCACCCACTGCTGCTCGTATAGCGCTGCCCGGTGCCGGCACCCGCCGCGACCGACGTGGAACGTCACCGCCGGGCCGCCCAGCACCTCCACGTTGTCAGCGAACGTCAGCGACCGCTGCTTCGCCGTCACCGGCTCCTGACAGGACGGGCACACGCCGGCCATCTCGAACCGGCCCATCCACTCCGCGGCCTTCCGCGACACCTGCTCGGCCATCCGCTCACGGCACGGCAGCGGCTCCGAGCAGGAGGCGCACACTGCGTAGTGCTCGTCCCGGTACACGTCCCAGTAGTGGCCGCGAGACTCCAGGTGCACGTCACGGCCGCGATCCTGCGGGTCGTCGCTGGAGTCGACCGGCCGCAGCACAACGGCGTGCGGCGCGTAGGACTTGCCCATGCTCGCCACCCGGGCGCGAGCCTCCTCGCTCCACAATTCGGCCGGGCGCGGCGTGAAACTGACGACCCGGTACACCTGGTGCTCCCAGGCGACGAGGGCACCAACGGCCGGACGCAGCTCCGTGGTCGTGCCGAACGGATGCCAGCGGTAGGGCAGGGTCACGCGCTCTCCTCCGTCTTGTGATCTTGTTCGGTCCGGTCTTGCGGTCCAGGGGTGATCACGTGGCTGCCGTCGATCCGGGCTCGGCGTTCCAGCTCCTTGGCCCAGCCCTCGTCGGAGTTGCGCTTGGCCACCTCCCGGGCGATGGCGGAGGCCAGAGCGCCCACAGATGCCTGATGGCGCAGGGTCTTGTACCGGGCCTCCAGGACGACGAGCCGCTCCAGCGACTCGCGATCCTCAACGAACTCGGCAACCACGCCGTCGGTGACGTGGTGGTAGCAAGCGACGTTGCTGTACCAGCCCGCCTGCGCCGACGTCTCGCCTCTGGCCCGGCGGCCCACATCTGTGCGGGCGTACTCCAACGTCCCGAGCCGCTGCGCGGCTGCACGCTGCTCGGGAGTCAGCTGGTCGTACCAGGCGATCCGCTCCGAGGTGCGGGACGGGCGAGGCGGAAGCAGGCCCCGGAGCCGCCTGATCTCCTGCGTCAGCGCAAACCTCGCGGCCTCCGACAGGCTGGTCTGAAGCTGGTCCAGCTCTTTCACCTCGTCAGCGGACAGGTAGTGCTCCACGCCCTCCGGCACCCGTTCGAGCGGGTAGCAGGCTGTCCGCACCGAGTACTCAGCGGCGGCTGCCCACTCCTCGCGTGATGGCCAGACGTAGCTCACAAGGTCTCCTTCGAGTCGAACGGGGCAGGGGTGCCGAGCCACCGCAGGACAGCGGCGTACGGGGCAGGGCGGGCGGACGGTCGAGGTGTCACTGCGCCTCCTCGATCGGGTCGGGCGGTCCGGGGTTGGCCAGCTCTGCTGCGGCTTCGTCGGCCATCTCAGCGACGAGTACGGCCAAGTTCCGCTCCGCCTGACGCCGCGAGATCGGCCGGCGTGCGGGATGCCGAACGACCACCGGCCACGCCTCGACGCTCACCCGCCGCACCAGCTCGGCGTGGGCGCACTCCCCGCACAGCGGCTCATCCGCCGAGCTGTGAGCGATCAGGCCCAGGTGGGTGCCGCACGCCTGCCGGTAGGTGGTGACGCTCACGGCAGCCGCTCGTTCTCGTCGGCCTTCAACTTGGCCGCGGCGTTGGCACAGTCGATGCGGGCTTCCGCGAGCAGGTCGGCGTGACGCTCCGGATCGGTGCCGCGGCCGACCAGAGGCCCCCACGACACCGCGGCCTGAGCCGGCGTGGGTCGCCAGCCGCGGAATCGCAACGCCATCACGTACTCCAGCGCGAACGGCTCGATGTCGGGCCGGTCCTCATCGGTCGCCTCGTCGCGCTGCCGCATCCGGTGGACGAGGGCGGCGACGGCCTCGCGGGTGGCCTGGTCGAGGTTGGGCAGGTCGGTGTTGGCCATCGGTCATGACACCCCTTCCGATCCGGCACCGAAGAGGTCCGAGAATCCGGCGCCGGGTCGGGTCGGGCGCGGCGGGCGGATGTCGTCGGACGAGATGTCGATGAAGCGGCTGTAGTGGCCCTGGAAACCGACCGTGAGCACGGCAGTGGGCCCGTACCGATGCTTGGCGATGATCAGGTCGGCCTCGCCAGCGCGGGGCGACTCACGGTCGTAGTAGTCCTCGCGATGCAGCAGGACAAGCAGGTCGGCGGAGAAGGTGATCGCGCCCGACTCTCGCAGGTCGTCCAGGCGGGGGCGCTTGTCGATCCGCTGCTCGGGGCTGCGGTTCAGGTGCGCGGTGGCGACGACGGGCACCTGGAGTTCGCGGGCGAGGGCCTTCAGATCCCGCACGACGTCGCCTACTTCGCGTTCGCGCAGGTCGTTGCGCCTCTCCGGCTGGATGTCCTGGATTCCGTCGATGGCGATCAGGCGCGTGCCATGCTGCGCGACCAGTTCGGTGGCCTTGCCTGCGATGTCGGCTGCGGTTGTGGAGGGTGGCGCGTCGATGACCAGCGGAGCGCCCTCCATCGCTTTCATCTGCTGGGACAGCCGCTCCCATGCCGCCTTGTCGATGGTGCCGGCCAGGAGCTGGTGACGCGGGACGCGGGTCTCGGCGCTCAGGAAGCGGGTGACGACGTCCTCGCGGCTCTCTTCCAGGGTCGTGAGCATGGTCGCCCGGCTGTTGCGGATGGCGTTGTGGCGGCAGATGTCGTGCAGCAGCGTGGTTCGGCCCATGCCAGGCCGGGAGGCGATGACTGTGAGGGTGCCGGGTCGGAGCCCTCCGCCGGTCAGGGTGTCGAGGTCGGCGAAGCCGGTGGGGGCCAGCTCGCTGTTGGGCTTCGCGGTGACGGCGCTCGCCCATGTCGGGCTTGTGGCGTCGGGGGTTTCGTCGGTGGGGGTCATGCCGTCCTTCGTTCGGGGAGTAGTTGGGGGTACTTGACGAGTGCGACTTTGGCAACGGCGATGGTGAGTGCTTGGCCGTGCAGCGGGTCGTGTCCGTGTTCGGTGGCGTCGGCGTGGAGGGCTGCGACGAAGGTGTCGATCTCGCCGCCGAGGGACTGGATGACCTTGAAGGCGTCCTGGTAGCTCAATCCAAGATCGCTTTTCGGTTCGGCGCGGTCGCCGTCCCCTTCCACGGAACCGAAGTGATCAGAGGTATGTGAGTAATGGCTAGGTGCTTGGCTAGGTGCATGGCTACTTGGGCGGCAACTCCTGCCGGTGGTTCCGGTAACAGTTGCCGGTGGTTCGGGTAACAGTTGCCGGTGGTTACCGGTGGTAACACCCTGATTCGAGCCGTCGTCGTGCCCGGTTTCAGGTGATTCTGATGCCCAACCACCGGCAGCACTTGCCGGTGCTTGGCTGCTTTCCTCCGTTGAACCACCGGCAGGAGTTGCCGGTGCCTTGGTCCGCTTCTTCCTCGTCGCAGGCTCCGGCGGAGCGACCTCCATGCCGCCCTTCGTCACCATGCGGCGCTTCGGATCCCACATCGCCACGCGCTCGCCAAGATCGTCAGGGAACGTCAGCCGATACTCGTCGGCCTTATCCCTCAGACCCGTCAGCGATGCGTGGAAGGTCCGCTCGATCAGGCCAAGCCCGCGCAGCAGGGTCAACGCATCCCGCACAGTCCGGTCGCCAAGCTCGGTGTCCTTGACCAGCAGCGCCACACCAGGCCGCACGGAGCCGCCGTCGCCGCTGGCGTAGTTCGCCAGCGTGTAGGCCACGAGCTTGACCGTGGAGCCGATCAGGCAGCGCGCGACAACCGTCCGCCACGCAAGCGGATCCATCGGGGAAAGGCTGGTCATTCGTGCGTCCCCGCGTCCCGCCAGATCGAGGTGAAGATCTGCGCCTCTCTACGTGCCACGTGCCTTGCTCCAGCTGGTGAGTGGTTCGGTTAGGTCCGGAGCGGGCTCTGTCTTCGCATCTCAGTATAGCCAACTTGAGAGTTGGCCGAAAGGCCAGTAGGCCGTATGCTAAGTTGGCGATACGACAAGGATGCCGACCCCCATGTCACAATCAGGAGGTGACCGATCCGATGGCCCCCCTCGACACCGCCCTCGCCGAGATCGAGCGCGCCGAGCAGCAGGCAGCCGAGATCGTCCAAGCCGCCCGGCTCAACCTCGGCCGCACCATTCGCGAAATGCGCGCGAGCGGCATCAAGCAAGTCGCCATAGCCCGCCACTTCGGCTGGGACCGCGAGTACGTCCGCAGGCTGCAGGAAGCCGCCGACATCGCCGATGGCATCAAGCCGGCGCGTTCCGGCTCCTGATCCGCTGCCGGTCATCGCTTCCTCCGCCCAGGACGGTGACCGACGTGCCAGCCGCCGTCGCAGTGCTCGCACCGGTACACGTTCAGCCACGCGCTCGCCGCTCCCTGCTCGACGAGCGACCGCAGGTGAGCGGAAGCTTCGCCGCGGCTCTGGTGGCGGACCTTCGTCCCGCACTTGCGGGCTCGCGTCTCCGTCATGACGCCTCCGCCAGACGCGATTCCTGCCGAAGGCGCCGGCCGACACGTTCACGCTCCTGGATGGCACGGCACGGCTTGCACCTCGACTGCAGCCCGTCAGAACTGGCCGGGTTCGCGTGATACTCGTCGGCGGTTTTCGCGACCTTGCACCGGCTGCACCGCTTCACGCCGTTCGGCAGCGGCCTGCCCGGGCGACGCGCGCGGCACCGGGGGCAGCGGGCCTGTCCGTCGCCGCGGTCGGCGAAGTCGGCGGAGGGGACGCGCTGCTTGCAGCCCTGGCACAGGCGCGTCCGCGGCTGCTCAACCTCGTCCAGGCCGAGCACCGCGAGCAACTCGGTGACCGCTTCCGGGCCGAGACTGGCCGCGGCGCGGGAGACGACCCGGCGGGCCGCCTCCACCTCGCCAGGCTCCAGGTCAGGGATGTGACCGATCGACAAGACGTTCCTGTCACGCCGCGCCTTCGCCTTGCGCGCCCGGCCCGCCTTCAACAACTGATCGTTCAGGGCGCGCTCGCACTGCAGCAGCCATTCGGCGTCGTGGCTTCGTATCGCCGTGACGTAGGCCATCACGCCACCGCCTCAGACGGCTTGGACTGGCCATCTGGCTGCAGATCGACGTTCGCCCGCTTCCTCTCCTGAGCGCGCCTGGCACGGTCTCTGGCGCACTGCTTGCACTGGCCGCGAGGTCCCGTGTTCTCCGGCGACATCTCGTGCGCCTTGAAGCAGTGAGTTCTCGGGGGCTTCTCGACCTTGGGTTGCGCTGTTCTCCGCTCCCGCTTGCGGGCTAATTCACGGTTCCGGAAGTCCGGGTCGTTCTGCCACGCCTCACGGAGCTGTTGTGAGCGGCAGTCCTTGCACCAGCCCTGCCGCCCGTCCACAGCTCCGCGCGCCCGGTGAAAGGCGTCGAGCGGCTTGACGATCTCGCAGGCGGGGCAGCGCTTCTCCTGCGCGATCAGCTTTTCGAGCAGGCGCTTGGCTTGCCTCTCGTATCCCTTGGCGAGCCCGGCGAGATTCGCACGCTTGCGCTCTATGGAGTCGCGCATGTTGTCGGCTTGGGTGCCGGATCGCAGGTGGGAAGGATTGCAGCACGGCGGGTTGTCGCAGTCATGTCGGACGACCAGGTTGGTGATGTCTTCGCCGCTCGCCAAGAAGTGCGCGACGCGATGGGCAAAGAGCTTCTTCGTCTTACCGCTTCGATAGATGCGGAAGATCCCATAGCCTGTGTTGCCGATCTCGCCGGGCCAGACCCAGCACCCTTCCTGACGCTGAACCTTCGCGTGGAAACGCGCGATCTCTTTGGGCCGCAATTCGACGTTCACGCCGCGCTCACCCCCCGCTGAGCCTTGTTCTTCAGCCAGGTGCGCCGTTTGGTGCGCCGCTCCTCCTCGCCGAGTCCGCCCCACACGCCCGTGTCCTGCTTCAGCTCGAAGGCGGTCTCACGGCATTGGATGCGCACCCGGCAGCCGTCGCAGATGGCTTTTGCTCTGGCTTCACGCACGTCGCGCTCGGGCTGCCGCTCCCCCTCACGACCGAAGAACAGCAAGAGATCTTGTTCGCGGCAGGCCGCATCGTCCTGCCAAGCCCAGCTAGGAACCGTCATTGTTCGTCTCCGTTCGAGGGTCTGAGGTGACGTCCGGATCCGTCCGGTCCTGTCCGAGGAGGTCCGCCGCGGACCGGGCGAGCCGGGCCATCGCAGCTACCGCGGCGCGGACTTCGGCGGGTGCGGACTCGTCTTCTGCCGCACGTTCCAGGCAAGGGATGTGGCGGGCTATCCGCTCAAGGTCGTCAGTGAGGTCAGGCATGGGCCACCTCGCTGAACAGGTCAAGCTGGATGGGGGATGTGATCACGACGGGCGTCTCGGCCGGCACGGCGGGCGCTTCGTCGGGGATGCCGAGGTTCTGGATCGCCGCCAGCTTCGGGTGGATGCGGGCGTACTCTTCAGCGCTCACCTTCTCGGCGAGGAGCGAGTCGCCGACGACGATGCGCGGCTGGAACGGCGGGATGGTGTCGAGCCGCAGCGTGGGCAGCAGGCCCGAGCGGTGCATGAGGTCGCCGATCGCGACGACGAAGCGGAGGCGGGCCACGGCCGCGGTGAGCGGGTCGATCTCGCACCCGTCCACCCCGGCGACGATCCGGCGGATCGCCTCGGCCGCAGGTAACGGGGTGCCGCCCGTGGCGGGCTTCATGGTCTTGCCCGGTTTCATCTGCCGCTGGTGCAGGCTTCCGGTGGTGTACCACTCCCACAGGTAGTCGATCTTCCGTACGAGGAAGTGGCCCGTACCGCAGGTCGCGTCGATCGTCTTCAACGTCTCGCCGCGGAACTCGGCCGCCGCGGGGATGAGGGTCATGTCGAGGATGCCGTCGGCGATCCACCACGGGGTCTGGGCGTTACCGCCTCCCCCGCCGCCGGGCCGGGAGTCACGCAGGAACTGGAGGACATCCCCGACGATCCAGCCGGAGATCGACGCAGGGCCGCTGGTCACCTCGTACGCCAGGGTTGGCGCGTCGGAAGTCCACCAGTCGACAAGATCCCGGCAGACGTCCTCCGACGGGTTGTGGGCTCTCAGCGCGCTATACCGGGGATCCAGCAGGCACCAGGTGGCCGGGTGGACGCACAGCGCCGCATACGCCCGAGCGAGCCAGCCGCACATGCCGCCGGCCTGGGGCGGCGCGTACTCCTCGCGCCTGTCCTTGGCGTCGGCGCGCAGCCACGGATCGACGAGCTTGTGGTCTTCGGCCCAGGCCACGAGCGCGGAGTAGTAGACCCATGCCGCTGCGGACAGGCGGACCTTCTCCAGAGCGGCGAGGGTCGCCTTCGGTCCGGCCATCGACTCGGCGAACGCGTCGACGTGGCAACGCAGTGCTTTGACGAGCGGGCCCGTGAAGGCCCCATCGTCAGCCAGGTTCGTCATGATGCCTCCCGCTCGGGCAGCTCGGGAACGGCCATCTCGTGCATGGCGGCTTTCTTTCTGGCGCGCTGGTCACGCTGGTCGGCCATGGCAGCGTCGTGGCAGGGCGGGCACCGGCAGGCGTGGTTGCGGTAGGTGTTGGCCTTGCCGTGCTGGATCACCAGAGGCGCCCTGCCGGTGCGGTACTTCACGCGGGCGGCGGGGTTCTTCCGCCGAGCACCGACGGTCTTCGATCGCCGGTCCAGGCCCCAGACCCCCGAGGGAGCCTCGCCCTGGTGCCACAACTGCAGGAACTCGCGCCGCGCCTTGGACAGATGGACGCTCCACAGGTTGACGTTCATGTCCAACGCGGCTGCGGCCGGGGCGTGATCGCCGAAGGTGGCGAGCGCGATCAAGACTTGACGGTGCCGGGGACGTAGCTGCGGCCAAATCTGGTGCAGCGCCACGGCGTCGACGATGCGCGGCTCGTGGCTGCCCGACCAGCCGCTGATCTCCATCCAGTAGACGGTGAAGGCCCGCTGGTTGTCGGCGATGCCGTGGGCGTGGCGGATCTCTCGGACGGCGCGCTGCAGGGCGGCGGTCCCGGCACGGGTCAAGTCGTATTCGGCGGGCGCCTCGCCGGCGGCACACAGGTGTTCGGCGATGGCCGACCAGGCGATCTCGTAGCGGCCTGCAGCATCCGAACCGCGCCAGAACGCTCCGGAGGCGTCGATGTGGACAGCCTTGCGGCTCAGCCTGTCCAGGTCGGCCAGCGTGTAGCCGTACCGGATATCAATCGCCTCAATCATCGGTCGCCCTCCTGTACGGCTGGCGCCGCAGACAGGCGAGACGGTACGGGCGGCAGCTCGCCGAGCTCGCGGAGCTTCCTCACGTACTGGCAGATCGCTTCTCGGGACACGTCCATCGCTTCTGCGGCCTGCTCGTACGTCAGGCCGCGCACGCGCAGGGCCCGGTACTGGGCGAGACGCTGAGCCATGGGAGGGCCACCACGTGGACGGCCAGGGCGGTTAGGCATTGGCCGTCACCTGCTTTCGCAGGGCGCGGTCGTACCGGCGTGTGGTCTCCTCGCAGACGCCGAGACGGGAGGCGGCCTGCTCGCGGGTCTCGTTCCATGAGCGGAGCTCCAGGTAGTCCTCTCGGCGGCCCTGCACCACGGCCTGGTACGCGGCACGCGCCTGTGCGGCGCACTCCAGCCGGGACAGCGGCTGCGGCGGACCATCTTCGGGGCGTCCGGCTCTCTTCCACCGCTGATAGCAGGCCGAGCACCAGCCGAACGCGCCGTGAAGCCCGAAGCGTGTACAGAAGGAGCATCGGACGATCTGGGAGCTGGTCACAGCAGCGGCCCTCCTTGCTGGGGCTCGTCGGGAAGGTCGAACATGGCGGCGGTCGGCGGGTCCTCGCGGCGGGCGTCGCACACCGAGTAGTGGTCCAGGAGGACTTGCTGGCAGCAGGGGCGGAGATCGGGGGCCATCACGCCACCTCCTCGGCGTGAAGGGCGGCGCGGAGCCGGCTGCTGATCCAGTGCCCGACCGGAGGGCTGACTGCGTTGCCGAAACCGTCGACCTGGTCGCGTGCGGAGCCCCAGACGATGTAGGTGCCCTTGTGGTCGGCGAAGTCGACGTCGAAGCCGCAGCCGGCGCCGACCTCGTGCGAGGCCATCATGCGGAAGTAGCAGTCTTCGAGCTTCAGGTTCGCGAGGACCTCGCGCCATTGGGCGTGGGGTAGTTCGGCGCCGTTCTGCGTGTGCCAGCCGGAGAAGAGCATGCTCTGGGTGATCGCGGACCCGACGACAGTGCCGAGCGGGTCGTCGAGGCCGTGGGCGCGGTACTTCGCTTCGTCGATCGACCCGTTGTTCTTGATGGTCCCGGCTGCGGTGAGCACGCCGGGGATCTGGTCGGACGTGACGGTCGGCATCGCTTCGGCGTGCGATGTCGGGGTGGTGTTCTTCCGGAATGGAAGGACACCGGTAGAGAGCAGCGCCATGGTCTCCGAGCCGCCCTGTGTGGGGAGTGTCTCGTCGACGCCACGAGGTGCGCCCTGGAAGTTGTTCACCGCGACCAGGACGGCCTTCTCGTGCGTGCTCGTGACCGTGTCCATCGGCTGGGTGATGTGCTTGCCGTCGCCGTTGTGCCGGTGCGCGACCATCACCTGTCCGGTCACCAGGGCGACCGGAGGCGTGAACAGTGCCTGCGTGTTGGTCGCGGTCTGCGAGGGCAGAGGGTCGCCCAGGTCGCGGGTGCGGCAGTCGGAGCCGGGACGCTCGTAGGTGTTGCCCGCGGCGGCGATGAGCGCGCCGGTCGAGAGGATCGAAGTCTCTTGCTGGCTGGTCTGCGTCACGAGGGGCTGCCACGGGTGGCGTTCGGATCCGCGCTGGGACTTGGCCGGCATGAGCACGGCGGGGAAGTCGGCGAACCGCTGCCTGCATCGCTCCGCTCGGGCCATGGTGGCTGGTGCGAGCGGGCTGAGGATGGTCTCGCCGGTCGTCTTGTCCGTGAATTCGCGGAGCGGCTTGTCGCCGATCCGGGTGCCGAGGTTGGAGAGGTCGAGCGCGTTCAGCGACGGCGCGAACGGGGGGATCACGACGCGCCTGCATGACGGGCAGCGGTAGTCGTACTGCTTGCCGTAGCGGACGCTGCCGGTGGGCGGGATCCCGGTCTTCCACGTCCATGCGGCTTGCACGATGGTGCCGCATCCGGAGCACCACGACTCGGGCCGGTGGTCGAGGTCCGGGGTCGGCAGGCGCTCGTCCCAGAAGATCCAGTAGCCCCGGTCGCGGGACTGCGGGACGCCGAAGAACATCGAGTTGAGGTAGTTGACGCGACCCTTGTAGCCCAAGATGCCGAACTGCTTGACCCACCACTTGTAGGTGCTGCCGTCGCCGTACTTCTTGACCGGCACCGCCGGCCCCCACGAGAAGAGTTCGGTGGTGCACTCGATCAGGATCATCCGGGGGTGGTGCTCGGCGACGTAGTGAAGCGCGCAGTTCGCCGTGGCGCGGTCACGCTCCGACTTGGTGACGCGCTCCTCGAACTCGGGGTCGGGGAGGTCGAACAGCGACAAGCTCTCCGCGTATGCCTTTTTGGTGTTGGCCTGCGAGTGGTTGACGCAGCTCACGCCGGCGACCAGGAGATCAGCCGGGGGCAGGTCCCTGGCGGAGTGGTAGTCGGACGACTCCCGGTCGACCAGGTCCGCGATCCAGTGCTCGGCGTGCGGGTGGTTGGCCTCGTGGACCTCGACTTTGTAGGCGTTGTGGTTCGCCGCCATGATCGTGGTGAACCCGGCCTGTTCGATGCCCTGCGTCAATCCACCGAATCCGCTGAAGAGGTCGACGGCGATGAGCTCGTCGTGGCGGAACCGGCGCCGGCGTACGGCGGGGCGGTGTGTCGCAACGCGGTGCTGCTGCGAAGGTCGGCGACTCAACGAGACTCCTCCTCGGGAAACGCGTCGTGCAGGTCGTCGAAGAGCGTCCGCTCGTCGGCCTCGTCGGAGAGGGCTCGGCGTAGCGTCTCCTCTTCCTCGTGCTCGTCGAGGAGGCGTTGGAGGCGGGTGGGCGGCCGGTTGACGGCGTGGGCGCCTGCCTCGTTCCACTGGTCGACGACGGAGCGGGCCCGGATCTCCGCTACGGCCTGCTGCTCGCGGCGGAGTCGGCGGAACGCGGCGGCGGCGACCCATCCGCTCGCCGCGAGGGCGGCCAGGAGCAGCATCGCGAACCCCGCCTTCAGCGAGTCGGCGTCGGGGGCGGCCAGCAGGTCCAGCAGGGTCACGTGGAAGGTCACCGCCGCTCACCTCCGACCAGGCCGGTGAGCATGGCGTTGCGGGCTTTGAGGGAGGCGGTCTCTTCGCCGGCCGCCATCAGCTCCTCTTCGGCGACGGTGGCGCGCTCGGCCCACTGGTCGCGGTGGGCTCGCGCTTCGCCGAGGTCGGCGCGCAGGCGGCGGAGGCGGGCTTGCTGGTCGCGGTCGTGGAACCACCACCACCAGCCGTTCGCCAGGGCGATGGCGACCAGGGCGGAGACAATGAGCGTGTCCGCGAGCGGGCCGCTGCCCACGACCACCGCCGTGAGTACGACGGCCCCGGCGACGCCAGCGGCGGCCAGCCGGTAGGGGCGGATGAGCGTCCACGCGTCCCGCAGAGTGCGGCGGACCGCCTCCGCGACGAGGAGGGCCATCACTCGGACACCGCCCCAGCCGCGACGAGCTCAGCGCGCTTGCTGTCGTACTGGCTGATCCCCCAGACGATCCCGTGGAGCGCCCACAGGAACGACCAGTCGTAGTCCTTGAACGACCACTCCCACAGGTCGTAGAAGCGGAAGCCGTCCACCCGCTTGTGGGTGGTGCGATGCCGGACCTGCGCGTTCGCTTCGTTGATGTGGCGCCAGCCCCACATCTCGGCGTCGTGCAGCTCGGCGAACTCGTCCTTGGCGTCGCAGGTGCAGGACACCTGGTACTTGGCGCCGTACTCGAAGTCGTCCAGCTCGCGCCGGGCGCCCTCCTCATAGGTGATGTCGCCGTTCTCCAGAAGCTCCCGGATCGCCTGGCTGATCCCCCGAGGCGCGATCCGGTCTTGGATGGCCTGAGCGACGTGTTCTCTAACCTGCTGCTGGAACAGTTCCTGGTCGTATTTCTTGATCCCGTCACGCCCGGAGGTGAGTTTCTCTGCCCAGTAGCCAGGGTTGATCCGGCCGACCGGTCCCCGGAAGAACGCGAACATGTCGTCCTCGCGACTGAACACGTAACTCGTGCCGCTACTCCGGTAGATGAGCGCGCGCGAGACGGTGATCAGTTCGAACCAATTGAAGCTGTTGGGCCCACGGAACTGCAGGTGCCGGTACAGACCGTCGTCGTGCAGGACGGTCATCTCGTGGTCGGCGGTCTCGCGTGCGAACCGCTCGGCGATGTCAGCATTCATGAGGCGCTCTCCGTCCCGGCAGCGAGAGGCTCCAGGTAGCGGACCCGCTTGCCGAGCTTCTCGGCGTACTCGATCTCCGAGCGGGTGGACGAGCCGATGTAGCCGCCGACGTTGAGGACGAGCACCTCGTGCGCCATGTCGATCTTCCGCTTGTGCAGCTCGTCGAGCCGCGCCTTGACGTCCTCCAGTTCCGCCTCGGACATGCCGTCGAAGATGTCGCCGTCGCAGCGCATGTCGCAGCCGATGGACAGGACGACGCGCCCGGCCAACGTCTCGCGCAGGTTCGCCTCCTGGAAGGCGGCGGAGAAGCGGGTGGAGCCGCACAGGGTGACGATCGTGGGGGCGGGCCCGCCGAAGTCGACCACGAGGTCGTGGTGCTTGTGGCAGTCGTCTCTGAAGTGGCCGTAGCTCATGCGGCACCCCGCTTCAGGCCAGCAGCGGCCAGAACGTCATCGGGCACGAGGTCCTCGAAGTAGGCGCAGTCCTGGTCCGCGGCGCACTTCTCGACCAGCGCAAGGAGCGACTTCTCCCGCGACTCCAGGCGCCGGAACAGCCACATGTCCGCGATAACGAGGACGAAGAGCGCGGCGAAGAGTACGACAGCGGCGGCCACAGATGCGGCGGGGATCGCGGTTGCGATGACGGCGATCTCGGCGGCGAACACAGCGCAGGCATGGACGATGAGAGGGCGGCGCTTCACGAGGCACCGCCGCTTTGCTCTGCCTGAGCGGCCTCAGCGAGGTCCACGTCCAGAGCGAGGATCTGCGCCCTAAGCGCCGCGATCGTGGCCGGCATGAAGGCGAGAGACTCGGAGCCGAGCTTCCGGGCCGCTTCGTCGAACCGCTCGTTGACCCGCTGCTCGAACGTGGACCGGTCGAAGACGAGCGGCGTCTCCTCGCCCTCGACGACGACCGCCCAGAAGTGGACCTCGGGGAGTCGCGTCCCATCCTCGTCGTCGGCGAACGGCTCGACACCGATGCGGACGACGTTGCCGACCGAACTCATGCTGAGCTTCCAGTCGTAGCCGTCGTGGAGGTCGTTGTCGGCCTCGGTCAGCAGGTCGGCCACCAGCTCGACGGTGGGGGGCGTCGCTGCGACCTTCTCGGTGGTGATCTCGCTCATGCGGCACTGTCCTTCGGGGTCTCGTAGGGTCGGCGGCCAGCCGGATTCCGTAAGTCGGCAACCCTGATAGCGGGGATGGCGATGGTGGACACGTCGTCGCCGGTCATCACCGGCGGACGCGGTTCGACCCTGGGCGGCGCGTTCCAGTGCGGCTCCTCAACGACGACGCGGCCGAGCGGGCCGGCGGCGCAGTCGGGGCAGATGAGCAGCCGGGCAACCGTCTGCTTCCAGCCGTGCTCGGCGGCAGCGGCCCGCTGGAGTTGCTCGCGGGCTGGGGCGGTGAACTCCGAGTCCAGGTCCACCGGGTGGCCGAAGATGACTTTGCAGCCTGCGATGTCGCAGGACATCTGCCCGCCGAAGATGTCTTCGAGGGACTTCGGGATCTTGATGGCTTCGGTATCGGCTGTCACGGTCATGATTTCTCCTGGCGGTTGGAGTGATCGGGGAGGAGATCGCCGCGCCGGCGGAACGTCGTCCGGAGGGTGACAGCGACACCGACCGAGCCCCAGTTGAGTTCGTCGGTCCAGTTCGCTGCGTCTTTTGGGAGTTGGGCGTCCCACTCGCCGTCCGGGATGTGCCGGCGGTCCCAGAAGGACCTCCAGCGCTGCCGCCGCTCCCACACGCGGGCCCGCCACGGCTCCGGCAGGCGACGCCACAACCTGTGGACGGGCGTCTGTTTGCGCTTCACCGGAGCGGTGCTGTGGCGTCCCATGCGATCTCCTGGGTCTGTTGCGATCTTGCGGGGTGCGTGCTCGCCCCCGAGCGGTGAGCACGCCGAAAGCGGAGGTCTACGAAGAGGGGAGGTCCACGATGTGGCGGGCCAGGAACGGCTTGTCCCCGTCAGGCACCGGATCGGGAGCGACGCCGAGAGTGCGGGCACGCTGCCGGGTGAGCAGCCGCTGGCCGACATCCCTGGGGATGTCCGGGTCTTCGAGGACGGCCCACACGTCGATCAGGGGATGCTTGATGTCGTCGAGGTTGGCGTTATCGAACCCAGGCATGGACCTTCTCCCCTCCGAGGAGAGGGGCGCCCTCAGGGCCTTTGACATGGGGAGCAATCCAGACCGGGCGCCGTAACGACCCCTTGGGGCCATATGGCTGCTGCCTCCAGTGGCCACGTACCACCCACTGATGGAAATGCTCGTGGTCCTGCTGGCCATTGGAGTCGCCATGCGCACCCCGACGCAGCCTGATCACCCTCACGGCGGCGGGTGGGACCTGTTGGCGCTCAAGCCGTCGACGAGCCGCTCTATCGAATCGAGCCGCCTCGTTCACGATGAGCGGCTGCTGCATGAGCCGCCAGATCGTCTTGAAGATCCGATTGTCGGGGTAATGCCGATCGTGCCGAGCTTCCTCTTCGCTTCCCCACTGATAGGAGTCACCCGAGAGAGGCCATGCGGTCGTTGAGAACGGGAGATAGAGGCCGGGCGCGGACCCGGTCACGACGTAACCTGCATCGCGTAGCTGACGGTGGAAGTCGGCCTTGTCCGCCAACCGGACAATGATTACGGCGCCGTGCGGGTAGTCCTCATTCGCGGCGGCGACGGTCCAGTAGATGCCAGTCACGCTCGCGGAAAGGGTCTGAGGAACACCGAGGATCGTCTCTTCGTAGATCGTGGTGTGGAGCGTCTCAGGGGTGTAGAGGAACCCAGCCGGTGCCGGGACGTCTTCGATTCGCAGCACATAGTCTGGGAGGCTGTCTGCGGCATGCATGGCAAGGCGAGCCATCTCCGGTGCGACGTAGAAGAGTTCGGCAGCATCCAGGTTCTGCCGCAGCGGGCGTCGAGTGGCCAGTTCCGGGGGCTTCCGCCAGGTCGCCTCCCACCACCCCTTTGACTCATCGATCCATCGCCCCAGGCCCACGCGAAGCGCTGGCAGGTCTGTCGGTTGGATGATCACGCTTCACCCCCAAGGGGAAGCTCGGGCTGGCCGGGATGCACCTCAGGCGATGCGGGCGGAGTCTGGCCATTCCGTACCGTGTGGAAGCGTTGGAGGGCTGCCTTCTCGACCGCCTCCGGGTCGATGCCGAGGGACTCCAGAGCGGTCCACGTCAGGGCGAGCAGCGGCGGGTCTTCCCAGTCGTTCCACAGGGCGACGGCGATCTCGTCCGCCTTGTCGGGCAGGTGCTCGATGAGCACGCGCAGCAGGAACGACACCGAATGTTCGGCGGACATGAGCGCCTGGTTCAGGTTGTAGTGCGCCGCCAGGTCTGCGAAGTTGTCGCCCGACGCCTCGGCTGCCGCCATGGCGCGGAAGTGCGTCATGTTCAGCGACGCCGACCAGTGCGCCTCAACCGCCATGTACTCGGCCAGGCGGCGAGCGGTCACATCGTCAGTGGTGTGCGGGTAGGAGGCGAAGTCATCGACGGTGGGAAGGTTGTCGGTCATGCGATCTCCCCGATGGCGAACAGGCCGGGCTGGTGGTTGAAGTGCTTGACGAGCCGCTTGCGGAGCCAGCCCAGGCCCTCGGGCGTCACGCGGGTCGTGGGCGTCGAGTCGTTGCCCGCCTTGGTCGGGATGATCTTGAAGTAGCGGTCCAGGGGTTTGACCTGGTAGGGCGTGTTGTTCGCCTTGAGGATCTTCAGGTCGTCAGAGCGGAGCAGGTCGAGGAAGTTGTTCCGGCCCAGCCCGCCCGTGATCCGGGAGAAGATCTGCGCGACGGCGGCCCAGTCGAACGTGCCGTCCGCCTCCATCAGGTCGGCGTACGCCTCCGCAAGCGGCTTCAGCGCATCCCGCTGGCTCTCGGCCAGGACCCGGGCGTCATGCTCGTCCGCCAGGCGGCGGAGCGCGCCCGAGTAGTCCTCGGGGATCGCGGGCTGATCGACACCCTCGACCACGTATCTGCCGGTCTCGCGGATCTGGCGCAGGATCTCCTTGACCCGCTTCTTGATCGCCTTCGCGCCGGGCAAGATGCTGCGGAAGATCAGCTCCCACATGCCGTCCTCGTAGATGACGTTCATCTGCTGAGGTCCGCCGGGGGTACGCACAATCTGCGTACCCTTTTCGTCCTCGTCCAGGAGGCGTGTGGCGTCAGTGGCCTTCGCGTGACCCATGGCCTTCGCGTAGTCGGAGGCGACCGCGAACGGGCGGCCGTCCTCGGCGGTGCCGAACCTGATATTGCTGCCCGCCACGTCGAACAGTTGGATTTCGCTCACTTCGACCTTCTCCTCTCTTGGTTGCTGGTCTCGGGTATCCGCCGCCACCTCGACCCCCGATCAATGACGAGGCGGCGGCGGAAGGATCAGAAGTCGCCGTCAGCGACCTGGAGCACGGTCAAGCCGAGCGCTCGCCACATCTCGACCACCTGGCGCCGGTCGTCCAGCACGCAGGCGACGTCGTAGAAGTCGCGGATGTGGGCGTCGAACAGGTCCGCCTTGACTGCGGAGTCCTTGCGAAAGTCGCCGGCGGCTCGCATGTGCAGTGCCTCCCACGGGACTTGCAGGTGCGCTTGCAGCCACGCGCTGGTGGCTTCGCGGCAGGCGTCGGAGCGGCCGGACATGACCACGATCAGGTGGCCTGCGTCATGCAGCGCGCGGACGACCTTGATGACGGGCAGGTTCGGCCGGTCCTCGCCGACGCGCGTCTCATCGAACGGCGACCGGTCGCACATCAGGGCGGTGGTGCCGTCGATGTCCACGAGCACCGCCTTGGGAGTGTCGGGTTTGGCCGTGTACGGCTCCCGTCCGTCCGCCTCTTCGCCCTCCTCCGGCATCGGCAGCGGGTAGGTCCTGCCGCGCAGGTAGCGGGTGTGCATGTCGCGGATGACCTGCTCCCCTACCGACCTTTCGCGGATGGCGTCGCGGGTGATGCACGTCTCCAGCGGCCGGTCGGTCAGGTCCCATACCTCAACGTCGGCGCCTGCCCGCTTCGCGAGCTTGGCCAGGTCCCGGACGGTCCGCGAAGGGAGGTTGGTGTCATCGGAAACCACGTCCACGCCCTTGCGTAGCAGCGCCGATATGGCCGCGTCCCGGACGGCGATGATGCGCGGCTCGGTGACGCCCTTGATGTGCAGACTGTCGTGGACCATGCCGCGGAGGTCGTCGCGATTCACGCGAGCCCGCGAGTCGGGAGATTCAGCCACCCACGCCGACGCCCGGTACGTCTTGCCGCAGCCGGGCAGGCCGCGCGTGATGTAGAGGGTGCTCATGCGACGTCCTCGGAGTAGTTGACGGGCCGCATGTCGCTGGCCGGGCGGAGCGTCTTCCAGATCGCCGGGCGCGGGTCTCTGCCGTCGAGCAAGTTGAACAGCCACGGGCGCAGCGTCGACTTGGACGCCTCCAGCGCGTAGTCCTTGCGCGTCCAGCCCTCCGGCAGACGGCCGAGGATCTTGTCGTGGAAGCGCTCGGTGTCGTACAGCAGGTCGTCGGCCTCTTCCGACAGCCGCCCGGCGAGGTCCTTCACCCACTGGTGGAACTCGTCCGGCAGCGGCTCGCAGATGTCGGCTACCGTCTTGCCGTCGCCGATCAGCTCCCACACGCCACGCGCGTTCAGGCCGGTGATGACCTTGTGCAAGGCCACATAGTCCGCTTGCTTGAGCTTCACCATGTGGCCGGAATCCACCAGCCGGACCACCAGCCCCTCCGCACCGGGACGCGGCGGCATCGCCAGCGCCTCGCCGAGAGTGCGGACGTTGAACACGGCGGCCTGCGGGCCACACCAGCCCGACACCCAGTCAGGGCCGACTACCTGCCCAGTGGAGATGTCGACCGCCCCGAGCAAGAACAGGTCGTCGGCGCCGCCGTACTCGCAGACGATCCGGTTCTCCGGGTAGACGATCTCGAACAGGACCGTCATGCCCTGCGGCGGCCCGAAGTCTTCGTACCGAGCCTGCAACAGCGCCGTGGCGTGGATCGCCTGCATGGAGGTGAACGAGCCCCTGGTCGCTACGGCGTACCCGGCCGAGGTCGGGTAGAGGATCCCTAACGATCCGTCCATCTTGTCGACGACCTCGGCCGGAGCCGACAGGTCCAGTTCGCCCGCCATCGGGTCGCCGTGGTTGAAGAACTTGGCGAACGGCCGCGCCAGCACCGCGCCGTGCTCGTCCACGATGAGGCCGCGGCAGGCCAGCGTGACCGGAGTCCACACCTGCTCGTAGACGCAGCGCTCCGTGTAGTTGAAGATCCGTAGCGGCTCGACGGGATGCACCTGCACCCGCACATAGCCCGCCTCCACCGCGGCCTCAAGGTCCAGCACGTCGAAGAGGTCATCGAGGTACACCTGGTCACTCACGTTGCGCTCCTGCATGTCAGGGGATGTCGAGGTCGTTCAGGGAGCCGTACCGGGGATCGGACCGCTGGGCGTCGAGGCACGGGCCGCATTCGCCGCACGTCGTCCCGTCAGCTCGGCCAGCGGTGCACCCGACCGCGCCGGCCGGGCAGTCATGATCGGCCGGCTGCCAGGCGTCACACCATGGGCAGTAGCGAATGTCCTGGACGGTCATGAGGCACCCGCCGCGCGTGCTTCGTCTCGTTTGCGCTGCTTGTATGCCTTCTGGCACGTCATGCACTTCCGGCCACCGTTCTTGTACGTGTAGTCGAACGGGTGACCGTTTTGGCATTGCTCCTTGCGAGCGTTGTTCGCCGCGATGCCATTGCCGCGCCGGTTGTTCTCAGCGAGCGTCACCGGCTCCAGGTGCTCAGGGTTCACGCACCGCCGGTGAAGGCATTCGCGACCACTAGGGCACGCCTCATCGCGCGTGTGGCATGTGTGATCAAGCTGGAGGCCTTCGGGGATCGGCCCGATTAACTCCTCATAGACGTACCTGTGGGCTGGTGTGGACCACGGTCGCCCGCCCGGCTTGGCGGCGGCGTAACCATCGGGGTGCACGTTGACCGTCCACCACCAGCAGCGGTTCGACTGGATGGCTATACGGTCCCTGGCGTACAGCGAGAGCCGGTCGAGTCTGCAGCCCGAAGACGTAGGGCAGCAGGCGCATGCTCGCTCGCTATCTGCACAAGTACTGCAGCCGGGGCGCACGAAGCGGTAACAGGCAAGCCAGGCGTCGAAGCGCCAACCCGTCTTCACGCTGATGTCCATCTGCGCTTCGACTTCCGACCTCTGGAGTCCAGAGCGCCGCAAGTGGGCGTACCGATTAAGGCGCTGCGCCAGCGTGAAGCGAACCTCGCAGTCCTCGGCGATGTCGCGCGGGTTCAGCCGACATGCGCACTTCCGGCCTTTGGTCGGCCGCCACCTGGTCACGTGCGATCCGCCCTCTGAGGGCGGGGGCAATGGCGCGCACGCGCTGCTCGTCTTCATGACGCCACCGCCCGCATGTCGTCGATGACCTGCCAGGTGCCGTCAGCCAGCGGGTACGCCCAGCCGAGCCAAGCCACCATGACGGGCACGGTCGCCGGGTCCGCGGTGCCGTTGGTGGGCAGCACCCAGCCGTACCGTTCGGCGTCGATCTCCCACGGCCGCAACGTGATCGACCCGTGGCAGCCCTCAGTCGGCGAACCGCACAAAACGAGCGCGTTGGAGATGACGTTCGCCTTGCGAGAGCCGCCCATGCCGCGGTTGCGCCGGTGATGCACATTGCCGCCGGTGCCGACGACCACGCCGCACCGCACGCACGTGTTGTCGTCGCGCCGACGAGCCAGCGCCTTCAACGCGTCCAGGCCCTTGTTCGTCTTCGCCTGACTGGTGCTCTTGCGCGGCTTGTTGGCGGCCTGCTTGAAGCCCTTGCCGCGGTTCATCGGCTTCTTCGGCTTCAGCTCCGTGTACCGCTTCAGCGGTCCTCCGGACTTCACTGGTCGCCCGCTTCAAGAGCAGGACGGAGCAAGTCGACGAGCGAAAGTTCTTCCGACTGCCACGCTTCAGCGATCCGGTCACGCCCGCCCGACTGTCCGTTCTTCGCCTTCTCGAAGGTGAGGACGAACGCCCCAGAAGGCTCCGTGCGCACCGTCTCGGCGAGCTTCGTAACCTCGCCCGTGCCCTCATCGACCAGTTCGCCGTCAGGGTTGAGCTGGGCAAGCAGCTTCGCCAGGTAGGCGGCACGGACCCGCTTGGCCGACAACTCTGGATAGAAGCGGCGCACGTAGGCGACGACGTCGGGCCGGTCCAGAGCCGCCGGCGAGACCACGTTTTCGATCTCAGTCGGGGCACGGTCGAGCGCCCACGCCAGCACCGCGGCCTCGTTCACCTTGGCGGTGTCCTCGCCCGCCTTGATGGACACGGTGCCGACCTGGACGCCGGACGGGAGAGCCACCTCCAGCTGCTTGGTCCCCTCCACGCGGGCGGCAGCGAAAAGCGGCTCAGCTTCTTTCCGCGCTGCCGTAAGGGCTGAAGCGACTCGTTTGGCCAAGGCGTCAAGGACCGCGACCTTGAAAGCGGCGTCACGCGGCGTGGTCATGGTTCTCCTCCGGGGTGGTGACGATCTCGCCTTCGATCACGTCGGCGTTGTCGGCTGCCGCCATCGCCTGGTGCAGCGCGTCGGTGAGAGCGGCCGACGGATCCTCGGCCTGCGTAAGCGGCTCCAGCACGTCGATGAGCTGCTGCGCTTGGGCGTTGGTCAACTCCCTGCTGGAGTCGACCTTGTGTCCGGTCAGCAGGGCGATCGTCATGAGGCCCTCGTCGCGGTCGGTCACACCGAGCGCCGTGAACTGGGCTGCGAGTGTGGCGAGCAGGTCCTTGCCCACGTAGTCGTCGGCCGACGGCGGCGGGGGCGGAGGGGGCGAGGGCGCAGTTTGCGGGCGAGCGTCGGTGATGACGACCGTGCCGTCTTCGGCCACCTCGGCGCCCAACTCCTCAGGCGTGTAATGCAGCCCGAACAGCACCTCTTCGCAGGCGTCGCGGGCGCACTCAGTGATGGCCCTGGCCTTCAACATCGCTTCCGTGTACTTCTCCCACGGCAGCGCCCGACCGTTCTTGTCCCGGGCGAACGGCTTCCCGTCCTTGATCCGCACCAGATCGGCGCGCACCGCACGCTCCAGCGTCCACACCGACTCGAAGGCGTGCTCGGGGTCATCCGCTCGGACGATCTCGGCGACCGCGCGGGGAGATCCCTGCTGGTCGTACTCGACCCGGATACGCAACCGGTGCCCAGCCCGCCGCACCAGCGCCGAGATGAGCCCAGCGGAGGCGGTCGGCTTGCCGTCGATGACGTGGACGCCGGTGATGGCGGCCATCGTGCCGATCCCGATGGTCGCGCCGTACTCCAGCGCGTACAGCACGTTGGCAGGCTGCTTGCGGTATTGGGCTGGCAGAAGGCCGGACTCGGCGAGGGCCTGCGCGTAGTTCATCTTCTCCGGCAGGCTCGGCATGGCCTGCACGAGTTCGGTGGAGGTCACTGCTCGTCGTCTCCCTCTTCGTGGGGGGTGTCGTCGTAGTCGGCCTGCTGATCGCGGGCTTCGGGATCGTCGGCGGAGCTCCACGGCTTCCACGCCGGCTTCGCGCTCTCGGCTACGACTTCGCCCTGGCGGGCGGTGAAATCCGAGGCGTTCAGAAGGGCCATCACCGACGCTTCGTCGATGGCGTCGTGGTCGTCGCAGATACGGGCGCGGGTCAGCCGCCCCACCGCGACCAGATCGTCCAGATCGCTCATGCGCTGCGCCGGGATACCGAGCCGCCGGGCGGCCTCGTACGGCGGGATCCAGGACGTGATCACCACGGCACCTCGTCATTCACGGAGGGCTCGTCAGTAGCTGGCGGGTAGACCTGCGTGAGCGGCCCGGCGCTCGTGTTGAGGTCCTCGAACCGGCAGAAGTTCCCCTGCCCGTCGCAGAACGCCAGGAGGCCCCGCTCGTTGTACGCGACCCACCACAGCGAGCCCGTCCCGTCCTGCCAGACCTCACGGGGCCGCGGCCAGCCGCCGGTCGGGGCCAGTCGTTCAATCTGCACCGACTCCCAGCCAGGCGGGATCCGCAGCGTGACGCCGCCGCGGTCGTCCTTGACGTCGAGTAGCAGTTCAGGCCAGCCGCCCTCGAACGGGTCGCCCGCGACCACCTCGCCGACCGTGCCCTCGACCGTGACGCGGATCTTCTCTCCAGGCAGGTACCTCATGCCGCGTCTCCCACCTGCTCGGCCAGGTAGCGCACCCCATAGCGCGGGAACACGGGAACCTCTTCACCGCGCTCCACCGTCATCGACCAGGAGCCGGAGAACACCTCACGCGCGCCGTAAGCGATCGCCTCGCCGCCCGTCGCCGGGACCAGCTTGGAGATCAGCAGCTCGCGGCCGTCCGGCATCACGATCGTGTCGCCGACCACCAGGGCGGGGCCGATCATCGGGATGCCCTTCAACGGACACCGCCCCACCGCTGCCACGGGCTGGCGCCGGTCCGCCACCAGATGCTCGCGTCGGTCGGGAGGTCCCACCGCTCCTGGTATTCGAGGATCCGCGCGCACTCCAGATGGGCGTCCGCGATCCCCTCTACCGGGTCGCTGCCCGCCTGCTGGTCGCCTTCGGAGTCCAGGCAGGTGTACCTGACCTGGAACTGGGCGACACCGAGCCCGGCAATCTCCGGCATTACGCCGGTCCGTTCGGGAGATGAGATAGTCATTGAAGGTCTCGCTCTCTATCGATCAGTCAGTGCTCTTGAGCGGGATCAGCGGGTCCGGCAGGGGTGAGAAGCTGCTGGGCCCGCGGCCTGTTCAGGGAGTGGAGACGGCGCGGGCTATTTGGCGCGCGGGGCGGCGCCCTCGCGGAACACGCGGGTCCGCCGCGTCGAGGTGAAGGCGTTGCGCTCCTCCGCCTCCAGGCGCTTCTCGGCGCGGACGGTCTTCATGTAGCCCTTGTGGCAGGGGCCGTTGAAGCGGCGCATGGCAATCTCCTCAGATCGTGGGGATGGGGGTGGCCGCCATGTCGGCGGCGAACTCCAGGGCGTCGTCGATGGCGCGCAGGATCCGGGCGAGCAGGAAGCCGGCCTCAACGCGGCGGTTGTAGCGCTCGGTGGCGGTCACGACCCACCTCGCTCGTACTCGGTCTCGATCCGGTACATCTCGAAGACCGCAGCCATCCGGCGCAGGTGGGCCGTGGCGGCATCCATCATGTTGCGGTAGTCGGCGGTGTAGATGTCCTTCGCCAGCGCGTAGCGAAGGTCGCGGCGGTAGTCGGTGTTCACCGGGGCAGCGCTCACTCGGCACCGCCGAGAGCCTGCAGAATGCTGGCCGTGATGACCCGCTTCTTGCCGCCGACAGCGATCACCTGAGCGGGAAAATCGCCCCGCTTGATCAGCTCGTACGCGTAACTACGGCTGATCCCGAACGGCTTTCCGCCCGTGGCGGGGTCCACGGTGGCGGGCCATCCCTTGATCTCGTCCAGGGTCGGGACGGTGTGCTCGCTGGGCGTTGCCATCATTCGGCCCTCGCCGAGGCGATGAGTTCAGTCTTCTCGCAGCGCAAGATGCGGCAGATGGCCCCGAACAACTTGGCGCTGGGCTGACGCTTGCCGGACTCCAATCGGTAGATGGTGGAGGAGTGGACAGGGCGGCCGAGGTCCTGCGCGAGGAGGGCGGCGAGAACCGTCCCTGACAGTTCTCGGTCCTCGCGGAACTCTCGGAGCTTGTCGCCGTCGATGACTGCGGATCGCATGTAAGCCAAGTTATGCCAACTTGTGGGCCAAGGGAAGCAAGTTAACCAAGATTCTTTGTATAACTTGCTCTTACTTGGCTTAACCTGGGCCTTGACCAGGAAGAATGCAAGTTGGACACACGTCTATGCCTAGACGTGCCAACATCTGTCAGGCACACTCGTCAACATGCGAGGGACCGCCGAAGACAAGCAGAGATGGCGAGCTGCACTCGGGCGCTACATGGAGGACCGGCGCCTAGAGCTTGGCCTCCTCTGGGAGCAAGTCGCCGAACTTACCGGCCTCAGCGCCCAGGGCCTGCGAGACGTCCGCGAAAAGTCGGGCAGGCCCCGGCCGCTCACGAAGCAAGCCATCGAGAAGGCGCTTCAGTGGGAACCGGGCAGCATCGACCTCATCCTTGCCGGGGGAGAACCCATCCCCCTCTCGCCCGCGCCCCTTCGCCGCCGGCAGGAGCCTTCCCCCGCCGCGACGGTGTCGCCGGACATGGCCACGCGTATCCCCAACTGGTTCAAGAGTGAGCTGGAAAGACGAGACGTCCAAGCGCCTGCGATCTTGAGGGCGCTTGACGTGTTGCGGGCCATCGCAGATCACAACCAGTCGACCTTGGCCGAGCTGCTGCTGGAGGCTGGGCTGGCAGGTCTTGACGAATTGGGTGTGCGAGATAGGCCGGACCTGATCAGGGACGCCATTGAAAACTTCCGTAGAGAAGTTCAGCGTATTACGGCGTCTCCGCACCTTTCTTCGAGCCAGAAGCGAGAGACCAGGGCTATGGCCGCTGAGGAGCTTCTGAAGATTCTTGAGAAGGGTGCGGAGACTACGTAAACCAAATGCCGCAGTTAAGCGACGGACTCCAGGCGGCCGGATATACGGTCGGCTTTGGCTCTCTCTACCACGGCGGCTTCTTCCATGATCGCCTCGTCGAGGCGAAGCGTGGCAAGCTTCAGCCTGACGTGGCTGAGAAGCCCATGGTCGGGCCGTGTCATCCAGAGCGCGACGCTGGTGAAACTGCTGATCAGCGTCGCCAACCACACGGTCATGTACACCTGGATATGCGGCTGGATCGCCATGGTGATTACAAGCGCGCTCCACGTGGCGCCGGTCACGCCAAACATGATCCAGCGTGTCTTGCGATCTTTCACTCGTCCACCCCTTCGTGGCCGACGTCGCAGATGCGGCGGCCATGCTGCGACATTCCTTTTCCCGAGGCATTCGCGGCAGTGCGAGAACTTTAATTCAGGTTGGATTTTTACGGAACAGGACAGAAGTCGATTTCTAGTGCGCCACTATGAAGGGACGCCGGAGCGGGTATGCGACCTCACCGAGGGTTACGGCCATGCCCGTAATGCGGTCGGAATACACTGCTATGCCCGGAACGCGTAAATAGTCCAGTAAGCGAATCGTATCCTCGCGGATAGTGTCCTGGGATGGCGCCCCGGCGCTAGATCTTTCTTCCCCTCAAGGCCGTGCATCGCAGACAGCACGTGCGGCAAACTCATCCACACCCTCAGGGAGGAGCGCGATGTGGCGAGAGACCCCATCAAGACCGTCACGCTGAAGGACGGCACCACGCGCTATCGGTTCGTCGTGGACATCGGCCGCGATGAGAATGGCAAGCGTAAGCAGCTCACCGTCACGAAGGACACGAGGAAGGAGGCCAAGGCCGAGTACGCCCGCATCGCGCACCAGCGGAACACGGGCACCCTGATCATCCCGCATCAGATGACGGTCAATGAACTGCTCGACGCCTGGATCAAGTTCTCCACGCGAGACGTCGAGGAGGGGACAGCCGCCAACTACGCGCACGCCATCCGGCCCGTACGGCTGCGGCTCGGGCATAAACCCCTGCAACAACTCACCGAGGATGACATCGAAGACCTGATCGACTGGATGCTGACCAAAGGGCGGCGGCGCGCTGGCACGCCAGGAACCGGGCTGGGACTGCGGTCCGTGCGGCTCACGCTTGGCAGGCTGCGTGCAGCGCTGAACCTCGCCGTCCGGCGCCATCTGGTTGTCCGGAACGTCGCCTTGGACATCACCATCTCCCGCGAGCAGAAGAACAGGGCGGTCAAGCCCAAGGTCAAGCCGTGGACTCCGGCCGAGGTCAAGGCATTCATCGCCGCCATCAGCGCTGATCGCCTGTTCGCGGTGATGCTGCTCGCGCTCATCGCCAGCAGGCCCGCCGAGGTTTGTGGGCTGCGCTGGGAGGAAGACGTGGACCTCGACGCGGGGACGATCGCCATCGGAAACACTCGGACGATCGTCTATGACGACTCTCGCGAGTTGGGCCAGCGCGTCAAGGTCGTCGAGAAGGGGCCCAAGTCGGACGCCGGCGAGAGGACTCTTCCCGCCCCCGCGCCGGTCCATCGAGCGTTACGCACGTTCAAGGCTCTGCAGGCAGCGGAGAAGCTGGCGGCCGGGGCGGCATATCAGGACAGCGGCTACGTCCTGGTTGATGAGCTGGGGCGGCCGTGGAAGACCAGCAAGCTGCGGCGGCAGGCGTACAGGCTCATGGAACAGGCGGGCGTGCGCAAGGTCCGACTGTACGACGCCCGGCATGCCTGCCTGTCGTGGATGGCGAACAACGGGGTGCCGGACACGGTGGTGTCGGCGTGGGCGGGTCACAGTGACCTGTCGTTCACGAAGCGTGTCTACGTTCACCCGGATCCGGAGAGTCTGCGGTCGGGGTCGGACAAGCTGTCTGAGTTGCTCAGCTAGGCGGCCAAGCGTTTGCTTGTGATGATTTGTGAGACGCTAGGCCAGAGAAGCGATCAGGCGTCGCGCCTCGCCCAAGAGATCCGAGGCTGTGAACTGGGGATCCTTCTCGTTTGTCTGTCGGGAATGATCAGACTCGGCTTCGCTTGACCTTGACACGGTGACAAGGTCTTCACTGTTGCCAAGGAGGTGGTCCCGATGACCATGCAGGAACAGGACACGGATACGATCCGAGCTTTCCAGGGGCTGGAGGACAGCCGCTCGTCAGTGCGGCTGCGGGCGGCGATGGCGGTCGGTACGGCCCCTGACCCGCGGTTCATCGACAAGCTCATCGAACGATGCGCGATCGAACCCGAGTTCTATGTGCGCGATATGCTGACGTGGGCACTCACCCGCCACTCAATATCCATGACGATTCCAGAGCTTCTCAAGGAACTCCGCTCGGGGCGTGCGCAGGCACGAAGCCAGGCGCTGCACACGCTGTCCAAGATCGGGGATCGGCAGGCGTGGCCGGCGATCACACGGGCGCTTCTGTCCGACACCGACGATGAGGTGGCGCGGAGCGCTTGGCGGGCAGCGGTCGTGCTCGTGCCCGCAGGCGAAGAGCCGGAATTGGCCGCGGTGTTGTCGACACAGCTCGGGCGCGGCGAACGTGAGACGCAGCTGAGCCTCAGCCGGGCGCTGATCGCGCTCGGCGAGGTGATCGTGCCCACGCTGAGCGCTGCGATGGCGGATCTCGACCCGCGCGTACGCGCCCACGCGATCGCCACGGAACGACTGTTGCGCGACCCGGATGCCGGATTCGAGTTCGCGATCGAGGAGGCCAAGCGCGTCGTAGCCCTCGGCGGCACCGGCAAGGAGGAGTGATGGGCAGTGTTGATCGGTGATGTGGCACGGCGGTCCGGGGTCAGCGCCCGCATGCTCCGGCATTACGACTCGCTCGGCCTGGTGCGGCCAACGGGTCGTACCGAGGCGGGCTATCGCGAGTACTCCGGCGAGGACATCCGGCGGATCTTCCAGATCGAGAGCCTGCGGTCGTTGGGGCTGTCGCTGCGTGAAGTCGGGCGCGCGCTCGATGATCCCGGCTTCACGCCCTCAGAGCTCGTCGACGACCTCATCCGCCAGACGCGAGAACGCATCGCGGCTGAGACGGAGCTGCTCACGCGACTGCGTCGGATCGACGCCGTAGAACCCGCCGGTTGGGAGGACGTCCTCCAGATCGTCGCGCTCCTCCAGGCGCTGGGGTCGAAGAACGCCGACAAGCGCCAGCGCGCGGCCTTGTCCTCAGTCGAAGAGGCTCCGATGCCAGTGGAAGCGCTGGTCGAGGCAGCGCTGAGCGAGACGGACCCGCACGTCGCCGGAGCCCTTCGCTGGGCTTTGGCGCAATCGGGCGATGACGGCTTGGCGCTGCTGGCGGAGGGCCTCGGCGCATCAGCAGCCGAGGTGCGCAAACGTGCCGTCCAGTCCATCGCCGAGATTCCGAACGGTGCGGCGACCACACTGCTGCAGGAGGCCCTCACGAACCCCGACATCGCGGTCCGCAGGTATGCGGCTCTAGCACTCGGGGCACGTGGAGTAGCCGACACGATCCCGACTCTCATCGATATCGTCGTCGAGGGCACGAATGACGTCGATGCAGCCGACGCCCTGAGCGCGCTGGCGAGTCGTCCCGCGTTGGCGGATCAGATCGCTACCGGGCTCGTTGATCGCCTTGCCCACGGCACCGTCGAACCGTCCGCACGTCGACGGCTGACACAGGCGCTCGCGGACGTCCCGGGAACCACAGCGTCACGAGCCCTCGCAGATCTGTCACATGACGAGGACCGTGCCGTTGCGCTTACCGCGACATACATTCTCGGGATACGCGACGCACGATGACGGATCTTTCCTGGCGTGCTGTGTGCGGCGCCGGACCACGAGGGCGCTTCCCTCACAGCGGATGTACCGATAGCCCGCCGACCAGCGGCACCCGATCGCTGACCGACATCATCGACATCCCCGGCCGCGCGGACCTCGCAGTCCGTACTGCCATGCGGGCGTCACGGATGACCTGCTCGTCCGCGGCCTCGCGGGCGTTGACGACCCCTGTCGATTTCCGAAGCCGCCGCGTCAGATTTCGGTGGCGAGCCGTGGCGGAGGACGTGGGCCGAATCGTCCGACCAGAACCCCATCAAATCTGACGCACCGCAGGTCACAGGCCTGTACCTGTGTCAGCTCAACTGGGACGGGACGACAACCGCCTGAGTAAGCCCAGATCGGCAGAGACATCGTACTACTCGGGGGTCCGACGGGAGCTTTCCAGGTGGCAGTGGTAGCAGACTCCTTTCCAAGGACATGCGCCGCGCTGGAGGAGGGGGATGCCGCATCGGGCGCATGGGATGCCGAGGTGCCTCTCCAGGTATCGCGGGCAGTCGTCTTCCGGGTAGATGGGTGAGGGGAACCAGAACGGGACGTTGAACTGGTCCGCGATCATCCGGCCGGCCCAGGCTGCGGCCTCCGCTTCAGGCCATGGGGGTACCTGGGCGTTGAACAGCCGAATGTCGCCGCCGAGCCCGCGGAGGAAGCCCAAGCTCCGTTCGGCCGGTTTGCCGTCAGCGAGAACGATCGCGCCGAGCCAGACTCCCCAGCCTGTCGTGTCGCCGTCCCATAGGGCTTCGATCGCGATCGGCGGCTCGGTGAGCGCGGCGGCGGACTGGAGGACGTGCTCAGCGGGCAGCTGGCGGAACTTGGCGATGGCCCGCTCCCAGTCGGCCGTACTTCCGAAAGTCACCCGTACCCGCCGGCGGCCGCGAGTGACCGGAGCTTTCCGCCGTTGGCGTCGAGCCAGCGGGTCATGTCCTCCAGCTTGCGGATTCGGTCGGCGACCTCGCCGAACTGGGCCTTCCCGCTCAGCCAGAGGCCCGCCCGCCACAGGACGCTGCCGACCGCCCGGGCGAGGAGCAGCCGGGGCAGCGCGTCGGCCTCGGCGGCGTCCAGCGGGCGGACCGAGGCGTACCCCCGCAGGAAGGCCGCCGTGCGAAGCTGCCAGTCGCGCGTCTCCAGGGCCCCGCTGTAGAACAGCGCCGCCATCACGTCCTGGACCAGAAAGCCGACCCCGGCGAACTCGAAGTCGAGCAGCCCGCTCACCTCCCTGGTGTCCTCGTCGACCAGCACGTTCCAGACCGCCAGGTCACCGTGGATGACCTGGGTCGGCAGCACGCCGTCGCCGGCAAGCCACTCCTGCCCGACGCGGCCTGCCATGGCGTCGAGGAGGGCGGCCTGCTCCGCGCTGAACCCGGCAGCGCGCAGCTGACGGCAAAGGGCGCCGACGTGCGGTACGGCGGGATGCGCCAGGAGAGGGTCACCGCGCCAGTCCCCCAGCCCGTCTTCTGGCGGCACGCCCAGCATCGCCTCGCCGAGCAGCCCGGCCGCCCGGCCGAAGCGCTCGAGTGCCGTCTGGCCCGTGAGATCGGGGCGCACGCCGGGGATCCACCGGCAGACGGTGGCCGGCCCGGCCGCAGTCTCGATCACCGTGTCCCCGCTGGGCGCGGCGACCGGCTCAGGCACCTGGAAGGGAAGTCCGACCTGCCGAAGCCACCGCAGGATCCGGTGCTCAGCACCGACCTGCGCGGCGGACAGGGTCTGGCTGACCCGGAGCACGAACCGGAGCTCCCCCTGGCGGAGCATGAACGTCTGGTTGTTGGTCCCCTGCTCGGCTCGGGTGATCGTCGTGCCCGGGGGGAAACCCCACACTGCCGGCAGCCGGGCCAGGTCGGCGGGCGCGGTCATGCGGCCATTCTGGCGGCATGCC
The DNA here is from genome assembly GCF_040638335.1 of Nonomuraea sp. NPDC026600. Taxonomy (NCBI): domain Bacteria; kingdom Bacillati; phylum Actinomycetota; class Actinomycetes; order Streptosporangiales; family Streptosporangiaceae; genus Nonomuraea; species Nonomuraea sp. NPDC026600. The sequence continues at coordinate 373,413 of NZ_JBEZYD010000003.1, forward strand.
CAGGCCGGCGCGCAACCGGTTATAGGCCCCCTCAGAGCAGGAGCCAGCAATGGATTCCACCTCTGGTCAACCAGCCGGGGCGCGCTTTCCTACTCGGGTCGAGCCGAGGTATGAGCAGAAGCGGCCATCAGTCGATCACGGGCGCAATCTCGGAAGCACGGCTGGCGCGAACCCCACGACGGAGCTCGGTACCTCGATATTTCCGCGGTCAGAGAGTTCAAGATCCGCTCACGGCCGGAATTCCTGCTATCTCGGCTGACCGCGAGGTCCGGGCCGTCCGGCCGGTCATCGTTGTACGTGCCGATGTGGAGCGGACGCGCCAAGAACTCCTCCAGCCATGAAGTCGCAGACGGTGATGCGCCGGTTTGGGTGGGTGGGTAAGAGTACGTGAAGGGAGGGGGCCGGAAATTGAGTTGCCGCAGCCAGGCCCCGCTCGGCATACTCAGCCAGGCTGACCACAGCGCGTTACCCAACCGCGTAGTCGGTGGGTATCACAGCGCTGTACGTGGAGGGCGAAGGGAGGTTGAGACCGTGATGACGACTGTTCGCGTGCCGTTTTCCGCGTCCTCTGACCTCCCCACCGGGTTCTCACCCATCTGATCGCTGAGCCGGTGGGCCTCATTCCTGGAGAAATCCCACCGTGCCCAAGCACTCCTCGCCCCGCCGCCGGGGCAAGTACGCCCTCGACGCCGATGATCTCGAATGGCTCGACAGCGCCCCCGTGGACGACGGACCACCTGTGGGTGACCGCTGGTCGACCTGGGACCAGAGCACACCCACCGAGCGCGGCCCGAAACCGCACCCGGACTGGCTCGTCACCGAGCTCGCCGCCGTGGACACCGAACTCGGCATCCTGAAAACCGGCAAGGAGGCAGACGTCCACCTGGTCTCCCGCGGCGTACCGGACACGGACCGGATCTGCCTGCTGGCCGCCAAACGCTACCGCTCAGCGGAACACCGCTTGTTCCACCGGGACGCCGGCTACCTGGAAGGCCGCAGCACCCGCGAAAGCCGCATGAACCGGGCCATGGCCAACCGCACCGCCTTCGGCAAACAGCTCATCGCCGGCCAGTGGGCCGCGGCCGAATTCGGCGCCCTGTGTCGCTTGACCGAACTCGGGCTGCCGGTCCCCTATCCGGTGCAGATCGTCGGCACCGAAATCCTCCAGGAATTCATCGGCGCCCCGGACGGCTACGCGGCACCCCGCCTCGCCAACGTCTCGGAGGACCTGGACGACCTCTGGGCGCAACTGGTGGAGGCGCTGGTCATCCTGGCCAGGGAGGGTCTGGCTCACGGCGACCTGTCGGCGTACAACCTGCTGGTCCGCGAGGGCAGGCTGGTCATCATCGACCTTCCCCAGATCGTCGACGTGATCTCCCATCCCACGGGCCCGCAGTTCCTCGACCGGGACGCCCGCAACGTGGCCACCTGGTTCGCCGCGAAGGGAATCGCGTCAGCAGACCCCGACACCCTCTCGACCCTGCTCCGATCGGAGGCCGGAATGCTCTGACACCCACGCGCTGGACGCTCGCTGCACACGCGCATCGACGAGAGGGGCGTAGATCAAGACCGCCACGACGACGGCCAGCGTGCCGACGGCGGCGATGCCTATCGAGATCAGGGCGTTCTATCCATCGAGGCTCCAGGTTGGTGGTGTAGCTGGTTGTGGGTTGCCTCGCCCGGAGGCCCTCCAGCCCTGAGGCGAGGCCACCCGCACGGCGGCTTGACGGGCCGCCGGGTCTTACATTCCCGGAGCCCTTGTCACTTGAGGGGCGACAGAGGGCAAGGGGCTGAGGCCCGGCTCCCGCGACCAATGCCGAGGGAAGCGGAAGCCAGGCTGTCTAGGGGAGCGCCTCGCGGCGCAGATCCCGGACATGCACGGTGAGAGCCCGCGCGAGGGTGTATTCGAGCCGGTGGAAGGCATCCAGCGGAACGTCCTGGCTGAGGGTGAGCCGAGGCGCTCCGTCGGGGTTCAGGGTGACGACGTCTCCCAGCACGCCGTACGGCTCGTACTCGCCGCCCGAGGTATAGACGTGCGCCTCGGTGCGGAGACGCGGGCATGACCGGATCGCCTGCGGGATGCACCCGAAACACGTGGCGGGCTTGGTCGCATACAGCGACGCGGAGGGCGCCGGCCGGGGAAAGACCCACCGCAGGCGTCCACTGGACGCGTCCAGGGCGGTTCCCCCGCACACCTGGCACAGCGCGTTCAGCATGCACTCCCGCTGCCTCAAGGTGTGCACCTGGTCCCACAGAGGTGTGCCGTGCCGGTGGCCCTCCTGGCGAGCCCACAGCACACCCATCTGCCAGTCGTCCTCTACCGGATCGGGGTATGACAGCCTGCGACCATCCGTCGCACCGTCGTAGCGCGCCAGAACAACCTTGAGGTCGATCTTCTCGGCGCTGCGGGGTGCGAGGTACGGCACCGGAAGTACGGTGGCCGCGGTCACGACACCACCCCGCGGATATTGGTCTCCCAAATGGCCTCTTGGAGTAGCCCGGCGCGCCGGTCGGCGAGCGGCTGCCGCCCTCGATGCCAGGCCCTGTGCCGGGCCTGCCAGACGCGGTCCTGCCGCCGCCCAACCACCCAGGTGGGGAAGGCGCACATCAGCGTGGGGGCTACGGACCCGTGACTGTCCATGCCAAGGACGGTACGACTGCTGGGTACGCACTCTGAAGCATTGTGCTTCAAGATGCAGCACTATTAAAGAGGCAGAGCACCCCGCGCATCTTGGAGCATCTTCCTTAGCGGCGAGGCTCCAAGTCGTCAACAACGTTCTCGATCAGCGCGCGAGCCTCGCGACCGTAGATCGCCACGTCGGCCAGCTGGGCGAAGGTACGCAAGTACGTGCCGACTTCGGGAGCCTGGGTGATGGTGAGCGCAGCGGTGATGGTCTCGACCGACACCCACCGATCATCGAAGATCCAGAACCCGTGCACGGGGGCGACCGGCAGGACCGTGGCGAAGGGAACAACGCCGAGTCGCACGGTGCGCAGCGTGGAGGAGACTGCCAGCTTGTCGAGTTGGCCGGCCAGAACCTCGGGCGGGCACAGTTGCAGCCGAAGCACAGATTCGGTGATCACGAAGTGGAAGCGGCGGCCCGGCGCGTAGAGGATCTGCTGGCGCGCCATCCTGGCGGTGACCGACTCATCGAGGTCATCGTGAGCGCCGTCGGAGGTGATCGCCTCTTGGAGGCGATAGCGGGCGTACTCGGGTGTCTGGAGCAGGCCAGGCACGAAGCAGGACTCGAAGTTGCGGATGATGGCGGCTTCCGCCTCAGCTTCGGCGAATGTTTGCTGTTGGGCCGCCATACCGCGCCGGAACATGCGGCGGAACTCGACGTACTGGCCTTCAAGAGAGCGCAGTGCGGCGATCAACTCGGGGGTCTGCTCGGGGACGTTGCATGTCGCCGCCCATGCCTCCAGGTCGGCGTCTGAGGGAGTCTGCTTCCCGCCCTCGATCTTGTAGATCTTCGTGCGGTGCCAGCCGTGAGCCTCGGCGAGCTGCTGGCCGGTCAGCCGAGCGTCTCGCCGAAGTTCACGTAGGCGAATCCCAAGAGCTTCACGGGCTCTCTCGTAGGTGGACATCCTGCTCGGTGTACTCCTGCCACGGGACGGCGTAGTGCTGGGCCACGTCCCGGTAGTAGCAGTGCTTCACAACCACAGCGGGATCGGTGACAAGGTCGGCGCCGAGGAGAACATCATCGTCTCCAAACCTCAGCATGAGGAGCGTAGTGGAGTCGATCAGCCAGAAGTCGTGGTCCGGCAAGCCGAGCTGGGCGGCCTGCGGGCGAGGCAGATACCGGATGTCCTCACCCGCCTGGACGTTGAAGCGGGCAAGAGCCAGGCCGAACCGGGTGTAGTCCGAGTGCGGCTCCGATACGACGCGAACCCGCTCCATGCGCTCGCCGGCCGAGAGGCGGGGTGCCAGCTCGGCGGTCCAGTCGTCCATGTAGGACTCGTCGATCTCTCCGCTGTCGAGGAACTGACGGACGATGGGCTCCTCCTCGGTCTCGCCGTAGTTCTCGCGGACTTCGAGCCGGAACGCGGTGTGCTGGAAGGCATGCAGGGCCTCGACCCACTCGGTTCTCGTCAGGAACCTTCCGTTCACTCCTGCGGTCCTGGCGCGAGCCTCAGCACCTCTGGCGGGACCTCGACATAGATCTCGTCGTCGCGTACGTCGACGAGATCGGCTATCGCTTCCGGATCGTTTACGCGTTTGCCCTGGACGACGTAGGTGCCACGGTCGGTCTCGTAGAGAGCTGGGCAGCCGTTCTTACCGCTGGACGTGCCGAGGAGTCTGAGCCTCATTGATCGCGCCTCTCGGGAAATCGAATCCGAATGCACTTGATGCTCAATGATGCGGGCATGCGCGTCAAGGTGCGCGCGGGCTAGGACGTAGTCACCCGTGAGAGAAGCTCCGCTCGGGTGATTGAGAATGGGGACCGCACGGCCAGACAAGGACGCCTGGGAGCGCCTGGGACTGCCTAGCCGTGCGGCGTTCACGTCCCTCGCCATTCGGGCCAGTCATGAACGTAGCTTGTGAGGGCGCCGTATACCCCCTGCTATAGGTAGAGGGTCTTCCTCCATGAGTGGGAATCCTCGTACTCTGATATTGATCTTTCCTCCACGTTCCGCTTCGGGCGTCTATCGTCGAGGCTGGACGCCTGGGCAGCGAACACCCACCCAGTACGAGTGGGGTGGGCGTTTCCTGGCTCTCAGCTCGCCCGGCGATCCTGGACGCCGGCTGCGGATAGGCGCTCGCGGCGCCGCTCCCGCAGGCTGACCACACCGTGCTTGACCCGCTGCGCCTCCAACAGCTTGCGGCTCTGAGGGGTCGAGCGGTAGGAGCCAGTACCGGTCTCGATGGTGGTGCCGCCAAGGCAACTCGCTCCGACCAGCCGACCGGGCGAAGCGTTCTTGGAAGGCGGTCCGAGCGTAGCGAGGTCCTTCAGGGGGCGGGCGTCAGCCCGCCTGGGAGGACGTCCGGAGCGTAGCGGAGGGCCTTTTTGGGCGGGTGGGCATCAGACGGCCAACCACCGAATCGGGTAACGGGCGGGGAGAAAGAACGTCCGGAGCGAAGCGGAGGCCCTTTCTCCGGTCGGCCGCCTACTTCACCCCCGCCTCCCGCATGTCCCGCAGCTCCCGCTTGAGCTCCTTGATCTCGTCGCGCAACCGAGCAGCCACCTCGAACTGCAGGTCGGCCGCCGATTGATGCATCTGCTCGGTGAGCGACTCGATCAACGACTCCATCTGTGCCCGGGGCATCTCGCCCGCGATGGTCTTGGCGTGCTGCCCGGCCTGGCGGGCGGCGAACCCGGGCACCGGTGCCTTGCCGCGCGACTGCTGGCGGCCGCCCCCGAGGAGCCGGTCGGTGTCGGCGTCCTCGCGTTGCAGCGAGTCGAGGATGTCGGCGATCTTCTTGCGGAGCGGCTGCGGGTCGATGCCTTTGGCCTTGTTGTAGGCGATCTGCTTGTCCCGCCGCCGGTTCGTCTCGTCGATGGCCCGCTCCATCGACGGCGTGACCTTGTCGGCGTACATGTGGACCTGTCCGGAGACGTTACGGGCGGCCCGGCCGATGGTCTGGATCAGGGAGGTCTCCGAGCGGAGGAAGCCTTCCTTGTCAGCGTCGAGGATGGCCACCAGCGACACCTCGGGCAGGTCGAGGCCCTCGCGCAGGAGGTTGATGCCGACCAGCACGTCGTACTCGCCGGAGCGCAGCTCGCGCAGCAGCTCGATGCGGCGCAGCGTGTCGACCTCGCTGTGCAGGTAGCGGACCCGGATGCCCAGCTCGAGCAGGTAGTCGGTGAGGTCTTCCGACATCTTCTTGGTCAGCGTGGTGACCAGGACCCGCTCGTCGCGGTCGGCGCGCTCGCGGATCTCGTGGACCAGGTCGTCGATCTGCCCCTTGGTGGGCTTGACGACCACCTCGGGGTCGATCAGCCCGGTCGGCCGGATGACCTGCTCGACCACGTCGCCCTTGACCCGGCCCAGCTCGTAGGAGCCGGGCGTGGCCGACAGGTAGACGGTCTGGCCGATGCGCTCCAGGAACTCCTCCCACTTCAGCGGCCGGTTGTCGAGTGCCGACGGCAGGCGGAAGCCGTGGTCGACCAGGGTGCGCTTGCGGGAGGCGTCGCCCTCGTACATGGCGCCGATCTGCGGCACGGTCTGGTGGGACTCGTCGAGGACCAGCAGGAAGTCTTCGGGGAAGTAGTCGAGCAGCGTGTTGGGGGCGGTGCCCGCCTCGCGGCCGTCCATGTGGCGCGAGTAGTTTTCGATGCCGGAGCAGGTGCCGATCTGGCGCATCATCTCGATGTCGTAGGTGGTGCGCATGCGCAGCCGCTGTGCCTCCAGCAGCTTGCCCTGCCGCTCCAGCTCGGAGAGCCGTTCGGCCAGCTCCGCCTCGATGCCGGTGACGGCCGCCGCCATCCGCGCCTCGCCCGCGACGTAGTGGGAGGCGGGGAAGATGTAGAGCTCCTCGTCCTCGGTGATGACCTCGCCGGTCAGCGGATGCATGGTGGCGAGCTTCTCGATCTCGTCCCCGAACATCTCGATGCGTACGGCCAGCTCCTCGTACTTCGGGATGATCTCGATCGTGTCGCCGCGCACCCGGAAGGTGCCCCGGGTGAAGGCGAGGTCGTTGCGCGTGTACTGCATGTCGACCAGGCGGCGCAGCAACTGGTCGCGGTCGATGTCCATGCCGACGCGGAGCCTGGCCATGCGGTCGACGTATTCCTGCGGCGTGCCCAGGCCGTAGATGCAGGACACGGAGGCCACCACGATCGTGTCGCGGCGGGTCAGCAGCGAGTTGGTCGCCGAGTGGCGCAGCCGCTCGACCTCGTCGTTGATCGAGGAGTCCTTCTCGATGTACGTGTCGCTCTGCGGGACGTACGCCTCAGGCTGGTAGTAGTCGTAATAAGAGACGAAATATTCAACAGCGTTGTTGGGCAGCATCTCCCGCAGTTCGTTGGCGAACTGCGCGGCGAGCGTCTTGTTGGGCTGCATGACCAGCGTGGGCCGCTGCAATCGCTCGATCAGCCAGGCGATCGAGGCCGTCTTGCCGGTGCCCGTGGCGCCCAGCAGGACGTTGTCCTTCTCCCCGGCCTTGACGCGGCGCTCCAGCTCGGCGATGGCCGTCGGCTGGTCGCCGGAGGGAGTCATCTCGGTGACGACCTCGAAGGGCGCCACCTTCCGCTGCAAATCAGTGACCGGTCGCATGCTGCCACTTTAGGCGGCGCCACTGACAGAAACCGTCAACCTGGTGAGGGGGTTACCAACCGTCGGATGTCGAGTGTGCCTGATGTGTTTCCAGTGGTGCCTCGACCTTCCTGGGACGTGCCGGAACAGGCGCGTGAGCAGGGGTGAGTCCTCACGACTGCGCGCTCTTCACGGCACCGGCCAGGAGCGTGACCAGCTCGTTGACGATCGGGGGGCGGGCGCCGGGTCTGCTGACGGCGAGGATCTCCCGGTGGAGCGGAGCGACCCCGGGTGGCAGAAGCACCCTCTCGATTCCGGCGTCGTGTCCTGCGCCGAGGAGCGTGGCCGGGATCAGGCCCACCGCGAGGCCGGCTCTGATCATGGCGAGCATGCTGTGCAGGTCCTCGGTCTCCAGCGTCACCTGGGGCGCGATCCCGAGCTCTCCGGTCCAGCGGAGCAGCAGACGCCGGTCGGGGTTGTGCGCGTGGCCCGAGACCCACTCCCGTTCCAGGCATTCGGCCAGCTCCACCGGGCGTCGGCGCCCCGGCTCGGCACCCGTGACCAGGACCAGCGGTTCGCGACCCAGAACGGTGATCGTCAACGCCTCGGACGGGGCCGGTGGGTCCTCGGGCAGGTAGCGGTAGGCGACGAGCAGGTCCATGTCCCCTGACTTCACCCTCGGCACCCCCTCGTCCGTCTCCACGACGATGAGCCGGATCCGGGGACCCGGGCGGCGAGCCCTGAGCGTGGACAGGACCTCCGGGAGCAGGTAGGTCATGGCGCTGGGGTAGGTCCCGACGCGCAGTTCGGCGATCTCGCGGTTCGCGATGCCGTTGGCGGTGTCCTGGAACCGCGCGGTCGCATCGAAGAGCGTCTCGGTCGCCTGGGCGAGGGAGCGGCCGGCCGCGGTGAGGATCAGCCGGCTGCCGGGGCGGCGGACGATCAGTTCGATGCCCATGTCGCGTTCCAGCGCGGCGATGTGCTGGGACACCGCCGAGGGCACGTAGCCGAGCGCCGCCGCGGCCTCGGCCATCGAGCCCTGGCGCACCACGGCCAGGAACGTGGCCAGGAGCTTCAGATCCGGCTGAGACTTCATGGATCATGAACTTTCTCTTCGAGATCCATCGCTTTACGTGCTCGCGAGGTCGACGCCAGAGTAAAGGCACTCCGCCCGACAGAAAGCCGAGACTGTGGCCATCGACCTCACCGCCCTCCGGGCCCATTTCCCCTCCCTCGAGACCGGCCTCGCCTACTTCGACGGGCCGGCCGGAACGCAGACCCCCCGCCCCGTCGCGGACGCCATCGCCGCGACGCTGACCGGCCCCCTGTCCAACCGGGGAACCGTCAGCCCGTCCGAGCTCAACGCCGAACGTGCCGTCGCGGACTTCCGCGCCGCCTACGCCGACCTGCTCCACATGCCCGCGAACGGCATCGTCCACGGCCGCAGCGCCACCCAGCTCACCTACGACTTCTCACGCCACCTGGCCAAGGGCTGGAAAGCGGGAGACGAGATCATCCTCAGCCGTCTGGACCACGACGCCAACGTCCGCCCCTGGATCCAGGCGGCCGAGCGCGCCGGAGTGACGGTCCGCTGGATCGAGATCGACGCCGACACCACGGAGCTGGACCTCGACTCGTACGACCGGGCCCTCTCACCGCGGACCCGCCTGGTCGCGGTCACGGCGGCCTCCAACGTGCTGGGCACCAAGCCACCCGTCCGCCGGATCGCCGACCGGGCCCACGAAGTCGGCGCCCTGGTGTACGTGGACGGAGTCCACTTCGCCGCGCACCACCTTGTGGACGTACCCGCTCTCGGGGCCGATCTGTTCGTCTGCTCGCCGTACAAGTTCCTGGGACCGCACTGCGGGGTGCTCGCGGCAGCACCCGAGTTCCTCGAAACCCTGCGCCCGGACAAGCTCGTGCCGTCCCCTGACACCGTTCCTGAGCGTTTCGAGTTCGGCACGCTCCCCTACGAGATCCTGGCGGGCGCCACCGCCGCCGTCGACTTCCTGGCGGCGATGGACCCCGGTACGGGGACCTCGCGCAGGGAGCGGCTGACGCGATCGCTGGGCTCCATGCATGAGCACGAGCAGTCGCTGCGGACGAGACTGCAGGAGGGTCTGCGGGCCTTCGGCGACGCGGTCACCCTGCACTCGAACGCCCCCGACCGCACCCCGACGCTCCTGATGACCCTCCAGGACCGCGACGCACGCGAGGCCCAGGCGCACTTGGCCGCGCGCGACGTGGTGGCGGTGGCCGGGTCGTTCTACGCCCACGAGCCTTTCACCGCGCTGAAGCTCAAGGACCCCGCCCTGCGAGTGGGTCTGGCCCCGTACAACACCACCGATGACGTGGACCGGCTCCTCGATGGCCTCGCCACCTTCCTCTGACTCGAAGACCTCAGTCGGGCAGCCCCCAGAAAGATCCGTGCAGGCCGACCTCGGCGAAGTAGGCGGTGGCGGAGGCGAGGTCGCGGCGGGTGTAGCCCGGTTCCAGGCGTCCGGTGTACCAGTCGCGGGCGAGCCGCCACAGGGTGCCCAGATCCATGACGTATCCGCGCTCCTGGCCCGTTCGCCGCAGCCAGGTGCCGACGCAGTCAGTGGAGCAGAACAGGCGCTGGTTGGCGCAGGTGTGGACGACATCGTCCCAGGCCCGGTGCATGGGGGTGCGGAAATGGGCTACCTGGTCGCCTCGCGGGGGTGCGTCTCGGCCGACCGCCCAGGCGTGTGGGGTGTCGCAGGCCGGACAGCGGGTGGCGACCAGGACGTCGGGCTCGTTCTGGAGCAGATGGGGGATGGCGAACGAGTCCCAGGCGCAGCCGCCCCACCACAGTGTGCGCGCCCCCATGACGGAGAAGCCGAGCGGCACGGACGCGAAGGGGTGGGCCATCACGACCTGGTCGTTGTCCTGCGGGTTCAGGACCACATCATGGCTTCCGTGAAGGGTGCGTAGTTCCTGACGCACCTGGTCGGAGGCGAGTCCGGTGAGTGCGGCCAGTTCCGGCACGCTCGGAGCACGGCCGGTGCGGGCGAATCCGTGGTAGACGGCCAGGCGGACCCGCTCCGTCCCGTGAAGGCTCGTTGGTGGTACTGAGACGTTCCCGGTCATTCTGGTGATTCCTTCGCTGGTTGCGGCGATGTGTGTCCAGGGTGCGCCTTGAGCAGGTCCGGGGGCTTGAACGCTCGTGCGGCACAATGGAGCGATGCCGTCTTTCGGAGAACGCGCTGCCTACTGGCGGGTTCCCGGGCTTGCGCTGGAGGCCATGCACGCCCGCTTCGAGCACTACGCCTATCCGATGCACGCCCACGACACATACTCCTTCGGAGTCACCGACGACGGCGCCCAATCGTTCGCGTGCAGGGGAGAGCGGCACGTCAGCGCGGCCGGACTGGTCATGGCGTTCAATCCGGACGAGCCACACGACGGACAGTCGGCCGTCCACCACGGGTACCGCTACCGGATGCTGCACGTCGGCGAGGATCTGCTCCGGGACGTCCTCGACGACGCGGCTCCCGGCCGCGCCGGGCTGCCGCTCTTCGACACCCCGGTGGTGGACGACCCGGCCCTGGCCCGAGCCGTGGCCCGCCTCCACACCGCGGTCGTCGAGAACGCACCCCGCCTGGTCGTCGAGGAACGCCTCACCGCCGCCGTGCTGGCCCTGTCCCGCGACGCCGCCACGCGTCCGGCACGTCTGCCGGACCGGCAGGGCCGAGTGGAGCTGGCCTCCATGGCACGGGCCCGCGGTCTGCTGCGGCAGCGATTCGCCGAGAACATCGCCGCCGACGAGCTGGCCCGAGTGGCCGATTGCAGTCGCTTCGCGCTGTACCGGGGCTTCCGCGCGGCGTACGGCTTCGCCCCCAGCGACTACCAACGCGATCTGCGGTTGCGCCGAGCTCGTGCGCTCCTGGCCGAGGGCGCGTCACCGGCGTCGGCGGCCGCCGACGCCGGCTTCGCGGACCAAGCCCATCTCACCCGATGGTTCACCCGCACCTACGGTGTCACCCCAGCCGCCTATCGCAGGGGTTGCCTTAAAGATCCTTTGATCCCAGTTGACCGACCGCTCCGGTTGATGTGAGCAGACCCCCGCGCGCACCTCGATTCTCCTTCGTCGCTGAGGTACGGCCTGGGGCGGCGTCCGGAATCCGGTGCAAAAGGGACGGGCGCGGTTCCGGCGTCATGGTGATGTCAGGTGGTGCCGCTTGCTCGGGCCGTCACGGGGGGAACCGCTCCGGGCGGAAGTCCGCAAGCATCTCATCTCTCTTCCCGCTGAGGATCTCCGAAGCAAGCAACCGGCCGATCACCGGCCCGAGCGTGATGCCGCTGTGGGAAACGGCCTCGTAGTAGCCCGGCACAGACGGCACCGCTCCCACCGAGGGGTATCCGTCGGCCGGGATGGGCCGGTCGACTACCCGTGTCTCTACGATGCGGGAGTCGCCGAGCTCGGGAACGACGTGCCGCGCCGATTCGTGGAGCAGCCGTGCGAGTTCCGCTGGATCTTCGCCTGTGTCGATGAGTGCGTCGATCTCACGGCTGTGGAGGACCACCGAAGCGTCTCCGTCAGGACGGATCTCGATGTGCGGCGCGTGCATGGCCCGGCGAACCGGGACCTGAGCGCAGCTGATCCGGGTGACGACGCCGGGTTCCCGGCGCATCGGCAAGCGCCGTGCGATGAGCTCGGCGACGTGGGAGGCGCCGGGGCCCGCTGCGTTCACGACGGTGTCGACGTCGAGACGGCTCCCATCGGATAGAGCAACTGTCCGGATGCTCCCGTCGGTATCGGTGCCGATGTCACAGACGGCGGTGCCGGACCGGTGCTCGGCGCCGGATGCAACGGCCTGGCCGACCAGGCGGCCGACGAGATGACGTCCGTGCACCCAGGCTTCGTCGGGGTAGAACACGACTGGAACCTCGCCGGGCATCGTGAGAGCAGGTTCGAGGCGGCGGCGCACCTCGGCCCCCGTGCACACCTCGACCCGGTAGTTCCAGCCGGCCAGCAGTCCGGCTGTTTTCAGGAGCTTCGCCTCCGCTGCGGGATCGTCTGCCCAGCGCAGGTGGCCGCTGGGATGCCACCATGAGTCCGGCCCGATGGTCCTGGCAAGCTCACGGTAGGCTGCCATGCCCGCGACGTTCAGGTCGAAGTAGGACTTGCGCGCGGTCTTGTTGCTGGCATTGACCCACGAGAAAGACCAGTTGGTGACGCCTTCACCCGGCTGGCCCGCGTCGATGAAGATCACCTTGGCGCCGTGCCGGGACAGGTTCCAGCCCACGCTGGCTCCGAGGATGCCCACTCCGATGACGGCAACACGTTCAGGCCGCTTCACGGACCCGATCCTCACGAACGCCCCTTCCTAGATCACGGGCGAACTCCCATTTCTAGCATGCGAACAGGTGGAACGGTGAGCACTATGAACGGGACAGGCAAAGGCTCCGGAATCGGGTGCCGAAGCGGGCGAGCGCGGTGCCGGCTTCTTGGTGGGCACTGACTTTCCCGGGGCGGTCGCCTTCCCGGGCGGCGGTGCGTGGCCGGAGCCGGCGGGGCGGGTCGAGGAGCGAGCGGCGCAGGTCTTGGAGCGTGGCCCAGAGAAACCGATCACCGTTCTTCGGGAACCACAGGTCCGCTTGGCGAGCACCGGCAACAGTTCATTCCCTGGAGACATGCCTGGCCGTACGTTCATCCAGCCGTGGGGCGATCGCCGGAGACGAGGTCGCCGAGCTGCACCACCGTGATCTCGTACTGATCGATGGCGCCGACCCAGCCGGCTACCACCGAACACTCGAACCGCTCCAGCGGGTTGTCGGCGTCGGCGCCCAGATAGCTGAGATCCGCGATCGACGAGGGGTCGCAGAAGCCGCGCAGGTGCGCGCGGAGCGCCGCGTCGGTCACAGCGGCGATCTGTTCCTCTCCTTCCGCGTCGATCTTGCCCTCGTAAGGGACGAGGCTTTCGGGGCCGGCGCCGATGCCGGTCGCGACTCGGAGAGCGTCCAGGAGCGTGCCGTTGGAGGCGATGCGCGCTTCGTAGAGGTACCAGACGTCCTCCGGCAGGTGCGACGCGGTCAGGTCGACGCTGTGTCGTTGCAGCAGCTGCCCCAGATCGGCACCGCGGATGAGATCGGAGGAGGGCAGACTCATGGCGTCCAGGTCGCGGGCGAAAGCCTCAGGGAGCCCTTGCGGGTCCACTCCGAACCATGACTCCTTTGCGTCGAACCGCAAAGGCGCGTAGTCCATCTCTCCGTTGAGGAGGAGATGCTCCATGGCCAGTGTTGTTTCGCCGGCCAGCGCGGCTGGGTCCAGCCATGCGGCATCCGTGCGCGCGTCGGTTTCGTAGAGCCAGTTGCCGCCGTAGTAGGCCGCGTAGGCATCGGTGGGGTCGAAGCTCGACAACGGACGGCCCAGCAGGACTCCGAAGGCCTGTTCCAGCGACGTCTGCCAGCCGTGGGAGATGTTTGCGGCAGTGTGGTCATGTGTCGACATAGCAGCACTGTAGAAGGTCTCGACGATGGTGCCGCCATAATCTGCCCGCCCCAACCAGCCGACCCGGCGAAGCGTGCTGGAAGGCGGTCCGAGCGCAGCGAGGTCCTTCAGGGGGCGGGCGTCAGCCCGCCTGGGAGGACGTCCGGAGCGAAGCGGAGGGCCGTTGTGGGCGGGCGGGCATCAGACGGCCAACCACCGAATCGGGTAACGGGCGGGGGGAAGGACGTCCGGAGCGAAGCGGAGGACCTTGGGTGAAGGTCAGGCGGACCGTTCCCCGATCCGTGGAAAAGGGGTGGTGGAGAAGACAATCTCGACCGACACCTCGAAGTATTCGGCGATCCGCAGCGCCAGGTAGAGGCTGGGGCTGTATTCGCCGCGTTCCAGATAGCCCACGGTCTGGTAGTGCACGCCCAGAGCGTCGGCGAGTTGTCGGCGGGTGACACCGCGTTCGGCGCGCAGCAACGCGATGCGGTTGTAGACGATCTCGCTCATCGCCGCCCATCTTCTCAGCCGATCAGCCGATACGTTGCAGTGCTCGGTCGCGGCGCAGCTGCATCAGCGAGCCGGCCTCGCGCCGGGCCATCCTGCGCAGGATCGGCGGCGCCAGCAGCAGGCCGGCCACGGACCAGGCGCCGAGTACGCCGATCGTCTCCAGGGTGTGCCAGGAGCCGCCGATCTCCGCGGCCGCGGCGGAGGCGGGCGACAGGGCCGAGCGCATCCCGAGCCCCAGCCAGTACAGCGGGAACACGTGCGCCAGCGCCTGCAGCCAGCCCGCCAGTGCCGTCAGCGGGTAGAAGATCCCGGAGACGGCGGTGAGGCCGCCGACGGCGAGCATCGACAGCCCGGCAGCCGTCTGCGGGCTGTTGGCCAGCGAGCCGATGATCGCGCCCAGCGGCAGCGTGGCCAGCAGCCCGAGCAGGATCACCCAGGCCATGGTCAGCCAGCCGCCCGGCCCGGTGCGCGTCAGCGATGGCACCAGGAACAGCCCGGCCACGAGCACGATCAGCACGCTGATCACGGTGGTGAGCGACACCGACACGATGCGGCCGACCAGATAGCCGACCATGCCCTGCGGCAGGGCCTTGGCCCGCAGCAGGGTGCCGTCCTCACGTTCGACGGCCAGTGCGCCGACCGCGCCGAGCAGGGCGTTGAAGGCGGTCAGCATTCCGAGGATGCTCGGCAGGGTGACCGCGGCCAGCGAGATGGACGTGCCGGGCAGCGTCGCGTCCCGCTGGAAGTACATCACGACGACCAAGGCGACCGAGGTGACGACGGTGAAGCCGATTTCCTGCGGGTTGACCAGGGCGTTCTTGAACTCGGTCCAGCCACGGGACACCCCGAGCCGGGCGGCGTGCAGCGTGGGGTTCATGCTTCTTCCCTTCTGACGATCGCCATGTAGGTGTCCTCGAGCGTCGCCCGCCGTACCTCCAGATCGCCGATCTCCTCGCCGTGCTGGGCGAACAGGTCGCGGACGAAGCCGGTGGCGTCGTCGGTGGCATGGACGAAGTGCTCGCCGCCGACGCTCCAGCGCACCTGCGCGTCGCGGGAGACCTGGCGGGCCAGGCGGTCGGCGCTGCCGTCGGCGACGATCTTCCCGCCGGCCAGGATGAGGATCCGGTCGGCGAGCTTCTCAGCCTCGTCCAGGTCGTGAGTGGTGAGCAGGATGGTGGTGTCGTCGAGGTCCGACAGCCGGTGCACGAGGTCGTGGAAGTCGCGGCGGGCCTGCGGGTCGAACCCGGCGGTGGGCTCGTCGAGGAACAGCACGTCAGGGCGCCCGACGATGCCGATGGCGACGTCGAGGCGGCGGCGCTGCCCGCCGGAGAGCCGGGCGACCCGCTTGTCGGCGTGTTCGGTGAGGCCGACGGCGGCCAGCAGTTCGTCGGTGGGGAGCGGGCGGATCCGGCCCTCGTCCGAGTACGGCGCGTAGTAGCGGCCGAAGTGGTCGAGCAGGTGGCGGACCCGCCAGCGGCCGTGGTCGCGCCACGACTGCAGCACCACACCGAGCCGGGCCCGCCACCGCTCGTCGCCGTGGGCCGGGTCGGTGCCGAGCACGCGTGCGTCGCCGCCGGAACGTACCCGGAAGCCTTCGAGGATCTCGATCGTGGTCGTCTTGCCCGCGCCGTTCGGGCCGAGCAGCGCGATCACCTCGCCCGCGTGCACGGTGAAGTCGACGCCCTGGAGCACCTCCACCGGCCCGTAGCGCATGCGCAGATCACGGACCTCGATGACGGCGGGATCCGTCGGGTCCGTCAACCCGGAGCCTTCATCCAGCTCCCTCATGACCTTCATCAGATCCTCCCGATAGTAGGTCTACTACATTGGTAGCACACCTACTATCAATTGCAAGAGGAGTGCGATGACCGCTTGCAAGCGAACAGTAAGTGTCACCCGATACGGTCGGAATCGCCCGTAGCGGAAGAGGAAGGTGCAATGTCACGACCCAGAGAGGCATTGATCCAGGCAGGTCAGGGCATAGCCCAAGCGGTCGTTCAAGGCGGTGACATTCGTCAGGCCGTCGGGCAGGCCGTGAATCAGGCGGGCCAGTGGACCGGTCAGGCCCAGGGCTTCACGCTCAACCCGTACGACTTCGCGGCCGCCCGTGACGGCGGCGTGTCGGTGGGCACGCTGATCGAGGCTCGGACGGCGTCGCTGAACGAGGCCGGCGAGATCATCAACCGCAGCTTCGCCGAGAACGGCATGCACGTGATCTCGCCGGTGGTGATCCCCAAGGGAACCACCGCGAAAGTGGTCGTGCCGCTGGGCATCCTGGTGGTGCTCGGCCTGATCGGCGCGCTCGGCAACGTCATACCCCGAACCGACGTGTTCTTCGGCCCGCACTACTGGGTCGTCCTGATCCTGGCCGCCGCCTTCCTGTGGTGGCGGCGCAGCGTGGTGATGGTGCCCGAGGGCTGCAAGGCGCTGATCACCAAGTTCGGCAAGCTGGTGCAGATCGCCGACCCCGGCCGGGTGACGCTGTTCAACCCGTGGAAGCGGGTCAGCTACATCGTCAACACCACCCGCGAGTACCCGTTCAACGCCCCCATCAGCGAGGCCCCCACCCAGCAGGGCGTCAAGGCGAGCGTCGACCTGTTCCTGCAGTTCCGGATCGAGAACCCGGCGGAGTTCATCTTCGTGCTCGGCTCGGTCAGCGGCTTCCAGTCCAAGCTGCAGAACGCCATCAGCGAGGTCACCCGCTCGCTCATCTACGCCCAGCGGGCCGAGGACATCTACGACCTGGTGGGCGAGAGCACGCTGGGCATGCTGGACAACCTCAACCAGCAGTTCCTGCCCGCCGTACGCCTCACCGACGTGAACATCACGCACGCCGAGCCGTCCAGCCAGGAGTACCGGATGGACCTGGCCGCGCCCGAGATGGTGCGCGTCGCCAAGGAGGCCTACACCTACGAGTACGAGCTGCAACTGCGCAAGGAGCAGAACGAGGGCGACCTGATCAAGGAACTGGCCGGGCTGCAGGAGACGCTGAGCGCGATCCAGGCGGAGATCGCCGGCTACCAGGCGCGCATGGACACGGCGCTGGAGCGGGCCTCCCACCAGGCCAAGGCACAGGCCAGGCAGCGCCTGGTCGAGGCGGAGTCCTCCGCCAACGCCAACTCGGCGCTGCTGGAGGCGCAGGCGCTGGACATCAGGGCGCTCAGCGCGGCCGAGGCGCCGGAGATCCTCGACTACCGCTTCCAGCAGGACCTGCTGGACAAGCTGGAGTCGGTCGCGACCCGGCTGCCGCAGGTGGTGCAGGTGGGCGAGCACACCGACATCGACTTCCTGGCGCTGGCCCAGCAGCTGGTCGGCGGCAAGGGGGCGGCGCTGTTCTCAGCCGAGGACATGGCCGCCATCCGGGGCCGGCTGGGCGAGATCGGCAAGCGCGTGGAGGACAGGGAGGCGGAGATCACCGAACTGCTCAGGAAGGTCGCCGAAGAGGTGACCGAGGCGCCGGAGCCCGAACTCGCCGCCGCGCTGCCGACCATCGAGGGTGAGGTCCGATGAGCCGCGAGTTCTCGAAGATCAAGGAGTCGCTGGCCTCCTGGTCCGACATCCGCCAGTTGTTGCGCGGTGGCGAGCAGGGCCAGCTCGTGCCCGTCGTGATCCCCAAGGACAGGCGCGGCTTCGCCTGGATGACGCTGATCTTCGTCGCCGTCTACTTCGCCGGGATGGCGGTGATGGGCAACCTCGTCATGACGGCCTCGCTGGCCGCGGTGTTCTTCCTGGCCGTCGCGCTGGTCTGGATGTGGCGCCGGGCGATCATCGAGATCGAGGAGGGCACCACCGGCGTACGCAGCCGCTGGGGCGCCATCACCGGCATGCTCCCGCCGGGCCGCCACTACCTGTGGCTGCCGTGGGACCGGGTGGACGCGGTCGTCGACACCTCCACCGAGATCCCGTACTCGGCGCCGATCGTGGCCTGCCCGACGGCCGAGAACGTGCCGCTGAAGTCGATCGAGTTCTTCCTCAAGTTCCGCATCGTGGACCCGGTCGCGTTCGTCCGCACGATCGGCGCGGGCAACTTCGACCTGGTGCTGTCGAGCGCCGTACAGGACGCGATCAGGCAGCGCAGCCGCCGGGTCAACACCGAGCGCGCGTACGACCTGCGCGGCTCCGACGTGGGCGACATGCAGGAGGCGCTCAACCGCCAGCTCGGCCGCTACGGCGTGCGCATCACCGGCGCCAACATCCCCGACGTGCAGTTGCCTGACCAGTACCAGCAGCACCTGGCCACCCGCGAGAAGGTGGCCAAGGAGCTGTCGGCCTACGAGCGCGAGTGGGAGCTGACCCGCAAGCGCCGCATCGACACCCTGCTCATGGAGATCGAGCGGTCCAAGAAGACCCGTGACGCCCGCGTGGTCGAGGTCAAGGCCGCGCACAACACCGCGCGCAAGGACGTGGCGCGCATGCTGGAAGAACAGGCGACGGAGGCGCAGCGGGTGCGCTGGGAGATCGAGGCCCGCGGCCGCGCCGAGCTGACCTCCGCCGAGAACGAGGCCAAGGCCCTGCGCAGGCTGGCCGCCTCCTACCGCGACAACCGGGCCGTGCTGCAGTACGAGCTGGCCCGCAGGCGCCTCGACGTGGGTGCCAAACTGGCGGAGAACGCCCCCCAGCCGCTGGTGGTCCGCACCCAGCAGGGATCCGGCGACTCCGCACTGTCGACCTTGCTCCTGGCCCAGTTGCTCCCCCGCTTCACGGGCCATCACAACGGAGAGACCCCCGGGTCATAGGAGAACCCCCATGGTGTTTCGCAAACTGATGGCCGCGTTCGGCGCGGGCGTCGAAGTAGACACGGTACTGACCGACAGCGGTGTACGGCCCGGCCAGACGTTACGCGGCGTGGTGCACTTCCGCGGCGGCGGCGCCGACTACAAGGTCGAGGGCATCTACCTCGACCTGACCGCGGTGGTCGAGGTGGAGCGCGGCGACGAGGAGTACAAGACCAGCTACGGCTTCCTGCGACGGCAGGTCGCCGGGACCTTCCAGCTCACCGCCGGCGCGCAGCACAGCCAGCCGTTCGAGATCGTCATCCCGTGGGAGACGCCGATCAGCGCCGTCGGCGGCCACCCGCTGCACGGCATGCGGCTGGGCGTGCAGACGGAGCTGGCGCTGGCCGGCGCGATGGACAAGGGCGACCTCGACCCGCTGTTCGTCAACCCGCTGCCCGCGCAGGAGCACGTCCTGGCCGCGCTCGACCGCCTGGGCTTCGGCTTCAAGAAGGCCGACCTCGAACGCGGCACGCTGCGCGGCTCGACGATGCCGTTCTTCCAGGAGATCGAGTACTACGCGGGCGGGCAGTGGCGGCGGCACTTCAACGAGCTGGAGCTGACGTTCATCGCCGGGCCGCGGCAGATGGACGTCATCCTGGAGGCCGACAAGCGCGGCGGCTTCCTGACCTCCAGCCACGACGCCTACAACCGGTTCACGGTCCGTTATGACGACCATCCGGGCTCGGCGGACCAGGCGCTGCAGCACGCCCTGGAGCAGATGGCCCGCCGCCGCGGCTGGCTCTGAGCCCTGATCCCAGCCGCCGGGCGGCGTCGAGCGACAGCTCGGGCCGCCCAGCGGCTGGGGAACGTCAGTGCCGAGGACCGTGGTCGTTGATCTTGTACATGCGTTCGAACCAGGCCCCGTAGTGCCAGCCGGACCTGGCCCGGTAGTCGTGGCTCCGGTAGACGCCGAAGATCTCGCGCTTGAGCTCGCGCATCCGCCACGGCACGTTCGGCGCCCAGACCGTCATCGGGTAACCCCGATAGGCCACCAGGCGCACCTGTGTGTGCTCGGCGGCGGCGGCCGCGAAGCGGGCGGAGGCCACGTGGTCGGGGTGGTCGCACATGCGGCAGCGCGGCGGCGGGTCCGGGTCGAGCGTGCGGACCACGTTCGCGTGGTACTTGCGGTAGATGGCCCGCAGCAGCAGCACCACGTCCTCCCGGCTCACACACGGCCGGTCGGCACCGCCGAAGGGGTGCACGCAGTTCCGGCCCGCCCATAACCTGGTCAGCGCGTCACGGCCGCCGTCGGCGCGCGGGTCGCCGCCGTCCGGCAGCCCGACGAAGATCAGCATGACCCGTGGCCGCTCGGCCAGGGAGTCCACCTGGACGGCCAGCCGCCCGGCCGTCATCACCTTGGTGCGCCACGCGTTGCGCACCCCCGCCAGGTGGGCGTACGCGGCGCGCAGGCCCGCCACGCGGTCCCGCGCGTACACGAACGGATCATGCTGATCGTCCAGCCCCGCGGTGCCCTCGCCCGCGGTGAGGTAGACGGTGATGCTCGGCCGTTCGCCCCGCACCCCGCCGTACAGGTCGGGGCTCATGAACAGCAGATCGTCGTCCGGATGGGCGACGACCTGCACGAACCGCTCCCCCAGCACCGATTCGGACGGCGCGGCGGCGAGGGCTGGCCGCACCGGGCACACCGTGTGAACGACCAGCGCCAGCGCCAGAGAACCCGCGCGAAAGCTCGATAAAAATCCCCTCATTCCCCACCCCTGGGGAGCAAGCGTAGAGATCTGTTGGTCTCCGCGCCTTACCTATTAGGGGGAGATGTCAGGTCATCCCAGGGGAGGAGGCACGCTCTATCCGCGCGCTTGTAGCGGTCGTTACCATGATTGCGGAACTGTCTGATCGTCGGATGCGGGGCAAGCGATGGCACGGTTCACGGCGGCGCTGAAGCGGATCGCCCCATGGGCGGCTCAGAACGCCGACGGTGCGATCGCGCTCGGTCTGGCCATCGTGGTCGGCGTGCTCGGCATCATGCCCGACACGATCTTCGGCAAGGAAGGCGACGACGTCCAGAAGCAGCTCGTCAGCGCCGCGACCCTGGTGATCCTGGCGCTGGTGGCCACCGCGCTGCTCCGCGACCGGGCGCGCCAGGCACCGCTGGAGGAGACCGTCACCTCCGGCGCGCTCGCCCAGCTGCCCGTGCGCCTGGCCCGGCTCGAGGAGATCGAGAGCCTGGTCACCGGCACCCGGCGGGCACTCGACTCCCTCCAGCTGGTCAGGGTGCTCGGCAGCCGGCAGGAGATCGCGCAGGCGCACGCCGACGCCCGCAAGGACACCACGAGGTGGAGCTTCAAGGGCGGCACCGGCACCTACCTGCGGGCGGTCACCCTGCCCGAGTGCGTGGCGGCGGCCAGGAAGGTCAAGCGCCACCTCACGGTCAGGATCGAGGTCATCGACCCGTCCAACGTCGAGGTGTGCGAGACCTACGCCCACTACCGCCGCTCCCTGTCCGACGTGCCCGACGGCACCGGCGAGACGTGGACGGCCGACCGGGCCAGGAAGGAGTCGTACGCCACGATCCTGGCCGCCTTCTGGCACCGCCAGCGCTACGGGCTGCTCGACATCGGCATCGGCTTGTCGTCCACGATGACGACGTTCCGCTGGGACCTGTCGACCACCCGCCTGATCATGACGGTCGAGGACCCCAACCGGGCGATGACCGCGCTGGCCGGCACCTTCTACTTCGAGAACTGCGACACCGAGCTGCGGCTCAGCTTCGAGCAGGCGCGGCTGGTGCCGCTGGAGATGTACAAGAAGGTGCAGCTGAGCGACGAACCCACCGTCGAGGAGGTACAGGAGCTGTTCACCCGGATCTCCGTCCCGCTGCCCAGGTCCTACGACGACCGCGACGTCGTCGACATCGCCCGCAAGGCGCTGCGCGCCAGGAATCCGTACGACACATGAGTCATCGCGGCGTCCACCAGCAGCTCGCCCGGGGACGGGCCCGCCCCTGGGCGCTGGCGGCGCTGTCGGGCCCCCGCATCAGGGCCGTACGCCACCCGCTCGGCTTCGTCTGCCTGCCGCTTGAGCGAGACGGCGGCGACGGGGTATGTCTCCATCTGTGGTCGGCCACGTTCGCGCACGCGGAGAGCACCACGTCGGGCATCCACTGCCACAGCTGGGACCTGTTCAGCCACGTGCTCTACGGCCAGGTACACAACGTGCACGTGGAGGTCACCGACGCGGTGCGCGACGCCACGCACCGGGTGTTCGAGGTGGTCAGCGCCGCCGACGGCGACCGCATCACGCCCACCGGCCGGACCGTGCGGCAGGAGACGGGGCTGGTGGAGGTGTTCGGCCCCGGCGACACCTACACGCTGCCCGCGGGCCGTTTCCACAGCAGCGTGGTGCCGGAGGGCGGCGAGGCGGCCACGATCGCGCTCGGCCGCGGCCGTCCGGGCAGCCGCGATCTGTCGCTGGGCCCGCTCGGCACCGGCGACCACCACGTGTCCAGGCAGCCGCTGGACGACGAGGAGACAGCACTCGCCGTCCGCCTGATAGCCGCCCACCTGAGTTGAGGGATGCCCGATGGATCTGGATCACGCTCGCGCGGTCGCCGTCGCCGCCGCCGAGGCCGCGGGCGAGCTGCTCGTGGCCGGCACCCGCGGCGCGCTCGGCGCCCGGCCCAAGGGCGGCTCGGGCGACGTGGTCACCGAGCTCGACCTGGCCTCGGAGAAGCTGCTGGTCGAGCGCGTCCTCACCGCTTTCCCGGCACACTCGGTCATCGCCGAGGAGTCGGGCCTGCTGGGCGCCGCCGGTGGCGAGTGGACATGGCTGATCGACCCGCTCGACGGCACGAACAACGTGGTGATCGGCCTGCCCGCCTACGTCGTCGGCCTGGCCCTGTGCCGCTCGGGACGCCCCATGCTGGGCGTGGTGCACGACCCGGTCTCGGCCCAGACCTGGTCCGCGATCCGCGACCGCGGCGCCGTCACCTCCTCGGGGGTACGGCTGGCGCCGCCGCACAACCCCTCGCCGCACGGCCCGCTGCTGGCGTGGACCCAGGGCTACTCCGTGTCCAGGAGCGACACGACGGCGCAGGCCATCACGCACGCCTTGGAGCTGCGCGCCAGGCGCGTGCTGCGGCTGTGGGCGCCACTGCTGTCCTGGGCGATGCTGGCCAGAGGCGACATCGACGGCATCGTCGGCTACCGGGCCGAGGCGATCGACCTGCCCGCGGGGGCGCTCATCGCGCGGGAGGCGGGCATCGAGATCCGGGCGCTCGACGGCGGGCCGTTCGAGGAGGGGTTCGACGGCACGCCCGACGACCGCAGCTTCGTCGCCACCCACCCGAGCGCCATGCCCGGCCTCCTCGACCTGCTGCGCACCCGAGCCGCTATGTGACCTTGCCCTTGCGACCGTGCGTGCCACGGCGGCGGGTGGTCAGCCGAAGGTGACAAGGGCCCAGACGGTGGTGACCATGCCGACGACCGCCAGCCCCGCGCCGGTGGCCAGGAAGCGGCGCATCGGGACCCGTACGTCGTGGCGGCGGCACGACTCGAACCAGAGCAGCGTCGCCAGCGACGCCCACGGCGTGATCACCGGCCCCACGTTCGTGCCGACCAGCAGGGACAGCAGCCGATCCTGGTCGCTCGACGGGATGACGCTCGCGATGGCCTGGAAGGCGGGCAGGTTGTTGATCAGGTTGGACAACCCGGCGCCCACCGCCGCCGTCCGGTAGGGATCCTCCTCGGCGCCGATCATCCAGCGCATCAGGTCGGCCAGGCCGTACCGGCTGAGGGTGGGCACCACCAGGAACAGGCCCGTCACGAAGATCAGCAGTTGCCAGGGGATCAGGCTCCACGTCAGCCGGGCGCGGTCGCGCACGAAGAACGCCACGACGACGACCAGCGCGGCCGCCATGGCGGCCGCGCCGACCTGGACCTTGAGCAGCAGCGCGCCGATGAACAGCAGGCAGCCCGCGCCCGCGGCGGCGAACAGCACGCGGTCGGCGACCGGCTCCAGCACGGGCGGCGTGTAACGCAGGTCGCGACGCTGGCCCCGGCGCCAGTAGAAGACCCAGAGGAAGGCCATCGTCACGGCGATCGAGACGATCTGCGGCGCCCACATCCGCGCGGCGAACTGCTGCGCGTCGAGAGCGATCTTGTTGATGCCGAGCAGGTTCGTCAGGTTGGAGACCGGGAGCAGCAGGCTGGCGGTGTTGGCCAGCCAGATCGTGGTCATCGCCAGGGGCAGCGCGGCGATGCGCGCCCTGGGCGCCAGCGCCAGCATGACCGGGGTGAGCAGCACCGCAGTCGTATCGAGATTAAGAAATATCGTAATAAATGAGGCGAAGGCGGTACAGAGGAAGAAGAGCGCGACGTAGTTACCCCGCCCCAGCACCGCCATCCGCGCCGCGATGGCGTCGAAGACCTGGGCCTCCTTGGTCAACTCCGCCAGCACGATGATCCCGACCAGGAAGACGAGCAACGGCCCGATCTCGTCCATGCTCCCGGCGGCCTCCCGCCACGGGAGCAGCCCGGTCGCCACGAAGAGCAGGCCGAGCGCGAGCAGCCCGATCCGGATCCAGTCGAGCACACCGAGACGTCGCCACACCCGACGATGATCGCACAACCCTGTTTATGGCCTCACTTCGTGAGGCGGGCTCGGTCGCCCGATGCCGCCGTCTTCCCCCGTCGCTCTGGTCGCTACGCTCCGTGCTTATTTGCCTCACTCCGTGAGGCGGGCTCGGTCGCCCAATGCCGCCGTCTTCCCCCGTCGCTCTGGTCGCTACGCTCCCGGCGCTCCTCCTCCAGACGACGGCACTCCCTCGCCGGCTCCTCCTCCAGACGACGGCGCTCCCTCGCCTGCAAACGCCGATCCCACAGGGGATACTGACGGAATGGCACGTGACGGCAGGCCGACAGAGATCTTCGTCAGCTACTCCCCCGCCGACACGGCCTGGGCGACCTGGATCGCCTGGGAGCTGGAGGCGGCGGGCTACAAGACCATGATCCAGGCATGGGACTTCGTACCCGGCACGAACTTCATCGACTTCATGGACCGCGGCGTCAGCGAGGCGCAGGTGGTCGTGGCCGTGCTCTCGCGCAACTACCTGACCTCGCGTTACGGCCGCATGGAGTGGCAGGCCGCGCTCCGCGCCGACCCCGACAACCCGTCCAACAAGCTGGTCACGATCCGGCTCGAAGACGTACGCCTCGAAGGGCTGCTGTCCACGATCACCTGGGTGGACCTGCTCGGCGTCACCGATTCGGGCCAGGCCAGGGCGCTGCTGCTGGGCCGGGTCAGGGAGGCGATGTCGGGCCGGGCCAAGCCGGAGGCGGCGCCCGACTTCCCGACGGGTGCGGGCCTGCCGCTGCCCGCGCCGACGCTGCCGCCGCCCGGTGAGCGCTCGCGGGCCCGGCGCGCCCCGGTGTCGGCGCCGAAGTTCCCGCCGTCGGCCATCGCCGACCGCGCCCGCGAGTCGCTGACCGTGCTGCACATCGGCGGTCCCCGGTTCGGCCGGGCCCTGCCCGATCCGGGCGAGCCGTTCACGCCCGAGGACATGCAGGCGCGGATCTGGGCGGATCTGACCTCGATGTACGACCGGGGCATGCCACGCCCCGACCTCATGATGGTCACCGGCGACCTGACCGAGTCGGGCAGCCTTGGACAGTTCGGGCACGCGACGCGGTTCATCACCGACCTGCGGCTGCTGATCGGCCTGGAGCCGCACCGGCTGGTGATCGTGCCGGGCCCGCGCGACGTCACCAAGGCCGCGGCCAGCGCGTACTTCCTGACCTGCGAGGCCGACGACGTCTCCCCGCAGCCGCCTTACTGGCCCAAGTGGCGGCACTTCGCGGGCCTGTTCGGCGAGGTGTACCAGGGGCTGGACGACCGGGTGTTCGACGGCGGCCAGCCGTGGACGCTGTTCGAGGTGCCCGACCTGAGGGTGGTCGTGGCCGGGCTCAACTCGACGATGGCCATGAGCCACCTCGAACGCGACGCCTATCCCCTGCTCGGCGAGGGGCAGGCGGCCTGGTTCGCCGAGCGGCTGCGCCCCTACGAGGAGAGCGCCTGGCTGCGGCTCGGCGCGATCGGGCACCCGCCGTCCATCCTGCGCGACGCGCCGACCTACGACCGGGTCCTCTCGCGGCGGCTCAACCTGCTCTTCCACGGCACGGGGGAGGCCGCTGAGGCGGCCGTCGCCGCGCCGCGCTCCGGCCATCACCACGTCGTCGAGATCACCAAGAACGGCCTGCGCACCTGGCTGCCCGACACCGACCGCCCCGAACGCGTCTCGCACGGCTGGCGGTCCGCCCAGGCCACCTTCACCGGTGACGCGCCGGCCGCCCGCGCCCCCGAGCCCGCGCCGGTCGAGCGCGAACCGGGCCCGGTGGACCTGCTGCTCGACCGGATCACCGAGGTCTGCGAGGCCAGGCACGAGCGGGCCAAGATCCGCCGGTTCGCCGCCCACCTGGTCGTCACCCACCCCGAGGACGGATTCGTCCGGCAGACGATGGTCGGCGCGCACGTGGGCGAGCTGACCGCCGCCGAGGCCGACGCCTTCGTCCGGCAGGCGCACGCGGCCGATCTCGCCGCCGAGCTGGTCTACCAGGGGTCGCCCCCGGCCAGGACGCTCCGCGACGAGCTCATGCGCAGAGGCGTGCGGCTACGCAGCTTTACCGAGTTCCAGGGTCTGCTCGACCTGTCGGGTTATGTCGCCGAGCAGACGGCCAGGCTCACCACCGACCGCCGCTACCCGCCCAGCCTGTACGTCCCCCAGCGCTACCGCGAACTCGACCGGCCCGGACACCAGGTCAGGGAGGGCCTGACGGACGAGCTGATGCGGCTGCTGGCCGCCGACCACGGCCGGTTCCTGCTGCTGCTCGGCGACTTCGGCCACGGCAAGACCTTCGCGCTGCGCGAGCTGGCCAGGCGCATCCCGGCCGAACTGCCGCACCTGACGCCGATCCTGATCGAACTGCGGGCACTGGACAAGGCGCACTCGGTCGACGCGCTCGTCGCCGCCCACCTGGCCGGGCACGGCGAGGAGTTCATCGACCTCAAGGCGTTCCGCTACCTGCTGCGGCAGGGGCGGATCGTGCTGCTGTTCGACGGGTTCGACGAGTTGGTCACCCGGCTCACCTACGACCGGGCGGCCGACCACCTGTCGACGTTACTGGCCGCGGCCGAGGACAAGGCCAAGATCGTGGTGGCCAGCCGTACCCAGCACTTCAAGTCGCACAGCCAGGTGCTCACCTCGCTCGGCGAGATGGTCGGCGTGCTGCCGCAGCGTCGGGTGCTCAGCGTCGAGGACTTCACCCACGACCAGATCCGCACCTACCTGGCCAACCGCTTCGACGACGGCGACGCGGCGGCGGCGCGCATGTCGCTGATGGAGAGCATCACGGACCTGCTCGACCTGGCACAGAACCCGCGGATGCTGAGCTTCATCGCCGACCTCGACGCCGACCGGCTGCGCACGGTGGCCGGCGCCCGCCACACGATCAGCCCGGCGCTGCTGTACGAGGAGATCCTCGGCTCGTGGCTGGCGTTCGAGGAGCGGCGGGCCAAGGTGCCGGGGTCGCCGACGCCGCTGACCACCGACGAGTTGTGGCAGGTCGTGACGGGGCTCGCGCTGCGGCTGTGGGACTCGGGCGAGTCACTGCTGGGCGTCGACGAGCTGACCGAGTTCGCCGAGACGCTGACCGGCCTGGCCGGCGGGCAACTGTCCGCCGAGCACGCCGCCCACGCGGTGGGCTCGGGGAGCCTGCTGGTACGCACCGAGGAGGGCATGTTCGGGTTCATCCACTCCTCGGTCATGGAGTGGCTGATCGCCCGGCACATCGCCGCCACGATCGAGGCGCCCCTGGTGCTGTCGCGCAGGCCGCTGTCGGCGCTGACCGTCGAGTTCCTGTGCGACCTGGCCGACATACGGGCGCTGCGGGCGTGGGTGTCCGACCCGCCCGCCGACGACCTCTCGCGGGCGAACGCGGTCAAGATCTCGGCGCGGCTGCGTACCCCCGCCCGGGCCGACCTGCGGGGCGCGAACCTCAAGGGCGAGGACCTGTCGGCCAGAGACCTGCAAGAGGTCGACCTGACCGGCGCCGACCTGACCGACGCCACGCTCGTCGGCACGAACCTGTCCCGAGCCGTCCTGCGCGACGCCAAGCTGGCCGGGGCGCGGCTCGACGGCGCCAAGCTGGCGGGCGCCGACCTGACCGGGGCCGACCTGTCGGGCGCGCGGCTGGCCCATACCGATCTGAGCGACGTGTCCGCCGAGGGCGCCCGCTGGCACCGGGCCACGCTGATCAACGTGACGGGCACGCTGCCGCACCTGCCGGGCGCCTCCGTCGTGCCGGGCCAGCCGGTCGAGATCCAGCTCGCGCCCGCCGCGATCGGCGTCCCGTACGGCTATCACTTCCAGACCAGCCGGCTGCCCGAGCCCATCGCCTACAGTCCCGACGGATCCACCATCGCCGTCGGCAACGAGGACGGTGGCGTGCTGCTGTGCGTCGGCGGCGCACCCGTGCGGACGCTGCAGGGGCATCGGGGCCGCGTCTACGCGGTCTCGTTCGCCGCGGAACTGCTGGCCACCGGCGCGAGCGACGGCCTGGTCGTGCTGTGGAACGCCCTCACCGGCGAGCACCTGCGCGAGCTGCGCGGCCACGCCGACGGGGTCTGGCCGCTCCGGCTCAGCACGTCGGGCGAGCTGGTCGCGGCGGGCGGCGGCGACGGCGTCATCCGCGTCTGGGACACCGCCACCGGCCGGCTCGTCCACGAGCTCGCGGGCCACCAGGCACCCGTCTACACGGTGTCGTTCGGCGACTCGGTGCTGGTCAGCGGCGACTCGGCGGGCGTGGTGCGGATCTGGGACCTGACGTCCGGACAGGTGACGGGCACGCTCGACGGCCACCGCGGCTCGGTCTTCCGGGCGGTCCACAGCCCGGACGGATCGCTGCTGGCCACCGGCGACGAGGCCGGGACGGTACGCCTGTGGGACACGACCACCTGGTCGCTGCGCCACGAGCTCAAGGGGCACCCCGGCAGCATCTACTGCCTGACCTTCGCCCCCGACGGCTCACTGCTGGCCAGCGGCGACACGGCCGGGACCGTACGGCTGTGGGACCCGGCCGGCCAGGCGCACGGCGTCCACACCAGCCATTCCGGATCCGTCTACCAGGTCGTCTTCTCCCCCGACGGCCAGACGCTGGCCAGCGGCGACTCCAACGGCGTCGTCCGGCTGCAGGAGGTGGGCGGCGGCCGGCGGGTCGAGCTGGCCGGGCATCGCAGCTCGGTCTGGCCGTTCGTGTTCCGCCCCGACGGCGAGCAGCTCGCCACCAGCAGCAACGACGGGACGGTACGCCTCTGGGATCCGGCCAGCGGCCAGTGCCAGCGCGTGCTGCGCGGCCACGGCAGGCGGATCTCCTCGGTCAGGTTCAGCACCGACGGCTCGATGCTGGCCACCAGCGGCAACGACGGCGTCGTACGCATCTGGGAGCCCCACACTGGGCGCCGCCTGCGCGAGGTCACCGGCACCGCCGACCGGCTCATCTCGGCCCTGTTCTCACCTGCCGGGCCCGTACTGGCCACCTCCAGCAACGACGGCGGCGTACATTTCTGGAACGCCGTCACCGGCGACTACGAGCGTGAGCTCAACGCCGAGACCGACCACGTGTGGGCCGAGGCGTTCAGCCCCGACGGCACTCTGCTGGCCACGGCGAACGACGACGACAGCGTGCGGATCTGGTACCGGCCGACCAGCCGCCTGGTGAGCAACCTGGCCGACCATCGGGGCCGGGTCCGCTCGATCGCCTTCAGCCCCGACGGCCGCTTCGTGGCGACGGGCTGCGACGACCGGCTGGTACGCCTCTGGCACGTCGAGTCGGGCGGCCGGGTCGCCACCCTGGAGGGCCATACCGACCGGGTCTACTCGGTCGCCTTCTCGCCCTCGGGCCGGCACCTGGCGAGCGCCGGCAACGACGGCCGCGCCATGGTGTGGGAGCTGCGCCCCGGCCAGCCGTGGCAGCCGCTCCTCCAGCACACGCTCGACAAGCACGCCGGACGGTTGTGGAGCGTCGCGTTCGACGCCACGGGCGAGCGGCTGGCCACGGGCGGCGACGACCTCATGGTGCGGGTCTGGGACACGGCGACGGGGCGGGAGCTGCACACGCTGGCGGGGCACTCGCGGCGGGTGTGGTCGGTGGCGTTCAGCCCCGCGGCGGATCTGCTGGCCAGTGCCGGGGACGACGGGGTGGTGATCCTCTGGGCGGGGGCGGAGCGGCGGGCCACCCTGCTGGGCCTGCCGGAGGGCTGGGCGGCGCTCGCCCCGGACGGGAGGTACAAGATCCAGGGGGAGGTTTCCGGGCAGTTCTGGCATGTCATCGGGATGTCGCGGTTCGAGCTGGGCGAGCTGGACCCCTATCTGCCCGGCGTCCGTCAGGTGCCGCTCGACTCCCCGTTCTGAGAACCCCGCCGGACCGCCGAAACCGCCGCGCCGGATGCCGTTGCCACCGCGCCGTGACGACGGCGAGCGCAGTGGACGGCGAGCGCGTTGTCCGCCTCGGTCAGCCGCGTCCGGACCGGGTCACCAGGTCGTCCCAGACCTGGCTGACCTTGGCCTCCAGGTCGTCCAGATCGCCCTCGTTGTCGATCACGATGTCGGCGACCGCCAGCCGCTCCTGGCGGGTCGCCTGCGCCGCGATGCGGGCCTTGGCGTCCGGTTCCGGCATGCCGCGGTGCTCGGCCAGGCGGGCGATGCGCACCTCGTCGGCGGCGTCCACGACGATGACCACGTCGTACATCGGCGCCAGCCGGTTCTCCGCGAGCAGCGGCACGTCGTAGACCACGATCGCGTCGGCGTCCGCCCGGCTCTGCAGGTCGGCGACCCGCTCCCCCACCAGCGGGTGCACGATGCCGTTGAGCACCGCCAGCCTGTCGGGGTCGGCGAACACGATGGCGCCGAGCTTCTCCCTGTTGAGCGAGCCGTCGGGATGGAGCACCTCTTCGCCGAACGTGGCGACCACCCGGGCCAGGCCCGGGGTGCCGGGCTCCACCACCTCACGGGCGATCTTGTCGGCGTCGATCACCACGGCGCCCCTGGCCGCGAGGCGCTTGGACACCTCGCTCTTGCCCGAACCGATGCCGCCGGTGAGCCCGATTTTCAACACGCGGAAAGACTATCCGTGATCGGGATCACGGCGCATGTGCACCAACGTGAGGTGATCGTCCATTCGCTCCCTGCGGGTCTCGCGGTAGCCCAGGCGGCGGTAGAGACGCAGGTTGGCCTCGGACAGGTGGCCGGTGAACAGGTCGAAGGCCGTCGCCTCCGGCGTCTGCTCGTGCAGCGCCTCCAGCAGCGCCCGGCCCAGCCCGCGACCCTGCTGGTCCGGCGCCACCACCAGGCGCCCGACCAGGCAGGTCGTGCCGGCCAGTTGGCCGCGTACGGCTCCCACGATCCGGGCACCATCGGTCGCCTTGAACACGATGCCGGTCTCGATGCCCTTGCGGACCTGCTCCACGGACTCCAGGAGCGGGGGCAGGAACGGGTCGCCGTAGAGCTGCGCCTCGGTCACGTACGCCGCCCGCTGCACGGTGAGGATCTCACCGGCGTCAGCGGCCCGCGCACGCTCGATCTCCACGCGAGCACCCTACTCCAGCCCCACACCCACGTCATTCGCGTCCCTCAGCAACCCGGCTGAACACCGAGACGCTGCACCACAACATCGACCACTCGATCAGGATGGTGACCGCGCTCAGCCCCGTCGTCGGTTACGACCAGGCCGCCCGCATCGCCCACTACGCCCTCGACAAGGGCCTGGCGCTCAAGGACGCCGCACTCCAATGCGGCATCGCCGCGGACCTCTACGACAAGATCGTCATTCCCGAACGCCTCACCCAGCCCGGCGTGCCAAGCCCGGACGGCGGCACCCGGCACTGAAGAAGCGGCATAAAGGGCGACAAAGGAGTGAGCCGGGGTGCGGCTACCGCCCTGAACGGGCAGTGGCCGCCGACGGGCCGGTGTCGTGGGTGATGGTCTTCCTGTTGAAGTTCTTGCCTCTGTCTCGCCCGGTGCCCTGACGCCTGGCGTTCCCGGAGATGGAGGGCGGGCATTCGAAGGGATCTCCCTGGAAGCTGCTTGCCAACGCATGGGGGCGGCCCCTGGAGCGGTTCTCCAGAGGCCGCGATGGCGGACGACATCAGTTCTATGGCATCCGAACTTCGCGCTCGAGCCTGGAAGACCAGTCGCACCAGACAAGGCCGGGCAGGAACGCCCCGCCGGCCTCGTCCAGGTTGTCCTCGACGTAGGGGATCGTCGCGTCGCAGACCTCGATCGCCGCGTCGAAGAAGTCGACGGTGTCGGTGTTCAGGTGATAGCTCCAGCGCGGGTTGTAGGGGGCTTGGCGCTTGAGGATGCGTCCGATAACGTGCGGTCGATCGGTGGTGTCGCCGTTCACCAGGTCGCGGGCGTGCTGGATCTTCGCAGGGTCCGTGAGCTTGATGACGAACTGCTCGCGGGTGATGTCGGTCATCACGAAGTAGGCCGACTCTGCCGCCTGAGCGGGTGCGGGGGCGGCGACGCTGAGCGCCGCGATGGCAGCGAGAGCCGTGACGGTCTTAGTCAGGGTGCGGTGCATGGATGCCTTTCACCTCGGACAATTACTGAGAGTTGCCTTTGCATACGCAAAGTAATCACACGAAGATTGACGCACCCCCTGGCGCCACAGTGACAAGGCCATCACCTCCTGCCTCCGCTGGAACGCCTTCACGTCCTCGACAGACGTGAATCGCAGAAGGGGCACACTCGACCCATGCGCCGATCCCTAGCCGGCCGCGGCCTTGCTGGGGCCGCGATCTTCACTTTGAGCGTTCCTTTGACTACTCTTTGTAGCCGACAGGTTCGCTTCGCCAACGGAGAGTGACTCATGAAAAAGACCTTCCCGACGACCCTGCTCGCACTGGCCGTGGTGGGGATCGCCGGTCCCGCCCATGCTGACATCGACGTGAGCTTCGGCGGAGGGGTGAACGCGGCGAACAACTGGAACTTCACCGCTGCGGCCGTCTGCTTGCAGGAGGTGGCGGTGGTTCCGGTCCTCGGAGACTGGGTGGGCGATCACGTGAACAACTGCTCCAACGGCAACGTCATCGATCACAGCCGGTAAGTAGGTGTAGGCCTGCGGGCCGGCGAGATCACTTTGCCGAGGACGAGCCCTCAGCGCCGACGATGCAGCGGAGCGACGTTCGGTTCGGGCAGATCCAGCCGCTCCCGCAGTTCCTGGTTCTCCAGGCTGAGCTGGTGAACGGCCCGGACCGGAGCGGGGACGTCTGTACCCGGCCCCAACCGCCGAGCGCCACGCAATGTACAGATCGCGCCCTGAAGGCCACGGCCGCGGGCGCCGTGACCTTCAGGATCAGCGAGTCAGGCCGTGAGAGCCGCCGCCGCTTCCCGGTAGATGACGCTCGGGTCCTCCGACAGCCACGTCTTCACCTGGCGGCTCCAGTCGTCGGCGAGCACCTCGGGCCGGCGCGCCTCGATGCCGTCGAGGGCCGCCGCGACGATCACCTCGGGGGCGGTCTTGTCGCCGTTGTACCAGGCCATCATGTCGGTGTCCGCGGCGCCCAGGTGCAGGCCCGTCACCAGGGTGCGCTGGTTGGCCAGCTCCAGGCGTACGGCGTTGGTGAGCGCCCATTCAGCGGCCTTCGCCGCATGGTAGGCGCCCGCGCCGTCGAAGGCGAGCCACGAGATCGCGGACA
Source organism: Nonomuraea sp. NPDC026600 (assembly GCF_040638335.1). NCBI lineage: Bacteria > Bacillati > Actinomycetota > Actinomycetes > Streptosporangiales > Streptosporangiaceae > Nonomuraea > Nonomuraea sp. NPDC026600. The sequence continues at coordinate 407,058 of NZ_JBEZYD010000003.1, forward strand.
GGACATTGAGGATCGCGCCGTCGGCCAGCTGGGGCGCGAAGGCGCGGATCACGTTGAGGGTGCCGTAGAAGTGGGTGTCCATCTCGCGGCGGATCGTGTCCAGGTCTCCGGTGACCAGGTTCGCCCCGGTCGAGATCCCCGCGTTGTTGATGACGATCTTGACGTCGCCCGCCGCGGCGGCCGCGGCGGCGACCGATGCCGAATCCGTGATGTCGAGGTGCAGCGGGATGGCCCCTGGTACGTCGATGAGGTCCGGGCGGCGGGCGGTCGCGTACACCTTGCCGGCGCCACGGTCGAGGAGGGAAAGGACGAACTGCCGGCCCAGGCCGCGGTTGGCGCCGGTTACCAGCACATGTGCCCCGTTTATCTTCATGCCGGATAGGCTAAAACCTGACGTTGACGTCAGAGGCAAGTCTTGTGTCGGAGGTCACTGTGCGTATCGGCGAGTTGGCGGCGAGGTCGGGCGTCAGTGTGCGGGCCCTGCGCTACTACGAGGAGCAGGGTCTGCTGGACGCGAACCGGAGCGACTCCGGGCAGCGCCACTATCCGGAGCCGGCGGCCGACCGTGTCCATCTGATCCAGATGCTCTACGCGGCGGGCCTGTCCAGCCGGACCATCGCCGAACTGCTGCCCTGCGTCGAAGCCAAGGTCAGTACTCCGGAGTCGCGTGCCCGGCTCGCCGCCGAGCGCGAGCGCATCGATGCCCAGATCGCCGCGTTGACCCGCACCCGTGACCGCCTGGACATGGTCATCGCGCTCACGGAAATCCCCGAGAACGGCTGCGCGTGGATCGCGGACCGAGACGTCGCCGCAGAGGCGAGCCACTCCGTGACGCACTGATCACCGAGGCCGCGGGCCCCGCTCCACGACAAAGCCACTATGGAGGTCCTGGAGCCGGTGATCGTTCTCCTGCGGAACCTCCCGAGCAGGGCCGGCAAGCCCTCGCCGCGGACCAGCTGGTCCGCCTGACAACACCCAGATGACCTTGACGGGCGAACCACCGGGTAGGCCGGCTGCGCCCATCCTGGAAGGGGTTGCGGACTGAATCGTTCACCTTTGACCCAAAAGAAGAACCCCGCACCAGACGGTGCGGGGTCCTTCTCTACTTAGCTAGCCAACCAGATCAGCTCTGGCCGCCCGCGAGCTTCTCGCGCAGAGCCGCGAGAGCCTCGTCGGAGGCAAGAGCGCCGGCCGCCGGAGCGGACGAGCCCGAGCTGCTGGCCGGAGCCGCCGTCTCACCGGTGTAGGACGAGGGAGCGGCTTCGCCCGCCTCGGCCTCCGCCTTGCGAGCCTCTTCGATCTGCTTCTTGTGCGCCTCGAAGCGGGTCTGGGCCTCGGCGTACTGCCGCTCCCACTCCTCGCGCTGCTTGTCGAAGCCGTCGAGCCACTCACCGGTCTCCGAGTCGAAGCCCTCGGGGTAGATGTAGTTGCCCTGGTCGTCGTAGGTCGCCGCCATGCCGTAAAGCGTGGGGTCGAACTCGACCTCGGTGCCGACACCCTCGTTGGCCTGCTTCAGCGAGAGGCTGATGCGACGCCGGTCGAGGTCGATGTCGATGATCTTGACGAAGATCTCGTCGCCGACCTGGACGACCTGCTCCGGGATCTCCACGTGGCGCTCGGCCAGCTCGGAGATGTGGACCAGGCCCTCGATGCCCTCCTCGACCCGGACGAACGCGCCGAACGGCACCAGCTTGGTGACGCGACCCGGCACGACCTGGCCGATCTGGTGGGTGCGGGCGAACTGCTGCCACGGGTCTTCCTGAGTGGCCTTGAGCGACAGGGAGACGCGCTCGCGCTCCATGTCGACATCGAGGACCTCGACCGTGACCTCCTGGCCAACCTCGACGACCTCAGAGGGGTGGTCGATGTGCTTCCAGGACAGCTCGGACACGTGGACCAGGCCGTCGACGCCGCCGAGATCCACGAACGCACCGAAGTTGACGATCGAGGAGACGACGCCCTTGCGGACCTGCCCCTTCTGGAGGGTGTTGAGGAACGTCTGGCGAACCTCGGACTGCGTCTGCTCAAGCCACGCGCGGCGGGACAGGACCACGTTGTTGCGGTTCTTGTCCAGCTCAATGATCTTCGCCTCGAGCTCGCGGCCGACGTACGGCTGCAGGTCGCGGACACGGCGCATCTCGACCAGGGACGCCGGCAGGAAGCCACGGAGGCCGATGTCGAGGATGAGTCCACCCTTGACGACCTCGATGACGGTGCCGGTGACGATGCCGTCCTCGTCCTTGATCTTCTCGATCGTGCCCCAGGCCCGCTCGTACTGAGCGCGCTTCTTGGACAGGATCAGGCGGCCCTCTTTGTCCTCCTTCTGGAGAACGAGGGCCTCGACGTGTTCGCCGACCTCCACGACGTCAGCAGGATCGACATCGTGCTTGATCGAAAGCTCACGCGAGGGGATGACACCCTCTGTCTTGTAGCCGATATCGAGAAGGACCTCGTCTCGATCGACCTTGACGACGGTGCCCTCGACGATGTCGCCGTCGTTGAAGTACTTGATGGTCTCGTCGATCGCTGCGAGGAAGTCTTCCTCGGACCCGATGTCGTTGACCGCTACCTGCGGGGTGCTCGAGGTGGCCTCAGTGCTGGACGTCATGTGTGGAATTGCTCCGAACGCGGACAGAATGTCGATGTGGCGGACGCGCGGCAGGCTCTCTTCCGCATCAAGCCGAGGAATAACGACATCGACGTGACCGAGCGCGAGCCCGCTCCGTCTGAGGCGCGCGCGAGCCCACAGCGCAGCGATCAGCATATGAGACCTTGAGCATGAGGTCAATCCAACCGCCCGAGCACCGGTCAATAGACGACGAGCTGGCCTCTCCGCTTTGGCGCAATATTACCCTGAAGGCGCTGCGGGATAGAGATCTTTGTGGGGTCCCCGTCGGACACGTAACGGTCCCCAGGGTGCTTGTTCAGCCACCCCAGCCAGTACTGCGAGCACCACTTGCGGCATTCGCCCTTGTTGCCGTTGCTCTGGATGCGCTGGATGGCCACGGGATCGAAATTTTTCGCATAAGGCGAACGTGAGGGCTCGGCCCCGGCCAGGAAGACCCCGGCGAAGTCATAGGTGGTGCCGTCCCACTTGCCGTGACGGGCGATCTTCTTGGGGTGCGGCATCGCCCCGAACGGCAGGGCCATGGTGATCGACGGACCGGCTCCGAGCTTCTTCAGCAGCCGTTCGAGCCGGACGATCTGCTCCTTGACCTTCTTCTTCCGCATGGCCGCCAGATTGGGGTGGGACCAGGTGTGGTTGGCCACCTCGAACCCGTGATCGACCAGCCACCGCACGGCCGCCGCCTGCTCCTCGGGCTTCCGCAGCCCGAACGGGTCGTGGTTGATCCACAGCGTGGCGACCGGACGGAACTCGGGATAGCGCCGGGCCACGTCTAAGAGCACGCCGACCGCCGTGTGCGGCTCGGGGTTGCCGCTCGCGTCGAGCCTGAAGTGGCTCTCGTGCCCGTCGTCGAAGGTCAGCACGACGGGGAACCTGCCCGCGGGCACCCGGATGTCGCCGGTGGCGAACTCCTTGGCGGTGATCGGCCAGTAGCCCTGCTTGGCCAGCTTCTCCAGCTCCCTGCGTAGCTGGTCGGGCGTGCGGTCGATCGAGGCGAAGCGCTTCTTGAGTATCCGGTGGTACATCAGCACCGGCACCAGGCCGAGCTCGTTGGCCTTGACCTGCTTGGCGAACTCCGGCGTGGACACCGCTCCGGGCGGCTCGGCGACCGTCGGCACGGGCTCGGCGGGGGTGGGCTGCGCGGACTGCACGACCCTGACCGCCGCCGGTGGCCCGGGGACGGGCCGGCCGGAGGGCAACTGCAGCATCAGCCCGAGGACCGCCACTGCCACCACCCCGATCGCCACCACCCCGATGTGCACGATGGCGATGACCCGCGGGAAGGACGCTGACGATCGCACAAGGCTCCCGTGCCAGTCGGGGAAATGTACTTTCAGGGTAGTCCAAAACCCCGTATCGGCCGCTGTTCTCGACACGCCGGACCGCCCTGTTTCATGGCGCGGGGCCGCCCTCAGCGGCCCGTCAGTGGCCCGCGTCCTCCCAGGTGCGGCCGACGCCCACGGAGACCTCCAGCGGGACCCGCAGGCGGTAGGCGGCGTTCATCTGGTCGCGCACGATGTCTCTGAGCCGGTCGAGCTCGCCGGGCGCCACCTCGAACACCAGTTCGTCGTGGACCTGGAGCAGCATCCGGGAGCCCAGTGCCTCCTCGCGCATCGCCTGGGAGACGTTGAGCATGGCCACCTTGATGATGTCGGCCGCCGAGCCCTGGATGGGCGCGTTGAGCGCCATGCGCTCGGCCATCTCGCGGCGCTGCCGGTTGTCGCTGGTCAGGTCGGGCAGGTAGCGGCGGCGGCCCATGATGGTCTCGGTGTAGCCGTCGGTGCGCGCCTGCTGGACGATGGCGTACAGGAAGTCGCGGACGCCGCCGAACTCCTGGAAGTATTCCTCCTTGAGCGCCCGCGCCTCGGCCACCGGGATGTTGAGCTGCCCGGACAACCCGAAGTCGGACAAGCCGTAGGCGAGGCCGTAGTTCATCGCCTTGATACGGGCCCGCAGCTCGCCGTCGATCTGCTCGGGCGGCAGGTCGAACACCCGGGCCGCGGTGGCCTGGTGGAAGTCGTGACCCGACTCGAAGGACGCGATCAGCGCCTCGTCACCCGACAGGTGGGCCATGATGCGCAGCTCGATCTGGCTGTAGTCGGCCGTGAGCAGCGTCTCGTAGCCCTCGCCGACCACGAAGCCCTGCCGGATGCGGCGGCCCTCGGAGGTGCGGATCGGGATGTTCTGGAGGTTGGGCTTCTCCGAGGACAGGCGGCCCGTGGCCGCGATGATCTGGTTGAACGTGGTGTGGATCCGCCCGTCGTCGGCGATCTCCTTGATCAGGCCCTCGACGGTGGTGCGCAGCTTGGTCTGGTCGCGGTGGCGCAGCATGATGATCGGCAGCTCGTGCTCGGTCTGCGTGGCGAGCCAGGCGAGCTGGTCGGCGTCGGTGCTGTAGCCGGTCTTGATCTTCTTCGTCTTGGGCAGGTTGAGCTTGGTGAACAGGATCTCCTGCAGCTGCTTGGGCGAGCCCAGGTTGAACTGCTCGCCGACGGCCCGGTGCGCCTCCTCGACCGCGTGCTTGACCGCGGCGCCGAACTCGGCCTCCAGAGCGGTGAAGTATGCGCTGTCGACGGCGATGCCCGCGCGCTCGACCTCCGCCAGCACGGTCAGCAGCGGGAGCTCCACGTCGGTCATGAGCTGGGTGCCGCCGCGGCCCGTCAGGAAGGTCTCCAGCGCCTCGGCCAGCCCGAGCACGGCATGGGCGCGCAGCGCCAGGTCCTTGGCGGGGGCGTCCTCGTCGTCGCCGAACAGCGCGGCCTGCCCGGTGGACTCCTCCTCGGCGTGCAGGTCGCGGTTGAGGTAGCGCCGGGCCAGGTCTTCGAGGGCGAACGTGCGCTGGCCGGGCATCGCCAGGTAGGCCGCCAGAGCCGTGTCACAGGTCAGGCCCTTGAGGCCCATGCCCTGCGCCCAGAGCGCGAGGATCGGCCCCTTGGCGTCGTGGACGGCCTTGGGCTTGTCGGCGTCGGCCAGCCAGGCCCGCAGCGCGCCCTCGTCGGACTCGGTGAGCTTGACCGGGTCGATGTGGGCGGCCGTGCCGTCGGGCGAGGCGATCGCGATGGCGTCGATGCGCCCGGTGCCGCTGCCGTAGGCGCCCTTGAAGGCGAGGCCCGCCCGGCCGGCGGGCAGCGCGGCCAGCCAGCCCGCGACGCGGTCGGGGCCCAGGATGATGGTCTCGACCTCGAAGCCCTGGTCGGGCTCCTGCTCGCTGGTGCCGAGCACCTTGAAGACGCGCTCGCGCAGCTCGCCGCGGATCTGCAGCGTGTCGAAGAGCTTGTTGACCTCTTCGCGCTCCCAGACGCCCTGTGTGAGGTCGCCCAGCTCGACCTCGAGCGGGACCTCGCGCAGCAGCTCGGTGAGCCGGCGGTTCATCAGCACCTGGGCGACGTGCTCGCGCAGCTTGTCGCCGACCTTGCCCTTGACCTCGTCGACCCGGTCGACCAGCGCGGTCAGCGAGCCGAACTCGCGCACCCACTTGGCGGCGGTCTTCTCGCCGACGCTGGGAATGCTGAGCAGGTTGTCGCTGGGGTCGCCGCGGAGCGCCGCGAAGTCGGGGTATTGGACCGGGGTGAGGCCGTACTTCTCCTCGACGGCCTCGGGCGTGAACCTGGTCATGTCGCTGATGCCGCGGCGCGTCATCAGGACCGTGACGTGCCCGTCGACCAGTTGGAGCGCGTCGCGGTCGCCGGTGACGATCAGCACGTCCATGTCCTGGGCGCTGGCGCGGGTGGCGAGCGTGGCGATGAGGTCGTCGGCCTCGAACCCGGCCTTGGACAGGTGCGGGATGCGCAGCGTGTCGAGGAGCTCATAGATGAGCTGCATCTGGCCCCGGAAGTCCTCGGGGGTCTCGCTCCTGTTGGCCTTGTACTCGGCGTATTCCTCGTGCCGGAACGTCGGCTCCGACCGGTCGAACGCCACGGCCACGTGCGACGGCTGCTCGTCGCGCAGGATGTTGGTCAACATCGAGGTGAACCCGTAGACCGCCTCGGTGTGCTGACCGTCGGTGGTCATGAGGTTGGCGTCCTTGAGCGCGTAGAACGCGCGATAGGCCAGGGAATGCCCGTCGAGCAGCAACAGGCACGGGCGGCTAGGGGTCACTTCACTCTTCGGCACACAAGCAGCCTAGTCTCCATCTGCGACAGAAAACCTGAGCTCGAAAGACTGGAGGACTCCCCTTGACGCGGATCGACCCGGCCGATTTCCCGGCGTTGAACGCTGTATACGAAGGCACGCTCCCCGACCGGATGGGCATCGAGTTCGTCGAGGTCAGCGCGGAGCGGGTCGTCGCCCGGATGCCGGTCGCGGGCAACACCCAGCCGTACGGCCTGCTGCACGGCGGTGCGTCGGCGGTGCTGGCCGAGACCCTGGGCTCGACCGGCGCGGCCGTCCACGCGGGCGCGGACCGCATAGCGGTCGGCATCGAGATCAACGCCACCCACCACCGCTCGGCCACCTCCGGCTTCGTCACCGGCGTGGCGACCCAGTTGCACGGCGGGCGCTCGATCGCCACGTACGAGATCGAGATCACCGACGAGCAGGGACGGCGTGTGTGCACCTCACGGCTGACCTGCATGCTGCGTGATCGCTGATCACTGAACGCCACGCGACTTTGCGGCTCTCTTTGCACACGAGCCCCGTGGGTCGCTACGGTGTTCCGAGCGGAGCCCGCGGGGAGGCCGAGTAGATAACGTGTAAGGCCGGGGAAGCCCTACATGGTCCCAAAGGTCCTCTTCCGCGGGCTCGTTCACGTTCTGCAGCGATCGTTGCGCATTCGCGCCCGGAAGCGCCAGGCGTCTAGTGGGATTTAGCCCCTGACCTGGCGTCTTGTTTCCTCACATCAGCGACACGCACGTGTCACTAATTGGTGACGAACGACCCTGAACCGGGCGCGACCAGAATAAGCTCCCGCCATTGCATGCCTGTTGTTGTGCCTGCGATGCCCGCGTGTCGAGATGGAGGGGCACAACCCCGCCCTGACCTATTTTGAGGGAGCACCATTGCGCAGAGCCGTGATCGCGTTCACGGCCTTCCTGGGTGGACTCATCTTCCTGCTCGCGGTCCCCGCCCAGGCGGCGGCCCCTGATCAGGGTCTGAGAGGGACACTCAAACTCCAAGGCCAACCAGTGAACGGCGTGAAAATCGTCGTGACCACCGAAGGCGGACAACCCGTCAAGGAGGTTACAAGCAACGCCCAGGGTGCATGGGTAGTCCCGATTGACAAACCGGGAAAATACAAGGTCACACTGGATGTCAAGACGCTTCCGCAGAACGCGATGGTCCGCGGCGGCAACGCCGTCCGCACCCCGACCGTCTTCTCCGGCAACGTGTCCACCGTCCTGTTCGCCCTGCAGCTCAAGGGCGCCGCGGGCCAGGCGGATGAGGGCGGCGAGACCAGTCCCTTCTTGGACCAGGCGGCTCAGCTCACCTTCGAGGGCCTGAACCTCGGCCTGATCATCGCACTGGCCGCGCTCGGCCTCTCACTGATCTACGGCACCACCGGCCTGACCAACTTCGCCCACGGCGAGCTGGTCACGTTGGGCGCGCTGCTCGCCTACCTGTTCAACGTGACCTTCGGGCTGCACCTGATCCCCGCCGCCGTGATCGCGGTGATCTGCGGGGGCGCGCTCGGCTACCTGCAGGACCGGCTCTTCTGGGGGCAGCTGCGCAGGCGCGGCACCGGCACCATCGCCATGATGATCATCTCGATCGGCGTGGCGCTCTTCCTGCGCTACGTCTTCCTGATCCTGTTCGGTGGTCAGAACGAGTCGTTCGCCCAGTACACCGCGCAGCCGGGCATCGAGATCGGCCCGATCTCCGCGGCGCCCAAGAACTTCATCGCGATGGGCATCGAGCTGCTGGTCCTCATCATCGTCGGCCTCGCGCTGCTGCGCACCCGCACCGGCAAGGCGGCCCGCGCGGTCGCCGACAACCCGGCGCTGGCCGCTTCCTCCGGCATCAACGTCGACCGGGTCATCCGCATCATCTGGACCACCGGCGGCGCCATCGCCGCGCTGGCCGGCATCATGCTCGGCCTGTCACAGAACCTGAAATACACCATGGGCCAGGACATCCTGCTGCTCATCTTCGCCGGTGTGACGCTCGGCGGGCTCGGCACGGCGTTCGGCGCCCTGGTGGGCTCTCTCGTGGTCGGCCTGTTCATCCAGGTCTCCACACTCTGGGTGCCGCCAGAGCTCAAGAGCGTCGGCGCGCTGGCCGTACTCATCATCGTGCTCCTCTTCCGGCCACAGGGCATCCTGGGCCGCCGAGAGCGGATCGGCTGACGGGGGGAGTCACATGGACTGGATCACGATCATCAGCACCACCGTCAAGTCCGCCATCGGCGTCGAGACGGTGCTCTACGCGCTCGCCGCGATCGGCATCAACATCCACTTCGGCTATACGGGCCTGCTCAACTTCGGGCAGGCGGCGTTCATGGGCGTCGCCGGCTACGGCCTGGCCGTCACGGTCACCGTCCTGGGCCTGCCCTTCTGGGTCGGCATCGGGGTCGGCCTCGCCGCCGCGGTACTCCTGGCCCTGCTCTTGGGCGCGCCCACGCTCCGCCTGCGGGCCGACTACCTGGCCATCGTCACCATCGCGGCGGCCGAGATCGTCCGGCTCGTCTTCCGTTCGGTGCAGTTCAAGGACGTCTTCGGCGGTTCCGACGGGCAGCGCGGCTTCTCCGATGGCTTCTACGCGCTCAACCCCTTCCCGGAGGGCGAGTACGGCATCGGCTGGTTCAGCTTCAACCACCGGCTGCTGTGGATCATGCTCGTCGGCTGGGCGCTGGTCGCCCTCTCCTGCGGCATCGTCTACCTGCTCATGCGCAGCCCATGGGGCCGCGTGCTCAAGGCCATCCGCGAGGACGAGGACGCCGTGCGCAGCCTCGGCAAGAACGTCTTCTCCTACAAGATGCAGTCGCTCATCCTCGGCGGCGTCATCGGCAGCCTCGGCGGCTTCATCTACGGGCTGGCGTACGCCTCGGTGCAGCCTGACGTCTTCGGCACCGAGACCACCTTCTTCGCCTACACCATCGTGATCCTCGGCGGCGCGGCCCGCGTGCTCGGCCCGGTCGTCGGATCGATGATCTTCTGGGTGCTGCTGGTCCTGGTCAACGGTGTGCTCAGTGAAGCGGTTCAGGCGGGGTACATCCCGTTCATGACCTCCATCCAGGTCGGGCCGGTCCGCTACATCCTGGTGGGTCTCGGGCTGATCCTGTTGCTCATCTTCCGGCCACAGGGCATCTTCGGTGACAAGAGGGAGATAGCTTTCGATGTCCGCTGAAACGTCGTCCGCTGAAACCACGATGTCCGACCGCAAGGCCGCTGCTCTTGCCGCCTTCAAGGACCTGGCCCGCGACCCCGGCGTGCCGAAGCCCGACCCGATCCTCGTGGTCGACGGCGTCACGCGCCGATTCGGCGGCCTGACCGCCGTCGAGGTGGCGCACGTCGAGATCCAGCGCGGCTCCATCACCGCGCTGATCGGCCCCAACGGCGCCGGCAAGACCACGTTCTTCAACCAGCTCACCGGGTTCGACACCGCTGACGCCGGCAAGTGGACGTTCAACGGCCAGAGCATGAGCGGCGTGCCCGCCCACCGGGTGGCCCGCGCCGGCATGGTCCGTACCTTCCAGCTCACCAAGGCGCTGTCCAGGCTGACGGTGCTGGAGAACATGCGACTCGGCGCGCAGCACCAGCGCGGCGAGAACTTCTGGCGGGCGCTCGTGCCCAGCGCCTGGCGCGCCCAGGAGGACGCGATCACCGAGCAGGCCGAGGAACTGCTGGCCAGGTTCAAGCTCGACGCCAAGCGCGAGGACTTCGCCGGCTCGCTGTCCGGCGGCCAGCGCAAGCTGCTGGAGATGGCCCGCGCGCTCATGGTCAAGCCCGAGCTGGTCATGCTCGACGAGCCGATGGCGGGCGTCAACCCGGCGCTCACCCAGTCCCTGCTCGGCCACGTCAAGGACCTGCGCGACCAGGGCATGACCGTGCTGTTCGTCGAGCACGACATGGACATGGTCCGCGACATCAGCGACTGGGTGATCGTCATGGCCCAGGGCGCCATCATCGCCGAGGGACCACCGGACACGATCATGTCCGACGCCCGCGTCATCGACGCCTACCTGGGCGCCCACCACGACGCGCCGCTGTCGGAGAGCGAGCTCGAAGAGCAGCTGCACCAGGCGGAGGCGGCGCTGGAGGCCGAGATCGAAGAGGAGACGCAGAAGTGAACGCCGTCCCCGAGTCCGCGCCCGGCTCCGCGCCCGAGTCGAAGGCGGCGATCACCGACCGCGCCGCCCACCTGGCGGGCGCCGAGAACGCCGTGCTGCGGTGCGACGAGCTCATCGCCGGCTACCTGCCGGGCGTCAACATCCTCAACGGCTCCGACCTCTACGTCGGCGAGGGCGAGCTGATCGGCATCATCGGCCCCAACGGCGCCGGTAAGTCGACGCTGCTCAAGGCCATGTTCGGGCTGGTCAACATCCGCAGCGGCACGGTGGTGCTGAAGGGTGAGGACATCACGAACATGAAGGCGCACTCGCTGGTCTCCCGCGGGGTCGGTTACGTCCCGCAGACCAACAACGTCTTCCCCAGCCTCACCATCGAGGAGAACCTTGAGATGGGCGCCTTCCAGGTGCCCGGCAAGTTCAAGGAGCGCTTCGAGTTCGTCGCCGAGCTGTTCCCGGCGCTCAAGGAGCGGCGCAAGCAGCGGGCCGGCTCACTGTCGGGCGGCGAGCGCCAGATGGTGGCGATGGCCAGGGCGCTCATGACCGAGCCGTCCGTGCTGCTGCTGGACGAGCCGTCGGCGGGCCTGTCGCCCATGCTGCAGGACCTGGTGTTCATCCAGGCCCAGCAGATCAACAAGGCGGGCGTCACCGTCATCATGGTCGAGCAGAACGCCCGGCGCTGCCTGCAGATCTGCCACCGCGGCTACGTCCTCGACCAGGGCCGCAACGCCTACACCGGCACCGGCCGCCAGTTGGCCAACGACCCCAAGGTGATCGAGCTCTATCTCGGCACCCTGGCGAAGGCCTAGAAAGATTCCAGAACGGCGAAGGGGCTCCCCAGGAGCCCCTTCGCCGTTCTTTAATGAGCGCTGTGAGACGTCTTGCGACCATCGCGCTCCTGCTGCCCATCCTCGTCGGCTGCCAGCACACGGCCGCCTCGGCCGGTAGGTACAGCACCGGCGGAGACCCCACGGACGACCCCTGCGCGCGCGTGGTCTCCGCGATCGGCTACGCGGGCCTCATGCTGAAACCGAAGGGGCAGGAGGACACCCAGTACTTCGAGGACGCGGTGCTCGGCCGCCTCGCGGAGGTGCGCGGCATCACGCTCCAGTTCGGTGAGCGCCTGCCCCAGTCACTGGGTACGGCCGTGCACACGGTCGAGTCCACCACCGCGGGCCTGTCCAGGGCCGATGTCCCGCGCGAGCGCCAGGTGAAGCTGCTGAAGGAGTACCGGGTCGCCGCGGACGAGATCACAGCGGGCTGCGAATAAGCCGAAGGGGCCCGATCCAGTGGACCGGGCCCCTCAGATGTGTCTGTGTGTCTTATGGACTAGCCGGCGATGTTGCCGGTGCGGTACTCGAGCGCCTTGGTCGGGTACTTGTTGTCCGCGCCGTACTCGTAGATGCCGATGGTGGCCACGGCCGGGTCACCGGCGTCGTTGAACTCGACCGGACCGCTCACGCCGTCGTAGTCGATGTCCTTGCCGGCCTTGAGCAGGTCGGCGCACGACTTGAAGTTGTTGCACTTCTCGCCGCCCTTGCTGACCTCGGCCAGCTTGGCGCCGATGTCCACGCCCGCGTCGCTCTTGGCGGCCTCGGCGGCCAGCGCGATCAGGTTCATGGCGTCGTAGGACTCAGGCGCGTAGCTGAAGTCCTCCAGCTTGGGGTTGACCGCCGTGAGCTTGCCCTTGAAGTCGTCAGGAGCGGCGGCACCGGGGATGGTGCCCTTGACGCCCTTCAGAGTGCCCTTGGGCATCTTGACGTAGTTGGTGTTGGAGGTGTTGCCGTCGACCATGTACCACTTGTGCTTGGTGGCCGGCAGACCCTGCTTGATCAGCTCCTGGATGACCTTGGCGGTCTCCTCGAAGCCGATCAGCACGATGGCCTTCGGGTTCTTCGCCTTGAGCTTCGCGACGTCGGCGGAGAAGTCGGCGGCCTTCGGGTCGTAGTCCACGCGCTCGACGACCTCGGCGCCACCGTCGGTGACGGTCTTGGCCACCTGGTCGGCCAGGCCGGTGCCGTAGGAGTCCTGCATGGCCAGGATGCCGACCGTGTCACTGCCGTCGGCGATGATCAGGTCGCCCAGCACGCGGCCCTGCAGCTTGTCCGGCGGAGCCGTACGGAAGTAGAGGCCGTTGTCCTTGATCGTGGTGAACTTGTCGGAGGTGTTGGCCGGCGAGAAGTGGACCACACCAGCGCCGGTGATCTTGTCGATCACGGACTCCGACACGGACGAGGACGCGGCACCGATGATGGCGTCGGCCTTCTGCGCGAGCAGCTTGTCCACCGACTGCGAAGCGATGTTCGTGGTGGTGTCACCGGAGTCGGTGTCATATTTGGTGACCGGCTTGCCAAGCACGCCGCCGGCTTCGTTGATTTCCTTGATCGCGGCGTCAACACCGGCGAACTCGGGCGGGCCGAGGAAGGCAAGCGAACCGGTCTGCGGCAGCAGCGTGCCGACGGTCAAGGTGCCGTCGCCTTTCGCTGCCGGAGCAGCCGCACTTGATGGCGCAGCCGAAGAGGAGGCTGGTGTAGCGGTGTCGCCGCCACCACCGCAGGCTGTCAGGGCCAAGCTCGTGGCAGCCACGACAGCCAGCACCCGTCCTGCGGGAGCAATGCGGATCATGGAGTGTCTCCTTCATCTCCAGGCCGGGTCAGGTCAGCACCGCCGACGTTCCCGAACGAATGACGGAAAGCTACAGAACAAAAGGCCAGTTCAACAGACGCCACGAAGAACTGTCGGCACTTGGATGCGGAGTCGTAATCACTCCTCAACTTACGAGAGACGGAGGATCACGCCTAATGTTCAACGGGTGAAGCGCATTGCGGCCTTCCTGCTCGTGGCGGTGCTCCCAACTGGCCTTCTGACGGCCTGTGGCGCCTCTGAGGCGCCCGCCACGCCGCCACCCGACCCACCTGCGGGTGTGTCCGTCTCGCTGGCCCAGTGGCGCTCAGACGAGCCCGTGCACGCTATCGAGGTGGCGGTGCGCAACGCGACCGACACTCCGGTCTATTTCTCCGACGTTCAACTGGTCACGCCGTCCTTCACGACGCTCCCGCCCAAACGGGCCGACGCGCTCCTCAAGCGAACCCCGCGCACCGACCTCCAGATCCCCTACGGCGCGGCCAACTGCTCGCCCAAGGGCCTGCCGACGCTGCAGCCGGCCACGGTCGTGGCCCACCTGCGCACCGGGTCCGAGCCGCTGCGCAGAGTGGTCTTCAAGGTGCCGCACCCGGACCCGCTGCTGACCAGGCTGCTGCGCGACGAGTGCTCCGCGTTCCTGATCAAGGAGGCGGCCGACATCGAGTTCGGCGCCGACTGGACACAGGTCGGCAAGGTGATGCGCGGCACTCTCGTCCTGACCCGGCGCAGCACCGGCGTGGTGGCCGTTCAGGACGTGGGCGGCACCACCCACTACATCGCCACCCCCGTCAAGAAGAGCAGACCGCTGGCGACCCTGGACGCCGGGGCGCAGCGGGCCGAAGTGGCACTCGAACTCACCCCCGGCCGCTGCGACCCGCACGCGTTCGCCGAGGGCAAGAAGGCGTTCCTGTTCCCGGTGCGGGCCACCATCGACGGCGGCGAGGAGCGCGTGGTCATCGTCGTGCCCCCCAAGCCGCTGCAGGAGCGGCTGACCGCCTATGCGCTCAAGACGTGCGGTCTGGGCGGCTGAGCCTCAGCCCTCGATCTTGCCGGTGCGGTACTCCAGCGCCTTCGAGGCGTTGTACTTGTTGTCGTCGCCGTACTGGTAGATGCCGATCGTGGCGACCGACGGGTCACCGGCGGCGTTGAACTCGACCGGACCGCTGACGCCGTCGTAGTCGATGTTCTTTCCGGCCTTGAGCAGCGCGACGCAGGTCTTGAAGCTCTTGCACTTCTCCCCGCCCTCGCTCACATCGGGCAGCTTGGCCGCGATCGCCCGGCCGCTGTCGTTCTTGGCCGCCTCGGCGGCCAGCGCGATCAGGATCGCCGCGTCGTACGACTCGGCGGCATAGGTGAAGTTGGTCAGCTTCGGATCGATCGCCAGCAGCCTCTTGACGAAGTCGTCGGGCGCCGCGGCACCGGGAATGGTGCCCTTGACGCCCTTCAGCGTGCCCTTGGGCATCCTCAGGTAGTTGCTGTTCGACATGTTGCCGTCGACCATGTACCACTTGACCTTGTCGCTCGTGAGCCCCTGCTTGACCAGCTCGGCGATGACCTTGGCGCCCTCCTCGAAGCCGATCAGCACGACCGCCTTCGGGTTCGCCGCCTTGATCTTGGCCACGTCCGCGGAGAACTCCGCGGCCTTCGGGTCGTAGTCCACCCGCGCCACCACCGAGGCGCCGGCCTCCTCCACGGTCTTGGTGACCTGGTCGGCCAGGCCCGAGCCGTAGGAGTCCTGCATGGCCAGGATGCCGACCGTGTCGTTGCCGTCGGCGACGACCAGATCACCGAGCACCCGGCCCTGCAGCTTGTCCGGCGGGGCCGTGCGGAAATACAGGCCGTTGTCCTTGATCGTGGTGAACTTGTCCGAGGTGTTGGCCGGCGAGAACTGGACCACCCCGGCACCCGTGATCTTGTCGATCACCGACTCCGACACCGAGGACGAGGCCGCGCCGATGATGGCGTCCACATTCTGCGCGAGCAGCTTGTCCACCGACTGCGAGGCGATGTTCGTCGTCGTGTCGCCCGAGTCCGTATCGATCTTCTTCACCGGCTTGCCGAGCACCCCGCCGGCGTCGTTGATCTCCTTCACGGCCAGGTCGACCCCCGCGAAGTCGGGCGGCCCGAGGAAGGCCAGCGACCCCGTCTGCGGCAGCAGCGTGCCGATGGTCAGCGTGCCGTCACCCTTGGCCGCCGGCGCGGTCGCCACGGCCGACGTGGTCCCCTTGGCCCCTGTTTCACCGCCGCCACCGCAAGCCGCCGTCAAGGCCAGGCTCGAGACGGCCGCCACCGCCAGCAGGCGCGTGCGCATCATGAGACTCCCCCTTACCAGGGAGGAGATATGGAATTCTTACAAGCCTTTTCTACCCATTTGTAATGCCCCAATCGCCGACGGCCCCCGATCCTCGGATCGGGGGCCGTCACTGCGGAGGCGTCACCCGGAGATGTCGCCCTTGCGATATTCGAGCGCCTTGGCGGCGTTGTACTTGTTGTCGGCGCCGTACTGGTAGACGCCGATCGTCGCGACCGACGGGTCACCGGCGTCGTTGAAGTCGACCGGGCCGCTCACGCCGTCGTAGTCGATGTCCTTGCCGGCCTTGAGCAGCTCGTCGCAGGACTTGAAGTCCTTGCACTTCTCGCCGCCCTTGCTGACGTCCACGAGCTTGGCCCCGATCGCCGTGCCCGCGTCGTCCTTGGCCGCCTCGGCGGCCAGCGCGATCAGGATCGCCGCGTCGTACGACTCCGCGGCGTAGGTGTAGTTGGTCAGCTTCGGGTTGACGGCCAGGAGCCGCTTCTGGAACGCCTCGGGCGCCGCCGCTCCGGGGATGGTGCCCTTGACGCCCTTCAGCGTGCCCTTGGGCATCTTCAGGTAGTTGGTGTTCGACATGTTGCCGTCGACCATGTACCACTTGTACTTGTCCGTCGTCAGCCCCTGCTTGACGAGCTCCGCCACGACCTTGGCGGTCTCGTCGAAGCCGATGAGCACGATGCCCTTGGGGTTCGCCGCCTTGATCTTGGCCACATCGGCGGAGAACTCAGCCGCCTTCGGGTCGTAGTCCACGCGCTGGACCACCTTGGCGCCTCCCGCCTCGGCGGTCTGCGTGACCTGGTCGGCCAGACCGGTGCCGTAGGAGTCCTGCATGGCCAGGATGCCGACCGTGTCGTCGCCGTCGGCCACCACCAGGTCACCCAGGACCCGCCCCTGTAGCTTGTCCGGCGGGGCCGTGCGGAAGTAGAGCCCGTCGTCCTTGATCGTGGTGAACGTGTCGGAGGTGTTGGCCGGCGAGAACTGCACGACCCCCGCCCGCGTGATCTTGTCGATGATCGACTCCGACACCGAGCTCGACGCGGCGCCGATGATGGCGTCGGCCTTCTGCGCGAGCAGCTTGTCCACCGACTGCGAGGCGATGTTCGTGGTGGTGTCGCCCGAGTCGGTGTGGATCTTGACCACCTGCTTGCCCAGCACCCCTCCGGCGTCGTTGATCTCCTTGACGGCCAGGTCGACGCCGGCGTACTCGGGCGGCCCGAGATAGGCCAGCGACCCCGTCTGCGGCAGCACCGAGCCGATGGTCAGCGTGCCGTCACCCTTGGCGGTCTGCCCTGTGGGCTGAACGGTGGCCGTCCCCGCGGAGGTCGGCGCGGCGGTGGTGCCCCCGCTGGAACAGGCCGCCAGCGCCAGGCCCGCCGCGGTGGCGGCGGCCAGCGCCCGGGAAATGCGGATCATCGAAGCGTCTCCGTCCAGATGAGCGGATCTTCTGTCCGCCCATCAGCATGCGACCGGGACGCCTCGGGCCAAGGAGACCGAGGCCGGTTGGATGCCCACTCGTAATCGCGCCACAACCCACGGGGGCAAATCCGGTGATATACCGCCCCTCAGCCACGCTCCGCCGTGTCGTCTATAACGATCTGGGCAACCTCGCGCATGCTCAACCGGCGATCCATCGACGCCTTCTGGATCCACCGGAACGCCTGCGGCTCGCTCCAGCCGTGCGCGGACATCAACTGCCCCTTGGCCCGCTCCACCAGCTTCCGGGTCTCCAGCCTGTCGGACAGGCTCGACACCTCCGCGGCCAGCGCCACCATCTCCTCGTGCCTGCTGACCGCCATCTCGATCGCGGGCACCAGGTCCGCCTTGGTGAACGGCTTGACCAGGTAGGCCATGGCCCCCGCGTCCCTGGCCCGCTCGACCAGGTCCCGCTGGGAGAAGGCGGTCAGGATGAGGCACGGGGCGATCCGCTCGGCCACGATCCGCTCGGCCGCCGAGATGCCGTCGAGGACGGGCATCTTGACGTCGAGAATCACCAGGTCGGGCCTCAGCTCGGTGGCGAGCTGGATCGCCCGCTCGCCGTCACCGGCCTCGCCCGCGACGATGTAGCCGTCCTCCTCGAGCATCTCCTTGAGGTCGAGGCGGATCAGTGCCTCATCTTCCGCGATCACCACTCGCCGCTGCGTACTCACGAGCAAGAGAGTACCGATGTCCGCTAGATTAGAGCGACGCCGGTGGTGGGTGGCCGTGGATTTCGGTTACCCTTTCGCCGTGCGATAAGGACGGATCCGGATATTTCCGGATCCTCGCCCCGGTATCCCAATTGGCAGAGGAAGCGGATTCAAAACCCGCACAGTGTGGGTTCGAGTCCCACCCGGGGCACCTGATCACCCGCCCGGTCTCCGCGACCGGGCGGTGGCATCTCCGGGGTGCCGCGTTCCGGCCGTCATAGCTCCGGGCTTTTGCGACCAGCTCATGGACGCCCTCAGAGACACTCCTCGGCAACGTAGCCAGCGGCAGACGTCCCTCTCGCGCTCGACCGCCGCACGGGCCAGATCGCGCGGTGCTCCCTGCCGTGCGGCCTCGACCCCGTCCAGCAGTACGTCGTCCGCGTAGGCGGCCAGACGCCCGTCGCCCGTCGCCCGTCGCCCGTCGCCAGACGCCTGTCGTCCGTCGTCCGTCGTCTGTCGTCTGCCGTCCGCAGAGACGAGCGCGGCGACCACCTCGCCGTCTATCCGGTAGAGCGTCGGCCGTCGTACTCCTCGCCTCTGATTTAGGTAGATATTTCCGGATGACCACCACTAACGGCGCCCAGCCGGTGAAAGGGCCTCAGCGCGACGCCCCGTCCGGTGGGCAGCGTCAGCGCGACAACCTGTCCAGGGAACGGCCTCAGCGCCGTGACCGGCTCGACGAACGGTCTCAGCTCGGCGACCAGGCCGGTGAGCGGCCGAGGAGTGCCACCACCCGGTCCAGGGCCGGAGCGTCGTTCGCCGCCGCCACCCCGGTCACGAACGCCCTGCCCTCGCCACGCGTCGCAGGCGTGTCGGGCACCTGGGCGGCCAGTGGCAGCGCGGCCTCGGCCAGGTCTTCGTCCACGTTCGCGGGGACTCCCAGCGCTTTGGCGAAGTCCCAGTCATGCACCACGCAGTCGATGAAGTGAAACCCGATCACCAGCTTCGCGGGGAACGGACCACCGTCACGGATCTCGGGCAGGTAGAACCGACGATCAAGCACGCCCTCCTCGGCGAAGGCGTCCATCACCGCTCGCGCCGACGCCGCGTACTCCTCCACCGGGTCGTCCCCCACCGGCCGCGGCTCCCACATGTCCAGCCCGGACCGCTCCCCCGAGGCGGCGAAGGCGAAGCCATGGTTCTGCACGATCTGGTGGGCGAGCAGATCGCGCACCGCCCAGCCGTCGCACGGCGTCGGCCGGTCCAGGTCGCCGGGCTTGATGGTCGCCACCAGGTCCACGGTCGCCCGCACAGATCGCCGGTTGAGTTCAATGAGGTCTACCAAGGCGTTGTCCCGTCGTCGTCGAAGAATCCGCCCGTCGGCCCATCAGGACCGAGGGTGGCCAATCTGACGATAATGGCTGCCCCGTCGGCCGCCGTACGAGTGATGTGCAGCCCGAGATCCTTGGTGAAGTCCGTGGCGCAGCCTCCGGGGGCCGCGGCGTTAATCAGGATGCCGTCCTTGCGGAGCTCCTTGGCGTACTGGATCGTCAGCGCGTTGAGCGCCGTCTTGGACGGTGGATACACGGCCGAGGCCAGGAGTCTCGACATGTAGTGATCCGGGGTCGTGTGGTGGGTCAGGGAGCCGACACCGCTGGAGACGTTCACGATGCGGGCGGCGGGTGCGCGCCTGAGCAGGGGCAGGAACGCGTTCGTCACCATGAGCACGCCGACGACGTTCGTCTCGAACACCTCGCGCACCAGCTCGGGCCGGGTGGTGCTGGGCGCCTCGCCGGCTTGGTGACCGGAGATACCGGCGTTGTTGACGAGCACGTCCAGGTGTCCGTAGCGGTCGGCTACGTGGGCAGCGGCCGCCTCGATGGCGGCTGGGTCGGTGACATCGAGGACGAACACCGCACCCGCAGGGCCGGGCTGACCGAGCCGCGGCTCGTCGTAGCCCTGAAGCCGGGCGGCGACGGCGCGCTGCTCCCGGACATCCTGGCCGCCTACCAGGAGTGCCCGGATGCCCTGCCGGTGGAGGTGGTGCTGTGCGGGGTGGCGGAGCGGGCCCGGCTGCTGCGTGACGGCACGGCGGACGTGGCGTTCCTGCACAGCCCCTGGGAGGACCTGACGGGGTTCGACACGGAGCCGCTGCTGGTGGAGGGTGGGGTAGCCGTCGTGCCGGCCCGGCACCCGCTGGCGGCGCGGCCATTCGTCCACCTCGCCGACCTGGACGCCGAGCCAACCCCACGCTGGCCCGATCCGCGCGCCTCTGAGTCCCACGCCTCCAAGCGACAAGCGTCCGGGCCTCGCGTCTCCGAGTCGCACGTCGTGTCCAAGTCGGCGGGCGCGTTCGAGCCGCACGTCGCTTCGGGGCTGCGGGCGGGTGATGCCGCTCAGCTCATGCAGCTCGTCGCCCTCGGCAGGCTGATCGTCGTCGTCCCCGAATCGGTCAAGGAGCAGGTGCGCCGCGATCTGGCCTGCGTCCCCGTCGTCGACGCCGCCCCCACCACGGTCGTCCTGGCCTGGCCCGAACAGACCCGCTCCCCCGCCCTGGCCGCCTTCGTCCGCACCGCCGCGGACGTCGCAGCCGGAGATGTGGCACGGCGGCCTGCGTTCGAGCCGCAGACCAGGTGACCGGCCACCGGCACCCGCGATCCGCAGCCGAGGACCACATGACCGACCACAGGCACGCGCGAGCCGTAGCCGAGCACCACATCACCGAATAGGGCGCGCGTGACATGTGGGATGCCGTTCGATGGACGGGTGAGGGCCGGGCGGCGCGCCCGTGCCCCGGCGGGCCGTCTGTGACACGGAGGGCTCGGGGCTCAGGGGGCAGTCTGGATGACGATAGTTTGTGCCTGTGACAGCTATCGATCCCACCGTGACCGGCGCGCACGCCATCGGGCTCGCGACCATCGCCACTGACGGCACCGTACTTGACACCTGGTTCCCCGCCCCGCAGCTGGGCGACCCGCCCGTGACGGGCACCGAGCGGCTTTCCGCCGAGGAGGCCGGTGAGCTGGCCTCGCTGGTGGGGCCCGACCCGGCCAGGGGCGTCGAGGTGGTGGCCGTGCGCACCGGCATCGCCAAGCTCTCCGAGCCGCCGGCGGACGCGCACGACGCCTACCTCAGGCTGCACCTGCTCTCCGCCCGCCTGGTCAGGCCGCACGGGCTGAGCCTCGACAACCTGTTCTCCCTGCTGGCGAACGTCGTGTGGACCAACTTCGGACCGTGTCCGGTGGAGGGGTTCGAGCAGGCCAGGCTGAGGTTGCGGGCCAGGGGCGCGGTGACGGTGTATGGGGTGGACAAGTTCCCGCGGATGGTCGACTACGTGCTGCCGACGGGCGTGCGGATCGCCGACGCCGACCGGGTACGCCTCGGCGCGCACCTGGCCACCGGCACCACGGTGATGCACGAGGGCTTCGTGAACTTCAACGCCGGCACGCTGGGCGCCTCGATGGTCGAGGGCCGCGTCTCGGCGGGCGTGCTCGTCGGCGACGGCTCCGACGTGGGCGGCGGCGCCTCGATCATGGGCACGCTCTCGGGCGGCGGCAAGGAGGTCATCTCCATCGGCGAACGCTGCCTGCTGGGCGCGAACGCGGGCGTCGGCATCTCGCTGGGCGACGACTGCGTGGTGGAGGCCGGCCTCTACATCACGGCCGGCACCAAGGTCGCCCTCCCGGACGGCCGCACCGTCAAGGCCAAGTCCCTGTCCGGCACGAACGGCCTCCTGTTCCGCCGCAACTCCCAGACGGGCGCGGTGGAAGCCGCTCCCCGCGCGGGCGGCCCCGTCGAACTCAACGCCTCACTCCACGCGAACTGACCGATCTACAAGCTCAAGATCTGTTACGGCCGGCCCGGTGAGCCCCACCCCCCGCACAGGGCTGAGCCCTGTCCAGGGACACGCTCCTCCGGTGGAGACGGCTGGCCGCCGTGACGTGCGCATGGTCGGCCATGGCTTCCGTGTGGTCGACCGGCGCACTCCCCAGCGGACAGATCCGGACACCATGACGTGCGCACCCCACCCGGCGCCGCGATCCGCCCACCCACCGGCACGCACTGCCCACGGAGACGGCCAAGAATGCGCACGTCGCGGCGGCAAGCCGGTGAGGCGGAGGAGCGTTTCCCTGGAGGGCCCTCAGCCGATCGCCCAGGGTGGGTCTTCCCGTGCTGGCCGTAAAAAATAGCCTTAAAAGGTTTTGCCCAAATCAGTGGTGAGAGACCGCTGATCCGATGGTGTGGACGCGGAGGGCGTTGGTGGAGCCCGGGGTGCCGGGAGGGGAGCCTGCCACGATCACTACCTTGTCGCCCTTCTCCAGGCGGCCCAGCGTCAGCAGCGACGCCTCCACCTGGCGCACCATGTCGTCCGTGTGATGGACGAACGGCACGTGGAACGTCTCCACCCCCCACGTCAGCGACAGCTGCCCCCGCACGTGCGGCGCCGAGGTGAAGGCCAGCAGCGGGATCGGTGAGCGGTAGCGGGCCAGGCGGCGGGCCGTCTCGCCGGACATGGTGAACGCGATCAGCGCCTTGGCGCCGACGATCGCACCCACCTCGGCGGCGGCGCGGGCGATGGCGCCGCCCGTCGTCTCCGGCAGGCGCTCCAGGGAGTGGGTGGCGTGCAGCGAGTGCTCCTCCGCCGCGCGGGCGATGCGGTCCATGGTGGAGACCGACTCGATGGGATAGGTGCCCACCGAGGTCTCGCCCGAGAGCATGACCGCGTCGGCGCCGTCCATGACCGCGTAGGCGACGTCGGACGCCTCGGCGCGGGTGGGGCGGGGCGCGCTCATCATCGAGTCGAGCATCTGCGTGGCGACGATGACCGGGCGGGCCTTCTCGCGGCAGAGCGTGATGATGCGCCGCTGGACGATCGGCACCTGCTCCAGCGGCAGCTCGACGCCCAGGTCACCACGGGCGACCATGATGCCGTCGAACGCCTCGACGATCTCGGGCAGGCGGTCGACCGCCTGCGGCTTCTCGATCTTGGCGAGCAGCGGGAGCCGGACGGCCTCCTGCTCCATGATGTTGCGCACCACGTCGGCGTCGGACGGGCGGCGGACGAAGGACAGGGCGATCATGTCGAAGCCGGTGCGCAGTGCCCAGCGCAGGTCGGCCTCGTCCTTGTCGGTGAGCGCCGGTGCGCTGACGTTGATGCCCGGCAGGTTGAGGCCCTTGTTGTCGGAGATCATGCCACCGATGACGACCCGCGTGATGACGCGGTCGGCCTCGACGGTGGTGGCCTCCAGGACGAGGCGGCCGTCGTCGACCAGGATGGTGTCACCGGGGCGTACGTCGCCCGGCAGGCCCTTGTAGGTGGTCGAGACCTGCTCGCGGTCACCCGGCACGTCTTCGGTGGTGATCGTGAAGACGTCGCCGAAGCCGAGCCGGACCGGGCCTTCCTCGAACCTGCCGACGCGGATCTTGGGGCCTTGCAGGTCGGCGAGCACGCCTACACCGCGGCCGAGGTCGGCCGCCACCTCCCTGACGCGGTCGTATACCTCTCGGTGCATGTCATGATCACCATGACTGAGGTTGAACCGGGCCACGTCCATGCCGGCGGCGATCAGCTCGCGCAGGCGTTCAGGGGAGGATGTGGCGGGACCTAGTGTGCAGACTATTTTCGCGCGACGAGTCACGAGTCCTACCTTAATTGGTACAGACCACTTGGCTGTCATTGACGACGCAGAACGTACCCGACGTAGGAGAACAACACGAGAATGGCAACCCCCAGGCGCGCCAAGTTCGCGTATTCCTCCGGGTAGATCACGCCTTCGATGTAGTGGTCGATGAAGCCGGTGGGTGGGAGGCCCTGGAGGCCGGCGCTGCGGCGCCCCCAATCCTCTACGACTGTAAGCGGGCACTCTACACCTGTGGCCAGTGAGAACAGGCCCCAGGCCACGACCGCGAGATGGGCCCAGATCGTGCGCCGCCAGCGCCACGCGACATACCCGCCCACGGCCATGTAGGCCAGGAAGGCGAAGTGCACCACCATCGCGGCATCCGCGATGAGGCGATACATCATGGTCTGACGGTAGCCGCCTTCCAGGCGTCGACGATGCCGTGACCGTAGAACCCGTTCTTGGACTTGCCGCCCTGGCAGGTCTGCTTGTCGCTCTCGCCGAAGACCTCGTAGGTGTACGTACGGGGTGACGGGCACGCCTTACGGTCGGCGGTCTTGTACAGGAGCTTCTGGACCGTGGCCGGGGAGAGCGTCAGGCCGCCCTTGCCGGGCTTGCCGAAGCGGCTGATCAGGATCGCGGCGACACCGGTCGCGTGCGGGGAGGCCATCGAGGTGCCGTCGAGGTACTGGTAGTAGGAGCAGCTCCCGCCGGTGCAGGAACGGACGACCGCGCTGCTCTTCGGCTTGCCCGACTTGTCGATCATCCCGGTACGGCGGAGCACGGACTCGGGGGCGGCGGCCAGGATCGACCTGCTGGCCGAGGAGCCCTTGCCGTCCGTCGCGTCGCCGCCGGGTGCGGCCAGGTCGTTCTGCTCGATCCCGTAGTCGCTGTAACTGGCCTTGCGGCCGGACGGGCCCACCGCGGAGACCGAGATGACGCCCTTGGACTCGGCGGGCACGTTGATGCAGGAGTTGTCGACCTTGCGGGTCTTCTCGTCGCCGCGCGGGTAGCCGGGGCTGCTCGTGTCGACCTTGGGCCTGCCCAGGTCGGTCGAGCCGTTGCCGAGCGCGGAGATGAGCGTGACGCCCTTCTTGCGGGCGTAGTCGAGTGCCCGCTGCATGCCGGTGATGATCGCGCGCTGCTGCAGCTGCTGCTTCTTGCTGTCGGCCTTGTTGTGGGCGCAGTTGAACAGCCACGGGTCGACGTAGTAGCTCATGTTCACCACGTCCACGCCGATGTCGGCCGCGTACGTGAGCGCGTCGAGGCTGGGCTTGAGGAAGAAGAACCCGGAGTCCTGCCCCGCCCTGATGTTGACCAGCTGCACACCCGGCGCCACGCCCGCGATGCCGATGTGGTTCAGCGGGGAGCCGATCGTGCTGGCCACGTGGGTGCCATGGCCCTCGTCGTCCTCGTCGACCGGGTCCTTGCAGCTCGCCACCTCGCAGGGGCCGTCGAGGGTGTCGCCGTTCTCGTCGTTCGGCTTGTCGGTGACGAAGTTGCGGCTGAGGGCGCGGTTGAAGTTCGGGGCTATGTCGGGGTGCTTGCCGTCGATGCCGGTGTCGATGACGCCGACGAGCACCTTCTTGGTGCCGGGCGCCTTCTTGTTGGCGCGGTCGGCGCCGATCATCTTCATGTCCCACTGGCGGCCGGCGAGCGGCTCTCCCGCGACGCCCCTCATGGCCGACAGGTCGGGGAACGCCCGCGGCACCAGCGACGCCCGGACACCGGACGCGAGCGCGCCCGCGCCCGTCATGGTGTGGTCAGCGGACGCGCCCGTCGCGCTGCCGTTACCGGAAACGAGCGCGCCCGCCGTGCTCCGGGCGCCGGACGCGCCCACGGCCGCTGCGCTCTGGGCATCGGACGTGTCCACGCCCGCTGTGCTCTGGGCACTGGAGGCGAGCGTGGGTGCGAAGCCGATTTCGCGGTCGGTCGTGACGCCGACGATGGCCTGGTCCGAGCCGAGGGCGTCGACGAACGCGTCGCCACCGCCCTTGGCCAGGACATAGCCGAGCTTGGTGTCGGTGGTGACGATGTGGCCGCCCGCGCGCTCGACGGCGGCGAGCGCCG
Source organism: Nonomuraea sp. NPDC026600 (assembly GCF_040638335.1). Taxonomy (NCBI): domain Bacteria; kingdom Bacillati; phylum Actinomycetota; class Actinomycetes; order Streptosporangiales; family Streptosporangiaceae; genus Nonomuraea; species Nonomuraea sp. NPDC026600. The sequence goes on from NZ_JBEZYD010000003.1 coordinate 432,676, forward strand.
CACGCGCCCGCCCGTCGGCATAGAAGACGAGGTACTCCTTGTCCGACCCCGTATACGGCCCCGCCTTGGGAGCTGCGGGAGCCGCGCAGGACGCGAGCGAGACTGCCACGGCCAAGGCCGTTAGACCCGAGGCGAATCGCCTCATTGTTCCCCCATCCACCGCGCCACCCAAGAAACTGCATCTTCCCGACACCCGTCGCCCGATGCAACTTTGTCGCAAAATTTCGGTCTTTGTGGGGCAAAATTGGCCAGCTCTGTGAAGCGGGTCGAGTCAGGCGAACGTTCTTGAGCGCCACGAGCAGCCCCGCGCCGAGCAGCAGGATCGGCACCAGCCAGGCGAACACCCCGGTGACCGCCCCCGAGAACGCGACCTGAGTGGCGCGCCACGCCGCCTCGGGCCGGGCCTGGATGGCCCCGGGCGTGACCGACGCCTGCCCCGCCCCCAACCGGCCGCTGAACACGGCGCCCAGCACCGAGACTCGCTCCGCCAATGCTACGTGCGAAGGTGACCGCCAGGTTGGCCACCCCTTGATCCACCCCGACGAAGCCGTGGTCCGGCTCGCGTACCGCCGGTTTGGCAGGGTGAGGGTGACCTGCAGCAGCCACACCCCGCGCCGGCAGATCAGGTCGGCCTCGCCCACCGGTAGCGCGTCCACGGCTTTGAGGTCTTCTGGTCGGCCGGTGAAGGGGACGGTGACGCGGCCGGTGGGCGTCCACAGCGACACGGTACGGGCGTCACGATTGAAGCTCATCAGCCGGGCGTCATAAGGGACAGCGCCGCGCGGGCGGAAGATGTGAGCCCGTTTCTTGCTGGCCTGCCGGTTGGCGTACGCGCCGACGACCCGGGCGATCGCCCGCACCGCCGCCTGCGCGCCCAGCCCGGCCACCTGCCCCCGCACCGCGTAGTAGGCCAGCCGATGCAGTTCCACCACAGCGAACGCGCGGTGCTGCCAGGCCAGGCGGGAGACGACGGTGGCCGCCTGATTACACAACAGCACCGCCGCGGCCAGCGACACGGCCTGAGCCGGTGTCGGCGTGAGCCCGCAGTTGCACGATCGTGGGCAGGCCGTGCCGTTTGGTGGCGGAGCGGCGGATCGCCCTCGCGCACCTCCTGTCACTGATCCCTCACCCACCGCACGCATTACCGAACGCGACCGAGACTTTCCCTACTGTTTTCGAAAAGAGTGGCAACGCTTCCTCTCGGTTCTGAGGGACCAGGCCTCCGCGCTTCACTTAACATGAAGTGACTCCTTGCTTCTTTCGCGAGGGCAGGAGGAATCGGCGGCGATCGGGGGTGCCACCCCGGTCGCCGCGTTCCACAAAGGTCAGAGTCCGTGTTCGAGCAGCATGAAGCCTCGTCGAGCAGGTCTTCGACGGACGCGCCCGTCTCCAGTGACTCCTGGATGGCGGAGATCGTCCCGCCGAACGAGGCGATGACGAGCAGCCGCGCGTGCGCCCGCTTGTGGTGCCGGACCGTAGTTTGATGGCGTCAATGATCGTGTCCATGACCTTCGGCTGATCGACGGCGCATTTGGGGGCGGCCACGTTCGGCAACTCCATGAAGGGCTGCATGGCCGCCCATATCGGCTGAAGCCGCACTCCGATCTCCTGACGACCGCTTTCAGCGGACTGCAGGATCTGCTCGTCGGCAGGGGCCGTTTGAACAGTTCCACGAAGTCTTCGGGCTGCCACATCAGCTCCATGACGAGCGCCTCTTCACCTCCGTCTCCCGTTGGGTCGGCTCGGCCAAGCAAGCCAGCCGTCGGTCGCGACTCACCGGCCCGTACGGCGCGGCGCGCAGTCAACGATCGAGGGACATCGCCCGGTTTCGAAGAAGGGCTGGCAAGCCCTGAGCTGCCTCGCGACCGGGGCGATCCACTGGACCACTGGGTCGACAAGGTGGTCGGGCCAGAAAGGCGTCAGGCGAGCGAGCACGTTCTCGCCTCGGGACAAAGCGGCTCGGGGTCGCGGCGGCGGCGCTGTTGGGCGACCCGACGGCGCTGATCCTCCCCTGTCCGCCTGGTCCCGGAGGGGGCGGCCCAGGTCAAGAAGTACGCACGTCACGGCGCCCAGCCCCGTAAACCGCAGGAGCGTGCCCCTGGACGGAGCCCGGCCACGTGTGGCGGGTGGGGCCCACCGGGCTGGCCGTACAAGAGAAAAGGAAGGCGCCCGTCCGGGCAAGCCGGACAGGCGCTTCGGAAACGGACGCGGTGGAACGGGCGGATCAGAAGCGCCCGCCCGGGCGAGCCGGACGGGCGCTTCTGGAAACGCGGTAGAACGGACGGATCAGACGAGTGGCCGCGCCGTCGGGAGGATCGGGTACGGCAGCGAGGTCTCGCCGGAGAGGAACCGGTCCACTCCGGAGGCGGCCGCGCGGCCTTCGGCGATCGCCCAGACGATCAGCGACTGCCCGCGGCCCATGTCACCGGCCACGAACACCCCCTCGACCTTGGACATGTACGTCTTGTCGCGAGCCACATTGCCCCGGGCGTCGTAGAAGCCCTCCACAGCGAGGTCCTCCAGCAGCGCGCCCTTCTCCGGGCCGAGGAAGCCCATCGAGAGCGTGACGAGCTCGGCCGGGATCTCCCGCTCGGTGCCCGGGATCGGCTTGAAGCCGTGCTGCGGCCCCTCGACCTCGACCAGCCGCAATGCGCGGATATTTCCGGACTCGTCGCCGACGAACTCGGTCGTCGAGACCGCGTACACCCGCGCGCCCCCGCCATCCTCCAGCTCCTCGTGCGCACTCTCCATCTTGAACAGGATGGGGAACGTCGGCCACGGCTGGCCGCCGGCCCGGAGGACGGGCGGCCGCGGCATGATCTCCAGCTGGGTGACCGACTCGGCCCCCTGCCGGATCGCGGTGCCGATGCAGTCGGCCCCGGTGTCGCCGCCGCCGATGACCACGACGTGCTTGCCCTTGGCCGAGATCGGGGCCTCGGCGAGGTCGCCCTCCTGCACCTTGTTCGACAGGGGCAGGTACTCCATCGCCTGGTAGACGCCGCCCAGCTCGCGCCCGGTGATCGACAGGTCGCGCCACTGCGTGGCCCCGCCCGCCAGCACCACCGCGTCGAACTCCGCACGTAGCTGCGCCGCCGTGATGTCGACGCCGACGTTCACGCCGGTGCGGAACTCGGTGCCCTCGGCCCGCATCTGGTCCAGGCGCCGCTCGATGTGGCGCTTCTCCATCTTGAACTCGGGGATGCCGTAACGCAGCAGGCCGCCGATGCGGTCCGCGCGCTCGAACACCACCACGTCGTGGCCCGCCCTGGTGAGCTGCTGGGCCGCGGCCAGCCCGGCGGGACCCGAACCGACGACCGCGACCTTCTTGCCCGTCTTCACCAAGGCCGGCTGCGGGGTCACCCAGCCCTCGTCGAACGCGCGGTCGATGATCTCGACCTCGACCCGCTTGATCGCCACCGGGTCGGAGTTGATGCCGAGCACGCACGCCGCCTCACACGGAGCCGGGCAGAGCCGGCCGGTGAACTCCGGGAAGTTGTTCGTGGCGTGCAGCCGCTCGATCGCCTCCCGCCAGTCGGTGCGGTAGACGAGGTCGTTCCACTCGGGGATGAGGTTCCCGAGCGGGCACCCGTTGTGGCAGAACGGGATGCCGCAGTCCATGCAGCGAGCCGCCTGCTTGGTCAGCTTGTCCTGGGAGAAGTCCTGGTAGACCTCCCGCCAGTCGCCGATGCGGACGTCGACGGGGCGGCGCTCGGGCAGCTCCCGGTCGTGCGTGAGAAAACCCTTGGGGTCAGCCATCGGTTACGCCTCCCTTAACCCTGAACCGCGGCGGCCATGACCGCCTCGTCGATGTCCCTGCCTTCGATGCGGGCGGCCTCGGCCGCCGCCATGGCCCGCTTGTAGTCGGTCGGCATGATCTTGCCGAACCGGGCGAGCGCCGCGTGCCAGTCGGCGAGCAGCTCCTTGGCGATCGGCGAGCCCGTCTCGGCGAAGTGCTTCTCGACCGTCTCGCGCAGGAACTCGCCGTCCTCTTCGGTGAGCTCCTCGATGGCGACCATCTCGCGGTTGACCCGCTCCAGGTTGAGGTCGAGCAGGTAGGCGATGCCGCCGGACATGCCCGCCGCGAAGTTGCGTCCCGTCGGGCCGAGGACGACCGCCTTGCCGCCGGTCATGTACTCGCAGCCGTGGTCGCCGACGCCTTCGACGACCGCGGTGGCGCCGGAGTTGCGGACGCAGAAGCGCTCGCCGACGACGCCGCGGATGAACGCCTCCCCGGACGTGGCGCCGTAGAAGGCGACGTTGCCGGAGATGATGTGACCGTCGAGCGGTGCCTCCTCGTGCGGCCGCAGCGTGATGCGCCCGCCGGAAAGGCCCTTGCCCAGGTAGTCGTTGGCGTCGCCGGTCAGCCGCAGCGTGATGCCACGCGGCAGGAACGCCCCGAAGGAGTTGCCCGCCGAGCCGGTGAAGCCGATGTCGATCGTGTTCTCGGGCAGGCCCGCGCCGCCGTACCGCTTGGTGACCTGGTAGCCGAGCATGGTGCCGACGGTCCGGTTCACGTTGCGGATCGGCAGTTCCAGCGTGACCGGGGCGCCGTTGTTCAGGGCGCCTTCGGCGAGCTGGATCAGCGTGTTGTCGAGCGCGTGCTCCAGCCCGTGGTCCTGCCGCACCGTGCGGCGCAGCGGGGTGCCCGCGGGCAGCTCGGGCTGGTGCAGAATCGGCGACAGGTCGAGGCCGCCGGCCTTCCAGTGGTTCTCGGCGGCCGTCATGTCGAGCAGCTCGACATGCCCGATCGCCTCGTCGAGCGAGCGGAAGCCCAGCTCGGCGAGGTATTCGCGGATCTCCTCGGCGATGAACTCGAAGAAGTTCACCACGAACTCGGGCTTGCCGGTGAAGCGCCTGCGCAGCTCGGGGTTCTGCGTGGCGACGCCCACCGGGCAGGTGTCGAGGTGGCAGACCCGCATCATCACGCAGCCGGACACGACCAGCGGCGCGGTGGCGAAACCGTACTCCTCGGCGCCGAGCAGCGCCGCGATGACCACGTCGCGGCCGGTCTTGAGCTGGCCGTCCACCTGCACCACGATGCGGTCGCGCAGCCCGTTGAGCAGCAGCGTCTGCTGCGTCTCCGCCAGGCCGAGCTCCCACGGCGCGCCCGCGTGCTTCAGCGACGTGAGCGGCGAGGCGCCGGTGCCGCCGTCGTGCCCGGAGATGAGCACCACGTCGGCGTGCGCCTTGGACACGCCCGCCGCGACTGTGCCGACCCCGACCTCGGCCACGAGCTTGACGTGCACGCGCGACTCGGGGTTGGAGTTCTTCAGGTCGTGGATGAGCTGGGCCAGGTCCTCGATCGAGTAGATGTCGTGGTGCGGCGGCGGCGAGATGAGGCCGACGCCGGGCGTGGAGTGCCGGGTCTTGGCGATCCACGGGTAGACCTTGTGGCCGGGCAGCTGGCCGCCCTCACCGGGCTTGGCGCCCTGGGCCATCTTGATCTGCAGGTCCGCGGCGTTGACCAGGTATTCGCTCGTCACGCCGAACCGGCCCGACGCCACCTGCTTGATGGCGCTGCGCCGGGTCGCGTCGTGCAGGCGCTCCGGGTCCTCGCCGCCCTCGCCGGTGTTGGACTTGCCGCCCAGCCGGTTCATCGCGATGGCGAGCGTCTCGTGCGCCTCCATCGAGATCGAGCCGTACGACATGGCGCCGGTGGAGAACCGCTTGACGATCTCGGAGACCGGCTCGACCTCGTCGATCGGGACCGGGGTCCGCCCTTCCTTCAGCTTGAACAGCCCCCGCAGCGTCATCAGCCGCTCGGCCTGCGAGTCCACCAGGCCCGTGTACTCCTTGAAGATCTCGTAGCGGCGCGTGCGGGTGGCATGCTGCAGCTTGAAGACCGTCTCGGGGTTGAACAGGTGCGGCTCGCCCTCGCGCCGCCACTGGTACTCGCCGCCGATCTTGAGCCCGCGGTGCGCGTTCGCCACCCTGGGGTAGGCGTGCGCGTGCCGCCGGGCGGCCTCTTCGGCCAGCACGTCGAAGCCGACGCCGCCGAGCCGCGAGGTGGTGCCGATGAAGCAGGCGTCGACGACCTCCTGGCTCAGGCCGAGCGCCTCGAAGATCTGCGCACCGGTGTAGGAGGCGACGGTGGAGACGCCCATCTTGGACATCACCTTGATGACGCCCTTGCCGTAGGCCTTGATCAGGTTCCGTACGGCCTTGCGCTTGTCGACCTTGAGCGCCCCGGTGTCGACCAGGTCCTCGACGGTCTCGATGGCCAGGTACGGGTTGACCGCGCCCGCGCCGTAGCCGATGAGCAGCGCCATGTGGTGGCACTCGCGCGCCTCGCCGGTCTCGACGACGAGACCGATCTTGGTGCGGGTCTTCTCCTGGATCAGGTGGTGGTGGACCGCTCCCGTCAGCAGCAGCGACGGGATCGGCGCCAGCGTGTCGGACGAGCCGCGGTCCGACAGCACGATGATGCGGGCGCCGTTGGCGATCGCCTCCGACGCCTCGGCGCGGATCTCCTCCAGCCGGTGCAGCAGCGCCGCGCCGCCGCCCGACACCTCGTAGAGGCCGGAGATCACGTGCGGGTCGAAGCCGGGCAGGTCGTGCTCGTCGTTGATGTGGATGATCTTGGCGATCTCGTCGTTGTCGATCACCGGGTACGGCAGGACGAGCTGACGGCACGACGTGGGCCCGGGGTCGAGCAGGTTGCCCTCAGGCCCGAGCACGCTGGCCAGCGAGGTCACCAGTTCCTCGCGGATGGCGTCCAGCGGCGGGTTCGTGACCTGCGCGAACAGCTGTGTGAAGTAGTCGAACAGCAGCCTGGGCTTCTCGCTGAGCACCGCGACGGGCGTGTCGGTGCCCATCGAACCGATCGGCTCGGCGCCGACCCTGGCCATCGGCGACAGGATGATGCGCAGCTCTTCCTCGGTGTAGCCGAAGGTCTGCTGCCGCTTGACGAGCGCCTCGTGCGTGGGGATCTCCCGCTGCCGCGCCGGCAGCTCCTCGAAGCGGACCAGGCCGGCGTGCAGCCAGTCCTCGTACGGCAGGGCGGCCGCGAGCTCGGCCTTGATCTCGTCGTCCTCGATGATCTTGCCGCGGGCGGTGTCGATGAGGAACATGCGGCCGGGCTGCAGGCGGCCCTTGCGCACGACGTCCTCGGGCTTGAAGTCGAGCACGCCCGCCTCGGAGGCCAGCACGACCAGGCCGTCGGCGGTCACCCAGAAGCGGCCCGGGCGCAGGCCGTTGCGGTCGAGCACCGCGCCGGCCAGCGTGCCGTCGGTGAAGGTGATCGACGCGGGGCCGTCCCACGCCTCCATCATCGAGGAGTGGAACTCGTAGAAGGCCCGCCGCGAGGCGTCCATCTCGGTGTGGTTCTCCCACGCCTCGGGGATCATCATCAGCACGGCGTGGGGCAGGCTCCGGCCGCCGATGTGCAGCAGCTCCAGGGCCTCGTCGAAGGATGCGGTGTCGCTGCCGTCTGGGTCGCAGATCGGGAAAAGTCGCGACATGTCGCCCGGGATCTGGGCGGATTCGAGCATCGCCTCGCGGGCCCGCATCCAGTTGCGGTTGCCCTTGACCGTGTTGATCTCGCCGTTGTGGGCGACGTAACGGTACGGGTGGGCCAGCGGCCAGCTCGGGAAGGTGTTGGTGGAGAAGCGCGAGTGCACCAGCGCGATCGCGGTCTCGTAACGCTCGTCCGACAGGTCGGGGAAGAACGGCTCGACCTGGTCGGGGGTGAGCATGCCCTTGTACACGATCGTCCGGGCGCTCAGCGAGGGGAAGTAGACGTCCACCTCGTGCTCGGCCCGCTTGCGCAGGCAGTAGGCCAGCCGGTCCAGCTCCAGCCCCGACTCACCGTTGGGGCTCGCCACGAACAGCTGCGTGAAGTGCGGCATGACGGCCCTGGCGCTCGGCCCGGGCAGCGCACGGTCGACCGGCACCTCGCGCCAGCCCAGCACGTTCAGGCCTTCCTCGGCGGCGATCTCCTCGATCATGCGGAAGGCGATGTCGCGCGCCTCGCCGTCGAACGGCAGGAAGGCCATGCCGACCGCGTAGTGGCCGGCCCCGGGCAGCGCGAAGCCAACGTTCGTGCGAAAGAAGGTGTCCGGGATCTGGGTCAAGATCCCGGCTCCGTCGCCTGTGTCAGGCTCGCTACCCTTGGCCCCCCGGTGATCTAGATTGCACAGCGCCGTCAGCGCCTTCACCACGATCCCGTGCCCGCGGCGGCCGGCGACGTCGGCCACCATGGCGACACCGCAGGCATCATGCTCGTTGGCGGGGTGGTAAAGGCCCTGGGGCTCGGGGAACCCGAGGTGGGCAGCAGGCATTGAATCCCTCCCGTCGTCATCGTCTGTCAAGAACTGCTCTACAGGCGGGGACGACGTTGGCCCTGCTGCGTGTGCGTAGAGATTACAACACCCTGCCGGAATAGTTCCCGCCTGGTCCGCATTGCGAACATTGGCGACAATCCCGACATCCGGACTGCTATGTCCCAAACGCCGGACCGGTGGCCCCGAATTCCCTCGATAGGGTTGGGCCCATGGACCGTGACGGGGTGGAACGCCTGCTCGACGAGGCCGGAGTCGACGGCAGGCGGCTGCGGCACGCCCTGACCCTCCTCTGCGACGGGCAGTGGTGGACCCTCTCCGATCTGGTCAGGGAGACGGCCACGTCCCGGCGGACGATCGAGGCGTTGCTGCGCGAGGTCTCGCTGGAGCGCTCTGGCGACAGGTTCCGGGTGCCGCTCGCGCACACGCCCGGCTTCCAGGACCTGCTGGCCATGGCCGCGCCGCCGGAGGATCCGGTGGCCCACCTGCTCCCCCACTACGCGCCGGTGCTCCAGCGGCTGCGCCGCCTCATCGACGAGGCGCCACGCGCCCGCCACGCGCTGGACCACGTGGCCGCCACTCCCGAGACCGTGCTGCGCAGGGCGTTGCTGCTCGGCGCCCGCTTCTGGCTGCGGGGCGCGAAGCTGCTCTGCGTGGGCGACCACGATCTCACCTCGCTCGCGGTCAAGCTGGTCCACCCCGAGGCCGACGTCACGGTGGTCGACGTGGACGAGCGCATCCTGGCCTACCTCGACGCCCAGGACCTGGGCGTACAGACCCGGTGGGCCGATCTGCGGCTGTCGCTGCCGCCGTCGGCCCGCAGTCACGACCTGGCCCTCACCGACCCGCCGTACACACCGGAGGGGGTCGGGCTGTTCGTGGCGCGCGCGGTCGAGGGGCTGAAGGACGACGGGCGGGTCCTGCTGGCGTACGGGGCGAGCGAGCGTACCCCGATGCTCGCCCTGAAGGTCCAGGACTCCCTCTCCGCGCTCAACCTCACGTATGAAGCTATTTACCCAGATTTCAATCGTTATTTTGGGGCGGAAGCCATCGGCTCCGCCGCCGACCTCTACGTCCTGCGTCCCACCACCAAGACCCGCCCCGCCGTCACCGCCCGCCTCGACCGTCTCACCACCGCCATCTACACCCAGGGCCCCCAGTCGATCGAGTCCACCGGCTCCCCGGCGGCCGGCGGTGGGCCTGGCGCGGCGTTCGAGGCCGACCTGCTGGTGGGCGACTGGCCCAAGGAGCTGCCGCAGCCGCGGGTGAAGCTGTCCACCTGGCTGGCCAAGCCCTATGCCGCCGCGGTGGAGCGGGTCGCGATCGCGCTGCCCGCCGGTCTGGAGGCGGCACTCCCCCGCGTCCTGCTGGCCACGCGCGCCGCCCGGGTGCGGGTCCTGCTGTCCGCCCCGCCTTCCCTGCCGGACGCCCTGAGGCCCGTCTACGAACTGACGTCCGACGGCGGCATCATGGACGCGGTACGTCTCCCGCAGCCGATCGGTGACGAGGCCGCGGTGCTACGGCGCATCCTCGACAACGGGCACGGCAAGCTGGCCAACACCTGGCGCGAGGGGCTCATCGCGGTGGCCCGTTCACAGGGCACCACGCTCACCAAGAACGACGCCCGCTCCCTCATCCGGCAGGCGGCGCCCTGGGCCGAGGGCGTCACCCCGCTGGAGACCCCCCTGCACCGCCTCGCCGACCTCCCGACCACGGTCTCCGCCACGGTCACGGCCCTGTCCAAGACCGCCTGAACCCGGCCCGCACCCGCGCGTCGGACCCTCCCGCGTCAGGTCGCCGCGACCACGCGTTTCTGGATGATGTGGCCGAGCCCGTCGAGGGCGAGGAGCTGCGTCACCAGGTCCCCCGTCTCCCCCGGCCGCACCGGCCCCGCCCAGGCGACCGTGACGTAGTGGCCGAGCGCCCGGGCCTGCGCGCGGCTGTGCTCGGCGTCGAACGGAACCGCCTGCCGTACGAAGCCGTCCTTGGAGAGCGCCTTCACCAGCGCGTTCGCCGCCCGCCCGTCGGTGAGGTTGAAGATGACGAACTGCCCCGCCCCCTCGCCGCCCGTGTACGTGGCCCGCAGCGCCTGCGTGCAACCCGCCGCCGAGGCGCCCCAGAGCGCGTCATCGCAGTCCGCGAGCTGCTCCGCCGACTCGCGGCGCAGCGGGCCGAGCGTCTCCGTGGCGGGCGCGAACACCTCGCCCACGCTCAGCGGGGCCGCGTCGCGCTGCCGGGAGTCGATGAGCGAGTACAGCGCCGAGGTCGGCTCGCCGCGGAAGGTGGCCGGCCGGGGCTGGGGCCGCAGGAACAACAGCCAGCCCCCCACGACGAGCACCGCCAGCACGGCGGCGCCCAGCGGGATCGCGACACGGGCCCGCATCAGGACGCCGGCCCGGTGACCGAGACGACCCGGCGGTAGACGGCCTTCTCGGCCCCTCTGAGCGTCAGTGACAACGACACGTAGTCATCCTTCGTCGTCGGGTCGACGCCGTCGGCCCGGCCGATCCAGACCAGCCCGACATAGTGGCCCAGGGCGTAGCCGCCGCCCTCGGTGTAGCCGCCCGGCGGGAAGGCGGTCTTGCCGGTGCCGAGCGGGCGCGCCCAGCCACCCCGGTAGAGGGTCTTGAGCGACTCGACCAGCTCACTGGCGGCCTGGCCGTCGCGCAGGTTGAGCAGGGTGTACTGGCCGATGTAGCGGCCGTCGGCGCTGGTGTAGACACCGCGGGCCGCCTGGCTGCACTCGCCGTCGGTGACCAGTTCGAGGAGTTCCTGGCCCCATACGGCGGCCGAGCAGTCGGCGTCGAGCTTGCTGCCGGCGAGCTTGAGCGTGAGCTTCTTCTCCCCGGTGAGCGTCTTCTGCCCGAACACCTCCTTGCCGGTGAGCGGCGCGCGGTCCTTGGCCCGGTCGGCGATCGGCTGGAACAGCTTGGGCGAGGCCCAGCTGTGGTAGACCTCCGGCAGTGACGAGTTGCCCTCCAGAATGGCGGAGCTTTCGCGCCGCTCGGGCGCGTATTCGCCCAGCGAAGCCACGACGGCGACCAGCGCGAACGCCCCGGCCAGCACGCCCAGCACCGACGAGATGATCACGATGAGCTTCTGCTGCTTGGGCTGGAGTCCCAAGTGGGTGAGCAGGGGGAATTCCCAGTCGGAGGGTGGGGGGCGCCGGCGCTTGCGGGTCGCCGTTCTGGGGGCCGTCACAGACCAACAGCCCCGATCAGGTTGCCGAGCCCGAACGTGAGCCCGGCCGCCACCATGCCGACGATGAGCTGCCGCAACCCGGAGTAGAGCCAGGACCGCGCGGTCACCCTGGAGACCAGCGCGCCCGCCCCGAACAGCGCCAGGCACGACAGGATCGCCGACACCCACAGGCTCGTCACGCCGAGCAGGTACGGCACCAGCGGCAGGAACGCGCCCACGCCGAAGGACAGGAACGACGAGCCCGCCGCCACCTTGGGCGAGGGCAGGTCGTGCGGGTCGACGCCGAGCTCGCTCTGAGCGTGGATCTCCAGAGCCTGGGCGGGGTTCGCGGAGATCTGCCGGGCCACCTCGGCGGCCAGCTCCGGCGTCACGCCCCTGTCGACGAAGACCTGGGCGAGCTCTTCCTGCTCGGCCTCGGGGTGGCGTTCGAGCTCGCCGCGCTCGACGGCGATCTCGGCCAGGGCCAGCTCGCGCTGGCTGGCCACCGAGACGTACTCGCCGCCGGCCATCGAGAAGGCGCCGGCCGCCAGCCCCGCGATGCCCGCGAGGGCGATGACCTTGGTGTTGGCGGTGCCGCCCGCGACTCCGGCGATGAGCGCGAAGTTGGACACCAGTCCGTCCATCGCCCCGAACACCGACGGCCGCAGCCAGCCGCCGGTGACGTCACGATGCCGGTGGTGCTGCTCCGCGCCCTCGCTCATCGCGAGTTCTTCTCCTGTTGAACGGCTTCGGGGGTCTCCTTCTGCGCCGCGACCGCTTCGTCGTCGCCTGCGGGCTCCTCGTCCGCGCGAGCCTCCGGAGATTCGGCGTGTACGGCCTCAGGCTCCGAAGCGTCCGCCGGGGCCTCCTGTGCGGACACGGCTTCCGGCGCTACGACCTCAGCGTCCGGAGAATCCGCCTTGACGACCTCAGGGTCAGGGGTGTCGTCCGTATCCTCAGCCACCGAAGCGGCGGTGGCGCTGTCATCCGAGTCGGCCTGGTCGGCCCCGTGGGCCGGATCCGGGCCGGCCGGATCGCCTCCGGCCTCACGTTCGACGGCCGGGAGGACGAACTCCTCGTTGTCCTTGTTCCTGGTCGCCCAGAAGTAGATCAGCGCTCCGATGAACACCACGATCGAGGTCCACTGGTTCAGTCGCAGGCTCAGGAACGTCACCGCGTGGTCCACCCCGCCGACCGGGTCGATCCGCAGCCCTTCGATCCAGAACCGCCCCAGCGTGTAGCCGGCCACATAGACGGCGAACAACCGCCCGTGGTGCAGCGCGAACCGCTTACCCGCCCAGAGCAGGGCGAAGCCCAGCAGAAGGTCCCAGATCGACTCGTACAGGAACGTCGGGTGGTAGAGCACCCCCGGCTCGCCCCCGTGCATCTGGTCGATCTCCAGTCCCCACGGCAGCGTGGTCGGCCCGCCGTACAGCTCCTGGTTGAACCAGTTGCCCCAGCGCCCGATCGCCTGCGCGAAGGCGATGCCGGGCGCCACCGTGTCGGCCACCGCGCTGAGGGACAGGCCCCGCTTGCGGCAGGCGAGCCAGACGCCGACACCGCCGAGCGCGATCGCGCCCCAGATGCCCAGCCCGCCTTCCCAGATGAACAGGGCCTTGTAGGCCGGCTTGATCGCGCGGTCGCCGAAGTAGGTCTGCCAGTCGGTGATGACGTGGTAGAGGCGTCCGCCGATGAGGCCGAAGATCACCGCCGGCACCGAGATATCGATGATCGTGCCCTTCTGGCCACCGCGAGCGCGCCAGCGGCGCTCGCTCAGCCAGACGGCGAAGATGACACCGAGCACGATGCACAGGGCGTAGGCCCGGATCGGCACGAATCCGAGATACCAGACCCCTTGGGAAGGGCTGGGAATCGAGGCAAGGGGCATGTCAGGTGAGGGTAGCGGAAGCGAGACTACTTGGCCGCTTTCGTGACCGCATCGCGAAGATCCTTTGGCGTGAAGACGACGTTGTTGTCCAGGAGCGTGCCGTTCAGCTTGACGGTCGGCGTGCCCTGCAGCTTCTGCTCCTTGTTGACCTTGGCGCTGTAGTCGAGCTGGGCCTGGGCGTGCTTCTGGCTGGTGATGCAGGTGTCGATGCCCGCCGCCGTGGCCCCGGCCGCCTTGGCCCAGGTCACCAGCTGGTCGGTCTTGAAGCCCTCGGCCGTCTCGCTGGGCTGGTTCTTGTAGAGCAGGTCGTGGAAGGCGAGCCACTGCTTGCCGTCGGCCACGCAGCGGGCCGCGGCGCCGGCGCGCACGGAGTTGGACTTCGTCGGCTCGGTGCTGAAGATGGTGATGGGGTGGTAGACGACCTTGGCCAGGCCCTCGGCCGCGAGGTTCCGGAACGTGCTACCGCTCACCTCCTCCATCTGCTTGCAGGCCGGGCACTGGAAGTCCTCGTAGATGTCGATCACCGGCTTGGCGACCCCGCTCTTGGCCATGACGACCGAGCCGTCGGACTGCACGGTGGTCGGCGCCGTGTCGCCGGCTTGCTCCGCCTGCGACTTGCTGGCGGCGTACCAGGCGCCCAGACCGACCGCCGCCACCGCGACCACGCCCACGGTCATGTAGGTGACGACTCGTTTGCGCTGCTCCCGCGCGCGGTCGGCGGCCTGCTGCGCTCTGATCTTCTCCCGCGCGGACTTCGCGCGCTCCCCCTTGCTCATCACGCGCTCCCCCTTGCCCATCGTCAGCCCATCTCCTGTTGTCCGTGAACGTCTTGTCCGTAAACGCGCTCGCCACCCGCCAGCCCTAGCGCCGAGTCGAGCGCGAAATGCCCCGGCGCGAAGCGCACGGTCCAGGCGCCGAGCACCACAAGACCGAAGTCGCGCAGGATGTCGAGCAGGTAAGCCGGCTCCTGCCCCGCCCCCAGTTGGCCGCCGCCGCCGAAGCAGCCGCAGTCGATCCGCAGGCCGTGCGCCCATGCCCAGGCGATGCCGAAGACGAAGGCGAACATGAGCAGCGCGCCGACCACCGCGGCCACCCTGGCCATCAGGCCGACGACCAGCAGCACCCCGACCACGATCTCCAGGATCGGCAGGCCGTAGCCCACGGTCGTGGCGAGCGAGTCGGGCAGCAGCTGGTAAGCCTTGACCGCCACGACGGAGTCGGACGGATTGCCGATCTTCAGCCAACCGGCCGCGATCAACACCCCGCCCAGGACCAGCCGGGCGACTGTCGTCACCCAGGGTACCGCCGAGCGGACGTTACGTGACGGTTGCGACGCGACCACGGCTAGGGCTCCTCTTTCGCTGCGCTGGAAAGCGCACAGTACCGGGAACTCATCTGACCACGCCCGGGATAAGACTCGGCTAAGACAGTTTTCGCGTACTCCAGCCGTACGCGATGCTCACTGAACCGACGTTACCCGCAACTGAACGTGGCGGCTCCCCAGTCCGCATGGTCATTACCGTTGCCGTCGCCACCGTCGCCCGCCACGAGGTCCACGTAGCGGGCGCCGGTGAGGTCGGCGGTCAGTTCGTAGGCCGGGTCGGCGGCGCGCAGCACCGGGCTGTGTGCCTTGACCACCCCGTCGGCGACCACGCTGTACTCCACGGAGCCCCTGGTGGCCTGGACGTCGTCCACGCCGACGGAGGCTGTGAAGGCCGTACACCGGCCGCCGAGGTAGAAACGGACGTCGGCGGGCGCGTGCGTGCCCAGCCCCTTGGCGAACGTCTGCCCGCCGATCACGATCGGCGTGCCGTCGGCCGCGCCGAGGTCGCCGTTGGACCGGTCGCGTTCGACCGGCCCCCAGCCGTTGGCGGCGCTGACCCACTCCAGGTCGCTCGCCCAGGCGTCCGCGGCGGGCGGTGGCGGCAGCGTCCGCACCGTCGCCACCGCGTCGAGCGACTTGGCGGCTCCCGCCGCCGTGTAGACGGCACTGGCCTTCAGCTCGTAGGTGTCGTAGGGCGCGTCCGCGGGCGGCGTCACCTTCCAGGTGGTCACCAGCTTGCCGCCGGGCTCCACGGTGCCGGTGCCGTCCCCGGCGACGTCCCAGCCCCCGGGTACGGCCAGCGTCACCTTGACGTCCTGGGCCGCCACGTCCTCCAGGTTGACGAACGTGGTGGTGACGTCGGAGGCCGCCCCCTGCTCGAACGCGGGCGAGGCGGGCACCACGTCCAGCGACCCGCACGCCTGGGCCTCGGGGTCGGCCCCGAGGTCCTTGACGGCGAAGTCGTCGAGGACGAAGTCGGCCCCGGCCTGCTCGGGCAGCAGCGAGCGGAGCCCGACCCAGACCTCGCCGCAGCCCGCGACCACCCGCTCGGCGAACCGGCCCGTGGTCCGCCGCTCGGGCACCGGTGTCCGCCGGGTCTCGACGCTGGAGCTTCCCTTGTCGTAACCGGTCACCCAGACGTAGGCGTCGGCCAGAGCGCTCTGGTAGCCGAAGGACACCTCGTAGGCGTGTCCCGGCTCGAAGCGGACGGTCTGCGGCACGGTCCGGTAGACCAGCCCCTGCCGCTCCTCGTGCGCCTTGAGCGACCAGTCGCCGCTGATCACGTCGTCGACGGTCTTGCCGTTCCAGCCCGCCCGCGTGTACGGATCGTGCCGCTCCGACAGGTGCGTACGGGCGTCGAACGCGCCCCCGGCGTCACCCTTGACGAACGGGCCCCACCCCGGCTCGGCGGACTCGAACGTCTCGCTCTCACCCGTCGGGTCGCTCCTGATGAGCCGTACGTCGTCCACCCGGACCTTCGCCGCACCCGCGGCGGCGGTGATCCGCAGCGTGACGGAGTCGCGCGGCGCGGTGAAGGCGACCTTGACGCGCTGGAAGTAGGTGTCGTGCTTCTCGTCCGAGGCGATGTAGTTCTTCGCCGTCGAGCGCTGGATCGTCACCTTCTGCCCCCCGGCCTCCAGGGTGGTCTGCCTGGCTTGCCCGGGTTCGACCTCGACGAAGGCCGAGGCGGTGTAGGCGCGTCCCGGCTGGAGGCCGGTCAGCCGCTGCTCCAGCCGGGCCTGCGGCCCGCCGCCGAGCAGGGCCACGCGCTGGCCGCGCTCGTTCTTCTGGATGCTCACCGCGCCGGTGACCTGCCAGTCGCGCGGTCCGTCGCCGTTGAAGCCGGGATCGCGGACGCCGCTCCCCTCGCCCCACCGGGGGGCGGCCTGGGCGGACGCCTTGCCGGGGTAGAGCACGTACGGCACTCCCGCCTCGACCCGCAGAGTGATCTTGCCGTCGGCCGGAGTGGCGACGCCCACCCGGACCCGGCCCTGGTCGGTGAGCTTGTAGACGGTCAGCGGCCGGGTGGCGTCCCAGGTGGTGGTGCCTCCGGCCGGGTTGTAGTGGTAGTACTTGCCCGCCCACGGCAGCAGGTACGTGCCGCCGTCGAGCACCTTGTGACCGCCCGCGAACAACTGGCGCCTGCCGTCCGCCAGCCTGCCGCGCACGCCGCCGGTGAAGACGATCTCGTCGGCGTTCCAGTCGGTGATCTGGTGGTGCTGCAGGTACTTGGCCGGCAGGTTGTGCTCCCAGATGTTGCGGTAGAAGGCGGTGAAGTCGTTCTCGGCGGTCCAGCCCTCGAACTCCACGATGCGGGCGTTCCCGAGGATGGGGTGGGCGTTCCAGACGTCCTTCTCACCGTTGCGGATGAACCGGATGATCTGTGAGTTCAGCCCCTTGTTGGTGGCTCCGCCGTAGTTGAGGTCGTTGGCCCAGTGTGACCAGAGCGACGAGCGCTCCAGCTTGTCGGCCCATTCGGTGGCCACCTGCCAGCCCTGCCCGCGCAGTTCGGTGAGCAGGCGGTCGGCCACCCAGCCGTGCGGGCGGTACACGTCCACGTACAGGACGGCCAGGTTCCTGTCGGTCTCGGCGCGCAGTTGCCGGAACCGCTTGGCGAGGGTGCCCCTGGTCAGGTCGCCGCGCTGGTCGATCAGGTACGACTGGTCGAGCCAGTTCCAGCCCTTGGTGTCCTTGTTGACGAGCTGCTCGCTGAAGTTCCTGGCCTCGGGGTAGGACTCGGTGGCGTTGACGTGCACGCCGAAGGTGGCGTTCCAGTCCTTTCCGGTCTTGAGCAGGGTGTTGAGGTCGGCCAGGCCGCCGGCGCGCTTGTTGTAGTTGCCGCCGTAGTCGGGGTGGGCCGAGTCGTGGCCCTCCGACTGGTAGCCCTTGAGCAGGGCGAGCTGGCCCAGGCCGTCGGTGGCCAGCGAGATCCGCTTGACGTCGTCGAGCGTGCGCAGGAACGGGTGGGTGGCCTGGCTGGAGAAGTTGAACGGGATGTGCGCGATCACCCGGTCCTTGGTCAGGTCCGCGCCGGGCGCCTCGACGCCGATGCTCCTGAACGCGACCGCCCCGTCCTGCCAGTCGAGGGCGCCGTCGCCGTTGGCGTCGGGGGTGACCACGACCTTGGCCCACGGCAGGTCTTCGGTGAAGGGCGCGCCGGTGCCCCGGTAGGTCCACTGGCCGCTCCACACACCCACCCTGACCCGGCCGCCGTCCTCCTGCCTGGCCTGATGCCAGAAGCGGGCCGCGTCCTTGTCGGTGCTGCCGGAGGGGCGGTCGTAGGTGGAGTTCGACTCGACGGCGGCGGCCAGCGAGCCGGTGTTGACGATGGCGTACGAGGCGCCGATCGGGGCGGCGTCGGGCGCGGTCCGCGGGGTGACGGCGGCGAAGACGTCGGCCGTACGGGTGGAGTTGGGGTCGAGCCTGGTGAACGCGGTCGCGGCGCCCGGCTGCTCGCTCGACACCGACACCAGGTCGTGGCCCGGCAGGTCGATCGTGTTGACCCGGAACGCCTCGGTGTCGGTGACCGCGTCGATCGCGAAGGTCGTCACCCGGCCCTTGACCCGGATGCTGGCGTCCAGCGTGACGCCCGCCTCGACGGTCAGCCGGTAGCGAGCCGAGGCGCCGTCGGTGCCGCGCAGGGCGACCGTGGCCTGGTACGGCGTGCCGTTCAGCACCACGCCGGGCACCGCGGTGCTGCCGTCGAGCACGGCGCCGCTCGCCTTGTCGGTGTAGCGCAGGATCCTCGGGAAGGCCGGGTCGAGCTCGACGGCCAGCTGCCCGGAGGAGATCGTGACGGGCTCGGCCACGGTGGTGGGCTCGGGCGCCAGGTTCTGCTGCGTGGGAGGCGGAGGCGTGGGACCGGTGGGCGACTGGTCCGGCGAGGGCAGCTCGTAGGTGGGCGTGGGTTCGGGCGTCGGGGTGGCCTGCGCGGGGGCGGCCATGGTGGTGGCCGATAAGGCGAGGGCTGCAACGAAGATAACGGGACGTCGACGCATATATGTCCTTTCAAAGGTATGCGTCGCACTGGGTGTGGCCCCGAATACCCACACCCGCCGCCGCGACACGCGCCATGGACCGACGCCAGAAATACTGACACTTGTCCGGTTACGAGTCGCGGGAATTGACAGAAACGGTTAGGCGCGGGAGCGGACGCCTTCGGCCATCTCACGGGCCAGCACGGCGATCGACTCGCGGCCCGCGGCCTCGTCGGGAGCGTCGAGCATCCGGCGGATGAACGCCGACCCCACGATGACGCCGTCGGCGTAGCCGGCCACCTCGGCCGCCTGCTTGCCGGTGCCGACGCCCAGCCCGACGCAGACCGGCAGCGCGGTGTGCGCGCGGGTGCGCTTGACCAGGTCCTCGGCCGCCACGTTGACGGTCTCCCTGGCGCCCGTGACGCCCATCAGCGAGGCCGCGTAGACGAACCCGGTGCAGCAGTCGACGACGGCCTTGATGCGTGCCTCGGTGGAGCTGGGCGCCACCAGGAACACGGTGTCGATGCCCGCCGCGGCCGAGGCCGCCCGCCACGGCTCCGACTCCTCCGGCGTCAGGTCGGGCGTGATCGTGCCGACGCCGCCCGCGTTGGCCAGGTCACGCGCGAACCGCTCGGCGCCGTAGCGGTCGATCGGGTTCCAGTAGGTCATGACCAGCGTGGCCGCGCCGGTGGCGGCCACCCCCTCGACCGTCCGCATGACGTCGGCGATCCGGGTGCCGTTGAGCAGCGACCGGTGCACGGCGTCCTGGATGGTCGGCCCGTCCATGAGCGGGTCGGAGTAGGGCAGGCCGATCTCGATCACGTCGCAGCCGGCCTCGACCAGGGCGGCGGCCGCGGCGACGGCGCCCTCCTTGGACGGGAAGCCCGCGGGCAGGTAGCCGACGAGCGCGGCCCGGTTCGCCGCCTTCGCCGTGGCGAAAACCGTCTGAAGAGTAGTCATGATCGTCCGTTCTCAGTGGTCGAGGGCCGCATCGCCGCCGTCCTTGCCATGGTGCCATCGGCCGCTGTGCTCGGGCATCTTCCAGAGCCGGTGCGGCGCCAACCCCGGGCCGTCAGAGGTTGAAGTACTTCATCGCCGTGCCCATGTCCTTGTCGCCGCGCCCCGAGAGGTTGACCAGGATGGTCGCCTCGGGCCCCAGCTCACGGCCGAGCTCCAGCGCGCCCGCCAGGGCGTGGGACGACTCGATGGCCGGAATGATGCCCTCTGTCCTGGCCAGCAGCGAGAACGCCGCCATCGCCTGGTCGTCGGTGACCCCGTGGTAGGCCGCCCGCCCGCTGTCCTTGAGCCAGGCGTGCTCGGGCCCGACGCCCGGGTAGTCGAGACCGGCCGAGATCGAGTGCGACTCGATCGTCTGGCCCTCCTCATCCTGTAGGACATAGGTGCGCGAGCCGTGCAGGACGCCGACCGAGCCGGCGGTGAGGGTGAGCGCGTGCTCGCCGCTCGCCAGGCCGTGGCCGCCCGCCTCGTAGCCGTGCAGCTGGACGCCCTCGTCGCCGATGAAGGCGTGGAAGATGCCGATCGCGTTGCTGCCGCCGCCGACACAGGCGCAGACCGCGTCGGGCAGCCGGCCGGTCAGCTCCAGTATCTGACGGCGGGCCTCGACGCCGATGATGCGCGCGAAGTCGCGGACGATCTCGGGGAACGGGTGCGGGCCCGCGACGGTGCCGAACAGGTAGTGGGTCGTGTCGACGTTGGTGACCCAGTCGCGGAACGCCTCGTTGATGGCGTCCTTGAGCGTCTGGGAGCCGTTGCTCACCGGCACCACCGTGGCGCCGAGCAGCTTCATCCTGGCCACGTTGAGCGCCTGGCGCTCGCAGTCGACCTCGCCCATGTAGATGACACACTCCAGGCCGAGCAGGGCCGCCGCCGTGGCCGTGGCCACGCCGTGCTGGCCCGCGCCGGTCTCGGCGATCACGCGCTTCTTGCCGAGCCGCTTGGTCAGCAGCGCCTGGCCGAGCACATTGTTGATCTTGTGGGCGCCGGTGTGCGTGAGGTCCTCACGCTTGAGGATGATCCGCGCGCCACCGGCGTGCTCGGCGAAGCGCGGCACCTCGGTCAGCGTGGTCGGCCGGCCCGCGTACGTACGCAGCAGGTGATCGAACTCGCGCAGGAACTCGGCGTCGTTCTTGGCCTTCTCATAGACCGCGGCGACCTCGTCGAGGGCCGGGATGAGCGCCTCGGGAACGTAGCGCCCGCCGAAGATGCCGAACTTGCCGTGCACGTCGGGGTCGTTGCCGTAGGCGCCGTTGCCCGCCAGGTCGGCGGCGGTGAGGATGGTGCCGTCGTTTGCCACTGCTATCCCTCTGCTCCGTGGTCGGGGCGCGTCGCGGGGTGGGCGCCGGCGGTCACCAGCGCCTCCACGGCCTTGCGTGGGTCCTTGCCGGTGACCAGGCTCTCGCCCACCAGGACGGCGTCGGCGCCGACCCGCGCGTAGGCGAGCAGGTCATGCGGACCTCGAACGCCCGACTCCGCGATCTTGATCACATTATCGGGGACCTTCGGCGCCAGCTTGGCGAACACGTCGCGGTCGACCTCAAGTGTTTTCAAATTGCGAGCGTTGATCCCGATGATCCGGGCACCCGCCGCGACCGCCCGCTCCAGCTCCTCCTCGGTGTGCACCTCGACCAGCGGGGTGAGCCCGATGGACTCGGCCCGCTCGATCAGCGACACCAGGGCCTCCTGCTCCAGGCAGACCACCATCAGCAGCGCCAGGTCGGCGCCGTGGGCCCTGGCCTCCCAGAGCTGGTAGGAGGTGAGGATGAAGTCCTTGCGCAGGATCGGGATGTCGACGCGGGCACGGACCGCGGCCAGGTCCTCGAGGCTGCCGCCGAACTTGCGCCGCTCGGTCAGCACACTGATGACGTGGGCGCCGCCCGCCTCGTAGTCGGCGGCCAGCGCGGCCGGGTCGGCGATCGCGGCCAGCGCGCCCTTGGACGGGCTGGAGCGCTTCACCTCGGCGATCACCGAGATCCGATCGCCGCCGAGCGCGGCGAACGCGTCTTTGGGCGCGGCAGCCCGGTCGGCCCGCTGCTTGAGCTCGTCAAGCGACACGGCCTGCTGGCGGGTGGCGAGGTCGGCACGCACCCCGTCGAGGATGTCGTCGAGGACACTCGGCCCTTCGGTCCGCTCACTCACGCGCTTGGGGTCCCTCCGGTCGGCAGTTGGGGGCGGCAGAGAGTTCGCATCGCGTCCGCTCCCAGCCTGTCCTGCGATGGTATCGGCCCCACACCGGTCACCTCACCACAGACCCCCGACTACGGCGCGAGGAACGCGCCGAATGGCAGGTTTCGGACCACCCAGTACACCAGCACTATGCCGAGAAACGCCCAAAGCCAAGCGGGATGCGCGAGTGTCGTCCGCCTGGGCTTTCCCTGCCAGGCGCGGACCAGCCAGCGCCCCCACCAGAACAGCAGGAAGGGAATCATCACCATGGCGAGCGGGTTGAGGCCGAGGGCGGCCACCGGGTCGAGGTGGGCCAGCGCGTGGATGGTGCGCAACGTTCCGCAGCCCGGGCAGTACAGGCCGGTGGCCCACAGGAACGGGCAGGTCGGATAGTGACCTGGCTGGTTGGGGTCGATCGTGCCGACGACCGCGAACACCGCCCCCGCCACGGCGGCGACGCCGAGCGGCGCGAGCACGGACCTGAGCCGGTCGGTGCCGCGCCACTCGATGTTCGCGATGCCCATCAGTATCCGGAGGTCGAGGTGTTCGCCGCGACGATCACGAAGAGCAGGATGTAACCGATGACGATCAGGATGTTGATGATCGCGCCGAAGATCAGCGCGCGCTTCCACCACGTCTTGGCCTCTTCCGAGGACTGCATGGCGCCCTGGTAGTCACCGGCCTGCCACTTCGAGTTCACCTGTGACGACTTGACAATCGACACGATACCGAAGGGGAGGCAGCAGAACAGCGTCGTGAGGATGGCCGCGACCAGGTGGTTGTCCGGCGGGTTCTGCGGCGCGCCGTAGCCGCCGGGCTGCCCGTAGCCGCCACCGGGGGGCGGTCCGTAACCGGGAGGCTGCTGACCGTAACCGCCGCCACTCGGGGGCTGCTGACCGTAACCGCCACCGCCACTGGGCGGCTGCTGACCGTAACCGCCACCGCCACTCGGGGGCTGCTGACCGTAACCGCCACCACCGCTGGGCGGCTGCTGGCCATAGCCGCCCCCGGCGGGCGGCTGCTGACCGTAGCCGCCACCGCCGGCGGGCGGCTGCTGACCGTAACCGCCACCGGGCGGCTGGGCGCCATAACCGCCGTCGCCCTGGTTTCCGTAGCTCATACTAATTGCTCCTCATGTGGTCATTCTGTGGCGAGTTGCGCGCGGCAGCCTAGCGACAAACCGCTAACGACGTGGAATAACGTCCACGTTGCGGACATTTTGTGACCGGACTGAAAGTCCTGCCGGTCAGTAGCTCCCGGCCGTGGCGGCGGTCGAGAGCCCCACCAAAGCAAGCCACATGCCGCCGAAAATGATCCAAAGGATCACCCAGAGCACGATCGTGATGTACGAGGTGATCAGCCCGCCCATGGCCATGCCCTGACCTTCCTCGCCGGTCCGCTTGATGCGGCTGAGCGCCATGTGGCCGACGACGGCGCCGGGGATGCTGGTCAGGCCGCAGAACAGCAGGCCGACGATGCCCAGGACGAGCGAGGTGATGGCCAGGCCGCTGGTGGACCTCTGCGGAGCCCCGTACGCGCCGTAGCCGGGTTGCCCGTAGGCACCCGACGGCTGCTGACCATAGCCGTAGCCGCCGGACTGCTGGCCGTAACCGTAGTCGCCGGATGGCTGCTGGCCGTAACCGTAATCAGCGGCGGGCTGCTGGCCATAACCATTCTGCCAGCCGTAGGAGCCGCTGGGCGGCTGCTGGCCATGACCACTGGGAGGCTGCTGGCCGTATCCGGGAGGCTGGCCGTAGCCCCCGCCGGGCGGCTGCGCGCCGTAACCCCCGCTGTTGCCCTCGTCCCCGTAGCTCATGCCGGTGGCTCCTCGTCCCCTCTTGACCCGTTGCAGAGGAAGCTTATTGACAAAACGTCCGGCGGTCTGGCAACGGTTCAGACCGTGGATTATTTGTGATGAGTCCGCGACAGAGAGGGATCGGCCTAGGCCGGGGACGCGGCGCTCGATCGGCCGCGCGCCGCCGCCAGCACGCCGCCGAGAGCCGCCGCCGCGGTGGTGAGCAGGAACGCGGTACGGAAGTCGCCATGGCCGGGCGACATACCCAGAACGAGGGTCAGGACGGCCACGGTGACGGCACCGGAGAGATACTGGGACGTGGTCAGCAGCGCCCCCGCCGTGCCCTGATGGGCGGCCGGCACGTCATGGGTCCCGATGATGAACATGGACGTGTAGATGACCCCGTGCCCGAACCCGCTGAGAAGCAGCCCAGGAAGCAGATCGGCGGCGTAGGAGTCCCCGTGCAGCGCCAGGGAGAGCCAGAGCAGGCCCACGGTCGCGACGGCGAACCCGGCGACGAGCACGTTCGCCGCCCCGAACCGCCGCACGGCGCGTCCCGCCGTCGTGCTGCCGACGGTCACCATCAGCGCCAGCGGCAGGAACGCCAACCCCGCTCGTACCGGCGTATATCCCTTCATTTCCTGCAGAAGCAGGGTGAGCAGGTAGAACTCTGACCCGACACTCGCCATGTAGAGCGCGGTCGCCGCCGCCCCGGCGCGCAGCGATCTCGTACGCCGCAGAACAGGCTCGATGAGGACGTTGGGCGAGACCCCTTCGTTCCACACGAACCCGACCAACAGCACCACCGCAAGGCCCAGGAAGACGAGAGTCGCCGGCGACCCCCACCCGTGGGAGGAGCCGAGCGTCAGCCCGAGAACCAACGTGAGCACGGTGCCGGTGCCGAGCACCGAGGCGAGCACGGGAACGCGCCCGGTCCCCACGCCGACCCCGTCCGCCTCCGCCACACGTCCAGACGTGTGTCCTGCCGCCAGGACATCACCATCCACCGGACGGCCAGGCGTGCCGTCGTCGGCGGCGGGCCGGGCCGAGGCGATCCAGACGGCCGCTCCCAGCGCGCACACCAGCGTGAGCGGGACGTTGATGACGAACGTGAGCCGCCACGACGCCGCCGTCAGCAGCCCGCCGAGTATCGCCCCCGCCGCCAGCCCCGAAGCCCCGACCGACCCCCAGACCGCCAGCGCCCTGGCCCGCGACGCCCCCGCCGGGAACGTCGTCCCGATCAACCCGAGCACGGCCGGCTGCAGCAGCGCCGCCCCGAGCCCCTGCACCCCCCGCGCGGCCAGCAGCACAGTCCCATCCCCCGCCACCCCGCCCACCGCACTGGCGACGCCGAACAGCACGATGGAGACGACGAAGAGCCGCTTGGCCCCCACCCGATCCGCCAGGCGCCCCCCGACCACGAGGAACCCGGCGAAGAGCACGGCGTAGGCGCTCACGATCCACTGGGCGAGCGCCGGTTCAAGCCGCAGGTCGGCGGCGATGCTGGGCAGGGCGATATAGATGATCGAATAGTCGAGGGCGATGAGGAACTGCGCCACCGACAACACGGCCAGCGTGGCGGACGCGCGCCCGGCCGACGCGAACGCCCCCGCGGCGACAGGCTCCGCGGTCAATTCCCGAGATGTCATGCGGCCATGATCGAACCTTCACACTAGTGTGAAGGAAAGCCGTGTCGGGAGGAGTCGTTCCGGTGAGAATCGGCGAGCTGGCCGAACGTACGAACGTGCCTACCCGGCTGCTGCGCTACTACGAGGAGCAGGGGCTGCTCACCCCCAACCGGGCGGCGAACGGCTACCGCGACTACCCCGAGGAGCTCGTCGACCGGGTGACGCAGATCCGTGGCCTGCTCGACTCCGGCGTTCCGACGAGGATCATCAAGCAGATCCTCCCGTGCCTCGACAATCCGTGCACGATCCACGTCACGGACGCCACCCCGGAACTGATCGCGAGCCTCGAACAGCAGCGCGACCAGATGGACGCGCGCATCCGCTGCCTGGCCAGAAACCGGGACGCGATCAGCGCCTACCTCGACGCGGTCCGCCGCGACACACGCTGAGCCGGGCCGCTCACCACGACCCACGCTGAGCCGGGCCGCTCACCACGACGCACGCCTGATCCCGGCGCCGCCGGGCCCCGCGCTAGGTCGGGTCGTCGCCTCGGTCCAGGGCGTCCCACATGGAGCGGTCGTCGGTGGGCGGGGGCGGCTCCCGGGTGTACCGGGCGGACATGCCGGCCCATCCGCCACCTCGTACGACGGCCACCACGCCGCCCGCGACCACCAGCACCGCCCCGAGACCGCACACCACGGGCCAGAACGCCACCGCGTCCCACTCGATCGCGCCGGTCACCCGCGTGACGTTCCGCTCGCGCAGCCAGCTCAGCACGCCGCTCCCGCCGGCCGCCTGCCACGCGCCGAGCCCGGCGCCCACTCCGCACAGGGCCAGCAGCACGCCGATCACCCGGCGGCCGATCCCCTTCGTGGCCAGCACGGCCACCACCCCGGCCAGCCCCGCCAGCGCCAGCGGCGTCAGGACCGGACCGAGGTCACCGCCGGTCGGCGCGGCCACAACGCCCGTCCCGGCGCCCCGCACGTTCGTCACCCAGGCGCGCCCCGCGGCGACCAGCACCAGCACACACCCGAGCACCGTCCCCACCAGCCACCCGGCCAACTCCCGCCGCCCCCGCCGAACAGCAGCATCAGCCTCGGACACGGCCTGCTCCCCTGATCCGGGCGCGGCATCCGGCCGAGACACGGACGCTGGACCGCCCGATCGAGACGCGGCGTCCAGCTCTGGCCCGGTGCCCGGCTCAGGTCCGGTGTCCGTCATGGTGTGGTCGTCACCTCGAGCGGATCGGCGTCGAAGCACGTGTGGTCGCCCGTGTGGCAGGCCGCCCCCACCTGATCCACCTTCAGCAGCACCGTGTCACCGTCGCAGTCGAGCGACACCGCCTTGACGTGCTGCACGTGTCCCGACGTATCCC
Source organism: Nonomuraea sp. NPDC026600 (assembly GCF_040638335.1). NCBI lineage: Bacteria > Bacillati > Actinomycetota > Actinomycetes > Streptosporangiales > Streptosporangiaceae > Nonomuraea > Nonomuraea sp. NPDC026600. The sequence goes on from NZ_JBEZYD010000003.1 coordinate 459,305, forward strand.
CCTTCACCCAGTACGCCCCGCGGCTGCGCGACCAGTACGTGGCCCGCCCCGTGGTGAGCGTGCGATGCAGCGCCTCGTCGTCCATCCAGGCGAGCATCAGCACTTCGCCCGAGTCGTACTGCTGGACGATCGCGGGCACCAGCCCGTCGCCGTTGCGCTTGAGCCGCGCGGCGATCTTGGGGTCAAGGGACATGTCGTCATTCAACCAGCCAGGGTGACCACTCTCCGAATCGACGGTGGTACAGCCGCCCGACCGCGACCGGGGCCCTGGAGCGCGGAGTGGCCGAGGCGGTCGCACCGGCCGCCTGACCGTGGCCAGGCGGCCACCTGACTAGTCGAGCGCCTGCGACAACGTCTCGTAGATCGGGAACAGCGGTGCGATGTTGGTCCGGCGCAGGCGTCTCAGCACCTGTCCGTCCGTGGCCACCAGCGCCATGGTGCCGTCGCAGTCTCGCAAGGTGGCGAGCTGGCGCACCAGCACCCCCAGGCCCGTCGTATCGATGAAGGTCACATTGCTCAAGTCGACGACCAGACGCGGTCCGTGGGTCGCGACCGCCTCGTCGAAGCATTTGCGGACCTTTGACACATTGTCCGCGTCCACCTCTCCCGCGAGGCTGACGACCACGAGCTCGCCGTGTTGGCGTCGCGTCATTTCCAGCACATCCACGCTCATGCTCCTCATGACTCCGCCCCCTAGCGGGCCCCCGCGTGAAAAGGTACACGGGCCCGTGACACGTTACCGAGGGTTTCGTGAAGAACGCATTACGTGATGACCCGGGGCGGAGTATCTTCCTGTGCGACGCACGGCAGGGAGGGATGATCGTGGTGGACGTCGCGGGTTCCGTCCTCGATCCCGACCTGGGAGATCACGTCTGTCTGCCGTTCGACGGGGATCGGGAGCGGATGGCGGCGACCAGGGCGTTCACGGTGAACGGGCTGCGTCGCCATACCAAAGTGGTGATCATCACCCACACCGACACACCGGCGCGGACGCGGGAGTGGCTGGCGCCGCTCGTGCCGGGGCTGGCGGCGGCGGAGGCGGCCGGGCAGGTCGAGATCAAGTCCTGCGGAGACACCGATTCCCGGTGGCTGCTGGGTGAGCTGGTCGCGGCCGGTGAGCAGGCCCGCGAGCACGGGCACCGCGGCGTCTACGCGCTGGTCGACGCGGCATGGGGGGTGCGCGACGCGGTGGGGCTGGAAGGGTTCGAGGCGGCGGCGAACGCGTTGTTCGGCGAGCGGTGGCTGGCGGCCGTGTGCCAGTACGATCGCGGGCTGTTCTCGGCCGAGGCCGCGAACCGGGCGGCGGCCATCCATCCGATCGCGCCCGGGCAGGCGCTGTTGCGGTTCGCCAATCTGTGCCCGCAGCCGGGGTTGCGGCTGTCGGGTGACGTCGACATCACCAACAGGCAGGCGTTCGCCTCGGTGCTGACGCAGTTGGAGGCGGTGACGGCCGAGGTGGTCATCGACGCGACCGGGCTCGACTTCATCGACGCCGGGTCGGCCCAGTTGCTGGCGGTGACGGCGCTGGCCAGGACGGGCCACCGCACGGTGGTGGTGTGCCGCGGGACGGTCGCGCGCATGCTGCGGCTGATCCGGGCCGACGAGGTCGTCACCGTCCGCCGGGCCGGCGATGTATAGGCAGGTGCTCTGTACGGGGTTCGCCCAGGGGCGGATCACGGCTCTGCGGAGGCTGGTCTCCGAGCACGCGGCCGGGGAGGGGCTGGCGGGCAAACGGCTGGAGGACTTCGTGCTGGCGGTCAACGAGATCACCACGAACGCCGTGCTGCACGGCGGAGGCAGCGGGCTGCTGCGGCTGTGGCGGCACGACGACCGCCTGTGGTGCGAGGTGACCGACGAAGGCCCCGGCCTGCCGCCGAGCTGGGTGGGCGCCTCACGCACTCCGCCGGGGAACGAGTCGCGCGGGCGAGGGTTGTGGCTGACCAGCCTGCTCTGCGACGAGGTCACGGTCCTCTCCGGCCCTGACGGCACCAGCGTACGGTTCGCCGCCAGGACAGCAGACAAGGAATGAGCCGCCCGACAGGGCGCTTACGAGTGCGCGGCCGACACCCAGGAGGCGTGCAGGTCGGCGTAGACGCCCGGCTCGGTCACCAGTTCGGCGTGCGATCCCCGCTGCACCAGCCGTCCCGTGTCGAAGACGAGCACCTCGTTCGCGTTCTCGGCCGTCGACAGCCGGTGCGCGATCGAGATGGCCGTCCTCCCCCGGGTGACGCCTTCCAGCGCCCGCGCCAGCCGTACCTCCGTCGCCGGGTCGACCGCCGAGGTGGCCTCGTCGAGCAGCAGCAGGTCGGGGTCGGCCAGGTAGGCGCGGGCGAGCGCGACGAGCTGGCGTTCGCCCGCCGAGAGCGACTCGCCGCGCTGGCCGACCGGGGTGTCGAGGCCCGCGGGCAGGCCCTCCAGCCAGTCGGCCAGGCCGAGTTCGGTCATGGCCAGCAGGATCTCCTCGCGCGTGGCGGTGGGGCGGCCGTACCGGACGTTCTCCTCCAGGGTGCCGTCGAACAGGAAGCCGTCCTGCGGCACCATCACGATGCGCGCGCGCAGCGAGGAGAAGCGCACGTCGCGCAGGTCGTGGCCGTCTACGGTCACGCGGCCCGCGACCGGGTCCATGAGCCGGGTGAGCAGTTTGGCGAACGTGGTCTTGCCGGAGCCGGTCTCGCCCACGATCGCGATGCGCGAGCGCGGCGGGATCGACAGCGTGACCTCGCGCAGCACGGGGACGCCGCCGGGGTAGTTGAAGTGCACGTCCTCGAAGGCGACGGAGATCGGGCCGCGTGGCAGTTCCACGCCGGAGTCGCCGGGGTCGGCCACGTCCGGCGGGGTGTCGAGGACGCCGAGGATGCGCCGCCAGCCGGCGACCGCGTTCTGGGCCTCGTTCAGCACCTCGGTGGCGGTCTGCAGGGGCGAGACGAACAGCGTGACCAGGAACAGGAACGCCACCAGCCGCCCGGCCGTGATCTCGCCCGACAGCCCGAGCCGGACCCCGAGCAGGACGATCCCGGAGATGGCCACGGCGGCCACGATCTCGGTCAGGGGGAAGACGAACCCGACGATCGTCTGCGCCTTGATCTGCGCGGCCCGGTTGGCGTCGACGGCCGTGTCGATGCGGTCGGCGGTGCGCCGCTCGGAGGCGTACGCCCTGATGACGGTGGCGCCGACGACGGACTCGCTGACGGCGGCGAGCATGTCGCCGGTGCGTTCGCGCACGGTGGTGTAGGCGCGCGACAGCCAGCGCTGGAAGCGCGGCAGCGCGATCACCAGCGGGATGAAGCAGACCCAGACCAGCAGCGTGAGCTGCCAGGAGTAGACGAACATCAGCACGCTGGCCACGAGCACCTGGCCGAACGCCACGATGATCATCAGCCCGCCCCACTGCATGAACGTGCTGATCTGGTCGACGTCGTTGGTGACGCGGGAGACCAGGGCGCCGCGGCGCTCGGTGTTCTGGGTGAGCACGGACAGGTCGTGCACGTGGCGGAAGCCGCGGACCCGCAGGGTGGCCAGTGAGGACTCGGTCGCCTTGTAGAGGCGAACGTTCATGACATATCCGGCGATGGCGGTCAGGATCACGGCGGCGGCGCACAGCGCGACGGCCCGCCAGATGTACGGCATGTCGGGGGTGCCGCCCTTGAGGCCGGTGTCGATGGTCTGCTGCACCGCGATCGGCACGATGATCTTGCCGACGGTGGCGATGACGGCCAGCGCCAGCGTCCCCGCCAGGCCCTTGCGGAACTCCGGCGTGAGCGAGAACCCCTGGCGGATCGTGGCCAGCGCGGATCGCTCGGCGTTGCCGCGGATCCCCTGCTCAACGCTCATGCGCTGACCTCTTCCTCTTCGATCGGTTCGATCTCGATGGCGGCCCGTTCGGCCTCCTCCCGCTCGTAGGCGGTCACCAGGTTCCGGTAGCCCTCGCAGCGCCCCAGCAGCTCCTCGTGGCTACCCCGGTCCAGGACCCGTCCCCGGTCCAGGTAGACGATCTCGTCGGCCAGCGCGATCGTGGCCATCCGGTAGGCGACGACCACGACGCTCGACGCCGCGTCGCGCAGGCCGTACAGGATCTTGGCCTCGACCTGCGGATCGACGCTGGAGGTGGCGTCGTCGAGGATGAGCAGGCGTGGGCGGCGGACGACCGCGCGGGCCAGGGCGAGCCGCTGGCGCTGGCCGCCGGACAGTGACGTGCCGCGCTCGCCGACGCGTGTGTCGATGCCCGAGGCGAGCCGGCCGACGAATCCGTCGGCCTGGGCCACGCGCAGCGCCGCCCGCACCTCCTCGTCGTCGACGTCCAGGCCGAGCGCGATGTTGCCGCGCACGGTGTCGTCGAACAGGAACGTCTGCTGCGGCACCAGCGCGACGGACTCGGCCAGCGCGCCGTAGGCGAGCCGCCGCACGTCGACGCCGTCGAGCAGCACCTGTCCGGAAGCCGGGTCGACCAGCCGCACGAGCAGTTGGACCAGCGTCGACTTGCCGGACCCGGTCGGTCCCACCAGCGCGACGGTACGGCCGGCGGGCACGCCGAAGGTGACGTCGTGGAGCACCGCGTCCTTGCCGTAGGCATAGGAGACGCCCGACACCTCCAGTTCGGCGGGCCGGGACTCGCTCAGCGCGACCTCGCCGTACTCCATCGACCCCTCGGCGTCCAGTACGGCCTGCACCCGCTGCCAGCCGACGACGCTGCGCGGCAGCTCGGCCAGCACCCAGCCGAGCGCCCGGATGGGAAAGGACAGCAGCGTGAACAGATAGGCGACCTGCACCAGCTCGCCCGAGTCGATCGAGCCGGTGGACAGCCGCAGCGCGCCGACGCCGAGCACCGCGAGCACGCCGAGCGTGGGCAGCGCCTCCAGCATGGGGTCGAACAGCCCGCGTACCCGGCCGACCGCGATGTTGGCGTCACGCAGCTCGTGCGCGCGCCGCCGGAAGCGCTCGGTCTCCGTCGCCTCCCTGCCCAGGGTCTTGACGACGAGCGCGCCGTCGAAGCTCTCGTGGGCGATCTCGCTGACCTCCGCGCGCAGTTGCTGGGCGCGGGTGGCGAGCGGGCTCAGCCGGCGCTGGTAGACCAGGTTCAGTACGGCGATCGCCGGGAAGATGAGGAAGCCCACCAGGGCGAGCATGGGATCGGTCAGCAGCATCCCGATCGCCGCGGTGAACAGCATGACGATCACGCCGACGGCCATGGGCAGCGGCGCCAGCGGCGCCCAGGCCGCCTCGGCGTCGGCGCTGGCGTTGGACAGGAGCTGCCCGGTCGGGTGCCGGTGGTGCCACGACAGCGGCAACTGCAGATACTGCCGGGTGACCGCGCGCCGCGACCGGGCCTGCATGCGGTACTGCAGGAGCCCGGCCAGGATGCGGCGGCCCGCCACGCCGACCGACTTGAGCAGCGCCGCGCCCATGATGAGCAGCGTCCCGGTCCACAGCGCGCCCGCCGCGGTGTCGCCCTTGTCGAAGGCGGGAAGCACGATGTTCTGCGTGGCCCAGCCCAGCGCCCAGGCGGAGGCCACGGTCATGCCTCCATACAGCGCGCTGGCCAGTACGGCCGCGGCGAACACGGCCTTCTCCGCGCGGACGGCCACCCCAAGGACGCGCAACCCTTGACGCATGACAGCCGAGGTGACCTTGCTCGCCACTCGTAAAGTTTCCTTTCCCCGTCTATTTCTACATATGTGACTATCACGGCTGATCATCACGTTATTCCCACGGGTAGGGTTGGCGGCGTGACTCACGCTCGCAGCGAACGCGCCGCGCTATGCGACCTGCTCGACCGGCTCGGCCCGGACGCCCCGACGCTCTGCACGGGCTGGAACACCGCTGACCTGGCCGCCCACCTGGTCCTGCGCGAGCGCAGGCCCGACGCGGCGGGCGGCATCGCCCTCAAGCCACTGGCCGGCTACACGGCCTCGGTGCAGGAGGGGATCAAGGCCAAGCACCCGTTCCCCGAGCTGGTCGACCTGGTCCGCACCCCGGGCGGCGTGTACGGCCTGCTCCCCTTCCTCGACGACGCCGTCAACACCATGGAGTACTTCATCCACCACGAGGACGTGCGCCGCGCGCAGCCGGAGTGGGAGCCACGCGAGTTGCCCGCCGATCTTGAGCAGATCCTCTGGAAGCGGGTCGCCGGCAGCAGCAGGCTGATGCTGCGCAGATCGCCCGTGGGCGTGGTGCTGCACCGCCTGGGCGGCGGCGTCACGCTGGGCGGCGCGCGCCAGGGCCCGAAGGTCGAGGTGACGGGCCGGGCGGGCGAGCTGGTGTTGTTCTGCTTCGGGCGCCAGGAGCACGCGAGAGTCGAGCTGACCGGGGATGCCGACGCCATCGCCCAGCTCAAGAACGCCAAGCTGGGCATCTGAACGGTACTCCAAGTTTCAGGGTTCGGTAGGGGCCCGGCCGATACCTCTTGGCCTTACCATGGCGTGAGAAACGAGCCCCCCGGTTAGGATCAAGGAACGTCTTCACAGAAGATGCCAAGGATCGCCCAGATCCGGGTATATACGGCTGGGAATGGACTGCAGGAGGCCCCCATGCAGGTCAAGAAGGTGGTCACGTACGTTCTAGTGGCGTTCGTGATTTTCTACCTGTTCACCCGGCCGGCAGCGGCCGCATCCGCGGTCAACGGCGTGTTCGACGGGATCGTTCACGGCGCTGACCAGTTGGCCGTCTTCTTTACCAATGTGTTGACCTGACGTGTGGTTCTGTCTGCGCTAGACGCTTCCCCACGATGCCAGATCGTGTTACGCAGGCAGAATGAGAGATCGTCCGAGCGCCACCAAGATCAATCAGCCTGATCCCCACGTCCGGCGCATCCTCGAACGCGCCGAGCTCGAGGGGATCGAGCTGATCCGCTTCCTGTACGCCGACCACGGAGGCGTCATCCGTGGCAAGGCGGCATCCCGGTCGCGACTCGCCGAGCGACTCGACACCGGGATCGGGCACACGGTGGCCATGATGGCGATGAACATGCTCGACCAGTTGCAGGAAGTCGAGCACCTCGGTCCGGTGGGCGAGGTGCGCATCGTCCCCGACCCCTCCACCTTCGTCCCCCTCCCCCACGCTCCCGGCGCCGCTGCGATGCTGTCCGACCTGCGCAATCCGGACGGCTCCCCCTGGGATGCCTGCGCACGTACCTTCCTCAAGGACGCCATCGGGACGCTGGCGGACGAGGGCTACACGCTGCTGGCCGCCTTCGAGCCGGAGTTCACGCTCGGGCGCCGGCTGCCCGACCCGGCGGGCGGCTTCGACCGGCTGGTGCCTCTCGACGACACTCTCTGCTACGCCGGCACCGGCTTCGACACCGCCCACGACTACACGATCAAGCTGATCCGCGCCCTGGAGACGCAGGGCCTGCGGGTCGAGCACTATCACCCCGAGCTGGGCCCGGGCCAGCAGGAACTGTCCGTACGTCACGCGCCCGCGCTGCGCGCCGCCGACAACCACGTCCTCTACCGCGAGACCGTGCGCGGGATCGCGATGCGCATGTCGATGTGGGCGTCCCTGGCCCCCAAACCACTGGCCGACCAGGCGGGCAACGGCGCCCACCTGCACCTGTCGCTCTGGAACGACACCCAGAACCTGTTCGCCGAAGACGACGAGCTGCGGGAGTGCTTCATCGGCGGTCTGATCGCGCACCTGCCCGCCCTGACCGCGCTGACCTGCGGCAGCGTCAACAGCTTCCGGCGGCTGGCCCCGCGCACCTGGGCCGGTGCGTACGCCGTCCACGGCCCCGACAACCGCGAGGCCGCGATCCGGATCTGCTCGCCGCTCGGCGAGAGCGGCGAGCCGAACCTGGAGCTTAAGCCCTCCGACTCCTCGGCCAACCCCTACCTGTCGCTCGGCGCGGTCATCCACGCCGGGCTCGACGGGATCCGCCGCAAGCTGGACCCGGGCGAGGCCGTCGACGTCGACCCCGACACCCGGCCCGGCCGCTACCGGCGCCTGCCCGCCTCGTTGGACGAGGCGCTGGACGCCCTGGAGGCCGACGAACTGCTCATGGAGGCGCTCGGCCCGCTACGGCGTAGCGCCTACCTGGCCGTCAAGCGGTCCGAGGCCGCCGCGTTCGCGGCCCAGGACGCCTCCTATGAGCTGTTCCACCACATGCGGGTGTTCTAGCGGACCGGATACCCGGCCATCCGCAGCGTGTCCTTGACCTCGGAGATCTTCAGCGTCCCGAAGTGGAACACGCTCGCCGCCAGCACCGCGTCGGCGCCGGCCGCGACCGCCGGAGGGAAGTCCTCCAGCCGCCCGGCGCCACCGCTGGCGATCACCGGCACCCGGACCGCGGCCCTGACCGCGTGCAGCATCTCGAGGTCGTAGCCGTCGAGCGTGCCGTCGCCGTCCATCGAGTTGAGCAGGATCTCACCGACGCCGAGCTCCTCACCGCGCGCGGCCCACTCGACCGCGTCGATGCCGGTGCCGCGCCGGCCGCCGTGCGTGGTCACCTCGAAGCCGCTCGCGGTGCCCGGCGCCCGGCGCGCGTCGACCGACAGCACCACGCACTGCGCGCCGAAGCGCCGCGACGCCTCGGTGAGCAGTTCGGGCCTGGCGATCGCGGCGGTGTTGAGCGACACCTTGTCGGCTCCCGCGCGCAACAGCGTGTTGACGTCGTCGACCGTGCGGATGCCACCTCCTACGGTCAGCGGGATGAACACCTGCTCGGCGGTCCTGCGCACCACGTCGAGCATGGTGTCGCGCTCGCCCGACGAGGCGGTGATGTCGAGGAAGGTCAGCTCGTCGGCGCCTTCGGCGTCGTAACGTCTGGCCAGCTCCACCGGGTCGCCAGCGTCGCGCAGGTTCGCGAAGTTGACTCCCTTGACCACGCGCCCCGCGTCCACGTCCAGACACGGGATCACCCGTACGGCTACCGTCATGCCCGCAACGCCTCTATCTCGATCTCGACCAGCATCTTCGGATCGACCAGCCCGGCGACCCGCACACCGGTGCAGGCGGGGCGTACCCGCCCGAACACCTCGCCGATCGCCCGCCCGACCTCGTCGAAGTGGCCGTGCTCGACCACGTAGTAGCGGACCATGACCACGTCTTCCCTGGTCAGGCCACCCATCTCGACCGCTTCCAGGGCGATGTCCATGGCGGTCCTGCTCTGCAGGTAGGCGTCGCCGCCGTGACGTACCTCGCCGTCGACAGTGGCGGTGCACCCTGACACGATCACCCGATCGCCGACGACCACCGCCCTCGCGTAACCGTACCTCTCCTCCCAGATGCCTCCGGAGAACACCCGTCCGGTGCTTTCCATACTCATGTTGCCCATCACGCCCCCTCCCGAGGAATTAAGCGCGCACCGCGATCAGTGCGCTCTCCAGCGTGAAAGCCTGGGCGTAGAGGGCCCTGCCCACGATGGCCCCCTCCACCCCTTCCGGCACCAGGGAAGCCAGCGCGACCAGGTCGTCGAGCGAGGAGACGCCGCCGCTGGCCACGACCGGCTTGTCGGTGCGCTTGCAGACCTCGCGAAGCAGCTCGAGGTTCGGGCCGCGCAAGGTGCCGTCCTTGGTGACGTCGGTGACCACGTAGCGGGGGCAGCCGTCGGCCTCCAGCCGGTCCAGCACCTCCCACAGGTCCCCGGCGTCCTGGGTCCAGCCGCGGGCGGCCAGAGTGGTGCCGCGCACGTCGAGGCCGACGGCGATCTGGTCGCCGTGCTCGGCGATGATCCGGCGGCACCATTCGGGGTTCTCCAGCGCGGCCGTGCCGATGTTCACCCGGCGGCAGCCGGTGGCCAGCGCCGCGGCCAGCGAGGCGTCGTCGCGGATGCCGCCCGACAGCTCCACGTTCACGTCGAGCCGGCCGATCAGGTCGGTGATCAGCTCCCGGTTGGAGCCCCGGCCGAAGGCGGCATCGAGGTCGACCAGATGGATCCACTCCGCGCCCGCCTCCTGCCAGGCCAGCGCCGCGGCCAGCGGCTCGCCGTAGCCGGTCTCGGTCCCGGCCTCACCTTGGACGAGGCGCACGGCCTGGCCGTCCGCGACGTCCACGGCAGGGAGCAATACGAGCGACATCAGGTCCTCCGGTCGAAAGCAAGGGTCATGACAACAGGCGCCAGCAGCAGGGAAAACACGAAAACCGTCAGACTGAGGAACGGCGAGCCCCAATAGAGCCATGCCACCACCTGCACCAGTACGAAGACCAGCCCGAGTACGGCGTTCTGGCCTCGGCGGCGGCGGGCGAGCAGGCCGCCCTGCCGGGCGATCCGGACCGGGCGCGGGAGCAGCCGGGCCAGTAAGGCGCGGCGGCGCGCGGCGCGCGCCTGCCGTTCCTCGTTGTGCCGGATCGCGCGCGCCCGTTCGGCCTCACGCTCGGCCCGGCGGCGCGCCCGCTCCTTACTCAAGGGTGCCGAGCCAGTTGGACAGCAGGGCCGCCCCGGCGTCGCCGGACTTCTCCGGATGGAACTGGGTGGCCATCAGCGGGCCGTTCTCCACGGCCGCCACGAACGGCACCCCGTGCTCGGCCCAGGTGACCAGCGGGTCGGCGAAGCCCTCACCTGCCTGCAGCTCCCAGTCGCGCACGCCGTAGGAATGCACGAAGTAGAAGCGCGTCGCCTCGTCGATCCCGTCGAACAGCACGCTGGCCGCAGACGCCTTGACGGTGTTCCAGCCCATGTGCGGCAGGACGGGCGCGTCGAGCCGCTCGACCGTGCCCGGCCACTCGCCGCAGCCCTCGGTCTCGACCCCGTGCTCCACACCCCTGGCGAACAGGATCTGCATGCCGACACAGATGCCGAGCACCGGGCGGCCACCGGCCAGGCGCCTGCCGATGATCCGCTCGCCGTGGACGCTCTTGAGGCCCGCCATGCACGCCTCGAACGCGCCGACGCCCGGCACCACCAGGCCGTCGCAGTCGAGCGCGGCGGCGAAGTCGGAGGTGACGGTAACATCCGCGCCCACCCTGGCCAGGGCCCGCTCCGCGGAGCGCAGATTGCCCGATCCGTAGTCGAGCACGACGACGTTCTTCACCACCACATCACCCCCGCCGTGATCGCCAGCGCGGCGCCGACCGCACAGGCGGCGGCACCGAGCTTGAGTCCCTGCCTGGCCAGCGAGAACACGCCGCCGATGAGGAACAGCCCGATGAACACCATGGCGATGGCGATCATGTTCTCGGTCATAGGACGCCCTTGGTGCTGGGCACACCCGTGGCGCGCGGGTCGAGCTCCGACGCCTCGCGCAGCGCTCTGGCCAGCGCCTTGAACTGGGCCTCGACGATGTGATGGGCGTTGCGGCCGTACGGCACGCGTACGTGCAGGCAGATCGCCGCCTGGGCGACGAACGACTCCAGGACGTGGCGCGTCATCGTCGTGTCGTAGTCGGGGCCGATCATCGGCGCCATGCCCTCGGGCTCGGTGTGCACCAGATAGGGGCGGCCCGACAGGTCGACGGTCACCTGGGCGAGCGACTCGTCCAGCGGGCACGACGCGTTACCGAACCGCCTGATGCCCGACTTGTCGCCCAGAGCCTCGCGGAACGCGGCGCCCAGCGCGAGCGCCGTGTCCTCGATCGTGTGGTGCGAGTCGATGTGCAGGTCGCCCTCGGTCTTGACGGTCAGGTCGAACAGCCCGTGCTTGCCGAGCTGCGCCAGCATGTGGTCGAAGAAGCCGACCCCGGTCGACACGTCAACCAGGCCCGTGCCGTCGAGACCCACCTCGACCAGGACCGACGTCTCCTTCGTTGCGCGCTCGACGCGGCCTACACGACTCACAGGATCCCCTCCAGAGCGGCGCGGAACGCCGCCATCTCCTCACCGGTGCCGATCGACACCCGCAGCCATTCTGGCGGTCCCACCTCACGGATGAGCACACCGCTCGCCAGCAAGGCCTCCCACACCTTCCGCCGGTCGGGAAAACGCCCGAACAGCACGAAGTTGGCGTCGGAATCGGCGACGGTCAACCCCTTGCTTCGCAACCATTCCACGATGTCGTCCCGCTCCTGCCGGAGCGTGTCGACCGTGCCGAGCAGCTCGGCCCGGTGCCGCAGCGCCACGCGGGCCGCCGTCTGCGTGAGCGTCGACAGGTGGTACGGCAGGCGTACCAGCAGCAGCGCGTCGATCACGGCCGGGTGCGCGGCCAGGTAACCGAGCCGGGTGCCGGCCATGGCGAACGCCTTGGACATGGTCCGCGTGACGATCAGCCTCGGGTGGGCGGGCAGCAGGGTGAGCGCCGAGGGCGTGCCCTGCCTGGCGAACTCCGCGTAGGCCTCGTCGACCACGACCATGCCCGTGGCCACGTCGAGGACCCGGCTGATCGTCTCCATCGGCAGCGCGGTGCCGGTCGGGTTGTTGGGCGAGGTCAGGAACACGATGTCGGGCCGGTGCTCCTCGACCGCGGCGGCCGCCTTGCCCGGATCGAGCGAGAAGTCGGGCTCACGGACGCCCGAGATCCACTCCGTGCTGGTGCCGGTGGTGATGATCGGGTGCATCGAGTAGGACGGCTCGAAGCCCAGCGCCGTACGGCCGTAGGAGCCGAACGCCTGAAGGATCTGCTGGAGGATCTCGTTGGAGCCGTTGGCCGCCCACACCTGGTCCTTCGTCAGGCCGTGACCCAGGTAGCCGGCCAGCTCGGTGCGGAGCGCCTCGGCGTCCCTGTCGGGGTAGCGGTTGAGCTCGGCCGCGCTCGCCCGAACCTCCTCGGCCAGGTCGGCGACCAGGGCCGGGGAGGGCGCGTAGGGGTTCTCGTTGGTGTTGAGCCTGATGGGCACGTCGATCTGCGGAGCACCGTAGGGTGTGCGGCCTCGGAGGTCGTCGCGGATCGGGAGGTCGTCGAGATTCACTGGGTCTCTTTTCGCGATGGGACCTGCCAGTCGAAGCGGGCGCGGATGGCGGCGCCGTGCGCGGGAAGGTCCTCGGCGTCGGCGAGGACCGTCACGTGCTCGGCCGCCTCGGCCAGCGCCTCACGCGTGTAGTCGATGACGTGGATGCCGCGCAGGAACGACTGCACCGACAAGCCGCTGGAGTGGCAGGCGCAGCCGCCGGTGGGCAGCACGTGGTTGGACCCGGCCAGGTAGTCGCCCAGGGAAACCGGAGCGTACGGGCCCACGAAGATCGCACCCGCGTTGCGGACCCGCGCCGCGACGGCCGCCGCGTCGGCGGTCTGGATCTCCAGGTGCTCGGCGGCGTAGGCGTCGACGACCTTGAGGCCGTCCTCGATGCTGTCGACCAGCACGATGCCGGACTGCCGGCCGCCGAGCGCCTCGGTGATGCGCTGGGCGTGCCGGGTGGCGTTGACCTGTCCCGGCAGCTCCTTCTCGACGGCCTCGGCCAGCCGGACGCTGTCGGTGACCAGCACGGCCGCCGCGATCACGTCGTGCTCGGCCTGGCTGATCAGGTCGGACGCCACGTGCACCGGATCGGCCGTCTCGTCGGCCAGGATCGCGATCTCCGTCGGCCCCGCCTCGGAGTCGATGCCGATGCGGCCCTTGAGCAGGCGCTTGGCGGCGGCGACCCAGATGTTGCCGGGCCCGGTCACCATGCTCGCGGCCGGGCACTCCTCGGTGCCGTAGGCGAACATCGCCACGGCCTGGGCGCCGCCCACGGAGTAGACCTCGTCCACGCCCAGCAGCGCGCACGCCGCCAGGATCGTGGGGTGCGGCAGGCCGCCGTGGTCCTTCTGGGCCGGGCTCGTCACGGCCAGCGACGCCACGCCCGCTTCCTGGGCCGGGACCACGTTCATGACCACGCTCGACGGGTAGACGGCGCGCCCGCCCGGAACATACAGCCCCACACGGTCGACCGGCACCCACCGCTCGGTCACGGTGCCGCCCGGGACGACCTTCGTCGTGACGTCGGCGCGGCGCTGATCGCGGTGGACCAGCCTGGTGCGCCGGATCGCCTCCTCCAGCGCGGCCACGACCTCCGGCCGCAGTTGCCGCAGCGCCGCGTGGATCGCCTCCCGCGGGACGCGGGCCTGCTGGATCTCGACACCGTCGAACCTGGCGGTCAGCTCCCGTACGGCTGCCGCCCCGCGATGGCGCACCTCGTCGCAGATGGGCCGCACCTTCTCCAGGGCGGCCTCGACGTCGAGATCGGCGCGGGGCAGCACGTCGCGCAGGTTCGCCGGGAGGGAACCGCGCATGTCAATACGGGAAATCACCATCCCAGTTTACGGAGTCCCACCCCTGAATCTGGTTCTGTCCATCATGCGGGACGCAGACCGTCTTCCTATTTGACCATCTGCAGACCTCTGTGCCCTGGTGCCGATCACGAGGCAGGGGTATGCCAGGGTTCATGGCCCAGCTGCCGGTCTACGCGCCGATGCTGGCTCAGCTCGGCTCCCTGCCGTCGGTCCGCGGGGACGAGTGGGCCGTCGAGATGAAGTGGGATGGCGTGCGCGCCCTCGTCTACCTGGAGGACCGCGGCGTGCGGCTGATGTCGCGCAACGGCAAGGACGTCACCGTCGCCTACCCCGAACTGCAACTGATGGCCGGTGCGAGCGGCGGGCGGGCGGCGGTCGTCGACGGGGAGATCGTGGCCTTCGACGAGGCGGGACGGCCCAGCTTCGGCGCGCTGCAACCGCGGATGCACCAGCGCCACCCGGCCAAGGTCGCCGAACTCGTCAGGGCCGTGCCGGTGACGTTCATGGCGTTCGACCTCCTGCACCTCGACTCCACCAGCACCGTCAGCCGGCCGTACACCGAACGCCGCGAGCTGCTGGAGCAGGTCCTGACGCCCGGCTTCCGCTGGCAGGTGCCGGTGTGGTTCCACGACCACGCGGAGCGCGCGCTCGGCTCCTCTCGGCAGCTCGGGCTGGAGGGCGTGGTGTGCAAGCGGCTGACGTCCCCGTACCGGCCGGGCAAGCGCAGTGCCGACTGGACGAAGGTCAAGAACCTCACGGCCGTCGAGGTGGTCATCGGCGGGTGGAAGGCCGGCGCGGGCCGGCGCGCGGGCACGATCGGCTCGCTGCTGCTCGGCGCGCACGACCGGGACGGGCGGCTGCTGTTCGTCGGCCACGTGGGCACCGGCTTCACCGAGGCGATGCTGAACGACCTGTACGCGCGCCTCACCCCGCTGGAGCGGCCCGAGCCGCCGTTCGACGTACCGGTGCCCCGCGAGCACACCCGCGACGCCCACTGGGTCGAACCGCGCCTGGTGGGCGAGGTCCGCTACGCCGAGCTGACCGGCGACGGCCGCCTGCGCCACCCCGCGTGGCGCGGGCTCCGCCCCGACCGCGAGCCGGCCGAGGTACGACTGGACAGCGGCGACTGGGCCACCGGCTGAAAACCCCCGCGGCTAGTCACCGCCGGCCGAGGTGCGCGCGGGGCTCGGCTCCGGTACGACCGGAGCGGGGTCCTTGAGCGTGCGGGCCAGCAGCCAGGACAGGGCCGGAAAGACGATCAGGCAGGCGAGGGCGACCCGTAGCGAGAAGGCCTCCGCCACCGCCCCGACCAGCGGGCTGGTCAGACCACCGGCACTCACCGCCAGGCCGAGCGTGACGCCGCTGGCCGTGCCCAGCCGGTTGGGCAGGAAGTCCTGCCCCAGCGTCACATGCAGCGAGAACGGCGCGTACAGGGTGATCGACGCGGCCGCTATGAAGACGTACGCGGAAAGGCCCGGCGCGAGCACCACCCCGGCGACGGCGGGGACGGCCGCCGCGTAGGCCACGCGCATGGTGCGGACCCGGCCCCAGCGGCCCGCGAGCCGGCCGCCGAGCACCGTCCCCACGGCACCCCCGGCGAACAGCACGAACAGCGCCACCGCCCCCGCCGCGCCACCACCCATGTAGAGAGCGACGAACGCGCTCAACCCCACGTACGCGATCGACCGGAAGACGATCACCAGCGTGAGCCGGACGAACGACGCCCAGTCGTCACGCCCGGCGGACCGCGCGCCGGCCCGAACCCGCTCGCCGTGACGGGAGAGCGAGCGGATCACGGTCAGCGTGAGCAGAGCACCCACCACGGCCGGCACGACCAGCAGCGGCGAGGCGCCGAGCCCCCACAGCGACAGCAGCGGCGTGACGATGATCGGCGCACTTGCGAACCCGAGCGTGCCGCCCAGCGAGAACCAGCTCATCCGCATGTGACTGCCCTCGCTGGCGATCCTGGCCAGACGGGCCGACTCCGGGTGGTAAGCCGCCACGCCGAGACCCGACAGCGCCACCGCCAGCCAGGTGAGCACGTACCCGTCGGTGACCCCGGCGAGCGCCACCCCGAGCCCGGCCGTGAGCATGCTGACCGGGATGAGCCACGGCATCCGCCGGCGGTCGGTCAGCGCGCCGAAGACCGGCTGCACGATCGAGGACAGCAGCGTCGCGGCCAGCACGATGCCCGACGCCGCGACGTACCCGTACCCGCGCTGCGCCACGAGGAAGGGCACCAGCGCCGGGACCGCCCCCTGGTACACGTCCACACCGGCATGGCCCACGGCCAGCATCACGATCCTGTTCGCCTTCACGCCTCGATCGTCGCCCCGTGACCAGGTGGCCCGCTTCCGATAAAATGCCAACCCATCATGGAAATCCGCCATCTTCCGGAAGCGCCCACCGGGATACGGCCGCTGGCGCCGGGCACCGGGATCGACGCGCACCGCCACGACACCCACCAGATCACCTACGCCTGCCGGGGCGTCCTGTCGGTGACGACGAGCGCGGGCACCTGGGTGGCCCCGGCCAACCGGGCCATCTGGGTTCCGGCCGGCACCGTCCACGAGCACCGCGCGCACGGCGACACCGACCTGCGGCTCGTCGGCCTGCCCGTCGCCGACAACCCCCTGAACCTCCGGCGGCCCGCCGTACTCGCCGTCGGCCCGCTGCTCCGCGAGCTGATCATCGCCTACACCCAGGACCCCGACGACGGCGGCGCCGAGCGGCTGCGGCTGCGGGCCGTCCTGCTGGACCAGTTGCGCCGCTCCCCCGAGCAGCCGTTCCACCTGCCCACGGCCAGGGACCCGCGGCTGGCCGCCGTCTGCGCGATCCTGCACGACGACCCGGCCGACCACCGGACGCTCGCGCAGCTCGGCAGGCAGGCCGGCACCAGCGACCGCACGCTCGCCCGGCTCTGCCGGGACGAGCTGGGGATGACGTTCCCGCAGTGGCGTACGCAGCTTCGCCTGCATCACGCGTTGCTGCTGCTGGCCGACGGCACCGCGGTCACCACCGTCGCGCACCGCTGCGGCTGGGCCTCCGCCAGCGCCTTCATCGACGTGTTCCGGCGAGCCCTGGGGTACACCCCGGGCCGCGCCTTTACAATGTAGATTCGCTACAATGGCGTCCTGTGAGCAGAGCGAAAGCCCCAGGGGGCACTCCGGCCACGGTGGCGCTGGCGAAGGCCAAGGCGGAGTTCACCCTTCACCCGTACGAGCACGACGCCAACGCGCAGGCCTATGGCGAGGAGGCGGCCGACGCGCTCGGCGTGCCGCACGAGAGGATCTTCAAGACGCTGGTGGCCGAGGTCGAGGGCGGGCTCGCGGTCGCGGTCGTGCCGGTCTCGGGCAAGCTCGACCTCAAGGCGCTGGCGGCGGTGCTCGGCGCCAAGAAGGCGGCCATGGCCGACGCGTCGAAGGTCGAGCGCGTCACGGGCTACGTCGTCGGCGGCATCAGCCCGCTCGGCCAGCGCAAAAGGCTGCCGACCGTGGTCGACGCGTCGGCTCTGGAGTTCGGCACGATCTACTTCTCCGCGGGCAAGCGGGGGCTGCAGATCGAGACGGCGCCGGCCAACCTGATCTCGCTGACCGGCGCCGTCACCGCCGCTATCGGAAGCGCCAGTTGACCTTGTGACGTCGATGGCGCGGTCCCGGGACGTCACGGCGGTGCCGTGGCTCCAGGAAGTCGCGGCGATGCCACCGCGGTCCCCCGAACGTGAAGCGCTGACGGTGGGCGATCGTCCGGTTCTCCTGCTCGCGGCGGGCTTTCGCCTCCGCCTCCAGAAACTCCTCCAGGCCCGGCGTGAACCCGCCACCGAAGCGGGACATGTCAGGACCGGGGAAACCCGACGGACGGGTACGCCGCAGGGCCGCCCGCATCGAGTCGATCCAGATCGGGCCCGGTAGCGACGCGCCCTGCACGGCACCGTAGTAGTCGTCGCCGATCTCGACGTCCCGCAGGGGGTAGCGGTAGGCGCCCCTGATGTCGCCGACGCTGACCGCCGCCGCCAGATCCGGGGTGTAACCGGCGAACCACGCCGAGGTGTAGCCGTTGTTCGTGCCCGTCTTGCCCGCCGCGGGACGGTCGAGGCTCTGCCCGCGCATGGTGCCCTGGGTGAAGACGCCGCTCAGCACCCAGTTGACCGCGTCGGCCACCTCCCGCTCGATGGCCTGCTCGCAGGCGGGCGGCACCTGGGTGCGTTCGCCGGCCCGGCCGGTGATCTCCACGATCGCCAGCGGCCGGCAGTACCTCCCCCTGGCCGCGAACGCCGCGAACCCCGCCGCCACCGTCACCGGGTCCATCTCGTTCACCCCGAGCGTGAACGTGGGCACCTCGCGCAGCGGCGTCCCGTCGGCTCGGGAGATGCCCAGCGCCTTGGCGGTCTTGACCACGTTGCAGAGGCCGACCTTGCGCTCCAGCATCATGTAGAAGATGTTGACCGACTTCCAGGTGCCGGTCTCCAGGCTGTGCGGGCCGCCGGTGCCCTCGCCGCTGGCGTTGTAGACGATCGTGCGCGGGTCGTTGACGCGCTTGCCCTGGCAGTCGCGATACCCCTGATCAGGCGTCAGCTCCCCGGGAGTCTGGAACCCGTCACCGAACCGCCACCCCTGCCGCAACGCCGTGGCCAGGGTGAACACCTTGAACGTGGAGCCCGCCTGGAACCCCTGCCCGCCACCGTGCAGCACGTCGGCCGCCAGGTTGAACGTGGTCCTGGCCCCGTTCTTCCTGTTGCCCGGGTTGCGGCCGAAGCGCTTGCTGGCCGTCATCGCCGTGATCCGCCCGGTGCCCGGCTCGACCATGGCCTCGGCGGCCACCTCGGTGTCCTCGGGGCGCACCCGCCGCTGGATCGCCTGCTCGGCGGCCCGCTGCGCCAGCGGGTCGAGGCTCGTACGGATCACCAGCCCGCCCCTGCTCATCCTGGCCTGCCGCTTGGCCGCGGTGTTGCCGAACGCCGGGTTGGTCAGCAGCTCCCGCTGAACGTAATAGCAGTAGTACGGATAGGCGCTCTCCGCGCAGCCGCCGGGCTCCGGGTGCAGCCGGAGGCCGAGCCCGCTCCGCTGGGCCGCGGTCGCCTCCTGTCGCGTGATCAGGCCCACCCCGGCCATCCGGTCCAGCACGATGTCGCGCCGCTGCCGCAGCCGGGCCTGCTGCCTGTCGCCCAGTGAGGGATCGGTCGAGTACGGCACGCGGACGGCCCCCGCCAGCGTGGCCGCCTGGGTCAGGGTGAGGCGAGCGGCCGTGGTGGAGAAGAACCGCCTGGCCGCCGCCTCGACGCCGTGGGCGCCGGCACCGAAGTACGCGATGTTCAGATATTTCTCAAGAATCTCGTCCTTGCGGTACTTCTCCTCCATCGCCAGCGCGTACCGGAGCTCGGTGATCTTCCTGCCCAGGTTGGGCGCGCGGGCCCGGTCGCGCTCGGCGTCGGTTCGGGCGGCCTCCACCAGGATGTTCTTCACCAACTGCTGGGTGAGGGACGAGCCGCCCTGCTTGATGCCGCCCGCCTGCGTGTTGGTGAGCAGCGCCCGGATCGTGCCCTTGACGTCGAGGCCGCCGTGCTCGTAGAACCGGGCGTCCTCGATGGCCACGATCGCCTGGCGCATCACGGGCGCCACCTGGTCGAGCCGGACCGTCGTCCGGTTGGCCTCATAGAACTGGGCGAACTGCTTGCCGTTCCGGTCGAGGAGCCTGGTCACCTGGGAGAGCGGCTCCTCACGAGGCGCGGGCGGCAGGTCGACGAACGTCAAGGCGACGTTCTTGGCGGACAGGCCCGCCCCGGTCACCACCGGCGCGGCGAGCGCCGCCGCCAGGAAGCCACCGATCGCCCCGGCCACGGCGAGCACGCCGATGGATCTGAGCACAGTCACTCAGATGATCTGCGGCCCGGGGAACACCGGCAAACACCGGCTTCCCCGTCTTTACTGTTGTCTGCGGATATTCAGACCAAGTGACGCGAACTGCTCGAACGGCTGGTGATAGCCGCGCTCGATGTGGTTGACGCCGCGCAGCGTCGAGGTGCCGTCGGCCACCGCGGCGGCCAGCACGGCCGAGAACCCGGCCCGGATGTCGGGCAGCGTCACGTCCGCGCCCCTGAGCTGCGACACGCCCCGCACGACGGCCGAGTGCCTGGCGTTGGTGTCGTGGTAGCGGCAGGCCGGACCGCCCAGGCACTGGTCGAACACCTCGATCTCGCAGCCCATCTTCTGCAGCGCCGGGACGTACACCAGGCGGTTCTCGAAGACGGTCTCGTGCAGCACCGACATGCCCTGGCTCTGCGTGAACAGCACCATGAGCGGCGTCTGCCAGTCGGTCATGAACCCGGGATGCGTGTCGGTCTGCACGGCCGCCGCGCGCAGTCCCTCGGGCGGCGCGGTGGCGCACAGGTACTCGTCGTTGATGTCGAACTGGGCGCCCATCCTGGCCAGCGTGGTGATCGCGGTGACCAGCCGGTCCTGCGGGCAGCCGTGCACGCGCACCTCGCCACCGGTGATCAGGCCCGCCGCGAGGTAGGAGAACGCCTCGATGCGGTCGCCCGCCAGCCAGATGGAGGCGCCATGGAGCCGCTCGACGCCCTCGATGACGATCCTGCGGTCGGGCGAGAGCTCGATCCTGGCGCCCATCCGCTGCAGGAACAGCGCCAGCTCCACGACCTCGGGCTCCATCGCCGCGTTCTTCACCACGGTCTTGCCCTCGGCCAGCACGGCGGACATGAGGATCGTCTCGGTCGCCCCGACGCTCGGATACGGCAGCTCCAGCCGGGTCCCGTTCAGGCGCTTGGCCTTGGCGAAGATCCCGGTGTCGCCCACCTCGACCTCGGCGCCCATCGCGCGCAGCGCCTCGACGTGGAAGTTCACCGGCCGCCGGCCGATGGGGTCGCCGCCGACCAGCGGCACGAACGCCTCCCCCGCCAGGTGCAGCAGCGGGCCCAGCATGAGGATGGGGATGCGGTTGAGTCCGGTGAACGCGTCGGGCACCCGCGGCCTGATCTCCGGGCCCTGCCCGATGCGGATCTCCCCCCGGGAGATCTCCACGTTGATGCCCAGCGCGTCGAGCATCGCCGCCGTGATGCCGACCTCTCCGACCTCGGGAACGTTGTGGATGACGCTCTCCCCGGTGCCCAGCATGGCCGCGACCATGTGCTTGGACACGGCGTTCTTCGAGCCGCGTACCTCGACGTCACCCCTGAGAGGGCCGGAGGGTTCGATCAGCCAGACCTTGTCTTCAATCACGAAGTGAGCCTAGCCGGGAGATACGATCGACCTGATTCAGACGTGAATGCGAGGGGGAGCGGCGTGGCGAGGCATGTGCGCGCGTTTGCGGTTACTGTCCTCACGCTCGCCGCTCTGGCCGTACTGGCCGGGCTGCTGTGGTCACACCTGTCTCCCCGCGCGCCGTACCAGATCACGCCGGAAGGGCCGATGCTGGCGGACCCGTCCACACAGGCGCTGATCAGCGCTGACGGATGGTACGCGGTGATCACCGGCGGGCTCGGGCTGGCCTGTGGCGCGCTCGCGTGGTTCCTCGGCCGGCGGCACCAGCTCGCCGTGCTGCTGGGGCTCGGCGCCGGTGGGGTGCTTGCGGCGTTCCTCACGCTCTGGGTGGGGTCGACGTTCACGCTCGGGGTGGTGGTCGTGGAGGCGGCGGCCGCGCCCGGGGTGAAGATCGTCCCCGGGTCGCTGACGCTGACGGCCACGGGGGTGATCGTGGCCTGGCCGCTGGTCGCGGTGGCCTTCTTCGGGCTGCTGGAGGGCATGCACGGGTATCGCGAGTCGCCGCTGCGTAAGCCGTACGGACTCGACTGACGCCCGCGCTCAGAGATTGACGCCCACACTCAGAGAGGTGGGCGGCGCAGGCCGTGTTCGGTGGCCTGCTCGAAGGCGCGGGCCGCGCGCAGCACCGTGGCGTCGGCGAACGGCCGGCCGATGATCTGCACGCCGACCGGCAGCCCCGACGGCGTGAACCCGGCCGGGACGGACGCGGCGGGCGCGTGCAGGACGCTGATCCAGTAGGCGGACCGCATCCACGCCAGGTAGTCGGGCAGCCGCACCCCGTTGATCTCACTCACGTAGGGGTCCTCGACGGGGAACGGCGGCACCTGGCTGACCGGCGCGATCAGCACGTCGTAGGTGTCGAAGAAGGCCGCCATCCGGTGGTAGAGGCCGCTGCGCAACCGTTCGGCCCTGGCCAGGTCGGCGCCGGTGACCTTGCGGCCCTGCTCGACGTTCCAGCTGGTGTTGGCGCCCAGCCCGTCGAGTTCGCCGAAGGCCAGCGCGTAGTGCCACGCCCGGTAGACGCGGAAGGCTTCGTCGGCGTCGGACAGGTCCAGTTCGACCTGCTCGACGCGCGCGCCGAGCCGCTCGAACACACCGGGCGCGGTCACGGTGACCGCCGCCGTCTCGGGGTCCACCGGCAGCCCGCCCAGGTCGGGGCTCCAGGCCACGCGCAGCCCCGCGATGTCCCGCACGTCGGGGGTGAAGTCCTCGGTGATCGAGTACGGCGACCGCGCGTCAAATCCCGAAATAACCGACATCATCAGTGCCAGGTCGTCGACCGTCCTGGCCATCGGCCCCTGGACGCCCAGCGTGAACCAGGCGGCCTGCTCCGACAGGGAGGGCACCCGGCCCGGCGTCGGCCGCAGGCCCACCACGTTGCAGAACGAGGCCGGGTTACGCAGCGACCCGCCCATGTCGGATCCGCCGGCCAGCGGCACCATCCCGGACGCCAGCGCCGCCGCCGCCCCGCCACTGCTGCCTCCGGCGGACCTGGACAGGTCGTAGGGATTGCGGGTGGCCCCGAACACCTCGTTGACGGTGTGGGAGCCGGTGCCGAACTCCGGCGTGTTGGTCTTGCCCACCATGATCGCCCCGGCCGCCCGGAGCCGCTCCACGATCACGTCGTCCTTGTCGGGGACGTGGTCGGCGTAGAGCGGCGACCCGTAGGTGGTGCGGATGCCCTTGGTGTTGACGAGGTCCTTGTGCGCCACCGGCACCCCGTGGAGCGGCCCCGTCGCCTGGCCGGCGTCGGCCGCCTCGGCCGCGTCGAGCGCCTGCTCGGCGACCAGCGTCACGATGGCGTTGACCTGAGGGTTGGTCTGCTCGATGCGGTCGAGGTGGGCCTGGACCAGCTCGACGGCGCTCACCTGGCGGGTCTTGACCAGGTGGGCCATCTCGGTCGCGGTCAGATAGTGCAGTGCGGTCACGCTCCGATTGTCGCTCAAGCCTCCAGGCGGGCAGGACCGAGGGTTCGCGCGTCGGCACGGGGATCGGGATCCTCACCCTCACGGTGGGCCGCGTCGATCACTCGTCGATTAGGCTTCCTGGCGGAGTTGTCGCCACGTCGTCACCGCTCGGGAGGCCGCGCTGAACGGGACGAGATGGAAGATCGTCCAGGTCGCCGCGGCCGCGCTCCTCGGTGCCGCGCTGGCCCTGGCGGGGGCTCCCCTGGGCCTCTACACGTCGCTGGCCTGCGCCACCATCGGCGCGGGCTGCCCCGCCGGGTCACCGCACGGCCGGCTGCCGGTCCTGACCCGCCTGACGCCGGTGCAGGCCGCGCAGAGCGGCACGTACGTGGCGCTGGGCGACTCCTACTCCTCCGGCGAGGGCGTCTACGACCGCGCCGCGCGGCCGATCAACAGCGGCGCCGACCGCTGTCACCGCTCGCCGGGCTCCTACGTCCCGCTCGTCGCGGGCGCCCACCGGTTCGGCGGCGGCAGCGCCTTCTGGGCCTGCAGCGGCGCCACCACCGGCCAGCTCTTCTCCGGCCAGTACGGCCAGCAGCCGCAGATCGAGCGCGTGGGCGCCGCCGCCAGCCTGGTGACGCTCAGCATCGGCGGCAACGACGCCGGGTTCACCAGCGTGCTCACCGGCTGCATCGTCAAGCTGCCCTGGTCCTCGGCCTGCGTCGACCAGCAGGCGGAGGTGACCAAGCGGATCGCGGCGCTGGTGCCGAGCATGACCAAGGTGCTGCGGGAGCTCAGGAGCCGGGCGCCGAGCGCGCGCATCATCGTGCTCGGCTATCCCCGTCCGTTCCCCGCCGCGCCCCCGGACGGGATCGACAACCTGACCGTCGAGGACCAGCGCTGGCTCAACGGCATGACGCGGCAGCTCAACGACGTGGTGGCGCGGGTGGCCGCGGAGTTCGACCGGGAGATCGTGGCGTTCGGGGGTACGGGGAGCGTCGAGTACGTCAACGCCTATGACGCCTTCGACGGGCATGAGGCGGGGCGGCCCGACCCGTACCTGAACGGGCTGGCGCTGGACCTGGACGAGCTCGTCGTCAACAGCCGCAGCTTCCATCCGACCGGGGCGGGGTACCGGCGGTTCGCCGAGCTGATCAACGCGCGGATCGCCGCCGGGCCGGGGCGGCCGATGAACAACTTCCGCCTGACGACCCCGACCCCCACCGACGGTCGCTTTTAGCCGGTCGCTTTCACTCGGCGGCGCTGGTCGGCAGCTCTAGTCGGAGACCGACCGTTCCTCGGCAAGGCTCAGGCCGGCCTCGATGACGGCGTTCATGATGGGGGCCAGCCGGTCCTCACCCAGTTCGGGGGCGCGATTGGCCATCCGGGCGACGAGCGCGCGCTCACGCCCCATGTCGCGGCCCGCGAAGCCGCCGACCGGCTTGAGGGTCTGCACGATCCCGGCGAGCGCGGCGCGGCGTTCCAGCAACGTGGCCAGCGCCGCGTCCACCCGGTCGATCGCCTGCCTGCACTCGGGCAACGTGGCGGGGGTCTCGGGACGGACCAGCGGCCCGACGAGCGTGACCGCCTCCTCCGCCAGCCGTACGCCCGCCTCACCGGCGGACCCGCGCTCATCGGTCCGGTGAGCCGTCCCGCTCTCCGGCCCGTCCGCCGGAGGGCGGGACACGATCAGGCCGTCGGCGCCCGCCGCCACCACCGCCGCGGACAGCCCGAGGTCCGCGCTCACGTCCGCGAGCACCGGCCGCCCCGACGCCGCCCGCGCGGCCCGCAGCAGCCCCAGGTCCAGCCGTCCCGTCTCGCACAGGATCACCCGGTCGTCGCACTCCAGGGCACAGTAGTGGGCCAGCCCGAGCCACTCCTCCAGCGTCGCCGACGCCCGGCGCTCCACCACCACCGGCAGCCCCAGCCCGGCCACGGCCCGCACCAGCGGGATGTCGCGCGTCCACGCCGCCCCGATGACCACCCCGTCGGCCGCCCCGGCGATCGCCGGCAGGTCGGCCGCCGAACCCGGCTCGACCAGCGTCACCCCGTCACGCGCGCGCCACATCTCGGCGGCCCCGCCCGGCCCGCGCAGGCTGATCCGGCTGATCACCACGGCCGGGCCGTCGCCCACCCGCAGCCCGCCCACGGTGACCACATGCCGCTCCAAGGTCGATGACATTTCGGCTCCCCACATCGGCCGGCTCCCCTGGAACCGGCGGGAAATCAAAAAAGGCAGAGACGATGGCGTCTCTGCCTGTAGCCGACTCCGGGTGGTCGCTAGCCGACCGGCTCTCCCAGAGCCGGCACGGTAAACACGTAGCGACAAGTCATGTATGAACCTTACACCCGGTCCTTCACCTGCTGGACTCCGCTTCTCACATAGCGGACTAGCCTTCAGGCGAGTCGCCGTTGATCCCTCGCTATGGGAGTATTTCTTGGCCTAGAGGAGGGTACGAGGCCGTTGATGTCGGATCGCAAGCGAGACGGACGCCGCATCGCCGGTCGTTACCAGCTGCAGGAACCCATCGGCAGGGGTGGCATGGGCATCGTCTGGCGAGCCCATGATGAACTTCTCGACCGCACGGTCGCGGTCAAGGAGGTCAGATACGCCGCCGCCCTGGGTGAGGAAGTGCAGCTGCTGAACCGGCGCACGATGCGCGAGGCGAGGGCCGCGGCCAGGTTCGAGCACCCCAACGTGATCGTCGTACATGACGTGATCGAAGAGGACGGTCGTCCCTGGATCGTTATGCAGCTCGTCCAGTCACGCTCCCTGGGAGCAGTGATCAAGCAGGACGGGCCACTGCCGCCCAAACGGGTGGCCGAGATCGGCCTGGCCGTACTCGACGCGCTGCAACGCGCGCACGAGGCCGGCGTCCTGCACCGGGATGTCAAGCCGGAGAACGTGCTGCTCGCCGATGACGGCCGGGTGGTGCTCACCGACTTCGGCATCGCGACGCTGGAGACGGAGACGCAGCTCACGGTGACGGGGCTGGCGGGCACTCCGGCGTTCATCGCGCCCGAGCGGCTCAAAGGGCTGCCCGCACGGCGCGAGTCGGACCTGTGGTCGCTCGGCGCGACCCTGTACACGGCGGTGGAAGGCCGCTCGCCACACGAGCGCGGAATGGCGCTCGCGACCATGCACGCCGTACTGACCGACGAACCCGACCCGGCGCCCCATGCCGGGCCGCTGTCCGGCGTGATCAGCGGTCTGCTGACCAAGGAGCCGGTGCAGCGCCTCGGTTACGAGGAGACCGGCGAGTTGCTGCGGGCCGTCATCACGCAGCAACGGCCACGGATGTCCCCGATGTCGGCGCCCGCGCCGACATCGGTGATCCCACCCGTGGACGACACTCCAACCGACCCCGACCTGGTGGTCCCGGACGCCCCCGTACCCGAGACCGGCTTACGGCTCACTCCGGCGACCGGCGGCCGCGCCGGGGAGCCCCTCCCGTCGACCCGGAACGCCGTCAGGCACGACGGCCGCCGGTGGGGCCCGATCGTCGCCGTGATCGTCGCGGTCGTGCTCGTGGCGGGCCTGGGCGGCTATCTCGGCCTGAACTCGGCCAAGGGCAGCCCTGAAGACGACGGGACGAAGTCCGCGTCCGTCACCTCATCTCCCAAGGAGTCCGTAAAGCAGCCGACGGCCGACGCCGACCCGACGAAGAACCCGCCCAGCAGCGCCCCGCCGTCCACCCCGTCCCCGACAACGGCGCCGACGGCAACGCCCACCAAGCCGGCCGCCTCGGTGCCGGCGGGCTGGAAGATGTACACCAACAAGAAGCTGAAGTTCTCCGTCGCGCTCCCCAAGGGCTATAAGAGGTACAAACACAACAGCAACCAGATCGCGTTCCGATTCAAGGGTGCGGGCAGCAACGCGTACATCATGTTCGAGATGACGGAGCACCCCGGTAAGGACCCCGTCAAGGATTGGAAGAACCAGGAGCGGACCGCCAAATACGGGTTCGGCGGCTACAAGAAGATCAGTATCAAGGCGGTCGACTACATGGAAGGCGCCGCCGACTGGGACTTCACCTGGAACACCGACACCGGCCCGACCAGAGTCCGCAACCGCGGCTTCATCGCCAACGGCCGCGGCTACGCGATCTACTGGCACAACCTGTCCAGCCGGTGGAAGAAGGACAAGCACTTCTTCGACACGTTCGCCGCGACCTTCATCCCGAAGTAGGCTTTCTGCGTGGAAAGGCAGGTCAGCAACCGCTACCGGCTCATCGAACCGCTCGGCGAGGGCGGCATGGGCGTGGTCTGGCGTGCCTACGACGAGCTGCTCGACCGTACGGTCGCGATCAAGGAGGTCCGCTACACCGGCGTCGGTGACGACAAGCGGGCCGAGCTCAATCGCCGGACCATTCGGGAGGCCAGGGCGGCGGGCCGCCTCGACCACCCCTCGGTGATCGTCATCCACGACGTCGTCGAGGAGGACGGCCGCCCGTGGATCGTCATGCAGCTGATCCGCTCGCGGTCGCTGGCCGAGGTGATCCGCGATCACGGGCCGCTGCCGGTCGCGCAGACCGCGGTGATCGGCGGCCGGGTGCTGGACGCGTTGCGGGCCGCGCACGCGACCGGGGTGCTGCACCGCGACGTGAAGCCCGAGAACGTGCTGCTCGCCGACGACGGCCGGGTGGTGCTCACCGACTTCGGCATCGCCTCGCTGGAGGCCGAGGCCGGTCTGACCGCCACCGGGGGCCTGGTGGGCACGCCCGCCTACATGCCGCCCGAACGCCTCAACGGCGAGCCCGCCCGGCCCGAGTCCGATCTGTGGTCACTGGGCGCGACGCTGTACGCGGCCGTCGAGGGTATGCCGCCGTTCAAGCGCGACTCGTGGGCGGCCACGGTCGCGGCGGTGCTGCGCGACCTGCCCGGACAGCCGGTCAGGGCGGGCGTGCTGGGCCCGGTGATCATGGGCCTGCTGCAGCGGGACCCGGCCGCGCGCATGTCCGCCGACGAGGCCGCCCACCGGCTGCGGGCCGCCGCCTCCGAGCCCGCCCTGTACGGATACGCCGGACCTATGACGCCCGGTCCCGGCATGCCGGGACCGGGCATGTCCGGCCCTGGCAGGTCCCGGTCGGACATGACCGGGCCTGGTATGCAAGGGCCCTCGGGGACCGTTTCCCTGCAGACCCGGCGGCGCGGCTGGTTCCTGGCCGTGCCCGCGGCCGTGATCGCCGTCGCGGCGCTGGGCACGGGCGGCTGGTACGTCGTCACCACCTCCCAGTCGCCCGCCACGGGCACCCCCGCCCCGGCACCCACCTCGAGTTCCACCCCCACCTCCAGCCGCGCGACGGCCTCCCCCACCCTCACCCCCGACCCGTCCACCACCCCCGCCACGCCACGCCTGCCCAGCGGCTGGCGCCGGCTCGTCAACTCCGCCGGGAGCTTCTCGATCGGCCTCCCCCCGAGCTGGGTGGCCGAGAAGACCCCCACCAGGGACAGCATCACCATCATGGGCCCCAGCACACCGGGCAGGATGATCGTCGAGTGGACCGTCCCCGAGAAGCCCCTTACCGACCCCGCGCTCCGCTGGGCGGAGCTGGAGAAGGAGATCCAGGCCAAGGGCGAGTTCGATGGCTACAAGCGGATCGGCATCAAGCCCACGACCTACCTCGGCCGGCCAGCCGCCGACTGGGAGTTCACCCGGCTGCGCGGCCGCCTGCCGATCCACGTGATCAACCGGGGCTTCCGCACCGCCGACGGCCGCCACTTCGCCCTCTACTGGGACACGACCGACGTGCGCTGGGTCCAGGACCGGCACTACTTCGACCAGTTCGTCAAGACGTTCAGGCCGGAGTGAGGGCCATGGAGCAGGAACAGGCGCTCTTCTGGCGGCACCCGGCGGTGCCCCAGGTGGACCTGCTCAAGGCCCGCTACGTCACCCACCGCTTCGCCCGGCACGTGCACGACGGCTACGCGATCGGCCTCATCCTCCAGGGCGTGGAGGAGTTCGACTACCGGGGCACCCTGCACCGGGCGGGCGCGGGCGAGGTGGTGCTGGTCAACCCTGACGCGGTGCACACCGGCCAACCCGGCATGGCGGGCGGCTGGTCGTACCGGATGCTCTACCCGTCGGTGGAGGCGCTCTCAGGGCTCGCGGCCGAGCTCGGCCTGCCGTACGCGACGCCGTACTTCCCCGAGCAGGTGGTGCGGGACCCGGCGGTGGCGGCGCTGCTCAGCCGGGCGCACCTGACCGCCGAGCGCGGGGACGCGCTGGCCGCACAGTCGCTGATGCGGGACTTCTTCGCCCGCCTGCTGATCCGGCACGCCACGCCGCGCCCGTCCGCCGTCCTGCCCGCCGAGGGCGGACGGGCGGTCGCCGAGGCGCTGGACCTGCTGCACGAGAGCCTGGTGGACCCGCCGTCACTGGACGATCTCGCGCTGACCGTCGGGGCGCGGCCGTTCCCGCTGCTGCGCGCGTTCAAGGCGGCGACCGGCCTGCCGCCGCACGCCTACCTGACCTCGCTGCGGATCCGCCAGGCGCGCCGCCTCCTGGACTCGGGTGTACGGCCGGCGCAGGTGGCCGCCGAGGTGGGCTTCACCGACCAGGCTCACCTGAACCGCCACTTCAAGCGCATCGTGGGCGTTCCACCCGCGGCCTACCAACGTGCGGCAGGAACGTACAAGACTGGCGATACCCACCTCACCTAGCGTTACGTGGCATGGAACAGACAACACACCGTTCCGCCGCCGTACGGGATGGTCTTGGTGTGGGCCTGGCCGTGGGGCTGTCCGGGCTCGCCTTCGGCGCCGCGGCGATCACCGCGGGCCTCAGCGTGGCGCAGGCGTGCGTGATGAGCCTGCTGGCGTTCACCGGCGCCTCGCAGTTCGCCCTGGCCGGTGCGGTGGGCGCGGGCGGCGACCTGGTGGCGGCCGCCGCCGGCGCGCTGCTGCTGGGCGGCCGCAACACCCTCTACGGGCTGCGCCTGGCCGACCTGCTGCGGGTACGCGGCCCGCGCAGGCTGCTCGCCGCGCAGGGCGTGATCGACGAGACCACCGCCGTCGCGCTCGCCCAGCCGTCTCCGGAGGAGGCGCGCGCCGGGTTCATGACCACGTTCGTCAGCCTGTACGTCACCTGGAACCTCACCACGCTGGCCGGAGCGCTCGGCACGTCGTTCCTCGGCGATCCGGGGATGTTCGGGCTGGACGCGGTCGGCCCGGCCACGTTCCTGGCCATCCTGTGGCCGCGCCTGGCGGGCAGCGTCCAGCTCAGGTGGCTGGCGGTGGCCGGCGCGGCGGTCGCGCTGTGCGCCACCCCGTTCTTCCCGCCGGGCGTGCCGGTGCTGCTGTCGGCGGTCGTCGTCTTGGCGGTGCTGGTCCGATGACGCTGTGGTGGGCGATCGCGGCGGTGTGCGCCGGGTGCTACGCGCTCAAACTGGCCGGGCTGGCGGCGCCGCGCCGGGTGCTCGACCATCCCCGGGTCCGCCGCTTCGCCGAACTGGTGCCCGTGGCGCTGCTGGCCGCGCTGATCGCGGTGCAGATGTTCGCCGAGCACGGCGAACTGCGCTTCGACCCCGCCCGTACGGCCGGGCTGTGCGCGGCCGTGGTGGCACTCCTGCTCCGCGCCCCATTCCTGGTCATTCTGGCCACAGCGGCAATCGTCACCGCGCTTGTCCGGGTCTTTATCGGGTAGACGCGGAGGCATGTCCGATTCTGCGCTGCTGGTCGGAGGACGTTACCGGCTGATCAAGACCATCGGCCAGGGTGGGATGGGAACCGTCTGGCAGGCCCACGACGAAGTGCTCGGCAGGGACGTGGCGGTGAAGGAGATCCATCCCCCTCCGGACCTGACCGACCCCGAGCGAGACGTGTTCAGCGTACGTACCTTCCGCGAGGCCAGGGCCGCGGGGCGGGTGGCTCATCCCGGTGTCGCCACCGTGTACGACGTCCTCGAAGAGCACGGCCACCCGTGGATCGTCATGCAGCTCATCCACTCACGCACCCTGGGCGAGCTGGTGCGCGACGACGGCCCGATGCCGCCGGCCGACGCCGCCGACATCGGGGTGCAGCTGCTGGAGGCGCTGCGGGCCGCGCACGCCGCCGGAGTCCTGCACCGCGACGTCAAACCGGACAACGTACTGCTGACCGAGGACGGCCGGGCGGTGCTCACCGACTTCGGCATCGCCACCACCGAGGGAGAGGCGCCCGTCACCAGGACCGGGGTACTGCTCGGCACACCCGCGTTCATGGCGCCCGAACGGGCGGCGGGCGGCGAGGCACGCGTCGCCTCGGACCTGTGGGCGCTGGGCGCGACCCTGTACTACGCCGTCGAGGGCCACTCGCCGTTCCAGCGCCCGCACGCGCTGGCCACGCTGGGCGCGGTCCTGCACGCCGAGCCGGCCCCGCTGGCCCGCGCGGGCATGCTGGCCCCGGTCATACTCGGGCTGCTGCGCAAGGACCCGGCCGAGCGGATGACGCTGGACGAGGCCGAGCACCGGCTGCACCGCGTCATGATCAGCGATTCCGTGGAGTCCACCGCGCCGGTGGTCATCCCGGTGCCGCCCGCGGCGCCCGTGCGGGAGGCGGCCGAGGCGGACGCGATGGCCGCGCCCGGCTCAGCGGATGAAGCGGCCCCGGCCACAGCCGTGCCCGGGAGGCGGCGCAGGCCGCCACTGACCGCAGTGGCGGCGTGCACGCTCGCCCTCGCCGTCCTGACCGCGGGCGCGGCGTGGTGGACGAACCGGCAGGCCGGCGTCCGCACACCGACGACGGTCCCGGCCGTGGTCCGCACCTCCAGCATCAGCCCATCGGGCCCGACCCCCGCGCCGACGCGCGCGAACACGCGGCCGACCACCTCCGCGACGACCTACCAGAACCCGGTACGGCAGGGCACCCCGCCCCCCACGGGCCGGACCGGCGAGCCCACCCCGGCCCCGACCGGCACACCGACGAAAACCGAGAAGACCTCCGCCACGCCCAGCAAGAGCAAGACCACCAAGAAGGCCACCGACTCCGCCGACGTCCCCCCGTCCGACGACGCCGCCGCCGAGTAGGCGGCCGGTCAGGACTCGTCGCGCACGATGTCGAGAGCCCTCCGCAGGTCATCGGGGTAGTCGGTGGAGAACGACATCCACTCGCCCGAACTCGGGTGCTCGAAGCCGAGTGACACCGCGTGCAGCCACTGCCGCGTGATGCCCAGCCGTGCGGAGATCGTCGGGTCGGCGCCGTACATCAGGTCGCCCACGCACGGGTGGCGCAGCGCGGCCATGTGCACCCGGATCTGGTGTGTGCGGCCGGTCTCCAGCTTGATGTCGAGCAGCGAGGCCGCCCGGAACGCCTCGATCGTGTCGTAATGCGTGACCGACGGCTTGCCCCCGGCGACCACGGCGAACCTGCCGTCACCGGACGGATGCCGGTCGATGGGCGCGTCGACCGTGCCCCTGAACGGGTCGGGATGGCCCTGTACGAGCGCGTGGTAGCGCTTGTCGACCGTACGCTCCTTGAAGGCGCGCTTGAGGTGGGAGTAGGCGTTCTCGCTCTTGGCCACGACCATGGCGCCGGTCGTGTTGGCGTCGAGCCGGTGCACGATGCCCTGCCGTTCGGCCGCGCCGCTGGTGGCGACCGTGTGGCCGGCGCCCAGCAGGCCGCCGATCACGGTCGGTCCCGTCCAGCCGACCGTCGGGTGGGCGGCCACCCCGATGGGCTTGTTGACCACGACGATGTCGTCGTCCTCGTACACGATCGCCATGCCGGGAATCGGCTCGGCGACCGGCATCGGCATGCTGACCGGCGGCGGGAGCGTCACGTCGAGCCAGGCGCCGGCATGCACGCGGTCGGACTTGGCGGGCGCCCGGCCGTCGACGAGCACCTCGCCCGCGACGATCAGCTCGGCGGCGCGGGTGCGGGAGAAGCCGAACAGCCGCGAGATCGCGGCGTCGAGCCGCTCACCCTCCAGCCCGTCGGGCACGGCCAGACTACGCTGGTCAGCCACGCTTGCCCTCCCTGGTGCCGTCGATCTGGTAGCCCCGCCAGGCCAGGATGACCGCGAGGATCCCGCCGCACACGATGGCCGAGTCGGCCACGTTGAACACCGGGAAGTAGTCGATCACCGGGAAGTGCCCCGGCAGCACCTCGATCCAGTCGACCACGTGCCCCTGGAACTGGACGGACCTGCCGATGCCGGAGGGGTAGCGCAGCAGCCGGTCGGTCAGGTTGCCCAGCGCCCCGCCGAGCAGCAGCCCCAGCGTGATCGCCCACGGCAGGCTGCGCATCTTGCGGGCCGTACGGAGGATCGCGACCACGACGCCCGCCGCGATGAACGTGAAGATGATCGTCATCCCGGTGCCGATGCTGAAGGCGGCACCGGAATTGAAGATCACCCGGAGCTGCAGCACATCCTGGATCACCACCAGGGGCGCCTTGCCCTCGAGCGTCCGCAGCACGATCGTCTTGCTGATCAGGTCGGCCGCGTAGATCACGACCGCCAGCACGACGAGAACGGCGAAGAGGCGGCCGCGCCGTCCCTCTACCGGCGCTCCTCCCTCTGCTTGCAGGTCACGCACAGCGTCGCCCTCGGGAAGGCCTGCAGGCGTTCCTTGCCGATCGGCTTGTGGCACGATTCGCACACTCCATAGGTCCCTGCGTCGATCCTGGCGATCGCACGTTCGTTCTGCGCGACCAGGTCGCGTGCATTCAGGGTAAGGGCGATCTCGCGTTCGCGCTCATACGTCTTGGCGCCCGCGTCCGCCTGGTCGTCACCCGCTCCCTGGGTGACGTCACCCGAGGCGATCTCCGACTCATGGCGAAGAATGTCGGTGTTGAGCTCGTCGATCTCGCTCTGCAGCTGGCCGCGGACCTCGGCGAGCTCCTCCTCCGACCACATCGGCGGTGTAGCGGTCTGCGTGACTGGCGTCATGGTGCTACCTCCAGGCTGAACCAAGGCCGTAAATGGTGCGGGCAGCTTAGGTCTCCCATAACAGAACAGCAAACGACCCGCCGGACGATTTACCTCTCCCGTACTATCCCGCCTCGCCGGTTCAACTCCTCCACTGCCGTGTCCGTTCCCACAACTTTGTCGGGTTTTACGAGTTCGCTACCTGCTCCCTGCAAAGCCGGAAGCTTTGCGGTCCACTCTGCGTTATCGTGTGAAGCTGCAAGGCGTTGATGGGGCCCGACTGTGAGGGATATCACCCCGGAGCCGCCGGAAGAACGGCTCTCGCGAGCTCACTAGACCCGGCCGCAGCACAATGAAGAGGGCCTCACTCGAGGTCAAGAAGGGTGGTACCGCGGAGCCGCAGGGCTTCGTCCCTTCACGCCGACCTGTCAGCCAGTGATCGCGTGGAGGCCCGCCCGAGATGTCTTCCCCTTCTTTCCGCCCTCTTCCCGCGCAGGTCGACCTGCCCGCGCTCGAGCGCGAGGTCCTCGACCGCTGGCGGGACGGGAAGATCTTCGAGCGCTCCGTCGAGCAGAACGACGGCAACCCCTCCTGGACCTTCTACGAGGGCCCGCCCACCGCCAACGGCCTGCCCGGCGTCCACCACGTCGAGGCCCGGGTGTTCAAGGACCTGTTCCCCCGCTACAAGTCGATGCGCGGCTTCAGCGTGCCGCGCAAGGCGGGCTGGGACTGCCACGGCCTGCCGGTCGAGGTCGGCATCGAGCGAGAGCTCGGCCTCACCGGTAAGAAGGACATCGAGGAATACGGCATCGCGGAGTTCAACGCCAAATGCCGCGAATCGGTGCTGCGCCACGTCGACGCCTTCGAGCAGATGACCGAGCGGATGGGCTACTGGATCGACCTGTCCACCGCCTACCGGACCATGGACCCGTCCTATATCGAATCGGTCTGGTGGTCGCTCAAGGTCATCTTCGACAAGGGCCTGCTGTTCAGCGACTTCCGCATCACGCCCTACTGCCCGCGCTGCGGCACCGGCCTGTCCGACCACGAGCTGGGCCAGCCCGGCGGCTACGAGAACGTCTCCAGCCCGTCGGTCTACGTACGCATGCCCGTCACCTCCGGCCCGCTGAGCGAGCTCGGCGCCGCCCTGCTGGTGTGGACGACGACGCCGTGGACGCTGGTCTCCAACACCGCCGTGGCCGTACACCCCGACGTGACCTACGTAGCGGCCCGCACGGCGGACGGCGAGGTGCTGGTCGTCGCCGAGCCGCTGCTGTCGGTGCTCGGCGAGGGCGCGACCGAGGTGGCCCGCTTCACCGGCCGCGAGCTGGAGCACACCTCCTACGCACGGCCGTTCGAGCTGGTCGACATCCCCGGCGCCCACTACGTGGTGCTCGGCGACTACGTGACGGTCGAGGACGGCACCGGGCTGGTCCACCAGGCTCCGGCGTTCGGCGCCGACGACCTGGCCGTGACCAAGCGCTACGACATGCCGGTCGTCAACCCGATCGGCCCCGACGGGCGCTTCCTGGACGACGTGCCGATGGTCGGCGGCCAGTTCTTCAAGGACGCCGACGAGGGCCTGACCGAGGACCTGCGGGCCCGCGGCCTGCTGTTCCGCGGCGGCCACTTCGAGCACAGCTATCCGCACTGCTGGCGCTGCCACACGCCGCTGCTCTACTACGCGCTCCCCTCCTGGTACATCAGGACCACCTCGGTCAAGGACCAGATGCTGGCCGAGAACGCCAAGACCAACTGGTACCCCGACACCATCAAGTGGGGCCGGTTCGGCGAGTGGCTGCGCAACAACGTCGACTGGTCGCTGTCGCGCTCCCGCTACTGGGGGACCCCGCTGCCGCTGTGGGTGTGCACCGCCGACGAGTCCCACGTGACGTGCGTCGGGTCGATGGAGGAGCTGGGCACGCTCGCCGGCCGCGACGTCTCCGCGCTCGACCCGCACCGCCCGTACGTCGACGACGTCACCTTCCCCTGCCCGTCCTGCTCGGCCGAGGCCCGCCGGGTGCCCGACGTCATCGACGCCTGGTACGACTCCGGGTCCATGCCGTTCGCCCAGTGGGGCGCGCGCGGCAAGCCGGAGGGCGTCTACCCGGCGCAGTTCATCTGCGAGGCGACCGACCAGACGCGTGGCTGGTTCTACTCGCTGATGGCCGTGGGCACGCTGGTGTTCGGCCAGTCGTCCTACGAGAACGTGCTCTGCCTCGGGCTCATCCTGGCCGAGGACGGCCGCAAGATGAGCAAGCACCTGGGCAACGTCCTGCAGCCCATGCCGCTGATGGACGAGCACGGGGCCGACGCGCTGCGCTGGTTCATGGCCTGCGGCGGCTCGCCGTGGGCGGCCCGCCGCGTGGGGCACAACGCCCTTGAGGAGATCGTCCGCAAGGTCCTGCTGACGTACTGGAACACGGCCTCCTTCTTCACCCTCTACGCCAACGCCGAGTCGTGGACTCCCGACCGCCTGGCGCAGGCGACCCCCGCGGCCGAGCGTCCGCTGCTCGACCGCTGGGCGCTGGCGGAGCTGCACAGGACGGTGGCCGAGGTCACGGCCGCGCTGGACGAATTCGACACCCAGCGGGCCGGGCGCCGGCTGGCCGAGTTCCTCGACGATCTGTCCAACTGGTACGTACGCCGCTCGCGCCGCCGGTTCTGGCAGGGGTCGGCCGACGCGTTCGCGACGCTGTACGAGTGCCTGGAGACGGTCACGCGGCTGATGGCGCCCATCGCGCCGTTCGTCACCGACTACCTGTGGGACGTGCTGCGCGCCGACGGCGCCCCCTCCTCCGTACACCTGGCCTCGTGGCCCGCCGTACGGGACGACCTGCTCGACCCCGCGCTGTCGGAGCGGATGGCCCTGGTACGGCGCCTGGTGGAGCTGGGCCGCTCGGCCCGCGCCGCGTCGGGCGTCAAGACCCGCCAGCCACTCGGCCGGGCCCTGGTCGGCGCACACGGCTGGCCCGCGCTCCCGCCGGAACTACGTGACCTGATCGCCGACGAGCTGAACGTCCAGGCTCTCGAGGACATGTCCGGCTTCAGCGCCGATCTCGTGTCCTACACCGTCAAGCCCAACTTCCGGGCCCTCGGCAAGCGGTTCGGCTCGCAGACCAAGCTGGTGGCGGCGGCCGTCGGCACGGTGGACGCCGCCACGCTGGCCCGCACCCTCCGCTCCGGCGCCTCCACCACGGTGGAGGTGCCGGAACTGGGCACGGTGTCGCTCGGCCCCGACGACGTGATCGTCACCGAGCAGCCCCGCTCCGGCTGGGCCGTCGAAACCGGCGCCGTCGACACCGGCACCGGCGAGACGGTGGCGCTCGACCTGGAGCTGACGGACGAGCTGCGCCAGGCCGGCCTGCTGCGCGAGGTCATCCGCCTGGTGCAGGAGGCCCGCAAGTCGACCGGCCTGGCCATCACCGACCGCATCTCCCTGTGGTGGTCGGCCTCCGACCCCGCCGTGGCGCAGGCGCTGCGGTCGGGGTGGCAGGTGGTGGCGGACGAGGTACTCGCCACGACCGTCACGGAGGCCGTCGAGGACGGGGTGCCGTCACACTCGGACACGGACCTGGGTCTGACGTTCCAACTACGTCGCGCCTGACACCCGACCGAGCCGTACGTCGTGGGACGCGCCATGCGGGCGCGTCCCATTCGGCCGGCGGACGCGCGGGCCGGTAAACCCGCGGTCGCGCAGCCGACACACTCACCGGTCACTCAGACAGACCGACTCGCGGTCGGTCAGCTGACGGACTCGCGCTCGTGCTGGCAGACGGAGCAGCTCGTCAGGCCGGCCGACTCGGCTTGTGTGATCGTCATGGTCTCCACGCCGGTTTCGCCCGCGCCCCGGATGAGGGGGCAGGCGGTGCTGTGGTAGCGGCGGGTGCCCACGATGACCTTCACGGTCGCCGACCGTCCGGTCTTCGCCGCGCCTTCTCCGTCGGACTTGCCCTTGGCCGTCGTTTCCTTGGCAGGAGCGGTGTCTCCCCTGCCTGGAGTCTCCTCGCCGGACGCGGCGCTGCCGGACTTGGCAGCGGCACTGTCCGGCTTGGCGGGCGCGGGCTCAGACGTTCTGGCCGCTGCCTTGGCGCTCTCGGCCGCTTTGGCGCTTTCAGCCGCCTTGGCACTCTCAGCCGCCTTAGGGCTTTCAGCCGCCTTGGCACTCTCAGCCGCCTTGGCGCTTTCGGCGGACGTGCTCTCCGCAGACGTAACACCCGCAGCGGGCTTCGCCCCGGACGGGCGCGCCCCGCTCGTAGGCTCGGCGCGCTCTGGCCTGGACGTCGCCCCGGAGGCGGGTCCGGACTGCACGGGCATGATCACGGTCCCGCCCACCGATTCGGACCGCTCTCCCTTGGCCCCGGACGCCGCGCCCCCGGCCCCGGGACGCTCGGGCTTGGCCGCCTGCGAACCCGATTCGGGCCTGCCAGGCTTGGCTCCTTCGGGCCTGCCAGCTTTGGCACCGGTTTCCTGCGGACCACTACCGGGCCCGCTAGCCCCACTACCGGACCCGCCAGCCCCACTACCAGGCCCGCCAGCCCCGCTGCCGGACTCGGGCCGCTGGGGCTTGCCGGACGCGCTCGGCCCCTTAGGCAGAGGGCCCTGAGGCTTGGCAGCCGACTCGGCCGACGAGGCGGGACGCTCGGGCACCGCGGTGGGGCGCTCGGACGGGCCCGACGACTGGGGCCGACCGGCCTTGCCCGATGCGGAACGCTCCGGTGCGGCATCGCCCGGCTGTATGGCACGCTGAGGCGCCGTCGCAGGCCCCGAGTCATCGAGGTCCGGGGCGGCATCACGATCCCGACCAGCACGCTCAGCGGCTCCACGGTCCTGACCAGCGCGCTCGGAGGCACCACGGTCCGGGCCGCCACGGCTCTGGTCTCGAGTCCCTGCGGCGAAAGCCGACGGACGCTCTCCGGACCCACCGGCTCCAGGCTTGCCGGGCGCCTCGGGCTTACCGCTCCCGGGCTTACCGCTCCCGGGCTTACCGGACGACGGTTGGTCGCCCGTGGCCTGCCCCGCCCCGGACCGGCTCGACGATGGCTGGCCGCCTCTGGACGGACCGGAACCGGGCTGCCCGGACGACGGCTGACCGCCCCTCGACGGACTCGCCCCGGACTGGCCGGACGATGGGTGGTCGCCCCTGGACGGGCCGGACGGCGGCCGATCGGACCCGGGCTGGCCGGACGGCGGCATGGTGGTGATGTAAGGGGCGAGCCTCGGGCCTGCGGAAGGGTCGGCGGCCGGGGG
This sequence comes from Nonomuraea sp. NPDC026600, assembly GCF_040638335.1. Lineage (NCBI taxonomy): Bacteria > Bacillati > Actinomycetota > Actinomycetes > Streptosporangiales > Streptosporangiaceae > Nonomuraea > Nonomuraea sp. NPDC026600. Next base: position 498,653 of record NZ_JBEZYD010000003.1, read on the forward strand.
TTCCGTGCCGGGCCCCGGAGTGGCGGGCTTTCGCGTGCCGCTCGACGGGGCGGGCTCCGCCGGGGGGCGGGCGAACCATCCGGTCGGCTCGGCCGGGTCCGGGGCGGGGGTGGAAGCCTTCGAGTCGGGCTTCGGCTGGGCCGCACCGGCGGACACCGGGGGGCGCAGGTCGCGTGTGGGCCCGGGCGCCTCGGCCCGGAGGTCCGCGGGGACCCTGGGAGCCGGCGAAGGCTCGGAGCCGGGCTTGGGGGTGACGGCGGGCTCAGGGCCGCCGGGCTTGGGGGTGGCAGCGGGCTCGGGGCCGGCGGCAGGCGGCAGCTGCCGTCCGCCGAGCGCTGCGTCCGGCAGGCACGCCGTGCAGGGCGTGAAGCCCTCCTCGCGCGCCTCCTCGTACGTGAGCTCCTCTTGATCCCGTCCGATCAGCTGGCGGCAACCCGGGACGTGGTAGCGCTTGCGCCCGGGGATCACCAGGACCAGCGCGTCCGGGGAGATGCCGCGCACCGCGGGACGGCGTTGCGCCGGTGCGGTGACCGTCTGCTGGAGCGTCGGTGGACGCGGCGACGGCGGCGCTCCCAGGGGGGCACCCATGGGGCCCTGCTGGGTCTGGCCGTGCGGCAGGCCGACAGGCGTGAGCCCCACCGGCGGGGTGGCCGGCGCAGCGGCCCGCCCACCACCGGGAAACAGCTCGTGACGCCGCAGCAGCGCCCCGATCACCAGGAACAGCGCGGACAGCACGCTGACCACGATGGACCACATGATCAGGAACGGCTTTGCCAGAACGAAGCCCGCGATCAGCAGAACAACCGCCGCGAGCACCAAACCAGCACTGATTAGGATCACAAAGGGCTCTTTCGAGTGACGGGTCCAGTTGACCCGCTACTTTACCGGCGGTCGTTGTGCGGACCGTCACCGCCGGGGAAAGCGCCCTGCGGGGATTCACCGCCGAAGGGGTTGGGACCACCGGGCAGAGGCTGCTGACCACCCTGAGGCACCGCGTGCGACATGGCCGGAGCAACCGCCGAAGGACCGCCGCCCGTCATGACGGGGAAGCCACCGCTGCCTTCCGCGGAGACGTTCAGCTCGGCGAGCTGGTTCTCCAGGTAGAGCTTGAGGCGGCTGCGGTATTCGCGCTCGAAGCTGCGCAGCTCCTCGACCTTGCGCTCCAGCTCGTCGCGGGTCTGGACGAGGGAACCCATGGCCTGACGGTGACGCTCCTGCGCGTCGCGCTCGAGCGTCTCGGCGCGGGCGCGGGCGTCGCCGATGACCTGCTCGGCCTGGCGGCGAGCCTTGGTCAGGATCTCGTCGGCCTCGCGGCGGGCGCGGGTGACGGTCTCGTCCGCCTCGCGGCGGGCGTCGGAGATCGCCTGGTCGGCGGTCTGCTGGGCCAGCGCGAGCACGCGGGCCGCGGTGTCCATGTTGTCCTCGGCCGGAGGCATGTTCATGACGGGGACCGGCTGGGGCTGCTGCTGCGGCTCGGGGGCCCGCATGGGCTCCGGCTGCGGCGGCGCCATCATCTCCGGCTTCGGCTGCTCCTGCACCGGCGCGGAGGCCATGGGCATGCTCATGCCCCCGGGCACCTTCCCGCGCAGGCACTCGGCCAGCTTCGCGCGGAGCTCCTCGTTCTCTTGGATCAGGCGGTCAAGCTCAGCCTCGACTTCGTCGAGGAAGGCGTCGACCTCTTCCTCGTCGTAGCCCGGCCGTAGCCGGGTGGTACTGAACTGCTTGTTCCGCACATCAGCGGGCGTCAGCGGCATCTTTTGGTCTCCTTGGCGCGCTTGGAGTCTGTCCGGAGGGACGGTTAACCCGAATCACTTCAGCGCGGACACGAGTTGGATCACGACCGGGGGAACACGGCCCTCCGTCACCGCGCGCCCAGTGATCCAACGATCTGGATCAAGATCAGAACAACGATGAAGAGGACAGTGAAGCTTAGGTCAAAGGCCACCGTACCCAACCGGAGCGGGGGAATGAAACGGCGGAGGAACTTGAGAGGTGGGTCGGTTGCGGTGTATGTGGCCTCGGCAAGCACCAGCACGACGCCCGAGGGGCGCCACTGCCTGGCGAACGCCTGAACCGTCTCAAAGATCATCCTGCCGATGAGCAGCACCAGATACAGAGACAGGACTACGACCAAGATCTGACTTACGATCCCCACGGCCTGGCCGCGCCTCCACTTCTGATGCGCCCGCCCGGCCTCGGTGAGACCGGGTTGGGTGCGATAGACATACAGAGACTCTAACTCTGGTTGAAGAACCCGCGTTCCGCGATTCGAGCCTTGTCCTCGGCGGTCACCTCGACATTGGCTGGGGACAACAGGAACACCTTGTTGGTAACACGTTCAATGCTGCCATGTAGGCCAAAGACCAGACCTGCCGCGAAATCGACCAGGCGTTTTGCGTCGCTGTCAACCATCTCGGTCAGGTTCATGATGACCGGGGTGCCGTCGCGGAAGTGCTCGCCGATCGTCCGGGCCTCGTTGTAGGTCCGGGGATGGAGCGTGGTGATGCGCGCCAGATCGGTCGTACGGCGCTCCAGGACGGTCGTGGATGGCCTCGGCGCGGGGACCCCTGCATCGGGCTCATCGTCGCGGTCCTGGACCGCTACGGCCCGCTCCTCGCCGGTTCGCGGGGGCTCATCCTCGTAGGCGTACTCGTCCGGGTAGGTCTCGTACCTCTCGTAGCGGTCGTCCTCCACGAGACCGAGGTAGACCGCCATCTTGCGCATCGCGCCGGCCATCGCTACGTCGTCCTCCTGCTCATGGTCGCACTCGCTCGGGCCTGTCGCCGGGTCCGAGGCGGCAGCCGTACCCCCTTGGAGCTCACCGCTGATCGACCTCTACTGGGTAGTGGCGGGCCTGTAAGACCCACTTGACGGGACATTACCTGACGAAGGGCTTGCGACGACCGAGCAACGCCGTACCGACCCGAACGTGTGTCGCGCCATGCGCGACGGCCGCGCCGAGGTCATCGCTCATGCCCGCCGACAGCATCGTGGCATGGGGGTGGCGCTCCCGTACGGCGGCGGCCAACTCTCGCAGCCGGGCGAACGCCTTGCCCGGCTCCTCGCCCAGCGGCGCCACGGCCATCACCCCGCCCAGCCACAGGTGCGGAGCCGCGGCGATCAGGTCGGCGAGCTCGGGCACGTCCGCGGTCCTGGCGCCGCCTCTGGCCGGGTCGTCGTCGAGCGCCACCTGTACGAGGCAGCCGACCTGGCGCCCCTGCTTGCCGGCCTCGCGGCTGATCACCTCGACCAGCCGGGCCCGGTCGACCGAATGGATCACGTCGGCGTAGGAGACCACGGAACGGACCTTGTTGGTCTGCAACTGGCCGACGAAGTGCCAGGTCAGCGGCAGGTCCTGGCATTCGCGCGCCTTGGGGGCGGCCTCCTGGTCGCGGTTCTCGCCGACCTCGCGGACGCCGAGCTCGCACAGGAGGCGGACGTCGGAGGCGGGGTAGGTCTTGGTCACGGCGATCAGGGTGACCTCGGCGCGATCACGCCCGGCCGCCCGGCACGCCTCGCCGATCCGCTCCTGCACCTCCGCCAGCGCGGCCGCGATCTCATCCCGCCGCGTCCGCCGTCTCTGGTCCGCACTCACGCTCACGTCCACCTCTTCGTTCGGCTCGTGTGTCTCTGTGCCGCAGGCGCGCCTCCCGTGTGGTGCGGCACTCTTCTTTCCAGTACGGCAAGCCCGGTGGGCCCCACCCGCCGCACGGGGCCGGGGGCCTCCAGGAAGACGGCCGCTGACCCCGCACGGGGCCAGCCGCCGTGACGAGGTACGTGAGTTCGATCACTCCGGCACCCCGGGCCGACGCGATGAGCGACTCCCCGAACCGGCCCCGAACGCGGCTGCGCCGCTCCATTCCCCCGGTGAGGCCCGTGAAGGCCGGTGAGGAAGGAGCGGCGGAGAGTCGGGCTACTTGAGGAAGTCGGGGACGTCGAGCTCCTCCTCCTGCTCTTCGAAAACCACCGGACGGCGTTTGGCGGGCTCCGACATGCGGGAGGTGATGGGCGTGGGCGGATTGGTGGGCTCGGGCGTGGGGCGAGGGATCGAGACGGGGCCGGAGGGCTCGTCGGCGATCGCCTCGTGGACCGGCTCGGGCGTGTTCTCCACCGGGCGCACCGGCTCGGGCCGATGGTCGGCTCGGAAGTCGGACCGGTGGTCCGGGCGAGGCGGTTCGGGGTGGAGGTCGGCGCGGGGCTCCGGCCTGAAGTCGGGACGCGGTTCGGGACGGGCCTCGGGGCGCGGGTCGAACCGCTGCGGCGCGGGCTCGGCCTTCACGCTGGGCACGCTGGGCCGTACCGGCGACGACACGGGCGGGGCCGCGGGCGCGGCGGCCGGCCGGCTCTGCGGACGCGGCAGCGGCTTCTCCACCGGCGGCGGCACGTCGTCGAACCCGGCGGCGATCACGGTGACCCGCACCTCGTCGCCGAGCGCGTCGTCGATGACCGTACCGAAGATGATGTTGGCGTCGAGCGCGGCCGCCATCGACACGAGCTGGGCGGCCTCGTTGATCTCGAACAGGCCGAGGTCGGAGCCGCCGGCGATCGACAGCAGCACGCCGTGAGCGCCGTCGATGCTGGCCTCCAGCAGCGGGCTGGAGACCGCCATCTCGGCCGCGGCGACCGAGCGGTCGTCACCGCGCGCGTGGCCGATGCCCATCAGCGCCGAACCCGCGCCGGACATGACCGACTTGACGTCGGCGAAGTCGAGGTTGATCAAGCCGGGCGTGGTGATCAGATCGGTGATGCCCTGCACACCGGACAGCAGCACCTGGTCGGCCGCCTTGAACGCGTCGAGCACGCTCACCTGCCGGTCGGAGATCGACAGCAACCGGTCGTTGGGAATCACTATCAGGGTGTCGACCTCGTCGCGCAGGGTCTCGATCCCGGCCTCGGCCTGGGAGGCCCTGCGGCGGCCCTCGAAGCTGAACGGCCGGGTCACTACTCCTATCGTGAGCGCGCCGAGCGATCTGGCGATGTTCGCCACGACGGGCGCGCCGCCGGTGCCGGTGCCGCCTCCCTCGCCCGCGGTCACGAAGACCATGTCGGCCCCCTTGAGGACCTCCTCGATCTCCTCACGATGGTCTTCGGCCGCCTTGCGCCCCACATCGGGGTTGGCGCCGGCACCCAGCCCGCGCGTGAGCTCACGGCCCACGTCGAGTTTGACGTCGGCGTCACTCATCAGCAGCGCCTGGGCGTCGGTGTTTATCGCGATGAACTCGACGCCCTTGAGTCCCTCCTCGATCATCCGGTTGACGGCGTTCACTCCGCCGCCGCCAATGCCGACGACCTTGATGACCGCGAGGTAGTTCTGCGGTGCTGCCACGACGAGGGGCCTTTCCGCTCGTTGACTTGCCATTTCGGTGCGGATCGTCTCCGCGTTCGCTTGCTTCGTTAACTCTCAACCTCAAGTTGAGATTCAGATTTATGTCAACCTGAGGATTGATACGGACAGTAGGAGTTACGCTCCAGGCGGGTCAACTAACCGCGCCGCAAGCACGTCCGGCGTGTCGCGGGCTGTCCGTTTCGCTCCGTCGTCACGCCTGGTCGGGTCCTCCTCTGCCACGCGCCGTGTTAAGGCTCTCACGCCGGGACCCCCATCCCGGACAGGCTCGGCCATCGTCCGGCGGCACGTTTGGCGCACTTTGACGGGCGCGTCGCCCTTTATGCGACGCATGTCCCCTAGGACGCCCCAACCCCACCCGCGGATCACGCCGGTGGCGAAACCCGGCCTCGGCCCCAGCGGCTCCCGTGACGGCGCTGGAGCCGGGCTCACTTGAGCGTCACCACGTCGGGTGAGCTCACGTCATAGACGTCGGCCTTGCGCCGCAGGAGCGTCGCCAGGATGCGGGCCTTGTCCGCGCCCCGGTCGGACCCGCCCCAGACCACGCTGCGGCCGTCGGAGAGCTCCAGCGACACGCCCTCGGGTGAGGAGGCGCGGACCAGACGTACCTTGGCGGCGAGATCGTCGGGCAGCGACTGGATCACCTGGAGCGCGGCCATGGTCGTGGGGTCTCCGGCGGCCGGGCGGTCCAGCTTGAGCGTCGGCAGGCCGGGCGGGACCATGTCCTTGATCTCGATGACGACGCCCGTCTTGTCGATCAGCGCCGCCTTCCCCCCGGCCGTGACCGCGGCGACCGGCTCGCGCTCGACCACCTCGATCCTCAGCGTGCCCGGCCAGACCCGGTCGACCTTGGCCGAGGCGAGCTGCCTGATCTTCATCACGCGGCCCTCCACCCCGGCGAGGTCGACGGTGGCCAGCGGGTGCAGCTGGGGCACTCCGGCCTGCTGTTCGATGCGCTCAGCAGGCACTGTGACATTTCCCACGATGTCGATCGAACGTACGCCGAGCACAGGTGAGAAGAACACCAGCCAGGCGGCGGTGCCGACCACTCCGGCGGTCAGCAGTGCCAGGAAAGCGTCGCGCGCCTTCATCGCCCTCCCAAGGTCACCCGCCTCGCGCAACCGACACGCCGTGCGCCACCGAACCTACGCCGCCCACGGCCACCACCGACGGCGCCACGCCAGAACCACCACCGGGCCGACCACCCACCGGCCGGCCGCACACGGGCCACCGGCCGGGCGGGAGCACGGACCCTGAGGGACCGCGGTGTCATCCGGCGGAGAGCTCCGCGAGGATCTGCGGGCCCAGCTCCGTCACGTCGCCCGCCCCCATCGTCAGCACGATGTCGCCATCCCGGGCCCGGCCCGCCACCAGGGCCGGCACGGAGGCGCGGTCCGGAGCGTAGACCACCTGCGAGGCGGGCAGCCGCACGCGGCCCGCCACCATGGCGCCCGAGACGCCGGGCTCGGGGTCCTCACGGGCCCCGTAGACGTCGAGCACGATCGCCTCGTCGGCCAGCCCGAGCGCCGTCCCGAACTCGTCGGCGAAGAACCTGGTGCGCGAGTAGAGATGCGGCTGGAAGACCGCGATGACCCGCCCGCTGCCCGAGTAGGAGGCCACCACGTCACGCGCGGCCCGCAGGTCGGCGGCCAGCTCGGTCGGGTGGTGGGCGTAGCTGTCGAACACCGCGACCCCGGCCGCCTCGCCCTTGGCCTCGAAGCGCCGCTTGGCCCCGGTGAAGGTCGCCAGCCCGTCTCTGATCTCCTCGAACGGCAGCCCCAGCGCCACGGCCACGGCGACCACGGCGGTGGCGTTGAGCGCGTTGTGCGCCCCGGGGACGGCCAGCCTGACCTCGCCCATGCCCTCGATGGTGAACGTAGTGCCGAACCCGTCGGGCCGGACATCGCTCACGCGGTAGTCGCCCGTCTCGCCGTACGTGATGACCTTGAGGCCGCGCGCCCGCGCCACGTCGGCGAGCTCCGCCGCGCCGGGGTCGTCGGCGCAGACGATCAGCAGCGACCCGATGCGCTCGGCGAAGCGGGCGAAGCTGTCGTGCACGGCCCGCGGATCGCCGTAGTTGTCGAGGTGGTCGGCCTCGACGTTGGTCACCACGGCGATGTCGGGCGCCAGCATGAGGAACGAGCCGTCGCTCTCGTCGGCCTCGGCGATGAACACCTCGCCCGACCCCTCGTCGGCCCCCAGCCCGGTGGTGACGAGCTGGCCGCCCACGCAGTAGGACGGGTCGGCGCCGCACTTCTCCAGCGCCACGGTCAGCATCGAGGCGGTGGTGGTCTTGCCGTGGGTGCCCGCGACGGCGACGCCGGTGCGCCCGGCCATCACGGAGGCGAGCGCGGCGGCCCGCGGGATGATCCGCAGCCCCTGCTTGAGCGCCTCGCCCAGCTCGGGGTTGGAGTCGCGGATCGCGGTGGACACCACCACGGTGTCGACGTCCCTGATGTGGGAGGCGGCGTGGCCGATGTGCACGATCGCACCCAGCTCGCGCAGCTCGCTCACCTGCTCGGTGCTGCGGGCGTCACTGCCGGACACGCGCACCCCGCGCTTGAGCAGGATGCGGGCGATCCCTGACATCCCCGCGCCACCGATGCCGATGAAGTGCACGCGCCCCAGCTCTTCTGCGGCGACGGGATCGACCAGTTTGACGAGACTCATCGGGCTATCTCCAACACTTTCCTGGCCAGAATGATATCGGCGTCCTTCCGCCCGAGTCTGGAGGCGGCCTCCGACAGGGCCACGACCCGCTCGGGACTGTGGAGCACCGGAAGGACGTTGCGGACGATCCAATCAGATGACAGGTCGGCGTCGCCGACCACGAACCCACCGCCGCCCGCGGCGATGCGCTCGGCGTTGATCCGCTGCTCGCCGTTGCCGTGCGGCAACGGCACATAGGCGGCGGGCAGCCCGACCGCCGTGAGCTCGGCGCAGGTCAGCGCGCCGCTGCGGCACAAGGCGAAGTCCGCGGCCGCGTACGCGAGATCCATGCGATCGACGTAGGGCAGCAGGACGTATTGGGGGTCACCCGGCGGCGGCTCGCGCTCGACGGTGTTCTTGGGGCCGATCACGTGCAGCACCTGCACCCCCGCCGAGCGCAGGATGGGCGCGGCGGCCAGCGCGGCCTCGTTGAGCGACCTGGCCCCCTGGGAGCCGCCGAACACCAGCAGCGTGGGCCGGTCGGTCTGCAGCCCGAACCAGGAGCGCGCCTTGTCGCCCATCGACAGCCGGTCGAGCGAGACGATCTCGCGGCGCAGCGGGGTGCCGATGTATTCGGCCTTGCCCAGCACGTGATCGGGGAAGCCGGTGAAGACGTGGTCGGTGAGCCGGGCGCCCAGCCGGTTGGCCAGGCCGGGCCGCGGGTTGGCCTCGTGTACCACGATCGGCAGGCCGCGCCGCTTGGCCGCCAGGTAGGCGGGGGTCGCCACGTAGCCGCCGAAGCCCACCAGGACGTCGGCCTGGACCCGGTCGAGTATCGCCGCCACCGCGTTGACCGCCCCGGCCAGCCGTCCGGGCACGGTCAGCAGCCGCGGCGTGATCGCCCTCGGCAGCGGCACGGCCGGCACCAGCTCGAGCTCGTATCCTCTGGCCGGGACCAGACGGGTTTCGAGCCCGCGTTCGGTGCCCACGCAGGTTATGCCGATGCGCTGGTCAAGATGGCGCAGCGCGTCCGCAAGGGCGAGAGCCGGCTCGATGTGCCCGGCCGTCCCGCCACCGGCGAGGACCACCCTCATGTCGGTCACTCCCTAACGTCTCACTCGGCCTTTGGTCGTTCCCCCCAGGCCAAGCCAGCTTAGGGCCCGTGCGGCCGGTCCGGGGCCACGAGCCGCCAGAGCCTCACGCGCGCCCGGCTCGCGTTTCGCGAAGGACAACAGCATCCCCAGGGCCGCGAGAGTGGGCAACAGCGCCGACCCCCCGTAGGAGACGAGCGGCAGCGGGATGCCGGTGATGGGCACCACGCCGAGGACCGCGCCCATGTTGACGATGGCCTGACCGACGATCCAGGCCACGATGGCGGCGGCGGCGAGCCGGACGAAGGAGTCCTTGACCCGGGAGGCGACCCGCAGGCCCGCGTAGCCGAGCAGCCCGAACAGCACCACCACGATCAGGGTCCCCATCAGCCCGAGCTCCTCGCCGAGGATGGCGAAGATGAAGTCGCTCTCGCCGTGGGGCAGCCAGCTCCATTTCGCCCGGCTGCTGCCCAGGCCGAGCCCGAACCAGCCGCCGGAGCCCATCGCGATCTGCCCCTGCACGGCCTGGTAGCCGTCGCCCTGCGCGTCGGCCCACGGGTCGAGGAAGGCGCCGATGCGCGCCATACGGTACGGCTCCACCTTGATCATGATCAACGTGGCCAGCACGGCGAGCGACAGGATGCCGCCGAACAGCTTCACCGGCGCGCCCACCACCCACAGCAGCGACAGGAAGACAAGGAACAGCACCAGCGTGGTGCCCAGGTCGCGGCCGAGCATGACCATGACGGCCAGGAGCACGGTGCCCGGCATGAGCGGGATCAGCAACTGCCGCCACTCGATGCGGCCGTGCCGCGCCCTGCGGGCCAGCAGGTCGGCTCCCCACAGCGCGAGGGCCAGCTTGGCGGGCTCCGACGGCTGGATGCTGTACGAGCCGATGTCGATCCACCGCTGCGCGCCCAGCTGGGACGTGCCGATGAACAGCACCATGACCAGGCCGATGAACGACAGCGCCATCATCGGGTAGCCCGCCCAGCGGAAGAACTTGTGCGGCAGCCGCGAGCAGGCCCACATGAGCAGCACGCCCAGGCCGGCCGACAGCGACTGCTTGGCGAACCAGGTGAACGGGTCGCCGGTCTTCACCATCGCCTCGATGCTGGAGGCCGACAGCACCATCATCAGCCCGAGCGCGAGCAGCAGCCCGCTGCAGCCGAGGATGAGGTAGTAGGTCGTCAGCGGCTTCTCCAGCAGCTCCTTGACCACGGCGAGCTGGTCGCGGATCCAGCCGATCGGCCCCTCGACCGCGCTCTGCGGTGGCCGCTCCGGAGCCTGCGGCGTGGTGGTCGTGCTCACGTGGCCGCCTCCAGGCCGCGTACGGCTCGCGCGAAGGCCTCCCCTCGGGCCGGGTAGTTGGCGAACATGTCCAGCGACGCGCCGGCCGGGGACAGCAGCACGGTGTCCCCTGGGGAGGCGAGCCTGGCGGCTTCGGTGACGACACGGTCCATCGCACCAGTGTCTTGGGCGGAGATGTCCACGACGGGGACATTCGGCGCGTGTCGCGCCAGAGCTTCCGCGATCCGGGCGCGATCCACGCCGAGCAGCACGGCGCCGCGCAGCCGAGGCGCCGCCCGGCGTACCAGGTCGTCGACGTCGGCGCCCTTGAGCTGGCCGCCCGCGATCCACACGATCGAGGGGTAGGACGACAGGGCCGCGGCGGCGGCGTGCGGGTTGGTGGCCTTGGAGTCGTCGACGTAGTCGACCTCGCCGACCCGCTCGACGTGCGCCATGCGGTGCGGGTCGGGCACGAAGTCGCGCAGGCCCTGCCGTACGGACTCGGTGGGGACGCCGAGCGTGCGGGCCAGCGCGGCGGCGGCCAGCGCGTTGGCCACGTTGTGCGGCGCGAGGGGGCGCACGTCGGCGAGCGTCGCGAGCTCCTCGGCGGACTCGGCGGGGTTCGGCACGAACGCCCGGTCCACCAGCAGGTCCTCCACCACGCCGAGCTGGCCCGGCTTGGGCGAGAGCAGCGTGAAGCCGACCTTGTCCGGGTAGGGCGCGGCGAGCCGGGTCGCCTCGGGGTCGTCGGCGTTGTAGACGACGGTGCCCGCGCGTTCGAAGATGCGGCCCTTGGCGGCGGCGTAGGCCGCCATCGAGCCGTGCCAGTCGAGATGGTCGGGCGCCACGTTGAGTATCGCGGCGGCGTGCGGGGCGAGCGTGCTGGACCAGTGCAGCTGGAAGCTCGACAGCTCGACGGCCAGCACGTCGTACGGCTCCGCGACGGCTTCGACCACGGGCACGCCCACGTTGCCCACGGCCAGCGCCTTGCGCCCGGCGGCGAGCAGGATGGAGGTGAGCATGCGCACGACGGTCGTCTTGCCGTTGGTGCCGGTCAGCGCGAGCCACGGAGCCGCCTGGGCGGGCCGCAGCCGCCAGGCCAGCTCCACCTCCCCGACCACCTCGACGCCCGCCTCCAGGGCGGCGGCGATCAGCGGGTGGTGCGGCGCCCAGCCGGTGGTGACGAGCCGGGTGACGCCTTCCGGCAGCTCCATCGGGCCGAAGCGCACCTCGACGCCGAGCCCGGCGAGCTCGGCGGCCACGGCGCGCCGGCGTTCGTCCTCGGCGCCCTCGACCACGACGACGGGCTCACCCCGCGCGGCGAGTACCCGCGCCACGGCGGTGCCCGACACGCCGAGCCCGGCCACGCAGGTGAGGGTCATTACTTGGGCATCCATTCGACGTAGAACAGGCCGAGCCCGAGGGCCGCGCACAACATGGCGATCAGCCAGAAGCGGACCACGATCGTGGTCTCGGCCCAGCCCTTGAGCTCGAAGTGGTGCTGCAGCGGCGCCATCCTGAACACCCGTTTACCGGTCATCTTGAAGAAGCCGACCTGAATGATCACCGACATCGTGATGATCACGCACAGCCCGGCGAGGATGATGAGCAGCAACTGGGTGCGGGTGGTGATGGCCAGCCCGGCCAGCACGCCGCCCAGGGCCAGCGAGCCGGTGTCGCCCATGAAGATCTTCGCGGGCGGGGCGTTCCACCACAGGAACCCGATCAGCGCCCCGAGCACGGCCGCGGCCACCACGGCCAGGTCGAGCGGATCTCGTACCCAGTAGCAGTTGGGGCCGAGCTGGTCGATGCAGTTGTTGCGGAGCTGCCAGTTGCCGATCAGCACGTAGGCGCCCAGCACCACCCCGGTCGCGCCGCTGGCCAGGCCGTCGAGGCCGTCGGTGAGGTTCACCGCGTTGGAGAAGCCGACGATCATGATGAGGACCCAGATGGTGAAGCCCACGAGGCCGATCGACGGCGGCCCGAAGTCGCGCAGGAACGACAGCCGGGGCTCGGCGGGGGTGATGCCGTAGACGTTGGCCTGCCGGGTCACCAGCACCGCGAAGATCGCGCCGACGACGAGCTGGCCGAGCGCCTTGGCGCCGCTGCGCAGGCCGAGGCTGCGCTGCTTGTAGATCTTGATGAAGTCGTCGAGGAAGCCGACCGCGCCGAGCCCGGTCATCAGGAACAGCACCAGCATCCCCGAGGCGGTCGGCGGCGCCAGTGTGGCGAGGTGGGAGGAGCCGTAGGCGAGCAGCGACGCCAGCACGATCACGGTGCCGCCCATGGTGGGCGTGCCCCGCTTGGCGTTGTGCCCTGACGGGCCCTCCTCACGGATCTCCTGGCCGTAACCGCGCCGGGAGAACAGCCGGATGGCCAGGGGTGTCCCGAGCATCGAGAGGATCAACCCCACCGCACCGGCGATGATGATGTCGGTCACTGCCTGGCCCCCCCGAGCAACAGCTCGGCCGTCCGCTCCAGGCCCATCGCCCGGGGCCCCTTGACCAGCACCGCGTCACCCGGACGCAGCCATCCGGCCAGCTCGGCCGCCGCCGCGGCGGCGTCGGGCACGTGCAGGATGCGCGTCTGCTGCGGGTGCGCGGGACCGCCCACGGGGAACGGGGGCCCGCCGGCGGCGGGCGGGAACGGCGGTGCGCCCGCGAGCGGTGGGCCCGCGGCGGAGGCCTCCTGGGCGGCCGCGTAGGCGCCCTGCAGCACCGGCTGGGCGTCGGGGCCGGCGACGATGAGGCCCGCCAGACCCGAGCCGCCCGCCAGGCGGCCCAGTTCCTCGTTCAAAGAGTCGCTCTCCTCGCCCAGCTCGCGCAGGGCGGCGATGACGGCGAAGCGGCGGCGGCCCTTGCCGAGCACGCCGAACGCCTCGAACGCGGCCCGCATCGAGTCGGGGTTGGCGTTGTAGGCGTCGTTGACGACCGTGACCCCGTCGGGCCGGTCGGTGACCTCCATCCGCCACCGGCTGACCGGCGTGGCCTCGGACAGCTCCGCGGCGATGGTGGCGACGGGCAGGCCGAGCTCGTAACCGGCCGCGGCGGCGGCCAGGGCGTTCTCCACGGCGTGCGCGCCGTACAGCTTGAGCCGGACCTGTCCGGAGCCCGAAGGGGTGCGCAGCGTGAACGAGGCGCGCCCGCGTTCGTCGACGGTGACGTCCTCGGCGCGGATCGCGGCGGCCTCGGACCGGCCGAACAGCGTGACCCTGGCCTCGGTGCGCGAGGCCATCTCGAGGACCAGCGGGTCGTCGGCGTTGAGCACGGCCACGCCGGTCCGCGGCAGCGCCTCGACCAGCTCGCCCTTGGCCTTGGCGATGGCCTCCTTGCCGCCGAACACGCCGATGTGCGCGGTGCCGACGTTGAGCACCACGCCGATCTGCGGTGGCGCGATGCGGGCGAGGTCGGCGATGTGGCCGATGTTGCGGGCGCTGAGCTCCAGCACCAGGTAGCGGGTGTCGGCGTCGGCCCTGAGCACGGTCAGCGGGTGGCCGAGCTCGTTGTTGAACGAGCCGACGGGCGCGATGGTCGGCCCGATCCGCGCGGTCAGCCTGGCCAGGAGGTCCTTGGTGGAGGTCTTGCCGGCCGAGCCGGTCACGCCGATCACGGTGGCCTGGGGCAGCGCGGCGACGTGGGCCCTGGCCAGGTCGGCGAGCGCGGCGGCGGCGTCGGGGACGATCACCGTGGGCGCCTCGACCGGCCTGGTGGCCAGCACGGCGACGGCGCCGGCCCGGATGGCCTGGGCGGCGAAGTCATGGCCGTCGACCCGCGCGCCCTTCAAGGCGACGAACAGGGATCCCGGTTCTACGCCCCGCGAGTCGATCACGACGGGACCGCGCACCACGGCGCGAGGGTCGGCCATGCCCGACAGGGCGCCCGAGGTTATCTCGGCGATCCTGGCCAGAGGCAACGGGATCATGCGTGCTTCCTGCTTTCCTTACGTGCGTCGATCGCTCCGGCGACCACTTCGCGATCGTCGAAGGGGATCACCTCGCCTGAAACGTACTGGCCCTGCTCGTGACCCTTGCCCGCCACGACGATCACGTCGCCGCGCCCGGCCCGGCCGATCGCCAGGTCGATCGCGGACGCGCGGTCGGGCTCAATGATCACATGAGCGCGGTCATGCTGCGGAACGCGGAGCGCTCCCTCCATCATCGCGGCCAGAATGTCCAAAGGGTCCTCGGAACGAGGATTGTCGCTCGTGAATATGGCCACATCGGCCAGCCGCGCGGCGGACTCGCCCATGACCGGCCGCTTGCCCGCGTCGCGCTCGCCGCCGCAGCCGAGCACGACGACCAGTCTGCCCGCGGTGACCTCGCGCAGCGAGCGCAGCACCGACTCGACCGCGGCGGGCTTGTGCGAGTAGTCGACGATCGCCTGGAACTCGTCGCCCGCGTCCGTGATGCGCTGCATGCGGCCGGGGACGCCGGTGAGCGTGCCGACGCCGTGGACCGCGGTCTGCAGCGGCACCCCGGCCTCGACGAGCGTGACGATCGCACCGAGGGTGTTGGCGACGTTGAACGGGCCGGGCAGCGAGATCTGCGCGTCGGCCTCGACGCCGCCCGGACCGGTCACCCGGAACGTGCTGCCGTCGGCGCCCAGCCGCACGTCGAGCGCGCGCCAGGCGGCTTCGGGCGCGCCCAGCGCGGAGAAGGTGGTCATCGGCACCTTCGCGATCGACAGCAGCTCGCGGCCGTAGGGGTCGTCGAGGTTCGTCACGCCCAGGCGGGCCAGATCGGGCTGGAAGAGCCTGGCCTTGGCGGCGAAGTAGTCGTCGAAGTCCTTGTGGAAGTCGAGGTGGTCCTGCGACAGGTTGGTGAACAGGGCGACGTCGTAATGGAGCCCGTCGACCCGGCCGAGCGCCAGGGCGTGGCTGGAGACCTCCATGGCCGCCGCGGTGACGCCCACCTCGCGCATGAGCGCGAACAGGCCGTGCAGCTCAGGGGCCTCAGGGGTGGTGAGCCGGGGCTCGAAGCAGAGGTCGCCCGCGCGGATCTCGACGCCGCCGACCAGCCCTGTGCTGTGGCCCGCGGCGCGCAGGCCGGCTTCGAGCAGGAACGTGGTGGTGGACTTGCCGCTGGTGCCGGTGACGCCGAGCAACTGGATGTGGTCGGCCGGCCGGCCGTACACCCAGGAGGCGACCTGCCCGAGCACGGCCCGGACGTCGGGCACGACGAGGACGGGCAGGCCGGTCGCGGCGGCGGCCGCGCGGCCGCCGGGATCGGTCAGGACGGCCACGGCGCCGCGCGCCATGGCCTCGGCGGCGAAATCGGCGCCGTGGGACTGATTGCCGGGCAAGGCCACGTAGAGATCTCCGCGCCGGACCTGGCGGGAGTCGATCGTGACACCGGTGAGCGGGGCATGTGGCGACCGCGACGTGCCGGAATCGGCGTCGAGCATGGTCGCCAGCCCGGTCAGCGGGCGGGGCGGACTGGTCGTTGGACGCATAGACGACGGGGGACGCACGGCGGCAGCGTACCTTCCCTGGTCACTGTCCCGCGCCCGCCCGGACCGCGGGCGCGGTCGAGCCGGTCGGCGGAATCTTCTTGCTCTTGATGGCGAACGTCATCACGTCCTTGAAAACGGGGGCGGCGACCTGGCCCCCGAAGTGGTCTTTCTTCGGATTCTGCAGCACCGACAGCACGACGAGCCGCGGCGCGTCGGCGGGGGCGAATCCGGCGAACGATGCCGTGTAGCCGTCGTAGCGGCCGAGCTGCGCGTCATAGCGGTTGGCCGTGCCGGTCTTGCCCGCCACCCGGTATCCGGGGATGGCGGCCAGTTCGCCGGTGCCTTCGGCGCTCACCGCGGTCTCCAGCATGGTGGTGATCTCCTTGGCGGTTCTGTCGCTGACCACCCTGGTCTTCTTACCGGGAGCGGACGGTACGAACCTGCCCGAGGCATCCGTGCTGCCCGCGACGATCTGCGGCTCGATCTTGACGCCGCCGTTGGCGATGGTCTGGTAGACGCTGGCCATCTGCAACGCGGTCACCGAAACGCCCTGCCCGTAGGCGATCGTGCAGCTCTGGCTGCCCGACCAGTTCTTGTAGTTGGGCAGCAGACCGGCCTCCGCGTTCGGCACGCCGCCGCCCGGCTGCGCGCCGAAACCGAAGGCTTTCAGCATCTGGTAGAGCCGCTCGCTGCCGACCTTGCGCGCGGCCATGATGGTGGCGACGTTGCTCGACTCGGCCACGGCCTGGCGGTAGGTCATCGGCTCCGGCTTGTGCGGGTGCGCGTCGTGCAGCACCCGGTCCGCGCACCTGATGTTGTCCTTGACCTGGAAGACCGTGTCGGGCGTGACGGCCCCGGCCTCCAGGGTGGCGGCGGCGGTGATCACCTTGTTGGTGCTGCCGGGCTCGAAGACGTCGGAGGCGGCCCGGTTGATGTACTGGGCGGCGGGGGTGTTGCGCCAGTTGTTCAGGTCGAGTTCGGGGGCGTTGGCCATGGCGATGATCTGCGCGGTGCGCACGTCCATGACGATGACCGTGCCGCTGCTCGCCGCGGAGTCGGTCACCTGCTTGGCCACCGCCTGCTGGGCGGCCCACTGGATGTCGCGGTCGATGGTCAGCCGCACGTCGGCGCCGTCGACGGGGACCGTGCGCTGGCTGCTGGTCATGGGGATGCGCTGGCCTTCACGGCCCGTCTCGACGCGCTGCTCGCCGTCGCGCCCCTTCAGCAGGGTGTTGCGCGCCTGCTCGATGCCGCCCAGGCCGCTCTGCTCGTCGCCGACGAACCCGATCAGGCTGCCCGCCAGGTCGCCTCCCGGGTAGACGCGGCGGTAGGTCTTCTTCGCGGTCAGCGCGGGCACGCCGGACTTGAGCAGGCGGCCAGCCACGACCGGGTCGACGTCTCTGGCCAGGAGCTGGTAGCGGGTGTCGACCCTGGCCAGCTTGGCGGCCATCTCCTGCGGGGTCCTGCTGAGCTGCGTGGCGAGCACGGCGGCGACCTTCGCCCGGACCGTGTCCTTGATCTTGGTGGGGTCGATGGCGATCTCGCGGGCCTCGACGGTGACGGCCAGCGCGTGCCCCTTGACGTCGGTGATGGTGCCGCGCTTGGCCGGGATGTCCTCGGTCTGCGTGCGCTGGCCCACGGCCCGCGCCTCGTACACCTTGGAGTCGAGGCCCTGCATCTGGATGAGCCTGCCGCCGAAGATCGACAGGATGAACGTCATGCCGATCAGGCCGATGTTGATGCGCCTGCGCGGGTTGCCCAGACGCAGCACGGGCGGCGGCTTGGGCGGGCGCGGCGGCGCGGGGGGCCTGCGGGGCGGCCCCCCGCCGCCGCGCCGCCCGAAGCTCTGCGCGCGCGTGCGCTCATCCTCACCGGTACGGCGAAGCCTGGCGTCGTCCCGGCGATCCTCGTCTCGGGAGCGCCGGACGTCACGGGGGGCTTCTTCGCGGGTACGGCGGAGCGGGCCGTCGTCCTGGCGGCCCCGGGACCGGTCGTCCCTGGCCTGCGGGACGCGGCCACCGGGGCGTTCGGCCTCCGGGCGCGGGCGTCCGGAGCGCTGGCGGGCACGGTCCTTGGCGGCGTCGTCCCCGTCGGGCCTGGAACGCCACCTCGGCCCGTCGCCACCCGGCCGGGGACGCCCGCCGGGCCCGTCCCCGCCGCCCGAGCGCGACCGCCCACGCGAACCCTCGTCCTCGCGAGAGCGCCCACGCGAAGCGTCACCATCACGAGGCCGGTCGCGCTCGTCGCCACGTGACCGGCTCCGCGGGCCGTCGGACTCGTCGCCGCGGCCGCGGCCGCGGCCGCGGGACCCGTCAGCCGGGTCCTGCGGGCGCCGGGCGCGGTCCTCCGCGTCGTCGCGGTCGTCGTCCCTGCCGAAAGGGCCGAAGGGGAGGTCCAACGGGTCTGGCTGCTTTCTCGGCTCTTTGGGTGGATTGTCGGGCCGGCCCGCCCCCTCCGAGCGAGCCGACCCCGCCTGCCGGCCCTGCCGCCCCGGCCCTCCCGGGGTACGGCGAGCGGCGCCGGGCCCTCCCTGAGAGCCGGCGCCGCCGCGGCCGGGACCCTGCCCCCTGCCGCCTGTGTCTCTCACCGTCCTGGGTCCACCTGACCGTTGACGGCGCCGTCGTCGGTCAGGACGTTGGGCTTGTCCCAGTCACGGTGCTGACCCTGCAGCTCGGCGTTGTCGGCGAGCTGCTGGGGGCCGGTGTTCTTCTCGTTCGCGAGCTTGGCCTCCTCGTTGGCCTGCCGCGCCACCGCGATCTCGTCACGCAGGTTGGCCGCGGTGATGGAGTCCTGCGCGAGAACGGTGTTGAGCAGCAGCAAGCTCACCAGGCCACCGCACATCAGCCCGACGACGAGCAGCACGAACGGAGCCCGCTGGCGCCCGCGCGACGGACGTCGCTTGAGTGCCGGGCGCATCCGCTCGGAGCTCGCCGGGATCTCGCCGTCGCCGGGACCGGTCGTCTCCGGTCCGCCGGGGCGTGATCGCGGGATGGGCTTGGACTGGTGAGGCACGCCGGGCCTGCGCGGGCCGGTCTTGGGTGCCGTCTTCAGCGGGACGCCGCGGACGGCCGCGGTCCGCCTGCTCTCCTGCTCAGTCCTGGTGGTCAACACGGATCCTCTCTGCCGCCCGTAGCCGGGCCGAGGTCGCCCGCGGGTTGCGGGCCACCTCTTCTTCGCTTGGGAGCTCAGCTCCCCTCGTCAACAGGCGGAACCGCGGCTGATGAGCCGGCAGCGGGACAGGCAGCCCGGGGGGGCCGGTGTCCTTGGTTCGCGCCGCGAGGACCTGCTTGGTGAGCCGGTCCTCCAGGGAGTGGTAGGAGAGCACGACGACTCGCCCACCGAGCACGAGCGCGTCGAGTGCCGCGGGCAGCGCCGCCTCCAGGGCGGCGAGCTCCGCGTTGACCTCGATGCGCAGTGCCTGAAAAGTTCTCTTGGCGGGGTTGCCCCCGGTGCGCCGAGTGGCGGCTGGAATGGCCTGACGAACGATCTCGGCCAGCCGCTTAGTCGACGTTATGGGGTCCTTGGCCCTTTCCTTGATAATTAGGCCAGCGACACGCGGTGCGAACCGTTCCTCTCCGTAAACACGGAGGATGCGGGTTAGCTCCGCAGCCGAGTAGGTATTGACCACCTTCTCCGCAGTGAGCTCTTGATCCGTATCCATCCGCATGTCGAGCGGAGCGTCATAGGAATAGGCGAAACCGCGTTCGGCCTCGTCGAGCTGCGGCGAGGACACCCCCAGGTCGAACAGCACCCCGTCGATGGTGTCCCGGCCCGCCTGGGCGAGCACGTCGGGCAGTTCGTCGGACGAGGCGTGGACCAGCGTGGTCCGCTCGGCGTAGGGGGCGAGCCTGCGCGTGGAGAACTCGATCGCGAAAGGGTCGCGGTCGATGCCGATCAGGTGAAGAGACGGATGAGCGGCGAGCAGGGCCTCCGAGTGGCCACCCAGGCCGAGGTTGGCGTCGACGACGACGGCCTCCCGGCCGGTCAGCGCCGGAGCCAAAAGCTCCAGTACGCGGTCGAGCATGACCGGAACGTGACCGCCTGTGCCTGTGTTGTCGTACATCTCCAACCCCCCTCTCGCGTCCTTGCTCGCGGACGACGCGTCCGGACGATCATCGGCCCACCTGGCCCCCACCCGGCGCCGTCCGGCCAGGTCCCCATCCGCACCCTCTTCGTGGAGCCTGCCACCTGACACCGGGGAAGGTGCATCAGCGGGCGGGCAGTGGTTGCGGGTGGAGACCTCGCCGAACGACATCTCCGACGGATCGACCGTGGCTCTAGAGAATCCCTGGCAGCACCTCCTCCGACAAATCGGCGAACGCCTGCTCCTGCGCGTCGAGATAGGTATCCCAGGCTTGGGCGTCCCAGATCTCCAGCCGGGTGTTGGCCCCGATGACCGCGCAGTCACGCACGAGGCCCGCGTATTGGCGCAAGCTCTGCGGGATCGTGATGCGCCCCTGCTTGTCAGGCGTCTCGTCGGACGCGCTGGCGAAGAAGACGCGGCTGTAGTCGCGCACCGCCTTGGCGGTGACCGGGGCGGTGCTGAGAGCCTCGGTAATGCGCTGGAACTCCCCTACGGGAAAGACGTAGAGGCATCGCTCCTGGCCTTTGGTGATCACAAGACCCTCCGCCAGCTCCTCACGGTACTTAGCCGGCAGGAACAGCCGTCCCTTGTCGTCCAGACGCGGCTGATGGGTGCCGAGGAACATCGGCCCCACCTCCCGTGCCTAGCGAAGCGCTCAGCGCTGGCGCACCGGGCCCTCCACTGCGCACCACCATACTCCACTTCTCCCCACCGTCAACTGATTCCACCGCGGTTCGTCACCCGCACGCCGCGAGTTACCGCAGGTCAGAGCCATGAGGTCGGGTGGGGGGCGCCGGGGCGCGGCCCAACCCTCATGGGCGTGTCGAGGGTTGAAACGACCATGGAATTAGCGGATCGCGCGCTGCGGGAAGCGCCGCGTGGTGGAAAGTGGAGCGCGCCGTCAGGGCGACTGTCACGAGATTCGACCCCGTATGCCACAAGAACCGGAACCTTGGGCAGGTTCTCTGGAATATCGGTAAAAGTCGCTCCAGAACCCGCAGCGTCGTAGGGTCGTACACACAATGGAAAAGGAATGGCATGGCTCCCGCTATCGCACTCTCACGTGCGGGACTGCCGTAGCACTTCTCATGGAGGCCTGGTGGCAGTAACCCATGACGTCCCGAGCCGGCTCGATGAGCTGGTCTCCACCGCGCACCGGATCCGGCAGGCCATCGAGTCGGTGATCGAGGGCAAAGGGGACGCCGTCCGCCTCACACTGACCGTCCTGCTGGCCGAGGGCCACCTGCTGATCGAGGACGTGCCGGGGGTCGGCAAGACCATGCTGGCCAAGGCGCTGGCGAAGTCCATCGACTGCCCGGTCCGGCGCATCCAGTTCACGCCGGACCTGCTGCCCAGCGACATCACCGGAGTGAGCGCCTACAACCAGCAGACCAGGGAGTTCGAGTTCAAGCCGGGACCCGTGTTCGCCAACATCGTGGTGGGCGACGAGATCAACCGGGCCTCGCCCAAGACGCAGTCGGCGCTGCTGGAGTGCATGGAAGAGCGCCAGGTGACGGTTGACGGGGTGACCTACCAGCTCGACCTGCCCTTCATGGTGATCGCCACCCAGAACCCGATCGAGATGGAGGGCACCTACCCCCTGCCGGAGGCGCAGCGCGACCGCTTCACCGCGCGGGTCGCGATGGGCTACCCGGAGCCGGCGGCCGAGCTGGAGATGCTCGACGTGCACGGCGGCACCCCGCCGCTGGACAAGCTGGAGCCGGTCGCGACGACCGCCGAGGTGCGCGCGCTGATCGACGCGGTACGCGGCGTCTACGTCTCGCAGCCGGTCAAGAAGTACGCCATCGACCTCGCGGTCGCCACCCGCCACTCCCCCGACCTGCGGCTGGGCGCCTCGCCGCGCTCGACGCTGCAGCTGGTCAGGGCGGCCAGGGCGAACGCGGCGCTGTCCGGGCGCGACTACGTCATCCCGGACGACCTGCAGGAGCTGGCCGTGCCGGTGCTCGCGCATCGGCTGCTGCCCAGCATCGAGGCCCAGGGCCAGCGCCGCCTGCCGGAGCAGGTGGTGGCCGAGCTCGTCCGACGTGTGCCCGTGCCGGAGACGCGAGCGTCGTGAGAGACGGACTGCGGGCGCTGACCTCCAGGGGACGTTCGTTCCTGGCCTCCGGGGTGGCCGCCATGCTGATGGCCTTCCTGCTGGGCGAGAACGACCTGTTCAGGATCGGGGTGCTGGTGACGGCGCTGCCGCTGCTCGCCGCGATGGTGGTGGCGCGCACCCGCTACCGGCTGAGCTGCGCGCGGCGTCTCGACCCGGCCAGGGCGGAGGTGGGCGGCGAGGCGACCGTGACGCTGCGTCTGGAGAACGTCACCCGGCTGCCCACCGGGCTGCTGCTGATCGAGGACACCGTGCCGTACGCGCTGGGTGTGCGGCCCCGGTTCGTGCTGGACCGGGTGGAGTCGCGCGGGGTCCGGGAGATCGACTACCGGGTCCGCTCCGACCTGCGGGGCCGCTACACGATCGGCCCGCTGTCGGTGCGGATCACCGACCCGTTCGGGCTGGTGGAGCTCACCCGCGGGTTCACGATCAGCGACACCCTGGTGGTGACGCCGCAGGTGGTGGCACTGCCCCACGTACGGCTGTCGGGCGAGTGGACCGGCGGCGGCGACAGCCGCACCAGGAGCGTGGCGGCGGCGGGCGACGACGACGTGGCCCCGCGCGAGTACCGGCAGGGCGACGACCTGCGCCGGGTGCACTGGCGCTCCACCGCCCGCCGCGGCGAGCTGATGGTGCGGCGCGAGGAGCAGCAGTGGCAGAGCCGCGGCGCGCTGCTGCTCGACACGCGCCGCTACGCCCACCGCGGCGAGGGCCCGCGCTCCTCCTTCGAGGTGGCGGTCTCGGCCGCCGCCTCGATCGGCGTGCATCTCGCCCATGAGGGGCTCGGCCTGCGGCTGGTGACCGACCAGGGCGCCGAGCACCTGACCGACAGCGGGCTGAGCTGGTCGCTGCTCGACACCCTCGCGGTGGTACGCAACAGCACCGCCCGCTCGCTGGAGATGGGCGTGTCCGCGCTCCGTCAGGGCGGCGGCGACGGACTGATCGTGGCGGTGCTCGGCTCGCTGGACCCGGAGGAGGCCAGGGAGCTGGCCAGGCTCCGGCACAGCAGCATCACCGGGGTGGCCGTACTTCTCGACGTGAGCACATGGGACGGCGGCGAGCCCGGCTCCACGGAGAACTACGCGGCGGTGCAGGGAGTGCTCGCCGGTTACGGATGGCGCATCGTGCGGCTGCCCGCCGGTGTCTCGGTCGCCTCCGTCTGGCCGGACGCCGCCAACCGCGGCAGGTACGCGCTCAGCCCGGCGGGAGGTGCGGCATGAGGCTCTCGATCGCCGCGGCGGTGGCCACGTTCTGCGCGGCCGTCATGCTCTATCCGCTGTTCCAGGGCGGCTTCTGGTTCTGGGGGTCGCTGGGCGCGGTGCTCTCGGTGATGTGCGCCGGCCTGGTGAGCGGGCGGCTGTCGCTGCCCGCGTGGGCGGCGGCCCTGGTGAGCGTGGCCGCGCTGTGGATCTACCTGACCCTGGCCTACGCCTCCGACAAGGCGTGGGCATGGATGGTGCCGACCAAGGGGTCGGTGGTGGAGCTGGCCAAGCTGCTGGGCACCGGCTGGGCCGACATCCAGCGGTTCGCCGCGCCGGTGCCCGCCACCGAGGGCATTGCGCTGCTGACGGCCGGCGGCGTGGGGCTCATCGCGATCGTGGTGGACCTGTTCGCCGCCCGGTTGCGGCGCGCGGCGCTGGCGGGGCTGCCGATGCTGGCGCTGGCGACGGTGCCGGCCACGATCCTGCCGGATCCGATCAGCTGGCCCGCGTTCATCATCGCCGCCCTCGGCTTCACCAGCCTGCTGATCGCCGACGGCCGCGAACGCATCGGCCACTGGGGCCGCGCGGTGCTGGTCAGGCGGACCCGCATCGCCACCTCGCCGGTGCCGGGCGCCGAGCGCGAGACGGCCGACACGCGGGGGCTGCGCCTGTCGGGCAAGCGCATCGGGTTCGCCGCGATCGCGCTGGCGGTCCTGGTGCCCGCGGCGCTGCCGGCGATGGAGCCGGTGTCGTTCTTCAGCTTCGGCGTGGGCGGCAGGGGCTCGGGCAAGGGCAACTCGATCAGCATCCCGGACCCGATCGCCGGCCTGAAGGGCCAGCTGGAGCTGCCGGAACGGCGCACCGTGCTGTCCTACACCAACAGCGATGACAAGCCCCGCTACCTGCGGATCTACTCACTCGACACCTTCGACGGCGAGAAGTTCGGCATGACGGAGCCGAAGGGCGCGCCGGACGACAAGACGGAGAACGGCCCGCTGCCCACTCCGCCCGGCCTGTCTCCGGCGACCAAGGTCTCGAACGTGACGACCAGGATCCAGATCAGCGACGAGGTCGAGGGGCTGGTGTTCCTGCCCCTGCCGTACCCGGCGCGGCAGATCCGCATCGACGGCGACTGGCGCGCGGACGTCGGCACGCTGATGGTCTTCTCCACCAAGGACGAGGCCGCCGGCCTCGGCTACGACGTGCTCACCACCGAGCCCGACGTGACCTCGGACCAGCTCGACGCGCTGCCGCAGGCCAGGGCCGCGGCCAGCGACCCGCGTTACCTGAAGGTGCCGGAGAACCTCCCCTCGGAGATCAGAGACCTGGCGCTCAAGGTGACGGCGAACGCCCGTACGAGCTACGAGGCCGCGGTGAAGATCCAGGAGTTCTTCACCAAGACCGGCGACTTCACCTACAGCCTCAAGACGCAGGGCTCCGGAAACTCCGCGCTGAAGGACTTCCTGCTGCGCAGCAGGGCGGGTTACTGCGAGCAGTTCGCCGCGTCGATGGCGCTGCTGGCCAGGATCACGGGCATCCCCGCCAGGGTGGCGATCGGCTACACGGGAGGTACGAAGGTCGGCGACAGGTGGATCGTCGGCACGAACGACTCCCACTCGTGGCCGGAGCTGTACTTCGACGGCGTGGGCTGGCTGCCGTTCGAGCCCACTCCGACGGGCTCGCTCGGCCAGGGCAGCGCCCGGGTGCCCGCCTACACGCAGCCGCCCCCCCGTTCGACGGGTGACGACTCCACGCCGACGCCCGGAGCGACCAGCTCGGCCGACGACTCACCGCTCAACCCGCAGAACCGGGAGAACCCCCGCGCACTCGACCGCGAGGCCACCCTCGCCGACAACGGGCTGCCCGCCGACGACTCGATGCCGCTGATCGGCAAGCTCGGCATCGGCGCGGGCGTGCTCCTGCTCATCCTGCTGATCCCGGCCGGGATACGGCTGGTCACCAGGAGCAGGCGGGTCCGCGCGCTGAGCTGGAAGGTGTCCGAGCCGTCGGACGAGGTGACGGCCAAGGTGGTGGCGGGCAGCCACCCGTCCGTGGCGGCCGCCTGGGCGGAGCTGGACGACGTGCTGTTCGACTACGGAATGGCCCGCCGGCCCAGCGAGACACCCCGGGCGCTGGCGCGGCGGCTGACCGAACAGTATGAGTTCGACGCCGAGTCGGCCGCGGCCGTCTCGGCGATCGCCTCGGCGGTCGAGCGGGCGCTGTTCGCGCGGGACGTCGGCGAGCTCGCGCCGATGCGAAAGGACCTGCGGAGGGTACGGCAGGCGCTGGCGGCCACGGTGTCGCGCTGGCGGCGGGTGCGGGCCCTGCTGCTGCCCCCGTCGACGCTGCGGCGGCTACGGCTGATGGGCGAGCGGGTGCTCGACGGATTCGACCGGCTGGAGAACATCAGATTGCGGCGGACGGCGGCCCAGAAGGGCTCATGACCGTCTGACTCGACCGTGCGGTCGTTCCCCCTCGCGGGGGGCGGCCGCACGGTCGTCTGGAGGCTCTTTCGCGCTCAGCGCTCGTCGTGACGACGGCGCCAGCGCTCTTCCATGCGCTCCATGAAGCTGCCACGGTTGCCCCGGCGGGCCGGCTTGCCCGGAACGGACGCGCCCGAGGCGGGCGCGGCGTCGCCGAACCCGTTCATGCGTTTCCAGCTCGACAGACCCCACAGACACGCGGCGAGCATGACCACGAAACCGCCGACGCCGAGCGGAATCAAATTGATCACTACGCCGACCATCAGCAGGACGACGCCGAGGGCAAAGCCGATGGAGGCCTTGATGAGGCGACGCTTGTAATGGCTGCGCGGGTCACTGATCCTTACGGTGTTGGCCCACTTCGGGTCCTCGGCGTAGAGGGCCTGCTCGATCTGGTCGAGCAAGCGCTGCTCGTGCTCAGAGAGCGGCACGGCGCCTCCCAAGGACGGCCCCAGGACGGGGAAGACGGCAACGGACGACACGGGGTGTCCGAACCTCGCGGTCGGTTATCCCCAGAATACGAGGCTGTAGGCGTGGGCGAAAGCAAACGCCCAACGCAGACCAAACCGGAGGTGACGTCATGACTCCATTGTGGGTCATCCGCCGCCCCTCCCCAGAAATCCTGACATTGACGTCATGCCTCCATTTCATCAAGTCTGCCGCGTACAAGCGACGCTGGGAGCACCGCATCAGGACCAAATCTTCGGATCGCCCGATCCATGGCTTGCTCGGCCTCCCGCCAGCCGGTCTCCCGATCGCCCAGGCCGAGCTGGCGCGAGGCCGAATCGGCGGGGCGGAGGTTCTCCATCCTGACCCCGACGAGGCGCAGCCGCACCCGCTCAAGCCCTGCCGCCTCGAAGAGCTCGCAGGCCGTCGCGTAGATCTCCTGGGCCACGTCGGTCGGCTCTCTGAGGGTCCTGGACCGGTTGATGGTGGAGAAATCGGCGCGGCGCAGCTTCACACTCACAGTCCTGCCCACGTGGCCGGCCTTACGCATCCGGGAGGCCACGCGCTCGGACAGACGCAGCAACTCGCGTTTGATCACTTCGGGGTCGTCGATGTCGGCCGCGAAGGTCTCCTCGTTGCCGATGCTCTTGTCGGGCACGTGCGCGGTCACCGGGCGCTCGTCGCGGCCCCAGGCCAGCGCGGCCAGATGGCCTCCCACGGCCTGTCCCAGCTCGCGCCGGAGGGTCGCGACGGGGACCCTGGCCAGATCGCCGACCGTGCGGATGCCGAGGCGCACCAGAGACTGCTCTGTGCGCTCACCGACGCCCCACAGCGCCGACACGGGCAGCGGGTGGAGGAAGTCCACCACCTCGCCCTCGGGCACCACCAGGAGGCCGTCTGGCTTGCACTGCTTTGAGGCGAGTTTCGCCACGAACTTGCTGCTCGCCACACCCACCGAACACGTGATGCCGTGGCGCTCCAGCACCTGGGCCCTGATCATCGAGGCGATCGCGACGGGCGAGCCCAGTCTGCGCCGGGCACCGCCGACGTCGAGGAACGCCTCGTCGGACGCGATCGGCTCGACCATCGGGGTGATCGCGTGGAAGACCTCCATGACGCCCTTGGAGACCTCGGAGTATTTGCCGTGGCTGGGCGGGATGATCGTGGCCTGGGGGCACATCCTGCGCGCCCTGCTCATCGGCATCGCCGAGTGCACGCCGTAGGACCTGGCCTCATAGGTGGCGCTGAGCACCACGCCGCGCCCGGCCGGCGAGCCGACGATCACCGGACGCCCCCGCAGCTCCGGGCGGTCGAGCAGCTCGACGCTGGCGAAGAAGGCGTCCATGTCGACATGCAGGATCGGGCAGCCGCTGTCATCGACCCCGGTCTGTGGAGCGGGGCCGATGCCCGTGATCTGCTTACGAGACACGCCACCATTCTATCCGAACACGCGTTCTATGGTAGGAGCTGGTCAGCCACGATGGCCGAGGACGTGGAGCTGAGTGGCGATGTCACGCAGCACGGGATGGGCGGCGGCGGCCTGTTCGAGAGCGACGAGGGCCTCGGCCGC
Organism: Nonomuraea sp. NPDC026600; assembly: GCF_040638335.1. Classification (NCBI taxonomy): domain Bacteria; kingdom Bacillati; phylum Actinomycetota; class Actinomycetes; order Streptosporangiales; family Streptosporangiaceae; genus Nonomuraea; species Nonomuraea sp. NPDC026600. The sequence continues at coordinate 526,379 of NZ_JBEZYD010000003.1, forward strand.
GCCCGGTTCGCCGTCGACCAGCCTGCTGGGCACCAGGTCGGCGAACACCCGCACGCCGTGCACCTCCCCGACCGTGAAGCCGGTCGCGGCCAGCAACTGGGAGAGCGTCTCGGCGGTGTAGCGGCACGGCGTGGGGTCGCGGTCGCCCCAGCTTCCCCGCGGGTCGCTCAGCACGGCCCTGGCCTCGTCGAACTGCCCCGCGAGCGCCCGGTGGATGGCACTGGCCACCGGGTTGGCGGCCAGCACGCTGACCGCGCCGCCCACGCGCAGCACCCCGGCCACGGCCGTCAGCGCGCTGATCGGGTCTTCCACGTATTCGAGCACGCTGTGGCAGAGGACCAGGTCGACGCTGTCGTGGTCGAGCAGGTCGCCCAGGTCGGCGGCGTCGCCCTGCAGGGCGCGTACGCCCACGCCCTTCTCCTTGGCCCTGCGCTCCAGCGCGGCCAGCGAGTCAGGACTCGGGTCGACCACGGTGACCGTGTGGCCCAGCTCGGCCAGCGGCACGGCGAACCCGCCGGTCCCGCCGCCGGCGTCGACGATGTCGAGATCATCACGCCCCGTGGCGGCCGCCCGCTCGGCCAGCACCGCCCGCAGCGCTTCCCAGACGACGGCGGTCCGCACCGCCGGAGTCCTCGTGACGCCTGCGGCACGTCCTTCAGCACGCAACGTCGGCTCGCCTCCCTTTGCTCCACGAACCTGTCCCCGGCTTCGCTCCCACAACCCCGCCCCAGACTACGCGGTGTGGGAGATCGCCCGCTCCGCCTCCTCCCTTCCAGGATCGCCGAAGCGCGCCCGCGAGTGGCGTCTGATGCGGTGGGGTCAGCAGCGACTTATCTACATTCAGAGGGAACTATGAGGATTTTGTGGCGAATCTCGCTGTTTGCGGTGGTGCTGGGGTCGCTGCCGGCCGTACCGGCTCAGGCGGAGACGGCGGGTGAGGAGTACGGCGCGTACTCGCGTATGACGTCGCGCAGCGCCGGTCAGTTCTGGGCCGATGGGAAGGCGGCCGGGCAGTGGGCCTGGAAGCCGCTGTCGGCCACCACGTCGGAGATCAGCTGGGGCGACCCCGCCAAGTGGCCGCCGAGCTACGCGGAGAAGTTCGTCCACGACGGCGGCTGGGTCATGCTCGACGGCTGGCGCGACAACGGCACCTACTACCGCCTGCGGATCACCAAGGAGCAGATCGGCGACGCCACGTGCGGGAACCTGCGCACGCTGGCCACCAACGGCCGGCAGCACTACGTGAAGTGGGACATCCCCAGCCAGACCTACTGCCTCAAGGCGTGGGGCACCATCACCGAGGAGTCGTCGGGCAAGGTCGTCGACTTCGGCCACACGCAGATCTGGTCGCCGCCCGCGCCCTGCGCCAACCCGAAGTACGGCACGCTGACCTGCGTCAAGCAGTGGGAGTCCTGGTGGGACAACCAGGGCCGGCCCGGCAAGCCGATCACCAGGAAGCTGGAGCGCGACCAGTTCATCGCCCGGGGCATCGGCATGGCCTTCGCCATCCGGCAGTACTTCCCCAAGGAGTGGCAGGCCGACGCGCACTCCGACTGGACCTGGTAGGACACCGGTGCCCCGCCGGCTGGGATGGACCGGCGGGGCTCTTGTGGGGCGTCGGCGCCCATGGCCGGCGCTGAGTTCCTGACGCGGGACGGGACCGGGGCGGGTGGGCTCCTGTCGAAGCCGCACGGTCAACCAGGCGCCGGCAGGCGCCGAACGGCTGACCGTGCGGTGTACACGTCCCTCGCCTAGCGCAAGCCGTGCAGGCCGCGTGTCTGGAACGTACCTCGCCCATGTGTACGGCCTTCGGGGCAGAAGTAGAAACTTCTTCTACCCAGAGGGGCAGGGATCCCCCGGCGGTAGAACCGGATTCACCTGAAGAGGGTGTCTAAAGGGTGATACTTGGCTTCAGCTGCTTGAAGCGAGCCAGCAGCCCGTTCACGAACTGAGGTGACTCGTCCGTGGACAGCTCGGCCGCCAGGTGCACCCACTCGCTGATGACCACGCCCTCGGGGACGTCGGGCATCCAGAGGAGCTCGTAGGTGCCGCCGCGCAGCAGGTTGCGGTCGACCGCGGGCATGCGGTCGAGGGTCCAGCCTTCGGAGTAGGTGGTGATGAGCTCGTCGATGCGGGCCTGGTGACGGGCGACGCCCTCGACGATGGTCGAGGTGTATTCGTTGACCGGGGGGTCCTGCCGTTCGACCCGCTCGGCGAGGATCCGCAGCGGATCCTCGCTGCGGAGTTCGGACTCGAAGAGGATGTCGAGCGCGCGACGGCGTGCTTTGCCTCGTGCCGACACCTCAGGCCCGGCCGAGGTATTCGCCGCTGCGCGTGTCGACCTTGATCTTCTCGCCGGTGGTGATGAAGAGCGGGACCTTGACCTCGGCGCCGGTCTCCAGCGTGGCGGGCTTGGTGCCGCCGGTGGAGCGGTCGCCCTGCAGGCCGGGCTCGGTGCTGGAGATGGTCAGCTCGACCGCCGCGGGCAGGTCGATGTAGAGCGCGGAGCCCTCGTTGAAGGCGATCGTGGCCAGGGTGTTCTCGAGCATGTAGTTGGCGGCGATGCCGACCGTCCGGGTGGGCACGTTGACCATGTCGTAGGTCTCGGTGTCCATGAAGACGAAGTCGTCGCCGTCCTTGTAGGAATACTGCATCTCGCGCTTGTCGACGTTGGCCACGTCGACCTTCACGCCGGCGTTGAAGGTCTTGTCGACGACCTTGCCCGAGAGCACGTTCTTGAGCTTGGTGCGCACGAACGCGCCGCCCTTGCCCGGCTTGACGTGCTGGAACTCCACAACGGCCCACAGCTCACCGCCGTCGAGCTTCAACACCATGCCGTTCTTGAGGTCGTTGGTCGTCGCCACTCGTATTCTCCCGCGTGTGGCCGCTCAAAGGACGAGCAGCTCCTTGGTCGTCTTCGTGAGGAGTTCCGGGCCGCCCGTGCGTGTGACAAGGGTGTCCTCGATGCGAACACCGCCCCGGTCCGGAAGGTAGACCCCCGGCTCGACGGTGACAGGAACTCGATCCTCTAGTCTACCGGTCCGCAACGGGCCGAGGAACGGGTCCTCGTGGATCTCCAGCCCGACGCCGTGACCGAGCCCGTGCCTGAAGTGACCGCCGTGGCCGGCCGCCTCGATGACCGAACGGGCGGCCGCGTCCACCTCCTTGGCCGTCGCCCCCGGCGCCAGGGCCTCGCTGCCCGCGCGCTGCGCGTCGGCGACCAGGTCGTAGATCTCCCGCTGCCAGGCGGCGGGGCCGCCCAGGGCCACCGTACGCGTCATGTCGGCGTGGTATCCCTGGTAGCAGGCTCCGAAGTCGATGGTGATCAGGTCGCCGGTGCGCAGCTCCCTGCCGCCGGGCGCGTGGTGCGGGATGGCGCCGTTCTCGCCCGCCGCGACGATGGTGGCGAAGGCCGGCCCGTCGGCGCCGAGCTCGATCATGCGGGCTTCGAGCAGCCGGGCGACGTCCCGCTCGGTGACGCCGGGGCCGATGTTGCCCGTGACGTCGGCGAACGCCTGGTCGCTGATCGCGCAGGCCGTACGGAGGAGCTCCAGCTCGTCGTCGTCCTTGACCGCCCGCAGCAGCTCCACGAGCGGCTCCAGGGGCACCGGCCCGCTCTCCAGCAGGCTGCTCAGCCGGTTGAACGTCGCCACGGTCATGCTCGCCGCCTCGATCCCGATGCCGGGCGCGGCCAGCCTGGCCGCCACGTCGGACGCCTCGACGGCCGCCACGTCCAGCCCGCGCGTCTTCTCGATGTAGCGGTTGTCGGTCACCAGCAGCGCGGAGCCGTCGGCCTTGATGAGCACGGCGGCGTTCGAGCTCTCCAGCCCGGTGAGGTAGCGCACGTTGACGCCCGAGGTGACGAGGATCGCGTCGACCTCGCGCGCGGGCAGCATTTCCGCGACCCGCGCCCGGCGTTCCGGATAATTGACGGTCATTTCGTCAATGTACGTGTATTAACCCTCGCGCCACTATTGACCTCCCCTGTCACACGCGAATACCGTGCTGAACGCTGTTCACATAATTCCATGGAGCGCCCCATGATGAGGTCCGCCTTAGCTGTCGCCTTGACCGTTCTGACCATGGGGAGCACCCCGGCGGTAGCCGCACCGCCCCCACCCGGTCATATCCGGGTCGATCAAGTGGGTTTCGCACCCGCCGAGTCCAAGCACGCCTTCCTGATGACCCGCGCGGGGTCCGCGGGCGCCCGCTTCAGCGTCGTCCGCGACGACGGACGCGAGGTGCTCAAGGGTACGGCGGGCAGCGACCTGGGCTCGTGGAACGGCACGTACAAGCACGTGTACGGCCTGGACCTCACCCCGCTGAAGGAGCCGGGCCGCTATCGGGTCAAGTCGGGCACGATGACCTCCCCCGCCTTCCAGATCGCGCCCACCTCGCCCACCTCGAAGATCCTCACTTTCTTCGAAGGGCAACGGGACGGCGGTCGCAGGCACCGCAACGACAAGGCCGCCTCGGTCTATGACTGGCCGGTGTTCACCGGGCCGGACACCGACGAGATCAAGGGCAAGCTGACGAAAATCGGCGGCCCCGTGAACGTCGAGGGCGGATGGTTCGACGCGGGTGACTATCTCAAGTTCACCCACATCCTGGCTTATGTCGACACGCTGCTCTGGGCCTCGGCACGGGACGGCGGACCCGACCAACGCCTCAACCGCGAAGCCACCCACGGCCTGAAATATCTGGACAAAATGTGGGACGGCGCTTCTAAGACCCTCTACATCCAGGTCGGCATCGGCGCGGGCAACGAGGAGGCCTCCTACGTCGGCGACCACGACGTCTGGCGGCTGCCCGAGTCCGACGACTCCTCCCGGCACCGCTTCCTGCGCAACCGGCCGGTCTTCCGCGCGGCCGGCCCCGGCAAGCCGATCAGTCCCAACCTGGCCGGCCGTACCGCGGCGGCCTTCGCGCTGGCCGCGCAGGTGGAGCCGTCCCACGAGCGGGCGGCGGCGCTGCTGGGCAAGGCGGCGGCGGTCTACGCGATGGCCAAGACGGAGAAGGTGGGGCAGCTCGTCACGTCGCTACCGCACGCCTTCTACCCGGAGAGCGCCTGGCGCGACGACATGGAGCTGGGCGCCGCCGAACTGGCGCTGGCGGCGCTGCGGCTGGGCGACGACCGGGCCGAGGGCTGGCTGGAGAAGGCGGCGCACTGGGCCGGGCAGTACCTGGAGCACGAGGCCGGGGACGACACGTTCAACCTGTACGACGTGAGCGCGCTAGCCCACACCGACCTGATCAAGGCCATCCGGCAGGCGAACGCGTCCAGCCCGGTGCAGGCCATCGAGGTGATGGGCCCCGACGGGCAGCCGGCACTGGTCGGCACGTCGGGTCAGGAGCAGATCTCCGATGGGCTCGCCGTCTCCGAGCAGCAACTGGTGGACGATCTACGGGCGCAGCTCGAGATCGGTTCCGCGCGGGCCGGGAAGGATCCGTTCCGTGCGGGGGCCGCTTACACCGAGTTCGACGCGGTGCCGCACGCGTTCGGGATGGCGGCGACGTCGCGGCTGTACCGGTCGGTGAGCGGGGACCGGACGTATGACGCCTTCGGGACGCGGCAGCGCGGGTGGGTGTTCGGCGCCAACGCGTGGGGCGTGTCGTTCGTCGCCGGGGCGGGTGAGAACGCGATCCGCTGCCCGCACTACCAGATCTCCGACATCACCAGGAAGCCCGCCACGGGGGCCGTGGTGAACGGGCCGAACGACGCGTCGCTGTTCCACGACGGGCTGGGCGACCATCTGGAAGGGATGGTGCCGTGCCCATCGGACGGCGTGGACCGGTTCGCGCCGTTCACCGGGCGGGGCAGCCGGTTCGTGGACGATGTGCGGTCCTGGCAGGCGTCGGAACCGGCGGACGACTTCGCGGCCATCGGCGTCTACGCGCTGACGCTGATGTCGCGATAGCCGCCGCCGGTCGCCGCCAGTCGCCGGAGTCAGAGTTTCCAGTCGTTGAGGAAGTCCGCGAGGGGTCCGGAGGAGGGGACGTCGCCCTTCTCCTGGGCCTTGCGGAGGTCGCGGACGACGCCCGCGATCTGGTTGAGCGGCGGGTCGTCGTGGTCCTTCAGGGACTTCCTGGCGACCTTCCTGATCTTTTCGTGGGCCTTTCTGGCCACGCCGGGCTCGATGTCGCCGATGGCCTCCTGAGCCGTCACGGCCTTGTCGAACTCACCCAGCCACTTCAGCCAGCCTCCGGTCGGGACGCTGTTGGCGAGCGTGCCCTTGGGGGTGGGTGTGGGGCCTCCGGGATCGGTGGGGAGGGGCGCGACGGACGTGCTCGGTTCGGGGGTTTCGGTCGGCTCCGGCGCCGGGGCGCTGGTGGTGGGCGTCGGCGAGGGTGTCGGCCCGGCCACGGGCTCGCCGCGTGATCCCGACCAAAGGATCAGGCCCACGGTGACCGCCGCGATCGCGGCCAGAGCCACGGCCAGTTGCACGAACAGCCGGCGGTTGGGCGACGGACCGGGTGGCGGCGCGTCGTAGATCGCGGTGTCGCCCTTGCGCGGACCGCCACTGTCGTGAAACACACCGGGAGGCATGGCCTGAGTATCACCGATGCCTGGGCCGCTCAGGTGGGCGATCGGCTGGCCGGACTGTGGCGCGACATCCGGGTAAGGCGTGATCTGACCCGTCCGGGGTGCGCCGCCCGGGTGGGACATGGCCTGACCCGTCTGCGGTGCGCCGCCCGGGTAGGACGCGGCCTGACCCGTCTGGGGTACGCCGCCCGGGTAAGGCGTGGCCTGACCGCTCTGGGGCGCCGGGTGAGGGATGGCCTGGGGGCCCGTGGCCGGGTGGGACTGCGGCGCTGTGGACTGGCCGGGCTGGGGCCGAGGTGGCCGGGCGATGGCGGCCAGCGCTCTGCGTACCGGCTCGCCACCGGCCGGCCGGGCGGCGGGGTCCTTGGCCAGCATGGCCAGCACCAGCCGGTCCAGTTCGGCCGGCACCTCCGCCCGATGGCTGCTCGGCGGGGCGGGCTCCGCGTGCAGGTGCAGCTCGCCCACCTCTTCCGGCGACCCCTCGAACGGCGGGCGCCCGCACAACACCTCGTAACAGACACACCCCAGCGCGTACAGGTCGGCGGCGGCCTCCCCACCGCGTCCGTCGATCACCTCGGGCGCCCGATACCGTACGCCGTCATCCGACGGCACCTGCCCGGCCAGCCCGAACCCCACGACCTTGAGCACCCCGCTCCCGGCCCGCCGGAAGCTGTCGGGCCCGATCTGGCCGTGCACCACCCCGGCCCGGTGCGCCGCCTCCAGCCCCGCGGCCGCCTGCCCGATGAGGTCGCAGGCCTCCACGAGGGGCAGCGGCCCCTCCCCTGCCACCTCCTCACCGAGGCTCTCCCCGGTGAGGAACTCCATCACCAGGAACGGCGCCCCCTCGTGGTCGCCCACGTCGAGCACCATGGCCACGTTCGGGTGGATCACCCGGGCCACGGCCTGGGCATGCTGCCGGAGCACCTCGGGCGTGGCCGCCCGCGTGTCCAGCATCTTCACGGCCACGGTCCAGTCGGCGCGCTGGTCGTACCCGCGCCACACCTCACCCGTCGGCCCGCTGCCGATGAGCTCATCAAGCCGGTACCGGCCGGCGACCAAAGACGGCGTCGCGTCGGACATATCTCCGCCAATAACTCAGAAACGGCAATTTCCGCCCCACACTAGGCCCCCAGGGGCCCCAACCGCCCCACAACACGGCCCGAAGGGATCGGCTCCGGCACAGTCGGCGCCGGGACCCGGTCGCCACCTGTCAACCCACCGGGTCGCGAAGGCGTCTCACAATCGCGAGGAGGCGCCATGAGTTATGGAGCAGTGCGAATGACGGCGGTCAAAGAACGTGACGGTCCAGGACGTTCGCCGTACGACATATGACGGGCCCGGGCATCACGCCCGGGGCGCATCGTCCTCGGGCCAATCCTCGGCGTAGATCAGCGCGAGCTCCTGCCACACCTCTTCCACCGGCCGTCCCTGCACCCGCGCGAGGTGCCGTACGAGCAGAAGGATGAGATGCAGGGAGGCCATCGCGGCGACCTCCCGTGGAACGTCGTTGATGACCCGGCTGATCACCTGCAGGCCGACGGGGTCGCTGGTGTCGCCGCTCTCCCGTGCTTCCAGAGCGACGGTGACCATCGCCAGCACGGCGTTCATGTGCTCTTTAAGGAAAGCGCCCCGCTGAGGGCTGCCTGTCATGACTCATACACCTTCCGGCATGGAGGGGTAGCGCCCTTGGGCGCCCGAACCAGCATGCCGTCTCAGCCGGTGCGATGCGCATCGATTCGCCCAGGAGAGCGCTTGCCGTCCCGGACAGTCTTTCTCACCCGGCACCCACGACGCGAACTCCCGTATGCCCGGATTCGGTCGCGCGCCGACGACCGACACATCCGAAGCCGACACGAAAAACGCCCGCCCGACCGGAGAAGAGCGGGGCGCATTGTGGCCGGGGCAGAATTCGAACCTGCGACCTCTGGGTTACAAGCAGGCCGCCAGACGCTTGAGGCTGCTCACCGGATCGCGCGCGATGGCGTCTGAACTGCAACGACCCCCACGAGTCGCCTCCTCGCGTCCCACCTGTCGCACGCGACCGTCACACGTTTTGGCACCGATCCGGCTACCGTGCGGCGGTGATCCATACTGCTACTTCAACTGATCGTAGTTGTTCCCCCCACCTGCGTGAGGAACATCCGCCCACGGCCTTGTCCGCGGGTTCTCCCCCACGAGCGTGGGGAGCCCGACGCTGCCGCCACGCGGTCAGGGCGTCGGCGGTTCACCCCCACGTGGGGGTGAACCGGCTGCCCGAACGATCGATCGTGTGTTTAAGCACTGGTCCCCACGCCCGTGGGGGTGAACCGGACGCGTTCGCTGACCTGTCCGCGCGGGAGAACTGATCCCCACGCCCGAGCGTGGGGAGCTCCCGGCTTCAGGATGTTCGGCATGTCCTCCCACCGGTTCACCCCCACGAGCGTGGGGAGCTCGACCTCGCCACCCGCCGGGGTCGTCACCTTCACGGTTCACCCCCACGAGCGTGGGGAGCTCACTTCGTGAGCAGCCATAATAAACGCGACCTGCGGTTACGCGCATGTCGGGGTTTGTCGCGGCACGACAGGCTCCGCCAGCGAGCTTGGCAAGCAGCGTCGCATAGCGGCCACCAAACCGGTACCAGACGCGGACAGGAAGCGTCGCCCCCGCTCCCGCCCCCGGCTCCACCACAGCGAAATCGTACGCATGCCGCCGCCCCTCTGGCACGAAGGCCTCCATGCAGGCATGCATGCGACGCGGACACTAACTACTTCAACCAAAAATCTCATGAGCCTGATAGCGCGGGCCACGAGTTGTAGGCCTTGGAGATCGAGGTCCGGGCGAGTGATCATGGCCGTCAACTCCGGCCAACAAGCGGCCGCAAGCGCCGACCGTAAGGGGGTTGCGCGCCGAAGGCGCGCCCGAGGAAAGCGGTCCGAGCGAAGCGAGGCCCTTCAGGGGTCGGGGCTCGGCCCGACTGGAAGCTGGCGTCTGAGCCCCAAGCGCGAAGCGCACAGACGAAGTCCTTTGTGCGCCGGCACGGCGCCCCTAGAAACACAGCCCGAGCGAAGCGAGGCCCATTGTGCTTGGACGCGCAAAAAGGCCCTCCAGGATGATCCTGAAGGGCCTTTTCGTCTTGGTAGCGGGGGCAGGATTTGAACCTACGACCTCTGGGTTATGAGCCCAGCGAGCTACCGAACTGCTCCACCCCGCGTTGCAAGAGAAAGACTATCGGATCCCCGGGAGTGCTTCGGCCGCCCGAAGGGGTCAGGAGGCAATTTCCTTGATCTGCTCGATCAGCTTCACCCGATCTTCGTGGGTAGCACCGAACGGTGCGATGTTGAGCGTCGTCACCCCCGACTCCTTCATCGCCGCCACCCGGTCCCGCACGAACCCCTCACTCCCGATGAGCGACATGCTCTCCAGCAGCTCGTGCGGCACCAGCGCCGCCGCCTCCGCCTTCTTCCCGTCGAGGTACAGCTCCTGGATCGCCTCCGCCTCCTGCTCGTAGCCGTAGCGCCGGGCGAGGTCGTTGTAGAAGTTGCGGCCCTTGGCGCCCATCCCGCCGATGTACAGCGCGGCCATCGGCCGGCCGAACTCCAGCAGCCCCGCCACGTCGTCGCCGATCGCCAGCGACGCCTGCGCGATCACGTCCAGCTCGCCGAGCTCGTCCTGCCGCTTGGCCCGCCCGGCGGCCAGCGACGGGCCCCACACGTCGGCGGCCTTCTCGGGGACGTAGAAGATCGGCTCCCAGCCCTCGGCGAGCTCCGCGGCCAGTTCGACGTTCTTGGGGCCGATGGCCGCGACCACGATCGGGATGCGGGGGCGTACCGGGTGGTTGATGAGCTTCAGCGGCTTGCCGAGCCCGGTCCCCTGGTCGGGGGGCAGCGGCAGCGTGTAGTGCTTGCCCTCGAACTCCAGCCGCTCGCGCCGCCACACCCGGCGGCAGATCTCGATGATCTCCCTCGTCCGGCCCAGCGGCGCGGTGTACGGCACGCCGTGGAAGCCCTCGATCACCTGCGGCCCCGACGCACCCAGGCCCAGCGTGAAGCGCCCGTCGGAGACGTAGTCCATACCCGCGGCGGTCATCGCCAGCAGCGTCGGGGTCCGCGAGTAGATCGGCAGGATCCCGGAGGCGATCTCCAGGCGCTCGGTCTTGGCGGCGATGTAGCCCATCTGGCTCACGGCGTCGAAGCTGTAGGCCTCGGCGACGAAGACGATGTCGAGACCCGCCTTCTCGTAGTCGGCCAGCTCGGCGACAGACTCCTTGAAGCCGCCGGAGTAGTTGAGTGCCATACCGATGCGCATGCCGGGCTCCCGATGAACCGAAGGATGAACCGAATGTTGTTCCGTTGCGACGGCAACAGGTTAGCGCGCCGCGTCCCCGGCAGCGAGCGGCTAGCCTGGGTCGAATGCTGAAGCGCGTCGTCATCGTCGTGGCAGCCGTGCTCGCCGTGAGCCTGGCGGGGCACCGGCTGATCCCGGTGCTGGGTGGGTTCACCCCGGTGATGGAGAGCCTGCTGCCTTGGTTCGGGCTCATCGTGCCGCTGCTGATCGTGGGGGCCCTCGTGGCCCGCTCCAAGGTGGCCACGGTGGCGGCGCTCGTGCCGGGGGTGGTGTGGGCGGCCATGTTCGGCGCCACGCTGATGCGCACCCCGCCCGGCGGGCAGAGCGACCTGGCGGTCGGCACGGTGAACGTGGGCGTCACCAACAACGCCTCGGGCGAGGCCGTACGCCGCATCGCCGAAGACCTCGACCTGCTGGCGGCGCAGGAGCTCACCAGCGGCGGCCCGGCCGCCAAGCAGCTCAACAAGATGTTCAAGTACCACTATCCGGTGAGCACTGTCGGCCTGTGGAGCCGCTACCCGATCACCGAGACCAAGCCGCTCGACGTCGGCATGGGCTGGCCGCGCGCGCTGCGGGCCGTGGTGGCCACGCCCAAGGGCAAGGTCACCGTGTACGTCATGCACCTGGCCTCCGCCCGCCCCGGCCAGACCGCCTCGCGCGATGAGTCTCTGGCCTCGGCCCGCAAGCTCATCGACGCCGACCCGAGCCAGCGGATCCTGCTGCTCGGCGACCTCAACACCGCCACCACCGACCGGGGCATGCAGGGGCTCACCCCGCCGCTGATCGACGCGCAGCTCACGGCGGGCGACGGTTTCGGGTTCACCTGGCCGTCGGAGTTCCCGGTCACCAGGCCCGACCACATCCTGTTCAAAGGGATGACGGCGACCAAGGCGGGGGTGGCCCCGGCGACGGGCAGCGACCACCGGGCCGCGGTGGCCTCGCTACGCCTCTGATCGCTACGTCTCAAAGCGCTACGCCTCTAAGCGCTACGTCTCTGATCGCCTACGTCTCTGATCGCGATGTCTCCAGGAGTGACAGATCCCCGGGCGTGTCGATGTCCGCCGGGTCGCCCAGGCCGTCGCACGGCACCTCGGTGACCAGCTCCGGATGCGCCTTCAGGAACGGCCGCGCGCCCACGTCACCCACGGCCAGCGCGGCGACCGCGCCGAAGTGGCGGCGGGCGATCAGCACGGGGTTCCTGCGCCTGCCGCCGTAGGTCGCCACGGCCACCTCGGCCTGGCCGGCGATCAGGGCACGGACCGCCTCCGGCCTGATGAACGGCTGGTCCACCAGCGCGATGACCACCGACTCCGCCTCCTCGGGCAGCGCGGCCAGCCCCACTCTCAGGGACGAGCCCATGCCCGTCGGCCAGTCCGGATTGCGCACCGTCACCGCCCTGCGCACCTGTACGGTCGCCGCGCCGAGCACGACCACCACGGGATGGCAGCCGCCCTCCTCCAGCAGCCGCACGCCCCGGTCCACCAGCCGTTCGCCCTCGTACTCGACCAGTGCCTTGGGCGTGCCCAGCCGGGCGCCCTGCCCGGCGGCGAGCAGCAGCCCGGCCACCCGGGAACCTTTCATGGCGTCTCCTGGTGGATGCGCCCCTCGGTGTGGGTCAGCGGCCGTCCCGAACCGCCCCAGCGGAGCTGGATCAGCTCGGCGGCGATCGACACCGCCGTCTCCTCCGGGGTCCGGGCGCCCAGGTCGAGGCCGATGGGCGACCTCAGCCGGGCCAGCTCGTCCTCGGTCAGGCCCGCCTCGCGCAGCCGGTCCAGCCGGTCCTCGTGGGTGCGGCGGGAGCCCATGGCGCCGACGTAGCCCGCGTCGGTGCGCAGCGCCACCTCCAGCAGCGGCACGTCGAACTTGGGGTCGTGGGTGAGCACGCAGATGACCGTGCGCTCGTCCACCTGTACCGAGGCCAGGTAGTCGTGCGGCCACTTGACCACCACCTCGTCCGCCTCGGGGAAGCGTTTGGGGGTGGCGAAGACGGGCCGCGCGTCGCAGACGGTCACGTGATAGCCCAGGAACTTGCCCACCCGCGCCACCGCCGCGGCGAAGTCGATCGCGCCGAACACCAGCATGCGCGGCGGCGGCGCGAAGGAGTGCACGAAGACCGCGAGGTCGTCCAGCCGCCGCTCGCCCTGCCCGCCGTAGTGCCTGATGCCCGTCGTGCCCTGGGCCAGCATGCCGCGGGCGTCGTCGTCGACGGCCTCGTCGAGGCGGTCCACGCCGAGCGTGCCCGAGGAGCGGTCCGGCCAGATGACGCGGCGGGCGCCCATCCGGCCGGGGCCGGAGACGATCGTGGCGACCGCCACGGGCTCGTGCGCGTTCACGGACGCCGAGATCTCCCCCAGCTCGGGAAACGTCTCGATCGAGACGGGCTCGACGAGGATGTCGATGATGCCGCCGCAGGTCAGCCCGACGGCGAACGCGTCGTCGTCGGTCACGCCGTACCTCTGCAGGACGGGGGTGTCGATCTCGGTGGCCAGCTCGAACACCGCGCCCTCGACGCACCCGCCGGACACGCTGCCGACCACCTCGTCGCCGCGTACCGCCATGGACGCGCCCGGAGCCCGGGGCGCGCTGCTGAACGTCTTCACCACCGTGGCGAGCCCGAACCTGAGCCCCGACCTCCACCAGGGCATGATCTCCGACAGCACATCACGCATGGGCGAGCCTCTCGCTCAGTTCCTCGAAGGCGGCCAGGCTGTGCCCGGCCACCAGATCGTCCAGGTACGGCAGAGCGGCTCGCATGCCGCCGGTCAGCGGCTGGTAGTCGGCGTACCCCTTGTGCGGGTTGACCCAGATGACCCGGTGCGCCTGCCGGGCCAGCCGCGCCATCTGCGTGCCCAGGAGCTCCGGATCGCCCCGTTCCCAGCCGTCGGAGGCGATCACCGCGATCGCCCCCCGCGCGCTGGACCGGGTGAGGTACTCTCTGAGCTCCTCGCCCAGCCTGGTCCCGCCGCTCCAGTCGGGCACGGCCTTGGAGACCTCGTTGAGCGCCGTGCCGGGGTCGCGGTGGCGCAGTTCGGTGGTGATCGGGGTGAGCCTGGTGCCGATCGAGTACACCCGGGTGGCCCGCGGTTCGCTCCTGACCAGGGCGTGCGCGAAGCGCAGCAGCGTCTCGGCGTAGGGCGCCATGGAGCCGCTGACGTCCACGAGCAGCACGACGCGGCGCGGCCTGGTGGCGTGCCGCTTGCGCCGCAACCGCGCGACGTCGCCCTTCCTGAGCGCGTCCCGGATCGTGCGCCGCTGGTCCAGGACTCCCCGGTGCGCGGCCGCGAACCGGCGCGAGCGCCGCTGCGCGCGCCGGGCGCGCAGCATCGACAGCATCCGGTGCACCTCCGCCCGCTCGGCCTCGGTCAGCCTGGCCACGTCCCGGTGCCGCAGGATCTCGGTGCGGCTGGCGGTGCCGGGCACGGCGTCCGCCTCGCCCTCCTGCTCGTCCTGGTCGGCCGCGGCGGTGTGCCGGGTGACGGTCGTGGTGCTCGTACGGCTGACCTTCGCGGTCCTGCCGCCGAAGTAGGCGGCGAAGCAGCGGTCGTACCTGGGCAGGTCGTCGGGGGTGGCGCAGAGCGTGAAGCGGCCGGCCCAGTAGACCTCGGCCGGAGCGGTCACGTCGAGGTGGTCCAGGGCCAGCAGCAGGTTGCGGGTCCGTTCGTGGTCGGCGGCGACGCCCGCGGCGCGCAGCGTCCTGGCGAAGCCCGTCATGGTCGCGGCCAGGTCATCCATGGTGGAGCAGCCCGTTGTCCAGGACGTTCTCGACGTCCTCGCGGTATTTCAGCGCGGCGCCCAGCGTGGCGGCGGCGCGGCCGGGATCGAGCTCCCTGGCGCCCAGCGTGAGCAGCGCCTCGGTCCAGTCGAGCGTTTCGGCGACGCCCGGCGGCTTGACCAGCCCGGCCCGCCGCAGCCGCGCCGCCGCCTGGGCCACCTGTACGGCCAGCGTCTCGGTGCAGTCGGGCAGGCGGCGCAGCAGGATCGCCACCTCTCTGTCGAAGTCCGGGTGCTCCAGCCAGTGGTAGAGGCAGCGGCGCTTGAGCGCGTCGTGCACCTCACGGGTCCGGTTGGAGGTGACGACGACCACCGGCGGCGTCTTGGCACTGATCGTGCCCAGCTCGGGGATGGAGATCGTGAAGTCGGACAGCACCTCGAGCAGGAACGCCTCGAACTCGTCGTCGGCCCGGTCGATCTCGTCCACGAGCAGCACGCTGGGCTGCGTCGCCACGGCCTTGAGCAGCGGCCTGGCGATCAGGAACCGGCGGTCGTAGATCTCGCCTTCGAGCCGGCTCACGTCGGTGATCCCGGCGGCCTCGGCGGCCTTGAGATGGAGCAGCTGGCGGGCGAAGTCCCAGTCGTAGAGCGCCTGGGCGGCGTCGAGCCCCTCGTAGCACTGCAACCGGATCAGCGGCGCCTTCAGCAGCGCGGCCAGCGTCTTGGCCAGCTCGGTCTTCCCTACCCCCGCCTCCCCTTCGAGGAACAGCGGCCGTCCCATCCTGAGCGCCAGGAACGCGGCCGTGGCCAGTCCCTCGTCGGCCAGGTAGGCGTGCCGGTCGAGCAGCTCGATGAGCTTCTCCGGAGACTCGATGTCCATTGCCCTGATTGTCCGCCGCAGCACGCCTTCAGGCTACGCGCCGCTCGGTCTTCGCGAGACTTCGCTGCTTCTTTCGGACGCGGAACCGCGGGCCTAGTCCTCCCGCGCCTCACCGCGCTCGCGGATCAGGGCCGCCAGTTCGGCTGTGGCCCGGCGGGCGCGGGCCTTCTCCGAGCCCTGGATGCCCATCGCGCCGATGCTGCGGCCGTCGGAGAAGTCCAGCTTGGGCCACGGCTCGCCGACCAGCAGCGTCACGTCCAGGACCTCCGGCCAGCTGTAGCGGTGCGTGCGGATGGCGTTGACGATCGTCAGGCCCGTCTCGTCGGCCTCGACCCGCACCCGGCCCAGCAGGTGCAGGACGAAGGCCACGAGGCAGCCGAACAGCACGAGCATGATCCGGTCCGGCAGCTGGAAAGGCTCGGCGATGAGGGCGGCCATCACCACCGAGCCTAGGACGACCAGCGTCGCGAAGCCGTACGCGACGATTCTCCCCCGGCGGGGACGCCAGGTGATGGGCAAGGACGGGGGAGGCAGCGGATCGGACACGAACGGAAACCTACCGCAGGTCAGTGGAGGTCCCGCAGGAGGAGTGCGGTCTCCAGCGCGGCGATGGTCGACTCATACCCCTTGTCCTCCTTGCTGTCCGGCAGGCCCGAGCGGTCTAGTGCCTGGTCGAGCGTCTCGCAGGTGAGTACGCCGTTGCCGACCGGGGTCTCCTCGTCGAGCGAGATCCGGGTCAGGCCAGCGGTCACCGAGTCGCAGACGTACGCGAAATGCGCGGTCTCGCCCTTGATGACCGCGCCCAGCGCCACCACCGCGTCGCAGCGGCGGGCCAGCGCCTGGGCGATGACCGGGATCTCCAGCGAGCCGGACACCCGTACGACGGTGGCCGTGGCGCCGCTGTCGTCGCACGCCTGCAGGGCCCGCGCGAGGAGCTGATCGGTGATCTTGGCGTGCCAAGAGGCGGCGACCACGCCCACCGTCAGCCCCGCCGCGTCCGGAGCGGCGGATGCCGCCGGACGTCCCTGCCCGCTCATGAAGCCTCCGAGATGTCATGGCCGAGGCGGTCGCGCTTGGCCTTCAGGTAACGCTCGTTGTAGGGGTTCATCGCCACCGGCATGGGCTCGCGGCCGAGCACCTTGATGCCATAGCCGTCCATGCCCTTGAGCTTGGCCGGGTTGTTGGTGAGCAGCCGCACGGACTTGACACCGAGGTCGGCCAGGATCTGCGCGGCGTTGGAGAACTCACGGGCGTCGACCGGCAGCCCCAGTTCGATGTTCGCGTCGACGGTGTCGCTGCCGTTGTCCTGCAGGCTGTACGCCCTGAGCTTGGCCAGCAGGCCGATGCCCCGGCCCTCGTGCCCGCGCAGATAGACGACGACGCCGCGGCCCTCCTCGGCGATCGCGGACATGGCGTGCTCGAGTTGGACGCCGCAGTCGCAGCGCAGCGAGCCGAACACGTCGCCGGTCAGGCATTCGGAGTGGGCGCGGACCAGGATGTTCTCGCCGTCGGACAGGTCGCCGTAGGCGAGCGCGATGTGCTCGCCGCCGTCGAGCGCGCTGGCGTAGCCGTAGGCCCGCCACATTCCGTACGCGTTGGGCACGTTCGTCTCGGCGACCCTGGTGACCATGCTCTCGGTCCTGCGCCGGTAGTCGACCAACTGCTCGATGGAGATGAGCGCCAGGTCGTGCTCGTCGGCGAAGGCCCGCAGTTCGGGCAGCCTGGCCATGGTGCCGTCGTCGTTGACGACCTCGGCCAGGACACCCGCGGGGCTCAGCCCGGCGATCCTGGCCAGGTCGACGGCGGCCTCGGTGTGGCCGCGCCGGCTCAGCACGCCGCCCTCGTGGTAGCGCAGCGGGAAGATGTGGCCCGGCCGGACCAGCTCGTAGGGCTCGGTCGCGGAGTCGGCGAGCGTACGGATCGTCCTGGCGCGGTCGGCGGCGGAGATGCCGGTGCTCACGCCGTCGCGGGCGTCGACGCTGATCGTGTACGCGGTGCGCAGCCGCTCCCGGTTCTGGAACACCATGAGGGGCAGGCCCAGCCGGTCCAGCTCCTTGCCCTCCATGGGCACGCAGATGACGCCGCTGGTGTGCCTGATCGTGAAGGTGAGCAGCTCGGGAGTGGCCTTGGAGGCGGCGAAGATGATGTCGCCCTCGTTCTCCCTGTTCTCGTCGTCGACGACCAGGACGGGCTTGCCGTCGCGGATGTCCTCGATCGCCCGTTCGACCGGGTCGAGAATGGTCTCGGTCATGACGCCACCACCAGGTCCCTGGGAGCACTCTGGTACTCCCTCAGCCACTTCACGAAGCCGATCAGCACGAGTACGAAGAACACGCCGTAGACGGCGCCGGAGACGACCAGCCCCGAGCTGAACGCCAGCGGCACGCCGACCAGGTCGACGGCCACCCACACGATCCAGAAGTCGACCAGCGCCCTGCCCTGCGCCCAGGTGGCGACCGCGCTGCCGACGAAGATGTAGGCGTCGGCGGCCACCAGGAACGCGCCCTTCGGCAGCGGCACGGCGGCTCCCCACGACAGGTGCGTGACGAAGAACAGCACGCCGACGAGCGCGGTGCCCAGCACCATCGCGGTGATGTAGCCGGTCCGCTCCCGCGCCGTGGCCGGCCGCACGGACAGCTGCTTGCCGTCCTGCGTGCCGCGCCGCCACGCCCACCAGCCATAGACGGCCAGCGCCCCGAACATCGCCTGCTTGAGCGCGTTACCGGTGATGTTCGCGTTGATCGAGGCGATGAACAGCAGCACCGAACCGGTCAACTGCACCGGCCACGTCCACATCGACTTGCGCATCGCCAGCAGGACGGTGCTCAGCGCGGCGATGTTGCCGACCAGGTCCGTCCAGAGGACGTGCGTGCCGAATACCTCGAATCCGGCGTCAGCCCAGTTCACTGCTTGCCCACCAGCCTTTCCACGTACTTCGCGATCACGTCGACCTCGATGTTCACCATGTCGCCCACTTCGAGCTCGCCCATCGTGGTCAGCTTCAACGTGGTGGGGATGAGGCTCACGCCGAAGCTGTCGTCGTCAACCGTGGTGACCGTCAGACTGATTCCGTCGATGGCGATCGAGCCCTTCTCCGCCACGTACCGGGCGAAGGACTCGGGGAGGGAGAAGCGGAGGTTGTCCCAGTTCGCTCCGGGTTCCCTGGACCGCAGGACGGCGGTGCCGTCGACGTGGCCCTGCACGATGTGGCCGCCGAGGCGCTGGTCGGCCCGTACGGCGCGCTCCAGGTTCACCGCGGAGCCCGCGTCCAGGGCGCCGAGCGAGCTGCGGTCGAGCGACTCCTTGATCACGTCCACGGTGAACACGTCGCCCTGGACGTCCACGACCGTCAGGCAGACGCCGTTGACGGCGATCGACTCGCCGTGGCGCGCGTCGGAGGTGACGATCGGGCCGCGGACGGACAGCCGTGCCGAGTCGCCCACCGCCTCGACGGCCACGATGCCGCCCTTTTCCTCGATGATTCCGGTGAACATCAACTCTCCTTGCGTGGTGGTGCGAGCACCGGCCGCGCGGTCAGCCGCAGGTCCGGTCCAATGGGGGAAATGTCGTCGAAGATCAGCCGGTGGGTCCCGGCGATGGTCGCCACGCCCGCGTCGCCGAGCGCGGCGGGCCCGGCGCCCAGCAGCGCCGGGGCCAGGTAGGCGATGACGCGGTCGATCAGGCCCTGGCGCAGGAACGAGCCCGCGAGCGTCGGGCCGCCTTCCAGGAACACACTGACGACCTGGCGCGCGGCCAGCTCACGGAGGAGCGCGTGCAGGTCGAGGCCGCCGTCGTGGCGGGGCAGCCGGATCAGCTCTGTCTTGTGACCGGCCTCGCCGAGACCGGTCTGGGCGCGGCCGGTCACGCCGGGGTCGGTCTCGCCGAGGTCGGTCTCGATGTCGTCGGCGATCGCGATGAGCGCGGGCGCCTCACCGTCGAGCACCCTGGCGCCGGGCGGGGTCCGCGCCTCGGAGTCGACCACGACCCGCAACGGCACCCGCGCGGCGGGCCTGGCCAGGCTCGGATCAGCCGGGCTCGGATCGGCCAGGCTCGGGTTGGCCGGGCTGGTCGGGCGGGCGGTGAGGCGTGGGTTGTCGGTGAGGACCGTGCCGATGCCGGCGATGATCGCGTCGGACTCGGCGCGCAGCCGGTGGACGTCGGCTCGGGCCTCGGGAGAGGTGATCCACTGGCTGGTGCCGTCTCGGGCGGCCGACCTGCCGTCGAGGGTGGCGGCGAACTTCCAGGTCACGTACGGCCTACCGAGCCGGGCGTACGTGAGCCACTCCGCGTTGACCCGCTCGGCCTCCTCGGCGAGCACCCCGAACTCCACGGCGACCCCGTGCCCGCGCAGCCTCGCGCCCCCGCCGGCGGCCTTCGGGGTGGGATCGGCGACCGCCACGACCACCCGCGCGATGCCCGCGTCGAGCAGCGCCAGGCTGCACGGCCCGGTCCGGCCGGTGTGGTCGCACGGCTCGAGCGTCACGTACGCGGTGCCGCCACGTGCCCGCTCGCCCGCCGCACGCAACGCGCCGACCTCGGCATGCGGGCCACCGGCGTAGGCGTGAAAGCCCTCACCCGCGACATTCCCGTCCGCGTCGAGCACGACGCAGCCGACCACGGGGTTCGGGCTGGTGGCCCCCCGCCCGCACCCGGCCAGCTCGACGGCCCGCGCCATGTGCACGGCATCAGGAACGATCGGCGCTTCGCGGACGGCCTGGGTGACGGCCCGCACCTTGGGAGCGGCGTGGGTGATGGCCTGCGCCTCGGGAGCGGCGTCGGAGACGGCCCGCACCTCGGGAGCGGTGGCCGACTGCGCCTCACGGACCTCGTCGGAGCGGACTTCGTCGGAGACGGCATGCGCTTCGCGTGCGGCATCGGTGACAGGGCGCGCCGAATGCGCGGTGTCCTCAGCGGGTGTCTCCACCCCGGGCCTCCTACTCGCCAGTAGCTCCAAGCCATGGCGGGCCCCGGGGGGTATGGCGGTGCGCGTACGCACCGTTGAGGCGCCCGGCTCAACACCGGACACCCGCGCGCTTCCTCCCATCCGGACTTTAACCGTCGGTCCCGGAATTTCACCGAGTCAACCGGCCGATGGCATCGGACGGGTCGCGGACTATCACCGCCGGTTCGGAATTTCACCGACCCCGGAGCACGCTAGCTCTCTTCTCACACCAGTCTGCCATGCCGGAAAAAGCGCATGCGAACCACCCCCCACTATGACAAACAAGCGCTCGCTTGGTCAACGGGTCCAGGGGCAAATGGGGCAGGATGTCAGGCGGCCATGAGGCGGCGGGCGAGCCGGGCGGCCGGGCTGTAACGGACCTGCGCCGGGACCAGCCCCAGCCCGGCGTGCAGCGCCCTCAGGGTGGCCGTCGCCCACAGGTCGCCGACCGGCGTGGCGGGCAGGCCGTACAGCCTCCTCGCCCAGCGTGGGAGCGTCGCGAACGCCAGCAGCGTCACCCCCGGCAGGACCGGCTTGAGCGGGGTGAGCAGCAGCGGGAGCGGCGCGTTGAGCGACAGGCGCAGCGGGTGCGCCGCCTCGGGGACGAACCGCAGGCCGGGGCGCTCCCCCTCGATGTAGTCATGCAACTCGCCCACCGTGCCGGGGACGGAGGCCGGGTCGAGGCCGACGACCTCGGCGGCCCGCCGCCATTCCGCCACGAACGTGTCCGCCTCGTCGTCCGTCAGCTTGACGCCGCCCCGGCGGGCCACCGACAGGTAGGAGTCGACCTCACCCACGTGCACCCAGCGCAGCGCGGCCGGGTCGTCGAGGCGGAAGCGCTCGCCCGTGTCGGGATCACACGCGGTCAGCGTGGCGTGGATCTTGCGGACCCGGCGGCCGGCCCGCTCGACCTCCTCGCTCGTGCCGTACGTGCGGACACGGACGAATTCCGTCGTGCGCACGAAACGCGACCACGCCTCATTCGGATCCATGAACGAGGAGTTCTGCAGTACGCCGCGCATCGCCCTGGGGTGCAGCCCCTGCATCAGCAGCGCACGGAACCCGCCTATCAGCAGGATCGGCTCGCCCATGACCCGCCAGGTCACCGAGCGGGGCCCGAAGAGCCCATGGTCCACCATAAGTGGACAGTTACCCAGGTGAGCCCGATTTCATGTCACGACAGCATCTTGCTTGTGCCTTGATTCCGTGATTAAGCAGGCTTTACCTATATAGATCATGACATCCCATATGGGAACGGGTCAACGGTATATATGGCACGACCGGGTCGACATTGCACAACGAAATAGTGAAGCCTTCGGAAACCATTGCCCCCGGGTGATCTGGCCTGCAAATGTGCCATATGGCCTGATACTTCCAGTTCTGGCATGTTGCTTGGGGGCCCTGTTAGATGACCACACCGACGTCCACCGCGCCAGAGATCGACGCGACGTCCGTGACCGAAACACCGGAGGCCGTGGGCCGCTCGCCCGGCCAGCTCATGTGGCTGCGCTTCCGGCGGGACCGTACCGGGGTCATCTCGGCCGTGATCGTGATCTTGTTCTTCCTGGTCGCCATCCTCGCGCCCGTCATCTCCGCGGTGTACGGCAAGGACCCGTACACCCTGTACGGCCAGGACCGGCCCGGACTGCTCAACGACTTCGGGTACGCGCTGGCGCCCAACGGCGGGATCAGCTCGGAGTTCTGGTTCGGCATCGAGCCCAACCTGGGCCGTGACGTGTTCATGCAGCTCGTCTACGGGATCAGGACCTCGCTGCTGATCGCGGTGGTGACGGCGATCCTCACGACCATCATCGGCGTCGTGGTCGGCATCGTCGCCGGGTACGCCGGCGGCAAGACCGACTACTTCATCGGCCGGGTCATCGACCTGATGCTGTCGTTCCCGCAGATCCTGTTCATCATCGCGTTCACGCCGGTGGTGGATCAGTTCCTGGTGCCCTCCAACGAGGAGACCCCGGTGTGGCTGCGGGCGGTCACGCTGACCATCCTGCTCACCGTCTTCGGCTGGGCCGGGCTGGCCCGGCTGCTGCGCGGCCAGGTGCTGTCGATGCGCGAGCGTGAGTTCGTGGAGGCGGCCAAGGTCACCGGCGCCTCCCCCGCCAGGATCGTGTTCAAGGAACTGCTGCCCAACCTCTGGACCCCGATCCTCATCCAGTCGACGCTGCTGCTGCCCGCCCTGGTCACGGCCGAGGCGGCGCTGTCCTTCCTGGGGGTCGGGATGGGCGAGCAGGTCCCCGACTGGGGCCGGATGTTCCTGCGCGCCACGCAGGTGTACCAGAACGACATCACTTACCTCATCTTCCCCGGCGTCGCGCTGCTGATCTTCGTCATCGCCTTCAACCTGCTCGGTGACTCGGTCCGCGACGCCTTCGACCCCAAGATCAAACGCTAGAGGAGAGAAATGAATCACCGCAAACGGTCGGCTCTCGCGGTTGTCGCGGCGGCCTCGCTGGCGTTGGTCGGCGCCTGCGCGCCGGGAAACGCGGGCGCTCCGTCGAGTGCCCCCTCCAGCGCGGGCGCCTCGTCGGCACCGGCGGCGGCATACAAGCCCCCGACGATCACCCTGGGCACCGCGGAGGACTCCAAGGGCCCCGCCATCCCGCCCGAGGGCGTGGTCAAGGGCGGCACCGTCACCATGATCGACCGCGATGACTTCGCCCACTTCGACCCGGCCCAGATCTACGTGAACACCGACGCGAACTTCGGCCTGCTCATCAGCCGCGGCCTGACCGGTTACAAGCGGCTCGCCAAGGGCGAGTACAAGCTGGTGGGCGACCTGGCCACAGACGCGGGCACGGTCTCCGACGGCGGCAAGACCTGGACGTTCACCCTGAAGGACGGGGTGAAGTGGCAGGACGGCAGCCCGATCACCTCCGCCGACGTGAAATGGTCCGTCGAACGGATGTTCGCCCCCTTCGTGACGTTCGGGCCGAACTACATTCAGACGTGGCTCACCTCCGAGAACTACAAGAAGGACTACCCCGGCCCGTACGCCGGCAAAGAGCTGGACAACATCGAGACCCCTGACGCCAAGTCCATCGTCTTCAAGTTCAAGACCCCGCACGCCGACGCCAACTACGCCTTCGCCATGGCCGGCTACAACATCGTGCCCAAGGCCAAGGACACCAAGGAGAAGTACGACAAGGAGCCCGTCTCCTCCGGCCCGTACATCATCAAGTCGCACGTCGTCGACAAGTCGCTCGAGCTGGCCCGCAACCCCAACTGGGACGCCGCCACCGACCCGATCCGCGGCGCGTACCCGGACGTGTGGAAGATGGAGTTCGGCCAGGAGGCCACCCAGGTGACCGACCGCCTGGTGGCCGACTCGGGACCCGACCAGACGGCGTTCACGTTCTACTCCAACACCCCCGCGGAGCGGCTGCAGCAGGTGCTGGGCGACGCCAGCCTGGCCGACCGCCGCATGATCAGCCCTTCGCCGTACGGCAACTACTACTACTTCAACCTTGACCGGGTGAAGGACCAGAAGATCCGCCAGGCGATCAACTACGCCTGGCCGGCCAAGCAGATCCAGCAGGCCCTGGGCGGCCCGCAGGCCGTGGCGCTGCCGACGACGATCCTCAACGAGAACACCACGGTCGGCTACAAGCCGTACGACCTGTTCGGGAAGCTGACCAAGCCCGAGGGCGACATCGAGAAGGCCAAGCAGCTGCTGGCCGAGTCGAGCAACCCCCACCCGACCATCGTCTACGCCTACAACAACCTGCCCACCCAGGAACCGGTCACCTTGGTGATCAAGAACGCCCTGGAGAAGGCCGGGATCAAGGTCGTGGCCAAGTCGCTGGACCGCAAGACGTACTACGACTCGATCAGCCAGACGAAGAACGAGTTCGACCTGTACTGGGGCGGCTGGGGCGCCGACTGGCCGTCCGGCTCCACCGTGATGCCGATCATCTTCGGCCCGGTCTCCGACGGCGGCCAGAACATGAGCCACCTCAACGACCCGACGGTCAAGGCCGAGATGACGAAGATCCAGGAGAACCCCGACATCGACGCGGCCAACGCGGCCTGGATGAACCTCGACAAGCAGATCCAGGAGACGATCACCCCGATGGTCGTGGCCGAGAACCGGATCGGCACCTTCCTGCACGGCTCCAAGGTGGGCGGCGCCGAGATCGATCCGCAGCAGTGGGTCGTCTCGCCGAACACCATCTTCGTGAAGCAGTAGCACCCCCGCTCCGGGCGCCGCCACGGCGCCCGGAGCACCCCTTTGGAGATCTCGTGCTTCGATTCCTGACCCGCCGCGTCATCGGCGCCGCGGTCATCCTCGTGATCATCTCGGGGGTGACCTTCTTCCTGTTCTTCGTGATCCCCGCCGATCCGGCGCGGCTCGCCTGCGGCAAGGTCTGCCCGCCAGAGACACTGGCGCAGGCCAGGCACAACCTGGGCCTCGACCATCCGGTCGCGGTGCAGTTCGTGTCGTGGCTCGGGGGGATCTTCGTCGGCCGGGACTACCCGGGCCTCGGCAACTGCCCCGCGCCCTGCCTCGGCTTCTCCTTCGTCAACCGGGCCCCGGTCTTCGAGACCATCATCGACCGGCTGCCCGTCACCATCGCGCTGACGGTCGGCGCCTCGGTGATCTTCCTGACGTTCGGCGTGGCCACCGGCATCATCGCCGCGCTGCGCCAGGGCAAGGCGCTTGACAAGATCGCCAGCATCTCGTCTCTGGTCGGCGCGTCGATGCAGATCTACTTCGTCGGCACGCTGGCCATGTACTTCTTCGTCTACCAGGCGCACGTCTTCCCGCAGCCCAAGTACATCCCGATCACCGAGGATCCGGTCGGCTGGTTCAACGGGCTGCTGCTGCCCTGGATCGTGCTGGCGATCATCTTCACCGCCAACTACACCAGGATGACCCGCTCCACGATGGTGGAGAACCTCAGCGAGGACTACGTCAGGACCGCCAGGGCCAAGGGCATGTCCGGCAGGAGCGTGGTGATGCGCTTCGCCCTGCGCGGCACGCTGACCCCGATCATCACCATCTTCGGCGTGGACCTGGGCCAGCTCATCGGCGGCGCGATCATCACCGAGACCACGTTCGGGCTGCAGGGGATCGGCCGGCTGTCGGTCCGCGCGGTCGACAACTCCGACCTGCCCACCCTGATGGCCACCGTCCTGGTCGCGGCGGGCGCGATCGTGGTGATGAACATCGTCGTCGACGCCCTGTACGCCGTCATCGATCCCCGCGTGAGGCTGAGCTGATGTTCCTTGAGGTCAACGAGCTCACCGTCGACTTCCACACCGAGGACGGCGTGGTCCACGCGGTCGACCGGCTCTCGTTCCAGGTGGAGCGCGGGACCACGCTCGGCATCGTGGGAGAGTCGGGCTCGGGCAAGTCGGTGACGAACCTGGCCGTGCTCGGCCTGCACAACCCGGAGACGGCGAAGATCTCCGGCCGCATCACCTTCGACGGCCAGGAGCTGATCGGCGCGTCCCGGTCCACGATGGAGAAGCTGCGCGGCGACCGGATCGCGATGATCTTCCAGGACCCGCTGACGTCGCTGTCGCCGTTCCACACGATCGGCGCGCAGATCGCCGAGGTGTACCGCAAGCACAAAGGCGTCTCCCGGTCGTCCGCGCGGGACCGGGCGATCGAGATGCTGGACCGGGTCGGCATCCCGCAGCCCAAGCTCCGCGTCGACGACTATCCGCACCAGTTCTCCGGGGGCATGCGCCAGCGCGCGATGATCGCCATGGCGCTGGTCTGCGACCCCGGACTGCTCATCGCCGACGAACCGACCACCGCGCTCGACGTCACCGTACAGGCGCAGATCCTCGACCTGCTGAGCGAGCTGCAGGAGCAGTCGGGCACGGCGATCGTCCTGATCACCCACGACCTGGGTGTGGTGGCCAACACCGCGCACAACGTGCTGGTCATGTACGCGGGGCGGGCCGTGGAGCGGGGCACGACGGCCGAGGTGCTGCGTGAGCCGCGCCATCCGTACACGTGGGGGCTGCTGGGCTCCATGCCCAGCCTGCGGCGCCCGGTGGACCTGCCGCTGGCGCCGGTGCGCGGCACCCCGCCCAGCCTGATCCACCTGCCGTCCGGCTGCCCGTTCCACCCGCGCTGCGACTACCTGAAGCTGCTGGGCAAGGAGGTGTGCGCCGGTGACCGGCCCGAGCTGTCGCCGGAACGCGGCCACGGCGACGCCTGCTACCTGACGCTCAAGCAGAAGGCGGAGCTGCGCGAACGACCTGTTGAGGAGACGAAGTGACGGAGAAGCTGCTGGAGCTGTCCGGGGTGGTCAAGCACTTCCCCGTCAGAGGCGGCTTCCTGGTCAAGCACCAGGTCGGCGTGGTGCACGCGGTGGACGGCATCGACCTGACCGTACACGCGGGCGAGACGCTCGGCCTGGTCGGCGAGTCGGGCTGCGGCAAGTCGACGACCGGCCGGCTGGCGGCCCGGCTGCTGGAGCCGACCGGCGGCAGCATCACCTACGACGGCCGCGACATCACCCACGCGGGCCGCCGCGAGCTCAAGCCGATCAGGCCCGAGATCCAGATGGTCTTCCAGGACCCGTACTCGTCGCTGAACCCCCGGCACACCGTCGGCTCGATCATCCGCGGCCCGATGGACATCAACGGCATCAACCCGGCCGGCGGCCGGGAGGCCCGGGCCAGGGAGCTGCTGGAGATCGTCGGCCTGAACCCCGAGCACTACAACCGCTTCCCGCACGAGTTCTCCGGCGGCCAGCGGCAGCGCATCGGCGTCGCCCGCGCGCTGGCCCTGGAGCCGCGGCTGATCGTCGCCGACGAGCCGGTCTCCGCGCTGGACGTCTCGATCCAGGCGCAGGTGATCAACCTGCTGCAGCAGTTGCAGCGGGACATGGGGATCGCGTTCCTGTTCATCGCGCACGACCTGGCGGTGGTCAGGCACTTCTCGCAGCGGGTCGCGGTCATGTACCTGGGGAAGATCGTCGAGATCGCGGACCGGGACTCGCTGTACGAGCGGCCGCGCCATCCGTACACGCACGCGCTGCTGTCGGCGGTGCCGGAAGCGGAGGTGGAGGGGCCCGCGCGGCAGCGCATCCGGTTGGCGGGGGACGTCCCGTCGCCGCTCAACCCGCCGTCGGGGTGCCGCTTCCGTACGAGGTGCTGGAAGGCGCAGGAGAAGTGCGCGGTGGAGGAGCCGCCGCTGGCGCGGCTGTCCGGCAACCGCGAGGGCCACCTGACCGCCTGCCACTTCCCCGAGGCCCCGACCACCCAAGGCGAAGACGTGGTCCTGGACGCGCTGGCCTGACCTCTCCATCCGTGCCCGCCCTGCTCACCGCGGCCCGGACGTCTTTCATCAGCGTTTTCTCGGCACCGGCCCGCTGTGTTCTCGCTGCGGGCCGGACCTCTTTCTCGCGCTGGCCCGCCATCTTCGCTGCGGGCCGGACCTCTTTCTCGCGCTGGCCCGCCATCTTCGCTGCGGGCCGGACCTCTTTCTCGCGCTGGCCCGCCGTGCTCTCCCTGCGGGCCGTACGTCTTTCACGAGCGTTTTCTCTTGTACGGCAAGCATGGGGAACCCGCCACCCGCCGACCGGGGCTAAGGGCCTCCAGGAAGACGGCCTCTGACCGGGTGGTGGCCGGGCGCCGTTACGCCCCGCCGGCAGCCCGTTCGGCCTGGGACCGGAGGGCCTCGACCGCTGCCGCCGGGTCGGCGGCGCCATAAACGGCGCTGCCCGCCACGAAGACGTCCGCGCCCGCCACCACACAGCGTTCGATGGTGTCCGCGTCCACGCCGCCGTCCACCTGGAGCCAGATCTGGCCACCGTGCCGCTCGATCAGGGCGCGCGCCCGGCGGATCTTGGGCAGCACCATGTCGAGGAACTTCTGCCCTCCGAAGCCCGGCTCGACCGTCATCAGGAGCAGCATGTCGATCTCACCCAGCAGGCCCTCAAAAGGCTCGATCGCCGTCGCGGGGTTGAGCGCGAGACCCGCCCTCGCGCCCAGCGAACGGATCTCGCGCAGCGTCCGCACCGGGGACTTCGCCGCCTCGGCGTGGATCGTGACGCTGCCCGCGCCCACCTCGGCATAGGGCGGGGCCCAGCGGTCGGGATCCTCGATCATGAGGTGGCAGTCGAGCGGCGTCGAGGTCGCCTTGAGCAGCGACTCGACGACGGGCAGCCCGAGGGTCAGGTTGGGCACGAAGTGGTTGTCCATGACATCCACGTGCAGCCAGTCGGCGTTGGGGACGGCTGCGGCTTCGTCGGCAAGCCTGGCGAAGTCGGCGGCGAGGATGCTGGGAGAGATCTGTAGGGCCATGATGCTCCGAGTCTATTGAACGGCGCCCACCCGAGTCGCCCGCAACCCGACCCCGAGCCTGACGAACCCCACAGCTCTCTCTGGCCTCTCTGGTCGAGGCGCCTCAGAGGGGGCGCTTGCGCAGGAGGGCAAGGACCGGTTGAGGCGCCTCAGAGCGGACGCTTGCGCAAAAGCGGCAAGGACCGGTTCAGGTACCTCAGAGCGGACGCTTGCGCAAGAGGGCGAGGAACATCGCGTCGGTGCCGTGACGGTGCGGCCAGAACTGGGCGTACGGACCGTCGCCCAGCCCGTCGATCTCCGGCAGGTAGTCACGCGCGTCGAGCTGCTCCACGTCATCACGCCGGCCGGTGACATCACCGACGACGACCCGGGTCTCGGCGAGGTGCGGCGAGCAGGTGACGTACGCGACGACCCCGCCGGGCCGTACGGCGTCGAGCGCGGCGTCGAGCAGGCGCCGCTGCAGCCGGCCCAGCTCGGCGATGCCCGCGGGATCGCGACGCCACCGCGCTTCAGGGCGACGGCGCAACGCTCCCAGTCCGGTGCAGGGCGCGTCGAGCATGATCCGGTCGAACGTCCCCGGCCGCCAGGCAGGCTCGGTCCCGTCAGCGGTGACCACGGCGGCGTCCCGGGTGGTCTGCCAGACCAGCCGCGCCCGGTGATACTGCACGTCGGCGGCCAGCAACCGCGCCCCACCTGGATAAGCCACCGCCCGACCACCGGAACCCGGCCGATCGCCTGAGCCCACCCCGGCGTTGGACCCGGCATCGTCACCCGAGCTCGCCCCGGCGTTGGACCTGGCATCGTCGCCCGAGCCCGCGCTCCCGCTGAAACCCGCACCATCACTGGCGCCCACACGATCGCCGGAGGCCGCGAGGTCGCCGTAGGTGGCGATGGCGTCGAGGAGGCCGGCCTTGCCGCCCGGCCCGGCGCACATGTCGAGCCACAGCTCGTCCCGGCCGTCGAGCGGCACGCGGGTCAGGGCGAGCGCCACGAGCTGGCTCGCCTCGTCCTGGACGGCGGCGCGGGTCTCGGCGACCGCCGGGATCCTGCCAGGGTCGCCTTCCGTCAGGTAGGCGGCGTACGGCGAGTAGCGGCCGGGGTCGGCGCCGCTCTCCGTCAGCTCCTCGACCGAGCTGCGGCCTGGCCTGGCGACCAGCGTCACCAGCGGCCGCTCGTTGTCGGCGGCGAGCAGGTCGGCCACCTCACCGGCCCGGCCGCCCAGAGCGTCGCGGAACGCGCTCACGATCCACCGCGGATGACTGTAGGCGACGGAGAGGTGCCCGGCCGGGTCGCGGGCCTCGTCGGGGGCCACGATCGGGATCCACTCGTCGATGGTCCGTGACCCGATCTTGCGCAGCACGGCATTGGCGAACTTGGCGGCACCCGCCCCGATCCGCAGCCGTACGAGATCGACCGTGGTGCCGACGGCGGCGTGCGGTGGGACTCGCATCCTGAGCAGTTGGTGGGCGCCGAGCCGCAGGGCGTCACGCACGTCGGGATCGGGCGCCCGGTCGACGCACATCTCGATGATCGCGTCGTAGGTCCCGAGCCCGCGCAGCGTCCCGTAGGCCAGCTCGGTCGCCAGCGCCGCGTCACGCCCCTTCACACCGCGCTCGCGCAACAGGCGCGGCATCAGCAGGTTGGCGTAGGAGTCGCGCTCGTCGACGGCCCGCATGACGTCGAAGGCGGCATTGCGCGCCTGATCACGCGCCGGCCCTCGCGACCGGCCACGCGCCTGCCCGCGGCCACCGCCGCGACCAGCCTGGCCACCGTCCTGACCGCCCCGGCCACCGCCGTGACCGGCCGAGCCGCCCTGACCACCCCGAGCGCCGCCTTGACCGGCCGGGCCGCCGCCCTGACCGCCCCGGGCACTCCCCTGGCCGGCCGAGCCGCCCTGACCGGCCCGAGCACTGCCCTGACCGGCCTGGCCGCCCCGAGCACTGCCCTGACCGCCCCGGCCATCGCCCTGCCCGGTCGGCGTTCCCTCGTTGCGGCGGCGCGGGCCTTGTCCCATGTCGTTTATCACTCGAACCTGTCGTCGCTCTCAGGACGCACACCGCGCGCCCACTCCCCCGCGCTCATCAGCCGCTTCCCCTGCGGCTGGAGCTCGCCCAGCTCGACCGGGTAGGTCGCGGTGCCGACCAGCACGGTGTTCTTGGTGACGGCGAAGGCGCCGGGGGCGAGCGGCTCGGCCGAGGGGACGACCCGGATCGGGCCGAGCTTCAGCCGGTGGCCGCGGAACTCGCTCCAGGCGCCCGGGTTGGGCGTGCAGGCGCGGATGAGGCGGTCGACGCGCATGGCGGGCGCGGACCAGTCGACCCGGGCGTCGGTCACGTTGATCTTGGGTGCGACGCTGACCCCGTCGGCCGGCTGGGGACGGGCCTCCAGCTTGCCGTCGGCCACTCCGTCGAGCGTGGCCGACAGCAGCTCGGCGCCCGAGAACGACAGCCGTTCGAGCAGGGTGCCGCTGGTGTCGTCGGGCCGGATCTCCTCGGTGACGACGCCGTAGACGTCGCCGGCGTCGAGCTCCTTGACGATCTGGAACGTCGAGGCGCCGGTGATCGCGTCACCGTGCAGGATCGCGTGCTGGACGGGCGCGGCGCCGCGCCAGGCGGGCAGGATCGAGAAGTGCAGGTTGATCCAGCCGAGCCGGGGCACGTCGAGCGCGGACTGCGGCAGCAGCGCCCCGTAGGCGACCACGGGGCAGCAGTCGGGCTCCAGCCCGCGCAGCCGGTCGAGGAACTCGGGGTCGCCGGCCTTGGCCGGGCGCAGCACCTCGATGCCCGCCTCCTCGGCCAGCTCGGCGACCGGCGACGGGTGCAGCTTGCGACCGCGCCCCGACTGGGCGTCGGGCCGGGTGACGACCGCGACCACCTCGTGCCGTGGCGAGTCGATCAGTGTGCGCAGTGACGGCAGCGCCGTCTCGGGCGTGCCCGCGAAGACCAGGCGCATCGTCAGAGTGCCTTCCCGCCCGTGAAGTGCGGGGAGAACTTGACCGCGGGAACGGACAGGCCGCTCCACTCCGCCTCGCGGACGGCCTTCATCGCCAGCTTGCGCTGCTTGGCGTCCATCCGGTCGATGAACAGGATGCCGTCGAGGTGGTCGGTCTCGTGCTGGAAGCAGCGGGCCATCAGGTCGGTGCCCTCCAGCGTGACCGGCTCGCCGTACATGTCGAGGCCCTTGGCGACGGCGCGGATGGCCCGCGGCGTCGGGAACGACAGACCGGGGAAGGACAGGCAGCCCTCCTCGCCCTCCTCGTCGATGTCGGCGGAGAGGTCGAGGTCGGGGTTGATCAGGTGGCCGAGCTGCTCGTCGACGTAGTAGGTGAACACCCGCAGCCCGACGCCGATCTGCGGGGCCGCCAGCCCGGCACCGGGGGCGTCCATCATCGTGTCGGTGAGGTCTTTGACCAGCTTGCGGAGCTCCTTGTCGAAGTCGACGACCGGCGCCGCCGCGGTGGTCAGCACCGGGTCTCCGAACAGGCGGATCGACTGGATCGCCAAGGGGGTCACTCCGTTTCGTCAGTGGGTCAGCCCAGTTTAGTGTGCGCCAGCGATCGGACTTTCATCGCGGCTTTGCGGGCTGCCTTGACGACGGCCTTGTCGTCGTGCGCGGTGGCGAGCATGTCGAGCACCGCGATCGTGTCGGGGTGGCCGACGGCGGGCATCGCGCTGACGAGCCGGATGAGGTCCTCGCCCGGTTCGGGCGCGTCCAGGCGGCCCGCGGCGGGGGCGGACAGGTGCATGAGGGCGGCCAGCGAGTCGACCGCGATCCAGGTGTGGTCGTCGGTGCTGAGCGTGGGGGCGTCGAGGTCGCGGATGTGCAGCCAGGACGCGGCGTAGCGGCGCATCAGCGGCAGGCCGAGCGCCTCGCGGACGGGAGCCTCGGCCTCGGGCCCCAGCTCCTCCAGGATGGCGCCGACGGCGCCGCGCTGCCCCGCCGTGCCCTCCGCCGCGATCTCGATGAGGTCGTGCGCGGCCTGCGCGGGCGGACGGCGCTCCAGCCAGCCGGCGACGGCGCTCTGCGTGGCGGAGCCCTTGACGAGGGCCTCGACGAGCTCGGCGGCGGTCAGGTCGGCGAACACCTCCACCTCGGCCGTCGTCGGCGCGTCGTGCCCCTCGCGCAGCAGGTCCCTGCGGATGGCCCAGACACCGAGCGGGGTGAGCGCGGTGCGCCCGGCCGCGGTCTGCTCGACCAGGCCGCAGTAGGTCAGCAGCGACAGCGCGTCGAGCAACTCGGCGGGCAGCGAGGCGGCGAGCCTGCGCATCTCGACGGCGCCCGGCTCGCAGGCGACCTCGTGCGACTGCAGGATGCCCCTGGCGAGGTTGGCGATCGCGACGCCCGAACGTACGGAGTAGACAGTGGCCAGCATCTCGGCCAGGTGCTCGTCGACGACGGCCGAGCCGGTCAGCCCGTCGTCGGCGCGGTCGAGCACGTCCATGACCACGCCGTCCCAGAACTCCAGCGTGGCCTCGGCCGTGAGCCGCTCCGGCAGCGGCCCGCGCGAAGCGCGGCCGCCGGAGATCTGGAGCAGCCCGGTGTTGACGGCGACGATCCAGACCAGGCGCAGCCGGGCGGCGTCGATGCCGAGCTCGGCGGCGGCGGCGCGGGCGTCGGCCTCGGCCGGCAGCCCTTCCGGGGTGACCTCGCGGGTGCCGGTCCAGCTCATGAGCCGGATGGCGGCGGCGACGAGCGGCACCGTGGGGACGATCTCGGCCAGCTCGGCGTCGGAGGCCAGCAGGACGGGCGGAAAGGTCAGCGCCTCTTGCTCCGCCACAGGAGTCTCCTCAGGTGGCCATGGGGGCACGGCGGCCTGCACATCGATGAGCTTCCGCAGCTCGGCGAGGTCGAAGACATTGTTTGCCACCCCACGAAACTTACTGCACACGAGTCACATGAACGTACTCAACGGATGGCTCGGGAGCGCGCTTTGAAGGCGGCCTTGCGCGCGGCCTTGGCCACCGTGACGTCGGGCAGCGAGCGTCCGAGCAGCTCCAGCACGTCGACGACGTCCGGGTGGTCCACCCGCCACATCTCTTCGATGAGGTGGGCGGGCGGGCCGGAGGCGGACATGTTCTCGGCGAAGATCTCGGGGTCCTCTTCGGCCGCGGGCAGCGCCAGGGCCAGCATGTCGATGCTGACCCACAGCAGTTCCTCCTGGCTGAGGTGCGGGGCGGCCAGCCCTCTGGCGGTCAGCCAGTGGATGGCGTGCGGGCGCAGCTCCTGGTCCTCCAGGCAGGCGCGTACCTCGGGCTCCGCCTCGGCCCCGAGCCGGTCGACGATGGTCACCGCGATGCCGCGCGCCACGGCCGGGGCGCCGGAGGCGGCGGCGAGCAGCTCGGCCGCCGCCGTGACCGGGGTGCGCCCGGACAGCCAGCGGCTGATGTCCTCTTCGGCCAGCTCGGTGGGCATGCCGTCGAGCAGGCCCTCGATCAGCCCGGTCGCGTCGGCCTCGGCCAGGTCGGCGGCCTGCGGGGCGTCCAGGCCGAGCGTCAGGTAGTGTTCGCGCAGCCCCCACACCGTCAGCGGGGTGAGCCCGGCGGCGTCGCCCTCGACCACCACCATCCCGCACCAGGCCAGCCGGTCGAGCACCGCGCCCAGATCGGCGCCGCCCGCGTCCGCGACCTCCTCCAGGTAGTCGCCGATCACGGTGACGGGCACGGGCGCCCGCAGCCGGTAGAGCATGTCGAACAGGTCGTAGAGCTCCTCGTCGAGCTCGGCCGAGCCGGTGATCGTGCCGCGCGTGTCGCGTTCGACCACATGGGCGACGATCTCGGCCCACGCCTGGAGCGGATCGTCACCGACCTCGCGCCACAGCTCTTCTCGCAGCTCTTCGTACGGTCCTGCGTCTCCTCCGGCCAGGAGCGGCACGGTCGCCAGCTCGGCCACGAGCGTGTCGGACTCGGCCAGCCGTACGGCGGGCAGTGGGGCGCACCCCGGGCAGTCGCAGGGCGCCTCTCCCAGGTCGGGCAGCTCGCCCGAGGGGATGGCGACCGACTGCTCCAGCGACTCGGGACCGATGGAGCTGAACAGGCTCTTGGCCATGCCGAAGTTGGCCGTGTCGGCGAGCGCCTCGGGCATCTTCGGCTCGATGCCGGCGAGCTCCTCACGCATCGCCGCCGCGGTCTCCGCCTCGACCGCGCCGGACTGCTGCAGGTAGTCGACGAGGGTACGGGCGGCGGCGACGGTCTCCTGCGCGCTCTCGGGCGGCGCGATGACCTTGCGGGGGTAGATGGACAGCAGCAGCTCGTCGAAGGTCGCGGGAGTGAAGTCGCCCAGTTCGTTGACGTTGAGATAGTCGCTGGCGTAGTCGCAGAGCAAGCGGACCTCGTCCGCGTCCACCACGACGCCCCGCGCGCGCCCCCAGGCACGGAGGTCGTCGATGGCCTGGTTCACCCATTCGATCGACACAGGGGCACGCTAATGGCTGGCTTACAGATGAGCGAATCGGGGAAACCGCCTAAATCAGGTCGAGGGGGTCAACGCTCACCCGGACGACATCAGGCGCCTTACGCGCCGCGCGTACCCCGCTGGCCCCTTTGAGCGCGGCGGCCAGCGCGGCGCCGCCGCCGCGCGGAACGCGGATCATGGCGCGTTCCCGGCCCGCCTCGTCCACCGGAACGGGGCCGAGCACCTGCGCGCCGTCCGGCAGGCGCGTCTCGTCGAGCATCTGCCGGACCGCGGCGGCCGTACCCGTGAGCGTCGCCATCCGCACCGCGGGCGGGAAGCCCAGCTCGGCGCGTTCGGCCAGCTCGCGCTCGGCGTGGGTGATCGGGTCCCAGCGCAGCAGCGCCTGTACGACCGGCAGCCCGGCGTCACCGAGCACCACAACCTCGGCGCCGGGCCGGAGCAGCGCGGCGGCGTTCGTCCAGCGGCGCAGCGCCTCCTCGGCGGCCCGCAGGTCGGGCCGGCCGAGCAGCGCCCATCCGTCGAGGAGCACGGCCGCCGCGTAGCCGCCCTCGGCCACCGGCTCGGCGCCGGGCGTGGCGACGACCAGGGCGCGGGTGGCGGGCACGGTGGCGAGGACGCCGTCGCGGCCGGACGTGCGCACCGGGACCGACGGGAACGCCCTCCCCAGCTCCTCGGCGGTACGGCGGGCGCCCACGACGACGGCACGGAGGCGGCGGCCGCCACAGTTCGGGCACCGCCAACCGGCGTCCACGCGGCCGCACCAGCGGCAGTAGGGGGCGCTGTGACCGCCTCGGAGGCCGAGCGGGCCATGACAAGACGCGCTCTGCGCCCCCTCGCTCATGGAGGTGGGGTCACCGAGCATCTCAACGGATCCGCCACCGGAAGGTGCCCCTGCGGCCTTCGCCGCTCCGCGCCTCGTTCCTCCGTGTCCGTTTTTTGCCCCTCCGGCCGGCCTGCGGCCGGCCGTCGTCGCCACCGCGAGGCCCGGTACGGCGTGCGGCTCGTCCGCCTGGGCGCCGGGAGCCGTGGGGGTGCTGAGGCGGGTGGGCGGGAGCGCACAGCGGGCGGGGGCGCGGCAGTTCTGGCAGGCCAGTGCGGGCAGGTAGCCGCGCCGGGGCACCTGGACCAGCACCGGACCGGACTCCAGCCCCTGGCGCAGCGCCCGCCAGGCCAGGCTGGGCAGCCTCGCCTGCCGCGCGGCCTGGTCCTTGGCGAGCTCGGCGTTCTCTCCGGCGGGATGTACGCGGGGGGCGAGGCTCCTGATCGTGGCGCGGGCGGCGACGATCGGCCTGGCCCAGCGGCCGGCGATGAGCTGCGTGGCCTCGGCGGTGCGTGTGTAGCCACCGATCAGCATGGCCGCGCCCGTACGGTGGGCCCTCAGGGCGAGGACCTCGCGGGCGTGCGGGTAGGGGGCCAGCCGTTCGGCGTGAAGGTCGTCCCCGTCGTCCCAGATGGCCACCAGGCCGAGCGCGGCCACGGGGGCGAACATGGCGGCCCGGGTCCCCACCACCGCCCGTACCTGCCCTCTCAGGACGCGCAGCCAACGCCGGTAGCGTTCGGCCGGGCCCAGGTCGGCGGTGAGCGCCACGTGCATCCCGTCGCCGAGCACCCGGGTCAGCTCGGCGTCGGCCAGCGCCACGTCCTTGCCGTCGGGCACCACGACGACCGCTCCCCGCCCGCCGTCGAGCGTCGCCCGCACCGCCTCGGCCACCGCCCCGGCCCACCCCCTGGCGCCTGGCAGCGCCGACCAGACGGCCCTGGGCGCTCTGCCGTTCCGGAGCGCGTCGAGAAACGACGGCCCCATCGGGTAGTCGTCCCAGGGCCCGGCGGACGCGCGGTCAGACTCGTCCCCGGCCTCGGCCGCCGCACTCCGAGGTCCGCTTCCCACGGCCGGGAGACCGTGCCCGCTGTCCGCTCCGGCCGGAGTGCCTCCAGGCGTATCGGCGGGCTTCGGGGTGCTCGCCTCGGCTCTGGCATGGCGGGGTGGGATGGCCAGGCGGAGGACGTCGGCGAGCGTGCCCGCGTAGCGGTCGGCGACCGCCCTGGCCAGACCCGCGATCTCCCCGGTCAGCACCTGCTCGCCCGACACGACCCGTTCAAGGGCGGTGAGCTTGCCCGTGTGGTCGCTCTCCTCGACCCGTTCGAGCACGAACCCGTCCACCAACTGGCCCGCGAACCGCACCCGCACCCGCACCCCCGGCTCGGCCGTCTCGTGCATCGAGGCCGGCACCAGGTAGTCGAACGGCCGGTCGAGGTGCGGCAGCGGGTTGTCGACCGCCACCCGGGCCACCGGCCGCGAAGGAGCGGGGACCGGCGCTCCCTTGGCGGGCTTCGACGGCTCTACCCTCCGCACGGCGTCGAGCGGCAGGAGGGCATCGGAGTCGGTCACGCATTACGTCTACCAGACCCAGCCGGCAGGCAACGCCCGCGTACCTCTCGGACCAGTGGCCCTCGGGCTCAGCCGGCCCCCCGCTGCCGCCGCCCGATCACCCACGCGGCGACCTGACCCCGTCCGGAGAATCCGAGTTTGGCGAAAATGTTCTCCATGTGAGAGTCCACTGTGCGCCGGGCGACGAGCAGCCGCTGCGCGATCAGCCGGTTGGTCAGCCCGTCGGCGACCAGTTCGGCGACGTCCGCCTCGCGCGGGGTGAGCGGCGCCCAGAACGGCACGACCGCGACCGGAGGGGTGCCGCCCGCGGAGAGCGCCTCGGCGATCGCCTCCTCCGCCGACATGGCGCGGCCTTCCGCGACGGCCTTGCCGTACTGGCGACCGAGGGTCTCGCGTAGTTCCCGCTGGTCGGGGTCGCGTTCGGCGGCGAGGATCGGCGCACCGAGCAGCGGGTTCGTCTCGTACCCCCACAACCGTCGCACCGCGCTCAGCAGCCGTACGGCGCGCGCGGGCCGCCCCTGGTCGGCGGCGAGCCGGCCGAGGACCTCGACGCAGAGTGCCCGCCCGAACGTGATGTGCAGTGACGCCTGCGCCCGCAGCGCCGCCGTGGCCAGGGCGTCCGCTTCCGTGTACTGGCCGGCCGCCCGCCGGACCAGGGCGAGCGCGAGCTCCGTCCAGGCCGCGGTGGCGCCGTCGCCTGCTTCCCGGCAGAGCGCGCGGGCTCGGGTGAGGACCTCGTCCGCCTCACCGGTACGGCCGGCGAGCATGAGCGTGACGCCCAGTTCGACGGTGGCGTCGACCAGGTGGACGCCGTCCTCGGGCGACAGGCCGTCGATGCTCTCGGTCAGGTGGCGTTCGGCCGCTGCCAGGTCGCCCTCGCAGAGGCTGACGGTGCCGCGCATCTTGGCCAGATGGCAGCCGCCGCGGGCGCCCAGGCGGGCCGCGGGCGCCTCGGCCTCGTCGAGTGCCTTGCGCGCCGCGGTCAGATCGCCCTCACCCGCCGCCAGATGGGCGACCCGCAGCAGGGCGCGGAGCCGTACCGAATCCGGGCACGAGGTGATGGGCAGCAGGCGCGCCAGGTAGCGACGGCCGTATCGGGCCGGCCCGCCGAACGCCCACAGGTGGCCCAGCCGCAGTCCCATCCTCAGCCCGCGCTCACGGGTGGCCGGGTCGGCGGCGAAGGACTCGAGCGCGGCCCACAGGTTCGCCCAGTCGCCGCCCGGCCACTCGGCGCCGAATGTCTCGGCGACGGCGTAGTAGTGCTCGCGGTGGCGTGTCCGCAGCCGTTCTCGCTCGCCGGTGCCCTCCAGGCGGGCGGCGGCGAACTCGCGCACGCTGTCGGGCATGCGGTACGCCGTGCGCCCCTCGTCCCGCTCCCTGGTCACGATCGACTTCTCGACCAGCGCCGCCAGCGTGGGGCGCACCCGTGCGACGGGCAGCGCGCCGCCGGAGCAGACGGCCTCGGCCGCATCCCGCTCGAAGGTCCCCGCGAACACGGTCAGCCGCTCCCACAGCAGGCGTTCCGCGGGCGAGCAGAGCTCATGGCTCCACGCGATCACCGCCCGCATGGTCGAGTGTCCACCCCGCGGCACGCCCGCCTCCGGCAGCGTCAGCAGTGCGTCCACGGGCAGGTGGCGCGCACGGACCGCCACCAGCTCGATGGCCAGCGGGATGCCCTCCAGCCGACGGCAGACCTCGGCGACGGCCGCCGCGTTCCGCTCGGTGAGCTCGAAGCCGGGATCGACGGCCGCGATCCTGTCCAGGAGAAGCGACACCGACTCGACGCGCGCCACGTCGGCGGGCGCCGACTCTCCACCTGGTACGGCCAGCGGCCGCACGATGACCGCCTGCCCGCTGGGGACGCGCAGCGCCTGCCTGCTCGTGGCCAGTACGTGCAGGCCGGGGGCGGCGCGCAGCAGCGACCGTACGAGGCCGGAGCACGCGTCGGCCAGGTGTTCGCAGCCGTCGAGCACCAGGAGCTGGCGGCGGCGCGACAGGTGCGCGGTCAGGTCAC
Organism: Nonomuraea sp. NPDC026600; assembly: GCF_040638335.1. Lineage (NCBI taxonomy): Bacteria > Bacillati > Actinomycetota > Actinomycetes > Streptosporangiales > Streptosporangiaceae > Nonomuraea > Nonomuraea sp. NPDC026600. The sequence continues at coordinate 565,876 of NZ_JBEZYD010000003.1, forward strand.
CCGTGACGTCCAGGGTCTGGGCGATGAGCTGTTCGAGCGATTCGGGGTCGGTGTGCCCGGACAGCTCGACGAACTCGATGCCGTCGGTGAAGGCCCGCCGCATGAGCTGTGCCGCCCGGATGGCCACCCGCGTCTTGCCCACACCGGCGATGCCGGTGACGCTGACGAGGCGGCTGCGCTGGAACATCCGCCGGACGTCCGCGACCTCCTGGCGGCGACCCACGAAGCTGGTCGGCGTGGCACGCCATGGCATGATCCATTCCTCAGTTTCCGGAAGATCCAAGAAAACCACGTTACGTGCCCCCTGGTTCGCCTCCGGGGACGGCCCCTGCCGTGAACGCGCAGATGCCGCATCCCACAACCCGGGATGCGGCATCTAGTGGAATCGCGTCACAGACCGGCGGCGGACCTCAGCGCCTCGGCGCGGTCGGTCGACTCCCAGGAGAAGCCCTCACGGCCGAAGTGCCCGTAGGCGGCGGTCTCCGAGTAGATCGGGCGCAGCAGGTCGAGGTCGCGGATGATCGCGGCCGGGCGCAGGTCGAACACCTGGAGCACGGCGGCCTGGATCTTCTCGACCGGCAGCTTCTCGGTGCCGAAGCACTCGACGAACAGGCCGACCGGCTGAGCCTTGCCGATGGCGTAGGCGACCTGGACCTCGCAGCGGTCGGCGAGCCCGGCGGCCACGACGTTCTTGGCGACCCAGCGCATGGCGTAGGCGGCCGAGCGGTCGACCTTGGACGGGTCCTTGCCGGAGAACGCACCGCCACCGTGGCGGGCCATGCCGCCGTAGGTGTCGATGATGATCTTGCGACCGGTGAGGCCGGCGTCGCCCATCGGGCCGCCGATCTCGAACCGGCCGGTCGGGTTGACCAGCAGGCGGTAGCCCTCGATGTCGATGTCGAGGCCCGCGAGCACGGGGTCGACCACGTGCTCCTTGATGTCGGGCGTCAGCATCTCCTTGAGGTCGATCTCGGCCGCGTGCTGCGTCGAGACGACCACGGTGTCGAGGCGGACCGGCTGGTCGCCGTCGTACTCGATGGTGACCTGGGTCTTGCCGTCGGGACGCAGGTAAGGGACGGTGCCGGACTTGCGCACCTCGGACAGGCGCTGGGCCAGCCGGTGCGCGAGCATGATCGGCAGCGGCATCAGCTCGGGCGTCTCGCGGCACGCGTAGCCGAACATCAGGCCCTGGTCGCCCGCACCCTGACGGTCGAGCTCGTCGATGTCACCGTCGACGCGGTGCTCGTAGGCGTCGTCGACACCCTGGGCGATGTCCGGCGACTGCGCCCCGATGGACACCGACACGCCACAGGAGGCGCCGTCGAAGCCCTTGTGGGAGGCGTCGTAGCCGATTTCCAGGATCTTCTCCCGGATGACGCCGGGGATGTCGACGTAGGTCTCGGTCGTGACCTCGCCTGCGACATGGACCTGGCCGGTAGTGATCATCGTCTCGACGGCGACCCGGCTCTTGGGGTCGTCCTTGAGCATGGTGTCGAGAATCGCGTCACTGATCTGGTCGGCGATCTTGTCCGGGTGGCCCTCGGTAACCGACTCGGAGGTGAACAGGCGACGTGACAACTCAGTGGCTCCTCATGCAGCGGCTGCTGACGGACGTGCGGGCTCCGGCGACTGTACACCCCGGCCAGTGCCTCGCCGAAGTCTAGCCCTACCCACCGGCAAGTCGCGAAACGAGCCCTTCACAGGTCGGGCAGGGGATCGGGGGGCAGCGTCTCCGGCGCGAAGATCTCCGCGTCGGCGGCGGCGACCACGGCGGCGTACTCCTCCTCGAACTCGAAGGCCATCACGCCCAGTTCGATCACCGGCCCGGAAGCCTGCATGATCGGCCCGAGCCTCGTGTGGCGCGGGAACGTCGCGTGGACAGCGACCGGGCGGTCACTCCTGAGCATCCTGGTGGCGAGGACGGAGATGGCCTTGTCGGTGACCACGATCAGGAAATTGGCCGTGCCCTGCGGCCCTAAGGACGCCGTGCCCTGCGGTCCCAAAGACAGCGCGGGGAAGATGTAGCGGATCTCCCCCTGTTCGCCGAGCAACGTCCTGCAGCGATCCCTGACAGCGGAACTCACCGGCATCCCCCGCCCCCTTTTGTCCCCTTTGACTAAGTATCGGCAGGCGTTCGGGGATGCCGCAACCGGTTGGCGACTTGATCCCAGACGGCGTCGGCGACGTCGTCCTTGGGACCGCGCGGGATCTCCACCGGCTCGCCGCCCGTGACGAGCACGGTCGCGGCGTTGTCGGGCGTGCCGAAGGCCAGGTGGGGGCCCACCTGGTTGACGACGAGCAGGTCGCAGCCCTTGCGGGCCAGCTTGGCCTGTCCGTTGGCGAGCACGTCGTCGGTCTCGGCCGCGAACCCGACGATCACCTCGGGTTTTGGCCCACCGGCGTGTCGGCGCTCCCCCAACTCAGCCAGGATGTCCGGATTTTTCACCAGATGGAGGGGGTCGGGCTCGCCGTCGGACTTCTTGATCTTGGAGTCGTGCCGGGCGGCGGGCCGGAAGTCGGCCACGGCCGCCGCCATCACCACCACGTCCGCGGTGGCCGAGGCGGCCAGCACCGCCTCGCGCAGCTCGGCCGCCGACTCCACCCGGACCACGCCGGCCCCGGCCGGATCGGGCAGCGACACGTTGGCCGCCACCAGGGTCACGTGGGCCCCGCGGGCGACGGCCGTGCGGGCCAGGGCGTACCCCTGCAGCCCGGAGGACCGGTTGCCCAGGTAGCGGACCGGATCGATGGCTTCGCGGGTGCCGCCGGCGGAGACGACGACGTGCCGCCCGGCCAGGTCGCGCGGGCGCCCGGCCAGTACGCGCAGGCAGATCTGGAAGATCTCGGCGGGATCGGGCAGGCGCCCGGGCCCGCTGTCGGCGCCGGTGAGGCGCCCGACCGCGGGATCGATCACCACGGAGCCCCGCTCGCGCAGCGTCGAGACGTTGGCGCGGGTGGCGGGGTGCTGCCACATCTCGGTGTGCATCGCGGGCGCGAACACCACCGGGCAGCGCGCGGTCAGCAGCGTGTTGGTGAGCAGGTCGCCCGCCAGGCCGTGGGCGGCCTTGGCGAGCACGTCGGCGGTCGCGGGGGCCACCACGACGAGGTCGGCCCGCTGGCCGATCCGCACGTGGGGCACCTCGTGAACGTCGTCCCACACGTCGGTCGTCACCGGGTTGCCGGACAGCGCCGCCCAGGTGGGCTCGCCCACGAATCGCAGGGCGTCGCGGGTCGGGACGACCCGCACCTCGTGCCCGGACTCGGTGAAAAGGCGCAACAACTCACACGCCTTGTACGCGGCGATGCCCCCGCTGACGCCCAGGACGACCTTCATTTAACGGGTCAGACCGCGCCTTCGATGGGCTCGGCGTTGAGCAGGCCCTCGGCGACCTCGCGCAGCGCGATGGACAGCGGCTTCTCCTGCGCGTGCGTCTCGACCAGCGGCCCGACGTATTCGAGCAGGCCCTCGCCGAGCTGGGAGTAGTAGGCGTTGATCTGGCGGGCACGCTTGGCCCCCATGATCACCAGGGAATACTTGCTGTCGACGATGTCGAGCAGCGCGTCGATCGGCGGGTTGGTGATGCCCTCTGCGACCGGGGCAATTCCTGCCACGATTGTCAGACCTCTCGGTTGGTGGTTTTGATGACCCCCTGAGGGTCAGTCATCAAGGCTATCAGCCGGCGGCACACCTCTTTGACACTCGTGTTCACCAGCGTGAGGTCGAACTCCTTCTCGGCCGCCATCTCGACGTGTCCGGCCTCCAGGCGGCGGGCGATGACGTCCTCCGGCTCGGTGCCGCGGCCGCGGAGCCGCTTCTCCAGCTCCTCCCAGGAGGGCGGGGCCAGGAAGACCAGGAGGGCCTCCGGCATGCTCCGGCGTACCTGCCTGGCGCCTTCCAGGTCGATCTCGAGCAGCGTGGGCATGCCCGCGGCGAGCCGGTCGAGCACGGCCGCGCGCGGCGTGCCGTACCTGTTGCCCGCGAACTCCGCCCACTCGAGCAGCTCACCCGACTCCACGAGCCGGTCGAACTCCTCGCCGTCGGCGAAGAAGTAGTGGGTCCCGTGCACCTCACCGGGCCGGGGCTTGCGGGTTGTCACCGAGACCGACAGCCACACCTCAGGGTGTGCCCGCCGGAGCTCGGCGACGACCGTTGACTTACCGACGCCCGACGGTCCGGACAGGACCGTCAGGCGCCGCTCGCTTGAGGGGAGGAAGTCGCCGAAGCTCGTTCCAGATCCGACTGCCTCATCGGCCCAAACATTGCCGGACTTGGACCTGTCGGTCACTTCCTACCCCCCGTTGAACCCGCGCTTTCGTGTGGAACCGAGATTAGCTCTCGTTGCCACCGAACTCGCGCTCGAGGGAGGCCCTCTGGTTCGCACCGAGACCCCGCACGCGGCGGGACTCGGCAATGGCAAGCCGCTCCATGAGCTGCTTGGCGCGGACTTTGCCCACGCCTGGGAGCGATTCCAACAAGGCCGACACCTTCATCTTGCCGATGACGTCGTCGGTCTGCCCATCCTTGAGCACCTCAGCCAGAGAAACCGCGCCATGCTTGAGCCGGTTCTTGACCTCGGCACGCTCTTTACGGGCCTTGGCAGCCTTTTGCAGGGCTGCGGCGCGCTGCTCAGGGGTCAGGGGAGGAAGAGCCACGCCGGGTCACCTCGAATTTCTGTCGATGTACTCGGACGGGAAGGGAAACTAGCTGGTCATCGCCCCCTAAGCAACGTCAAACCCAGTTTCTCTCCTTACAAAATCCACTTCATCACTCTCTGTATCTGGAAAACTACAGACTGCTGATCAAATCGCCTTCACTTCCCGCTTCTTCCTTACACACAGGAAGCGCGGCCGGGGTACGATGATGATCACCTACCCGTCAGGGAGAGGTGTCCGAAACGTGCGCGGGATCGGGTCCGAAACCCCGTCCGAGGTGGGCGTCCGCGCGCGCTGCGGGAGTGTTTTCACGATCGTCTACGGTCGATGTGAGGCATCCCCGGGCACCGCCAACCCTCCGGGGAGGCGCTCACCGTGCGTACACGGCCACCCGCCGTGACACGTGTCCGGAGGGCGGCCTGACGGCGGCCTGTCATGGACGAGTGGCACCCGGAGAGCCAGAGTCTCCGCCATTCGCCGTACGTGGGCCAAGGTCTCCTCGGCTCGCCGAAGATGGGCCGGAGACACCTCGGTTCGCCGTACGCAAGCCCGATTCACCTCGGCTCGCCGTAGGCGGGTCCGAGTCTCCTGTGCTCGCCATAGGCGGGTCCGAGTTCCTCGGCCGCCATACGCGGGGCCGAACCGCCCTACGCGGGCCGCGTCGCCATGGGCCCGAGCCGTGCCCGCATGCCCCGCGGTGGCGCGCAGGGCACCACCGCACGACGTCCGGCCGACCCGGCACCGGGCTGATGCTTCACGACCAGAGTGGCCGCCTGCCCAGCCCATGCGGCGGCCCGAGCCACACGCGGCCGGTCGGCCCGCCAGAAGGTGGCGCGCCTGGACATCGGCGCACGACGTCCAGGCGGCCTTACACGGGGCTGTACGCGCACCACGGACGGGAGCGACTGCCCGGCTCGCCAGGAGTCCGAGCCCCACACGACCGCGCGTGAGCAGTCCCCTCACGCCCTCACGGACCGGCCCCACGAATAGGCGCTCGCCCTCACAGACGGGCCCTCACCCTCACGAGCGGCCCCTCACAGACGGGCCCTCACCCTCACGAACGCCCCCGCGTCCGGACGCCTGGACCGTTCGCAAGCGGCCCCATGAAGGGCGCCAAGGGCCCTCAGGAGGGGCTCGTGCGGCGCAGCGAGGACGCGATGGCGGCCGCCGTGGCGCCCGGGTCCGGGGAGGCGGTGATCGGGCGGCCGATGACCAGGAGGTCGGCGCCGTCCGCCAGCGCCTGTTCGGGCGTCGCGACCCGCGCCTGGTCCTGGGTGTCGGCCCCGGCCGGCCGTACACCGGGTGTGATGAGCGTGATCCCCGGCCCCACCTCCGACCGTAGGTCGACGACCTCGTGCGGCGAGCACACCAGGGCGGTGGCCCCCGACTCGACCGACAGGGCGGCCAGGCGGCGGACCGCGTCCGAGGCTGGGCCCGCGAGCCCGATGCGGCTCAGGTCGGACTCCGACAGCGACGTCAGAACGGTGACCGCCGCGATCTGGGTGTCCGGGGCCGCCTCGACGGCCGCGCGGATCATCGCGGGGCCGCCCGCCGCGTGGACCGTGAGGATGGCCGGGCGCAGGCGGGAGACCGCCTTGGCCGCGCCGGCGACCGTGTTGGGGATGTCGTGCAGCTTCAGGTCCAGGAAGACCTGTACGCCGCTCGCACCGCGGACCGAGGCGATCACGTCGGGGCCGTAGCGCAGATAGAGCTCCAGCCCGATCTTCACCGTGGTGACGTGCGGTGTCACCAGGGCGGCCCATCTGGCGGCGGTCTCCAGGTCGGGGGCGTCGAGGGCGACGGCAATGGGTGCGGGCGTCAAGGGGAGCTCTCCTCGGAGTCGACGAGCAGGTGCCGGGGAGCGCTCCCCGGCGGACGGTGGGCCAGGCCGACCGCGTCGGCCAGGCGCTGGAAGCCGCGTGCCCTCAGCAGGTCCTCAAGCTCTCGCTCGATGCGCAGGCACGCGTAGGGGTCGTGGAACAGCGCCGTCCCCACTCCGACCGCGCAGGCGCCCGCCAGGATGAGCTGGAAGGCATCCCTGCCGGTCGTCACGCCGCCGACGCCGATCAACGGCACCCCGGGCAGGGCGGCGTGCACCTGCCACACGCACCGTACAGCGAGGGGAAGGATGGCCGGTCCCGACAGCCCGCCGGTCACGGCCGCGAGCGAGGGGCGCAGCGCCTCGGTGTCGATGGCCATGCCGAGCGGGTTGTTGATCATGGACAGCGCGTCGGCTCCGGCGTCGACGCAGGCTCGGGCGACCGACACGATGTCGGCCACGTCGGGGGCGAGCTTGGCGACCACCGGCACGTCGTACCGCATGATGGAGCGCACCGACGCGATCACCTCGGCGGCGGCGCTGCCCTCGCGGGCGAAGACCCGGCCGCGGTCCTCGATGTTCGGGCAGGACAGGTTCACCTCCAGCGCCGTGACACCGGGCGCGTCGGCCAGCCTGCGGGCCAGCGCCGAGTACTCGGCCACGGTGCCGCCGCCGATCGACACGATGGTCCTGATGCCGCGCTGGGCCAGCCAGGGCAGCTCGCGTTCGAGGAAGGCGTCGATGCCGGGGCCCTGGAGGCCGACGGCGTTGAGCATGCCCGAGGGGGTCTCGGCCATCCGGGGGGTGGGGCGGCCGGCGCGCGGGGCCATGGTGATCGAGCTGGTGGTCAGGGCGCCCAGGCGGTGGAGGTCGAAGAACTGGGCCAGCTCGCGGCCCGAGGCGGCGCAGCCGGCGGCGGTGGTGATGGGGTTGGCCAGCTCGACGTGCGCCAGGAAGGTCCGCATATCTACCGACACGTCAGGTCACCGCCGCAGAGAGAACAGCCACCGGAAAGAAGTGACCGCGCCCCTGAAAACGCGAGCGCCGTAGAGGGCTGAGGTCCTTCGGGGGACGCGAGCGCCGTACGGAGCGGGGTCCTTCGGGGCGCGGGCCGCAGGGGTCAGCCCGCATGGCGAGCACCGCCCCCGGGCGCCCCCAGCGCGTCGAACGGGATCGTCCCCACGTCCTCGAACCGCACCCGCTCCCCCCGGAACACCGGCCCCTCGGCGCAGGCCCGCACCATCCGGGTCACCCCGTCGTCGCCGATGACCGGCAGCACGCACGTCATGCAGACCCCGATCCCGCAGGCCATCGCCTCTTCCACCGCCACCTGCACCGGGATGTCGAACTCCATCGCCACCGCCGTGACCGCCCGCAGCGTCTCCATGGGCGCGCACGCGTAGACCACGTCCGCCCGCGTGTCGGCGATCACCGCGGGCAGCGCGTCGGTCACCCGGCCGCGCAGCCCGAGCGAGCCGTCCTCGGTGGTGAGCGTGGTGGTCTGGGCCATCCGCCTGGCCCGCATGGCGCCGAACACCCGGTCCGCGCTGGCCCCGCCCAGGACGAAGTCGACCCGGCAGCCGCGTTCGATGAGCTGGTCGGCCACCGGGAACAGCACCGCCGAGCCGTACTCGGAACCGACCAGCACGCAGTGGACCGGGTCGCGGGGCAGCGGGAAGGGCCGTCCGAGCGGGCCGACGAGGTCGATCGTGTCACGCGCGCGGCGTTCGGCCAGCCACGCGGTGCCGGGCCCGCGCACGGTGAAGACGAGCTCCACCGTGCCGCCGTAGTCGGGCTTGACGTCGTGGATGGAGAAGGCCCGCCGCGTCACCATGGACGTGTGGGCCCCGCCCACGGCGACGGACACGAAGTGGCCGGGGCGGTAGCGCTCGGCGATGCCGGGCGCCACCACGGTCAGCGCATGGTAGGCGTCGACCCGGCGCGTCGTCAGCACCGTGCCCGTCACCTGCACCGGGGTGCCGGCCAGTCCTCTTCACCTCCCGCGGGAGCCTGCCGTCGATCGAGCCCTACGCCCCTGCCGCCCGCAGCGCCCGCGCGTGCTCCTGGAGGGACCGTACGCCGACATCGCCCCGCACGATGGCCTGGATGCCCGCGGCCGCGGCGGCGAGCCCGGCGACCGTGGTGATGCACGGAATGCCGCGCAGCACGGCGGCGGTGCGGATGTCGTAGCCGTCGAGCCGCGGACCCGACTGGCCCGGACTGCCGAACGGCGTGTTGACGATCAGGTCGACCTCGCCGTCGAGGATGTACTGCACACTGGTGGGCTCACCTCCGGCTCCGGGCCCCTCGCTCTGCTTTCGCACGATCTTGGCATGGACACCGTTGCGGCGCAGCACCTCAGCGGTCCCCTCGGTGGCCAGGATCTCGAAACCGAGGTCGGCCAGCGCCCGCACCGGGAAGATCATCGCACGCTTGTCCCGGTTGGCCACGGACACGAACGCCCGGCCCTTGGTGGGCAACTCGCCGTAGGCGGCCGCCTGCGACTTGGCGAAGGCGACGCCGAAGGACTCGTCGATGCCCATGACCTCGCCCGTGGAGCGCATCTCGGGGCCGAGCACGATGTCGACGCCGCGGAAGCGGTTGAACGGCAGCACCGCCTCCTTCACCGCGATCGACGCCTCCAGCGGCAGGGTGCCGCCGTCTCCGGTGGCGGGCAGCATGCCCTCCTCCCGCAGCGAGGCGATCGAGGTGCCCAGCATCACGCGGGCCGCCGCCTTCGCCAGCGGCACCGCTGTCGCCTTGGAGACGAACGGCACGGTACGGCTGGCGCGCGGGTTGGCCTCCAGGACGTACAGGACGCCGGCCGACATGGCGTACTGGACGTTCAGCAGCCCGCGGACCCCGACGCCGCGGGCGATGCCCTCGGTGGCGGCGCGGATGCGCTTGATGTCGTTGCTGCCGAGCGTGATCGGCGGCAGCGCGCACGCCGAGTCGCCGGAGTGGATCCCGGCCTCCTCGATGTGCTCCATGACGCCGCCCAGGTAGAGCTCGTCGCCGTCGAACAGGGCGTCCACGTCGATCTCGATGGCCTCGTCGAGGAACTTGTCGACCAGCACCGGATGGCCGCCCTCCTGGGCCGCCATGTAGGTGGTCAGGGTCGCGTCGTCGTAGACGATGGCCATGCCGGCGCCGCCGAGCACGTACGAGGGCCGCACGAGCACGGGGTAGCCGATCTCCTCGGCCACGGCCAGCGCCTCGGCCACGGTCGTCGCGGTGCCGTGCTTGGGCGCGGGCAGCTGCGCCTCCGCGAGCACCCGGCCGAACGCGCCGCGCTCCTCCGCCAGGTGGATCGACTCGGGCGAGGTGCCGACCACGGGCACGCCCGCGTCCTTGAGCGCCTGCGCCAGGCCGAGCGGCGTCTGCCCGCCGAGCTGCACGATCACGCCCGCGACCGGGCCGGTCTGCTGCTCGGCGTGGACGACCTCCAGGACGTCCTCCAGGGTGAGCGGCTCGAAGTAGAGCCGGTCGGAGGTGTCGTAGTCGGTCGAGACCGTCTCCGGGTTGCAGTTGACCATGACGGTCTCGAACCCGGCCCGCGACAGCTCGAAGGAGGCGTGCACGCAGGCGTAGTCGAACTCGATGCCCTGGCCGATGCGGTTCGGTCCGGAGCCGAGGATGATGACCTTCTCCCGCTCGCCGTACGGGACCTCGTTCTCCTCGTCGTAGGTCGAGTAGAGGTAGGGGGTCTTGGCGGCGAACTCGGCGGCGCAGGTGTCGACCGTGTTGTAGACGGGCCGCAGGCCGAGCGCGTGGCGCAGGTCGCGTACGCGCGCCTCGTCGATGCCGCGGATCTCGCCGAGCTGCGCGTCGCTGAAGCCGTGGCGCTTGGCCCGCTCCAGCACCTCGGCGGTCAGCTCGGTCGCCTCGCCGACAGCCCGCGCCTCCTCGTCGAGCAGGAACAGCTGGTCGAGGAACCAGGGGTCGATGTTGGTGGCCTCGAAGAGCTCCTCGGCCGTGGCGCCGGCGCGGATGGCCTGCTGCATGGTGCGCAGCCGGCCGTCGTGCGGGACGCGCGACTCGTCGAGCAGCTCGGCCTTTGGCCGCGGGGAGCCGGTCCAGGAGAAGGAGGAGTCCTTCTTCTCCAGCGACCGCAGCGCCTTCTGCAGCGCCTCGGGGAAGGACCGGCCGATGGCCATCGCCTCGCCCACGGACTTCATGTGCGTGGTGAGGGTCTGGTCGGCGCCCTTGAACTTCTCGAAGGCGAACCGCGGCACCTTGACCACGATGTAGTCGAGCGTGGGCTCGAACGACGCCGGGGTCACCTTGGTGATGTCGTTGGGGATCTCGTCGAGCGTGTAGCCGATGGCCAGCTTGGCGGCGATCTTCGCGATCGGGAAGCCGGTGGCCTTCGAGGCCAGGGCGCTCGATCGGGACACGCGCGGGTTCATCTCGATGACGATCATGCGGCCGGTCGCCGGGTTGACCGCGAACTGGATGTTGCAGCCGCCGGTGTCGACGCCGACCTCGCGGATGACCGCGATGGCGACGTCACGCATGTTCTGGTACTCGCGGTCGGTCAGCGTGAGCGCGGGGGCGACGGTGACGCTGTCGCCGGTGTGGACGCCCATCGGGTCGATGTTCTCGATGGAGCAGACGATGACCACGTTGTCGCGCTTGTCGCGCATGACCTCGAGCTCGTACTCCTTCCAGCCGATGATCGACTCCTCCAGGAGCACCTCGGTGGTCGGCGAGGCGTCCAGCCCGGCCCCGGCGATGCGCAGCAGGGCGGTCTCGTCGTAGGCGAACCCGGACCCGACGCCGCCCATCGTGAAGGACGGCCGCACGACCACCGGGTAGCCCAGCTCCGTCGCGGCGGCCAGGCACTCGTCCATCGTGTGGCAGACGACCGAGTTGGCCGACTCGGCGTTCAGGCCGTGCTCGCGGGCGACCTTGGCGACGATCCCCTTGAACAGCTCGCGGTTCTCGCCCGCCTGGATCGCGTCGAAGTCGGCGCCGATCAGCTCGACCTCGTAGCGCTCCAGCGCGCCCGACTCGTGCAGCGCGACCGCGGTGTTGAGCGCGGTCTGCCCGCCCAGCGTCGGCAGCAGCGCGTCGGGGCGCTCCTTGGCGATGATCTTCTCGACGTACTCGGGGGTGATCGGCTCGACGTAGGTGGCGTCGGCGAACTCGGGGTCGGTCATGATCGTCGCCGGGTTGCTGTTGACGAGGATCACACGGAACCCCTCGTCGCGCAGCACGCGGCAGGCCTGGGTGCCGGAGTAGTCGAACTCGCACGCCTGCCCGATCACGATCGGCCCCGAGCCGATCACCAGGACGGACCTGATGTCATCACGCTTGGGCACGGCTCATGACCTCACAGAACTCGTCGAAAAGGTAGGCGGCATCGTGGGGCCCGGCAGCGGCCTCCGGGTGGTACTGCACGCTGAAGGCGCGCCCGTCGAGCAGGCGCAGCCCTTCCACGCAGCGGTCGTTGAGGTTGACGTGGCTGACCTCGGCCCGGCCGTAGGGCGTGTCGAACGGCTCGCCGAGCGGCGCCTCGACGGCGAAGCCGTGGTTGTGCGCGGAGATCTCCACTTTTCCGGTCCGTACGTCCTGCACCGGCTGGTTGACTCCGCGGTGCCCGTAACGCAGCTTGTACGTGGACAGCCCCAGGGCGCGGCCGAAGATCTGGTTGCCGAAGCAGATGCCGAAGAACGGCACCCCGGCCTCCAGCACCCGCCGCAGCGGCGTGACATCGACGGTGGCCGGGTCGCCCGGCCCGTTGGACAGGAACACCCCGTCCGGCTCGACCGCCATGATCTGCTCGAACGTGGCGCCGGCCGGCAGCACGTGCACCTCGCAGCCGCGCTCGGCCATCCGGTGCGGCGTCATGCCCTTGATGCCCAGGTCCACGGCCGCGACCGTGAACCGCTTCGCGCCGATGGCGGGCACGATGTAGGGCTCGGTCGTGGCCACTTCGGCGGACAGGTCGGCGCCCTCCATGCGCGGCGCCTGACGTACGCGCTCGATCAGGTCCTCGACCGGCGCCGCGGGAGCCGTGAAGATGCCGGCGCGCATGGCGCCGCGCTCGCGCAGGTGGCGGGTGAGCGCGCGGGTGCCGGGCATCGCGATGCCGACGACGCCCTGCTCCTTGAGGTAGTCGTCGAGCGAGCGGTTGGCCCGCCAGTTGGAGACCACGCGGGACGGCTCGCGCACGACGTAGCCGGCCACCCAGACGCGGCCCGACTCGGGGTCCTCGTCGTTGACGCCGGTGTTGCCGATGTGCGGGGCCGTCATCGCGACGATCTGCCGGTGGTAGGACGGGTCGGTGAGGGTCTCCTGGTAGCCGGTCATCCCGGTGTTGAAGACCATCTCGCCGAACGTCTCGCCCTCGGCGCCATAGGGGGTTCCGTGGAAGACGCGACCGTCTTCCAGAACGAGTAGCGCTGAAGTCACACCAGCTTCCCTTCAAGTACTGTCGGCTTGCCGCGCAGGAACGTCGCCACGACCCGGCCGGGCAGCGTCATCCCCTCGTACGGCGTGTTGCGGCTCTTCGACGCGAAGGCGGACGGATCCACCTCGGTGCGTACGGACGGGTCGTACAAGGTGAGGTTGGCCGGCACACCCACCTCGATCGGCTGTCCGTGCCCCGACAGGCGGCCGATACGCGCGGGCACGATCGACATGCGATCGGCGACGCCCGCCCAGTCGAGCAGCCCGGTGTCCACCATGGCCTCCTGCACCACGCTGAGCGCGGTCTCCAGGCCGACCATGCCCATGGCCGCGGCCGACCACTCGGTCTCCTTGTCCTCGACCGGGTGGGGGGCGTGGTCGGTGGCGACGATGTCGATCGTGCCGTCGGCCAGCGCCGCGCGCAGGGCCTCGACGTCGGCGCGGGTGCGCAGCGGCGGGTTGACCTTGTAGATGGGGTTGTAGGCGCCGACCGGCGAGTCCTCGACGAGGTCGTCGGTGAGCAGCAGGTGGTGCGGGGTGACCTCGGCGGTGATGTTCCAGCCCTTGGACTTGGCCCAGCGCAGGATCTCCACCGAGCCGGCCGTGGAGACGTGGCAGACGTGCAGCCGGGAGCCGACGTGCGCGGCCAGCAGGCAGTCGCGGGCGATGATCGCCTCCTCGGCGACGGCCGGCCAGCCGGTCAGGCCGAGCCGGCCGGAGACGACGCCCTCGTTCATCTGCGCGCCGCCGGTCAGTCTGGGCTCCTGGGCGTGCTGGGCGATCACGCCGTCGAACGCCTTGACGTACTCCAGGGCGCGGCGCATCAGCACGGCGTCGTCGACGCACCTGCCGTCGTCGGAGAAGACGCGGACCCGGGCGGCGGAGTCGGCCATCGCGCCGAGCTCGGCCAGTTGCCGGCCTTCCAGTCCGACGGTGACCGCGCCGACCGGCTGGACGTCGCAGTGGGCGAACTCGCGGCCGAGCCGCCAGACCTGCTCGACCACTCCGGCGGTGTCGGCGACTGGCGAGGTGTTGGCCATGGCGTGCACGGCGGTGTAGCCGCCGCGGGCGGCCGACTGGGTGCCGGTCTGCACGGTCTCGGCGTCTTCGCGGCCGGGCTCGCGCAGGTGGGTGTGCAGGTCGACGAGGCCGGGCAGCACGATCGCGCCGCCGCCGTCGATCCCCGGCTCACCGGCGAGCTCGGGCCCGATCTCGGCGATCACCCCGTCCTCGATCCGGAGGTCGACGGGCTCCCCGCCGAGGATCCTGACGTTGCGAACGATCATGCGGTCTCTCCCCCGAGGAGCAGGTACAGGACGGCCATGCGGATGGTCACACCGTTGGCGACCTGCTCGACGATGGTCGAGCGCGGCGAGTCGGCCACTTCGGCGGCGATCTCCATGCCCCGGTTCATCGGCCCGGGGTGCATCACGATGGCCTCGTCGGGCATCTTGGCGAAGCGGTCCCGGTCGAGGCCGTAGCGGCGGGAGTATTCGCGCTCGCTCGGGAAGTAGGCGGCGTTCATCCGCTCCTTCTGCACCCGCAGCATCATCACCACGTCGGACTTGGGCAGCACCGCGTCGAGGTCGTAGGAGACCGCGCACGGCCAGGTGTCGACCGCGACCGGCAGCAGCGTGGGCGGCGCCACCAGCGTGACGTCGGCGCCGAGCGTGGCCAGCAGCAGCACGTTGGAGCGGGCGACCCTGCTGTGCAGCACGTCGCCGACGATCGTGACCCTGCGGCCCTCGAGGCCGCCCAGGCGGCGGCGCATCGAGAAGGCGTCGAGCAGCGCCTGCGTGGGGTGCTCGTGGGTGCCGTCTCCGGCGTTGACGACGCTGCCGTGCACCCAGTTGGCCAGGCGGTGCGGCGCGCCGGAGGCGCCGTGGCGGATGACGACCGCGTCGGCGCCCATCGCCTCCAGCGTCAGCGCGGTGTCCTTCAGCGACTCGCCCTTGGAGACGCTGGAGCCCTTGGCGGAGAAGTTGATCACGTCGGCCGACAGCCGCTTGGCCGCCGCCTCGAACGAGATGCGGGTCCGGGTGGAGTCCTCGAAGAACAGGTTGACCACCGTACGGCCGCGCAGCGTCGGCAGCTTCTTGATGGAACGTTCCGAGACCCTCGCCAGCTCCTCGGCCGTGTCCAGGATGAGCAGGGCGTCGTCCCTGCTGAGGTCGCCCGCGGAGATGAGGTGGCGGTTCACTTGGCGTCCTCCTTCATGAGGAGCACGGCGTCACGCCCGTCGGTCTCCTGCAGGTAGACCTTCACCTTCTCGCTCTTGGCGGTCGGCAGGTTCTTGCCGACGTAGTCGGCGCGGATGGGCAGCTCGCGGTGACCGCGATCGACCAGCGTGGCCAGTTGCACGGCGGTCGGGCGGCCGAGGTCGTTGAGCGCGTCGAGCGCGGCGCGGACGGTGCGGCCGGAGTAGAGGACATCGTCGACCAGGACGACGATCCTGCCGTCGATGCCGTCGGGCGGCAGCTCGGTGTGACCGAGCGGCCTGGCGGGCTTGAGCCGGAGGTCGTCGCGGTACATGGTGATGTCGATCGAGCCGACGGGGATCTTGACGCCTTCGAAGCGCTCGATGCGGTCACCCAGCCGGCGGGCCAGAGTGGCGCCGCGGGTCGGGATGCCGAGGAGGACGACGCCGTCGGCGCCCTTGGTTCGTTCGAGGATCTCGTGCGCGATGCGGGTCAGCGCCCGATGGATGTCCGGGCCCTCCAGGACGGCCCTCGAATGGGGCGTCTGGTCGGACAGGAAGTCAGACACGGCAGAGCTCACCACCTTTCCCGCCTCACGGGACGGGTCTTAAAAGGGTGTTGGTCGGGACACACAGTACCAGGGGCTACCAGCCAGAACTTGGGCGGGCCACTGCCCGTGGCGCCCCGCGATTCGGTAATTTCCCGGCCTTTTCCGTGTTGGCACCGCCCGCGCGGGGCACGTCATCGGCATCGCGGGCGGTGCCGGCGCGTTGACGTCCGCCTGCTTCGAGGGGATACAGAGACAATGACCTTCCATGTCGACTCCGAGGTGGGCAAGCTCTACCAGGTGCTGCTGCACAAGCCGGACCTGGCGCTCAAGCGGCTCACTCCGACCAACAAGGACGCGTTCCTCTTCGACGACGTGCTGTGGGTGCAGCGCGCGATGGAGGAACACGAGGAGTTCCAGCAGGTGCTGCGGGAGCGCGGCGTCAAGGTCCACATGCTCGCGGACCTGCTCCAGGAGACGATCGAGATCCCCGAGGCGCGCAAGCACATCCTCGACGGGATCCTCGACGAGCGCTTCATGGGCCCGCTGGCCGTCGACGACATCCGCAACACGCTCGACGCCATGGACTCCAAGACCCTGCAGCTCTACCTGACCGGCGGCATCACCAAGCGCGAGATGGTCGAGGCCGGCTGCGACCCGAAGTCGATGTCGTACCACGCGGCCGGCGACGACGACTTCATCCTGCCGCCCCTGCCGAACCACCTGTTCACCCGCGACACCTCCTGCTGGGTGTACGACGGCGTCTCGATCAACGCGATGAAGAAGAAAGCGCGGATGCGCGAGACGGTGAACATGGAGGCCATCTACGAGTTCCACCCGACCTTCGCCGACGGGTTCGGCCGGCCGCAGAAGGGCGGCTACCACGTGTGGCTGCCCGGCCAGTCGGTCGCCCCGGCCACGCTGGAGGGCGGCGACGTGCTGGTCCTCGGGCGCGGTGTGGTGCTGATCGGGATGAGCGAGCGCACCCAGCCGCAGGCCATCGAGATGCTCGCGCAGCGGCTGTTCCAGGCCGGCTCCGCGCGGAAGATCATCGCCCTGAACGTGCCGAAGGCCCGCGCGTTCATGCACCTGGACACCGTGATGACGATGGTGGACGTGGGCGTGTTCACCAAGTACGCGGGGCTCGGCATGCTGGCCTCGTACACGATCGAGCCGGGTGACACCGAGAAGGAGCTCAAGGTCACCGACCACCCGCCGCAGGACATGCACCGCGCCATCGCGCGGGCCCTGGAGCTGGACGACATCAAGGTCCTCACTCCGCTGCAGGACGTCTACGCGGCCGAGCGGGAGCAGTGGGACGACGGCTGCAACGCCCTCGCCATCGAGCCGGGCGTGGTCATCGCCTACGAGCGCAACACCACGACCAACAACTTCCTGCGCGACAACGGCATCGAGGTCATCACGATCCGGGGCAGCGAGCTCGGCCGGGGCCGCGGCGGCCCGCGCTGCATGAGCTGCCCGCTAGAGCGGGACGGCATCTGACACATGAGGGTCATCGTCGCTCTGGGAGGCAACGCGGTTCTCCGGCGCAGCCAGAAGGCCGACGCCGAGCCGCAGATCGCCAACGTCGCCAACGCGGCCAAGACGCTGGCCAAGCTCGCGGAGAAGCACGAGCTGATCATCACCCACGGGAACGGGCCGCAGGTGGGCCTGCTGGCGCTGGAGAGCGCCAACGACCCCCGCCTGACCAAGCCCTACCCGTTCGACACGCTCGGCGCCGAGACCCAGGGCATGATCGGCTACTGGATGCTGCAGGCCCTGCAGAACGCGCTGCCCGGCCGTCAGGTGCTGGCCATGGTGACCCAGACGCTCGTGTCGGCGGTCGATCCGGCCTTCGAGAAGCCGACCAAGTTCGTCGGCCCCGTCTACGAGCAGGACGAGGCCGCCAAGCTGGTCAAGGAGTACGGCTGGACGGTCGCGGCCGACGGCCGCTACTGGCGGCGCGTCGTCCCCTCCCCCACCCCGCAGCGCGTGGTGGAGACCCGGCTGATCAGCAAGATGGTCCGCGAGGGGGTCGTGGTGATCTGCGCGGGCGGCGGCGGCATTCCGGTCATCCGCGACGAGCACGGCCGCCTGTCCGGCGTGGAGGCGGTCATCGACAAGGACTCCACGGCGTCGATGCTGGCCGAGGCGCTCGAATGCGACGCGTTCCTCATCCTCACCGACGTGCCGCGCGTGCTGAAGGACTTCGGCACCGCGCGGCAGAGCGAGATCGCGAACACCACCCCGCACGAACTACGCGCCATCGACTTCCCAGCGGGCTCCATGGGGCCGAAAGTGGAAGCGGTCTGCCGTTTCGTGGAGACCACCGGCGACATGGCGGCCATCGGCGAGCTCGGGCAGGCGGAGCAGATCCTGGACGGCTCCGCGGGCACGATCGTCACGCCGAACGCCCATTGGCCGCTCACCAGCACGCTTTAGGGCTCAAGGAGGTCTCGAGTGGCACTCGCCCAACGGCTCTTCCGTACCAAGCCCACTGAACAGATCGTGGCCGAAGGCGGCCACGGCGAGGGCGGTGAGCTGCGCCGCACGATGTCGCTGTGGCAGCTCACGCTGTTCAGCGTCGGCGCCACGCTCGGCACCGGCATCTTCGTCATCCTCGGCCAGGCCGTGCCGAAGGCCGGTCCCGCCGTCGTGCTGGCCTTCGTGCTGGCGGCGATCACGGCGCTGTTCTCCGCGCTGTCCTACGCGGAGCTGGCCGGCTCGATCCCGGTGTCCGGTTCGTCCTATTCCTACGCGTACGCGACCCTGGGCGAGCTCGTCGCCTGGATCTGCGGCTGGTGCCTCATGCTCGAGTACGCGGTGTCGGTCGCGGCGGTGTCCGTCGGCTGGGGCGAATACCTCAACTCCTTCCTGCACGGCCTGTTCGGCTGGTCGCTGCCCGATGCGATCACCCGCTCCCCCGGCCAGGACGGCGGCGTGGTCAACGTCACCGCGATCCTCATCGTGCTGCTGGCCACCTGGCTGCTGCTGCGCGGGGCCTCGGAGAGCGCCACGGCCAACGCCGTGTTCGTGCTCATCAAGATCGCCGTGCTGATCTTCTTCTGCGTGGTGGCGTTCACCGCGTTCAGGGCCGGGAACTTCTCGCCGTTCGCGCCCATGGGGGTCGCGGGCATCACGGCCGCCGCCTCACAGGTGTTCTTCTCCTACATCGGCTTCGACGCGGCCTCCACCGCCGGCGAGGAGGCCAAGAACCCCAAGCGCGACCTGCCGCTGGCCATCATCCTGTCCCTGGCCATCGTCACGATCGTCTACGTCCTGGTGGCCGTGGCCGCGATCGGCGCCATGCCGTGGACCGACTTCGACCCCGAGCGCACCGAAGCCAGCCTCTCCTACATCGTGAACCTCGCCACCGGTGCCACCTGGCCGGGCCTGATCGTCTCCTTCGGCGCGGTCATCGCGATCGCCAGCGTCGTCCTGACCGTCATCTACGGCCAGACCCGCATCCTGTTCGCGATGTCCCGCGACGGGCTCATCCCGCACATCTTCCAGAAGGTGAACCCGCGCCGCCAGGTCCCGATCGCCAACACCCTCATCGTGGCGGCGTTCATCTCGGTGCTGGCCGGGCTGGTGCCGCTGGGCCAGCTCGCCGAGGCCACGAGCATCGGGACGCTGTTCGCGTTCGCCATCGTCAACATCGGTGTGCTCGTGCTCCGCTACCGCAGCCCCAACCTGCCGCGCAGCTTCCGCACGCCGTTCTTCCCCGCCACTCCGGTGCTCGGCACGATCTTCTGCGTCATCGTGATGGCCGGTCTCGCCGGCGTCACCTGGCTGGCGTTCGGCCTCTGGATGCTGGTGGGCCTGATCTGTTACTTCCTGTACGGCTACAGCCACTCGCGGTTGAACACCGAGGTGCCCAGATGAAGTTCGAAAGCGTACTGGTCGGTTTCATCCCCGGGCCCAGGGGGCGTGACGGCCTGGCACTGGCCGTGCTCCTCGCCAGGCAGGCCAAGGCGCGCCTGCTGGTGGCGACCGTGCAGCCGCCCGTGTGGACCACGCCGGGGCCCGCCCGTGCCGACCTGAGCGAGTGGCGCAACTACCTGAAGGAGCAGGCGGACGCCACGCTCCAGCAGGCGCGGTCGCTCACCGGCGACGAGGCCGACTACGTCGTCCACGCCCACAAGGGCAGCGGGCGCGGGCTGGTGGAGCTGGCCCGCCGGCGCGCGGCCGACGTCGTCGTGATCGGCTCCGCGCCGCGTGGCGGCAAGGGCCGCATCTCGGTCGGCAGCACCGCCGACCAGTTGCTGCACTCCTCGTCGGTACCGGTCCTGCTGGCCCCGCGCGGCTACGCGGACGCGCCGACCTCGGCCTTCGAGCGGATCACCGTCGCCTACCGCCGGGGTCCCTGCGCCGACGCCGCCGTCCGGGACGCCGCCCAGACGGCGGTCACCCTGGACGTGCCCCTGCGGCTGGTCACGCTGGTGATCCGCGGCGCCCGCCGCGCCAAGGTCGAGGAGGACATGCTGACACGGCTCCGCGACCAGGTGGCGGCCGACCTCACCGAGGCGGCCAGCGGGCAGCGGCCGCACATCCGGGCGGAGTTCGAGATCCTGGAGGGCCGCGACGTGGCAGAGGCCATGGGGCAGACGTCATGGCTGCCGGGCGAACTGCTCATCTGCGCCTCCAGCAACGCGGGGCCGTTGCGGCGGGTGTTCCTGGGGGACACGTCGCTCAAGATCGTGCGTGCTGCCACATGCCCGGTCATGATCCTAACCCGTCAAGCCTGACCGCGGCACCACGCGCTTCGCCGCCCGTCGCCCCGCCGTCCGCCGGGGCGACGGCTGCCGGGGTTCATCGGGTCCGTCCGGCGTCCATCGTCGCGTGCCCGCCCGGCCGGGATGGCGCTTTTCCCGCCCTGCCGCGCCCTCTCGGCCGCTCGCCGCCGACCCTCCTCAGCCCCCTCTCACCACCCCTCACCTCGGCCTCTACGCGATCACTGACAGGGGATTCGGGGTGATTTCACCATGTATGTCACCGGGGCAAACAGTGACGAAGTATTGTTGCCAGTGGGACAAGAGGGGCGATTAAGTCGTTCCATCCCGGATCGGATTCGGCATCTTTTTTCCAATCAGCTTGACCTTAGGCGTCCACCCCTTTACCGTCACTGTGCGTAACCACACTGCGCGGCGTTATGGGGTAAACCCAGAGCCATGGCTACCGATGGTGCCGAGCCAGGCACCACACCCCCCGGTGGCCGGGGCATTCGCCGCAAGGGAGCACAATCTATGAGAGCGCTACATACGAGAGCCGGGGGGCCACACGATGCCGTCTGAGTACGCAAAGTCGCTGGGTGCACGACTCCGCGCCATCCGCACCCAGCAGGGGCTTTCCCTGCATGGAGTCGAAGAGAAGTCGCGTGGCAGGTGGAAAGCCGTGGTCGTAGGTTCGTACGAGCGTGGCGACCGCGCTGTAACGGTTCAGAAGCTTGCCGAGCTTGCCGACTTCTACGGGGTGCCCGTCTCCGAGCTGCTGCCCGGCGGTGCCGCGCCCAGCCCGCTCGGCCCGACACCCAAGCTTGTGATCGACCTGGAGCGCCTTGCGACGCTGCCGAAGGAGAAGGCCGGGGCACTCGCCCGTTACGCGGCCACCATCCAGAGCCAGCGTGGTGACTACAACGGGAAGGTCCTGTCGATCCGCCAGGAAGACCTGCGCTCCCTGGCCGTGATCTACGACAAGTCGCCCAGCGAGCTGACGGAGGAGCTCATCAGCTGGGGTGTCCTCGACGCGGAGGCCCGCCGAGCCGTCGAGTCCTTCTGACCACTCCTGTTTTCGGGGCGCGCCATGTGATCGGCGCGCCCCGCCTTCATGCCCTCTTTCGTACGACAGCACGAGGGGCGTACGTCAGGACGAGGGGCGTACGGGCAGCATGAGCGACGTACGGCAGCATGAGCGACGCATCGTACGGCGCCGCGAGGAACCCCCGCGCTCTGCCCCGGCAAGCATGGGAACCCGCCGACCACTGTGAGGGCCTCCAGCAAGTCGGCCTCTGACCGCACAGGACGAGCCGCCGTTTACGACGCCCACCCAGTACACGGGCCCTCGTCAACGAGCTTCCCTCGCCAACCGCCGCAGGCGGAATCCGCCTTCGCTTCGAGGTGTACGTCCACGGGCTTCGCACTCGGGGCCCGGGGAGACGCCGCCGGTGCTTGGGGTCGAGGCCGTACAACCGGTTGGCGGAGACGACACCGCGCACATCCGGTCGCAGGTCCACTCGCGCGCCTCTCAGATCCCACGCGCGCATTCACCCTCGCAGGGCCGGCCGCGCAAGTTCACCGCGCAGGCGCAGCCAGGTAGGTCAGTTGGGCGCGGCCACGAGCCGTCTGGCCAGGTCGGTGGCTGTCTGCTGGGTGAGGGCACCGCTGATCTCCAACACCCGTCCAGGGATCTGCTGTGTGATCGTCGGTGCGGTGATCACTTTGCCGTCGACGACGACCGCGAGTTTGTTCCGCGGAGCAGGCAGTTGGTAGAGCCTTGATGTCAGGTCGGAGAACGTGGGACCGTCGGTCTCGTTGAGCGTGACCTGGACTGTCCAGGTCGTCCCATAGGACATGGCGGCTGTTGCCTTCTCAGCTCTGATGTCTGCCATCCCTTGGCCGAGCTTGTAACAGGAGGAGCCGCCGAGAGCGGCCACCGTTCCCGGGGCACAGGGAACGGAGGACTCCTCAAGCACGGGCCGCAGTTCGAAGGACGCCGGCGGCGATTCGGGCCGGGGAGCTCCGGTCATCGCTGTGAGCACTCTGCCCGTCATGACGATGACGAGTCCGGCCAGCCCCAGAACGATGAACGTTGCCACGACGATGGCGATCACATGGACTCGCTTCACAGAACCCCCACAGAAGACCATCGTCCGGCGCCAAGCGCCCAGCACTCCGACTTCGATGGCACGAACCTAGCCGTCAGCAGATTTCCGTGACAATGATCAGCCTTCGATGGCAACGGAGCCCCAGATCGGGAGAGGGAAAGCGATCTCCGCCTGGCGATATCGAACTCCAGTTCGTATAATGGACCAATGCATCTCGACACGAAAGGCCTACCAGGACTGTGGCGACCGCCGATCGTCGAACATGCCGCGACGATGTTCCCGGCCACCGGCAACGGTGAGGCGCGATATCTGCTGGCGTGGGGCGATGCGGAAGGAGAACGGTGGGGCTTCCTGCTCTGGCCCCCGCACACGGTGAACACCGATGACGGCAGCGAGCACATGGGCCAGGCCCACTGGGTGCGGTGGCAAGACATCCGCCCAGTAGCCGGCGAGGACTACAGCACCGTACCGCTGTGCGATCCGATGTGAACGACCTCCTGCCGCGCCACCGAGGACATGCGGGCAGACCCGTCGGGACATCGTGTGTTGATCAAGTGGGGATTCGCACGCGCGCGAGTCGGGACCTGTAGGTCGGATCGGGACGCTTAGGACGAGCAGCTCAGCGCGGCGACGAAAGCGGGACACGGGCTCGCCTTCGCCGCCGCGTGGTCGCATCTAGCGCATCCCCGCTCCAAGGGCCAGCATGGTCACAGCGTCCAGGATTCGGTCCGGCCCGCGTCGGCGCGTTCCGCACACTCGAGACGCCCGCCCCGCCTCCATCGGACCGGTGTGGCCACCCATCTGCGGGACGTTCGGCCTCACCTGCGCTGGCACTATCCGCGCGTACTTGCGGCGTCCCGCTTGCCTCCACCGGTCTGGCGTGGTCACCCATATTCGGGACGTGGGGCCTCGCGTGCATCGGCGTGTTCGCGCACGCTTGGAACATCTCGCTCCGCCGTTGCCGGTTTGGCGTGGTCGTACTTGGTCGAGGGTCCCTCGCCTGCGTCGGCGTGTTCGCTCGTGTTGGGGTTGTCCGGCTGCCCACTCGCCGCTGATGTCGGCGGCGCGAGCGGTGTGGTCAGCCGGCCAGGGGGACCTCGACCGGGAGTTGGGGTTGGGCGGGGACGCCCAAGATGTCCTGTACCACGGCGACGAAGGTGTCCGCCTCGGCCAGGAGCTCGTCCGCGTCGGCTGCGCTGACGCCACGGACCATGCCGGCCTCGGCGGCGGCGCGCTTGGCGGCGCTCACCGAGAAGTAGGCGGCCCACTCCGCGAGCCTGGGCTCCGCCTCTGGGAGCAGCTCCCAGGCGCTGCGCAGGCGGCGCCTGCGGCCTTCCATGGGGCGGGGGCGGGCGGCCAGGATCGCCGCCGCCGCTCGCAGAGCTGCCAGATGTGCTGCCACATATCGGGATGCCGGGGTGCGAGCGGTCGCCGCCTCCGCCAGGCAGGAACGTGAATCCGTCAGGTGTGCCCGAACCGCGGGCGACAGCCGGGGCCCCTGCGTATCGCCGAGCCGTTGTGCCATCTTGCGCGCCTCCTTGGAGTCATGGCGGCTCCCGACGTCTCCGCCGGTGGAGCCAACGTTCGCAGACTCCACCGACAATTCCGCCGGGCTGGCTGGACGAGGAGCTTCCCCACTCCCCGTCCAGCCAGGACGCGCCCACTCGTCTCCGCCGACGACAAGGACACGCCCTTCGCCCTGGAGCCTGATCGCGGGTCTCGCTTGGGGGAAGCGAACGGCCCGCGACCAGGTCCTACGACGTGAGCCGCGAGCCTCACGCCACTAGGTCGAACATAATTTCGATCACGCTCGGTGTCAACCTGTTCTACGAACACAGATTCGATCAACATGGGGGGCGAAAGAGCATACGCCCTTCGACGTGCGGATCCGCCCTGAGAGGGGCGCCGTCCTGAGAGGGGCGCGCCGGGTGGGGCCGTGTTGCGAGGGGGGCGCCGAGGGCCAGGTGTCGGGTCCGTGAAGCATGCAGGTGAGCAGAGGCAGGGCGAGTGGTCGAAGGCGCCAGGTCCCGCGCAGGACGTAGCGGGGTCGCGAGCTTGCGGCAGGGCACCGTGGCCAGATTGCCGCTGCCCACGAGTGACCGGTATGGAGGGCCGCAGTGACCGTTGACGCTACGACGGCCGACCTGAGCGCCCGTGGAGCGTGGCAGCTCAGCGTGGGACCGAGGGCCGTGGGGGCAGCCGGGCTCGGGGCGCGCGGCCGAGGGGCCGCAAGAGCTGAGGAGCAGAGGGCCGTGGAGCAAGCGGGCTCGGGGCGCGCGACCAAAGGGCCGCAGGGGCCGAGGGCGTGGACTCTGGAGCCAAGAGCCGAGGCGGCTATGGCGTGAGGGCCTTGGGGCGTGTGCCGTGGTGCCAGAGGCCGTGGGGTGTGGTGCGAGGCGCAGGGAGCCGCGTCGACGGCGGAGTGCTCCGGTCCGGCCAGGCCGTAAGACAATGCGGTCTGGCCAGAACGTAAGGCAAAAGAGAACCGCCGTCGGCGCGGTAATAACCGGCAAATCACGATAAAACGTGAAAAACGTACGGAATGGTGTCTCAGACCACCGAGATGGCCCCGGACGGGCACAACGTCACGGCGCGGCGGACGGCGTCTTCCAGCTCGGCCGGTGGGGTGGAGTCAAGGACCACCACCGTCCCCTCGTCCTCGCTCTGGTCGAATATCGCCGGCACCGTCAGCGCGCACATGCCCGCACCGATGCACACCGTCGTGTCTGCCTTGATCTCCATCATTGACCTACCAGGTGACAGGGAGGCGGTGCACTCCATAGATGCTCATGTCCGAGCGCATCGGCACCTCCTCCGGTGATACGGCCAAGCGTAGGCCGGGGAAGCGCCGCAGGAGCGCGGGGTAGCCGATGCGCATCTCGGCCCGGGCCAGTTGCTGGCCGAGGCACTGGTGGATGCCGTGGCCGAACGTGAGGTGACCGGTGGCGGGCCTGGTGAGGTCGAGGTGTTCGCCGTCCGGGAAGCGGGACGGGTCGCGGTTGATCACCGGCAGGTGGAGCATGACCGATTCGCCGGCCTTGATGACCTGGCCCTCGATCTCGACGTCGGCCAGTGCGCTCCTGAGCGGCCCGAGGTGGATGATCGTGAGGTAGCGCAGCAGTTCCTCGACGCCGTTCTCGACCGCGGACGGGTCGTCGCGCATCACGGCGAGCTGGGCGGGGTTGGTGAGCAGCGCGTAGGTGCCGAGGCCGAGCATGTTGGCTGTGGTCTCGTGCCCGGCCACCAGCAGCAGGAACGCGACGCCCGTAAGCTCCTCGTCGTTCAGCTCGCCGCTCTCGACCAGGCCGCTGAGCAGGTCATCCGTCGGCTTGGCGCGCTTGCGCTGGATCAGCCCGTAGAGGTAGGCGGAGATGCGGGTCATCGCGCCGATGGCGTCCTCGGCCTTGACCTCCAGGTTGACGAGCACCTTGGTGTCTTCCTGGAACTGCGCCCGATCCTCGTACGGCACTCCGAGCAGCTCGCAGATCACCAGCGACGGGATGGGCAGCGCGAACTCCTGCACCAGGTCCACCGGCTTGCCCGCGGCCTCCATGGCGTCCAGACAGGCCTCGGTGATCTCGGCGATCCTCGGCTCCAGCTCCTTCATCCGGCGCACGGTGAACTGGCCGGTGAGGAGCTTGCGGTAGCGGGTGTGCTCGGGCGCGTCCATCCGCAGGAAGAACCCGGGCGGAACGCGGAAGCCCCCCTCCCTCGCGAGCTCCATCCGGGCCGGGATCGGCGCGTGCATGCGCTCGGGGCGGTTGCTGAAGCGCGCGTCGGCGAGCACGGCGCGCGCGGCGGAGTAGCCGGTCACGAGCCACCCGAGGTGCCCGTCGGCGTAGGTCATGCGGTGGATCGCCGCTTTTGGCCGTAGCTCGGCGATTTCGTCGGGCGGATCGAAGGGGCGTTGGCGGGTGGTGGTGAGGGTCAGATCAGACATGCTGCGGTTCCCTTTCTCGTCGTCAACCTCTCCAGAAAACCTCATCCGTTGCAAAATTTCAATGGGTGCAACAAATGGAGATTGACGGTAAAGTTCGCGACATGGTGGGACTGCGGGAGCGTAAGAAACAGCGCACGCGCCGGGCGCTGATCGAGGCCGCGCTCCGGCTGTTCGACGAGAAGGGCTTCGAGGAGACCACGCTGGCCGAGATCGCGGCCGAGGCCGAGGTGTCGACGCGGACGTTCTTCAGCTACTTCGCCAGCAAGGAGGACGTGCTGTTCTTCGACGGCGAGTCGCGCATGGCGCTGGCCATGGAGCTGATCTCGTCCAGGATGCCCGGCGAGCACCTGGCGGACCTGCTGCTGCGGCTGATCCGAGCGAGCGTGGACTGGACCACCGACAACGAAGACGCCTTCTCGGTGGAGCAGGTGCCGCTGCGGATGCGGCTGATCATGACCGTCCCCTCGTTGCAGGCGCGGGCGCTGCACCTGCTGTTCGACAGCCAGCTCCGGCTGGCGCGGGCGCTGGAGGACGCCTTCCCCGACGAGCTCGACCACGTGGACGCGGCGGCGGCCGTGGGCGCGCTGATCGGCGCCACCAAGCTCGCGGTCATCGCCAGCATCAACCGTGGCGGGTCGCTGGAGCAGGCGGAGGAGGCGGCCATCCGCGCCGCCCAGCTCACCCTGCGCGGCCTGTCATCGATCGGCTGAACCAGGACCGAGCGCGCAAGCGGATCAATCGGCTGAACCAGGAGCGAGCGCCCGCAGGCGGATCAGCGTGCTGGCGTAGTCACCCGCGGGCAGGTCCGGCAGCAGGCCCGGCGACATGAGCAGGGCCCCGTGGTGCAATGCCCCGGTGTCCTCGTCGCGGTAGCGGCCGAGCGGGTCGAGCCCGGCCAGGCGGAGCGGCACGAGCGGCGTTCCGTGCGCGACGGGCCCCCGCCAGGCGAGGACGACCACCCGGTCGCCGTGGGTGTACTGCACGCCGTACTCGAGCCTGTCCTGCCGCCCGAGCTGGACGACGGGTCTGATCTCCTTGTAGCGGCCGACCAGCGCGGCGGCCTCGGCCAGCTCGGCGGGGGTCCACTTCAGCAGGTCGCCGCCGAGGCCGAGCGCGCCGGCCATCGCGACGTGGAAGCGGAAGCTCAGCGGGGTGACCCGGTGGGTGAGCGGGTTCGGGCTGTCGGTGACCCAGGCGGCCATCACGCGGGCGGGGTAGATCTGGCTGAAGCCGCGCTGGATGGCGATGCGGTCGTGGGCGTCGGTGTTGTCGGAGGTCCACACCTGGTCGGTACGGGCGAGGATGCCCAGGTCGGTACGGCCGCCGCCACCCGCGCACGCCTCGATGCGCAGGTGCGGATGGTCGGCGCGGAGCCGGTCCATGATCGAGTAGACGGCTCTGACGTGGTCGATCCAGAGCCGGTCCTGGTCGGCGGCGCCGGGCCGGCCCGCCTCGGTGAAGGCCCGGTTGAAGTCCCACTTCAGGAAGTCGACGCCGTGCTCGCCGACCAGCCGGTGGAGCCACTTGTGCGCCCAGTCCGCGACGTCGGGCCGGGCGAAGTTGAGGACGAGCTGGTTGCGCAGCAGCGTGCGCGGGCGGCCGGGCATGTGCAGCACCCAGTCGGGGTGCGCGCGGTAGAGGTCGCTGTCGGGGTTGACCATCTCGGGTTCGACCCACAGGCCGAAGCGCATGCCCAGGCCGTGTACCTCGTCGATGAGCGGAGCCAGCCCGTTGGGGAAGCGGTCCGGGTTCGGCCACCAGTCGCCGAGCCCGGCACTGTCGCCGGTGCGCCCGCCGAACCAGGCGTCGTCCATGACGAACAGCTCCACGCCGGCGCGGGCCGCGAGCGCGGCGAGCTCCTTCTGGTTCGACTCGGCCACGTCGAACCCGACGGCCTCCCAGGCGTTGTAGACGACCGGGCGCAGCTCGTCCGGCTTGGGCAGCACGTTCTGGGTGACGTGATCGTGCCAGCGGCGGCTGGCCCCGCCGAACCCGTCAGGGGCGTAGACGCCGGCGAACACCGGCGTGACCCACTCCTCCCCCGGTTCCAGCCGCCAGGTGAGGCCCTCGTGGCCGAACCCGCCCGTCCACCCCGCGCTCCCCGAGGGGGTGCGCGTGACCGTGATGCGCCAGCTACCGCTCCAGGCCAGCGCACAGCTCCACACCTCGCCGTGACGCTCGCCGGCCTCGCCGCCGTCGACGGTGAGCCAGGGGTTCGCGTGATGACTGGTCACCCCGCGTCTGCTGGTCAGCGTCGTCTCGCCCACGGTGAGGTCGGTACGGCGCAGCTGATGCTCGGCGCTCCAGCCGCCGGTGGCGTGGCTGAGCCGGTAGCCGGACAGCAACGGAACGCTCCATGCGGCCGAGTCGCACCGCAGGATCGTCACGGGCACCTCGGACCGCAGCCCGATCCACCGTTCCAGGACGTCACCGCGCACCCGGTAGTGCAGGTCCACCTCGAACGGCTGGACGGCGTCCCGGAAGCGGACCGTCAGGTGTCCCCCGTCGACCGTGTGACCGAGATGGCGCCAGTCGACGCCCCGGGCCCCGTCGGGGAAGGCGATCTGCAGTGAAGGGGTGCCGAAGCGGGCGCCCGCTTCGGTGCCGAGCTCCTCGGCCGCTCCCGCGCCGTCGAAGCTGCTCGCGGGGGGCGCCGCCGGCCGGGGCAGGGAGGCGGCCTGCTCCTCGGTCAGAACGGGCCCCCAGTGCAGGTGGACGGGCGTATCCTCGGCGTCGAGGCCGAAGACGTAGCTGGTGGTGGAGGTACGCAGCAGGTACGTACGGCTGGCGGCGTCGAAGGTCACCGAAGGCATGTCCGGAGCCTAGATCGACGTGCCCCTGGAATCAATTCTTAACGAAGTTAATTAGTGTTACGATGCCCATCATGCCCGCACCGCTCACCACTCCCGCGGCGGCCACCGTGTTCACCATGGTCCTGACGCAGGGGCCGGTCTCCCGGGTGGAGATCGCCAGGCGGACGGGGCTGTCGTCCGCCGCCGTCACCAAGGCGGCCCGCCCGTTCATCGAGGCGGGCTATCTGGAAGAGCTGGAGGCCACCGACCGGCCGGGCCCCGGCGCGGGCCGCCCGGCCAGCCCGCTGGCCATCAAGCCGGACCGGGAGTTCTTCACCGGCGTGAAGATCACCGACGACGAGCTCATCGGCGTCGTCACCGACCTGCGCGCCCAGGTGCTCGTCGGCGCGCGTCGCCCGCTGACGGCGATCTCGCCCGAGGGTGTGGTGGCGACGCTGGCCGACCTCGTGGCCGAGCTGCTCGCCGCCGACCCGGCCTACCGGCGGCGGTGTCACGCGCTGGGCCTGGCGGTGTCGGGTGACGTCGACAAGGCGCACGGCATGGTGCGCTACTCCCCCTTCCTCGGCTGGCGGCAGGTGCCGCTGGCCGAGTTGGCCGCCGCGGCGACGGGCCTGCGGGTCACGGTCGAGAACGACGTCAAGTCCCTCACCGTGGCCGAGCAGTGGTTCGGCGAGGGCATCGGCGCGTCGTCGTTCGCCCTGGTCACGGTGGGGGTGGGGATCGGCTGCGGGCTGGTGGTGAACGACCGGATCGTCGCCGGTTCGCACGGCGTCGCCGGGGAGATCGGGCACATCCCGGTCGGCGGCGAGGCGCCCGAGTGCCACTGCGGAGGGCGCGGCTGCGTCGAGGCGATCGCCGGGACCGCGCCCATCGTTACCGCGGTCCGCGAGGCCCTCGGCAACGCGGAGCTGACCATCGACGCGGCCATCGACGCCGCCCACGCGGGCGACCTGGCGGCGCGCGAGGTGTTCGCCAGGGCCGGGCACGCGATCGGGCTGGCCATGGCGGCCATGGCGAACCTGATCGGGCCCGAGCGCATCATCGTGACCGGCGACGTGCAGGGGCTGGCGGCCTACGACCTGTTCGAGGAGCAGATCAGCCGGTCGTTCGCGAGCCAGGCGTTCGGGGCGGCGGCCGACTGCCGGATCTTCCTGCGCCCCCGGCCGTTCGAGCAGTGGGCGCGCGGCGCGGCCTCGGTCGCCATCCAGACCTTCTTCACCCTCCAGGAGCGCTGATGACCGCGGCGACCGGGATCTGGCAGCCGCACGACCGCGCCCCCTCGGAGACCCGCGAGGTGCGCATCAGCGTAGGCGGGACGGAGCTGACGGCGACGGCCGCGGCCGAGCTCGCCTGGACCGTCGCCGAGGACGCCGACGGCGTCCACGAGCTGCGGATCACGCCTGACCGGCCCGCCGTCGTCCGCGTGGCGTGGCGGGTGCCGTGCGTGGCCGCGACGGCGTTCTGGGCGCCCGACGGCGGCGAGCACCGAGGACTGCCGCCGTTCTGGCGCAAGCCCCGGGTGGCCGCCCTGGAGAAGAACGCTCCCGTGGGATGCCTGGTGGGCGCCGGGGACGTGTCGCTGTGCACGTACGCCGTCGGCGAGGTGATCCGGCCGGTGCACCTCCGCACCGGAGTCGTGGAGGAGACCGGGGACTTCGGCTTCTGGGCCGAGCACGACGCCGATCCCGGCACCGGCCTGGTGCTGCGGCTGGATCTCACCGGACGGCACTTCGCCCGCACGCTGGCGGACGTGGCCGCGTGGTGGCGCGGCTCGGTGCGCGAGGTTCCCGAGGTGGCGCGGATGCCCGCCTACTCGACCTGGTACGCCATGCAGCAGCACGTCGACGCCGCGAGCGTGGAACGGCAGGCCGGTCCTGCGGCCGAGCTGGGCTGCGAGGCGATCATCGTGGACGACGGCTGGCACAGCGACGACCGCGGGCGCGGTTACGGGCACGTCGGCGAGTGGGAGCCGTCCGCCACGTCTTTTCCCGATATTTCTGGACATGTGGCGGCGGTCAAGCAGGCGGGGCTCGCCTACCTGCTCTGGTACGCGCTGCCGTTCGTCGGCCGCCACACCGCGCTCTGGGACCGCGTGCAGCCGTACTCGCTGGCCTACAAGGAGCACATGAACGCGGTCATCGTCGACCCGCGCTACCCCTACATCCGCGAGCTCCTCGCCGGCCACCTGACCCGGGCGATCCGGGAGTGGGGCATGGACGGCCTGAAGATCGACTTCATCGACCAGTTCGCCGTGGAGGACCCGCCCGAGCCGGGGCCCGAGGCCGACTGCGCGACCGTCAACGAGGGCGTGCGGCGGCTGCTGGCCCTGTTGCCCACGGACTGCCTGGTGGAGCTGCGCCAGCCGTACGTGAGCCCGGGGCTGTGGCCGTACGCGACGATGGTCCGCGCGTCGGACTGCCCGCTCAGCCCCGCGCACAACCGCCAGCGGACGGTGGACCTGCGCCTGATCGCCGGGCCGCTGGCCGTGCACGCCGACATGCTGATGTGGCACCCGCAGGAGACCCCCGAGCGGGTGGCGGCGCAGCTCGTCAACGTGCTGTTCGCGGTCCCGCAGATCTCGGTGGACCTCACCACGCAGACGCCCGCTCAGTTGGAGGTGCTGCGGTTCTGGCTGGGCTTCGTCAAAGAGCACGCCGAGGTGCTGCAGCGCGGCGCGTTCGAGCCGGCCCGGCCCGATCTGGTCTACCCGCAGGTCACGGCCCGTTCGGCGGGCACGGTCATCACGGCCCGCTACGCGCCGCTGCCGGTGGCCGTCCCGGATGCGGGCACATTGTGGCTGGCCAACGCCGACGACTCGGCCGACGTGCTGCTCCAGGCCGGCCACTCCGGTACGGCCCGCGCCAGGGTCCAGACCTGCCGGGGCCGTACGGTGAACGACGTGACGCTGGAGCTGTCCCCCGGCACGCACACGATCACGGTGCCCACGGGCGGGCTGCTCCGGCTGGACCTGGGCTCAGAAGCCGCCACGTAGGCGGTCGAAGAGCTGCGCCTCGTACAGCGAAGGCGGGAAGAGACCCGGCTGCCCGGCGCCCTCGATGTACCCGGCGGGCTGCGGGAAGGGGCCGTCCCCGGTGACCGTGCCCAGGCAGCCGATCGCGTAGTTCTGGGCCGTCGGCGGCTTCTGGACGATGAGCCTGCTGGTCGACACGTCGCACCGCCAGGCCACCGAGTGCGCCGCCGACCAGCCGTGCGAGGTGCCGTAGCGGCCCCGGTTGTACAGGCCCAGCGTGTAGTCGTAGTGCGGGTCGATGTCGCGGTGCCCGTCGTACAGCAGGCCCTGGGACCAGCGGCGGTGGCCCTCGCTGGAGTTCAGCGCGTACTCGGCCGTCCCGCGCAGGAACACCACGCCCGACACCGTGCTGTGCCCGTTGGAGACGAAGGCGTGCCGCGACTTGTAGGCGTGGCAGTCGCGGAACAGCACCTGCTGGGAGTACACGTAGGTGTTGAAGTTGTAACGCCTGCTGCCGGTGACGATGCTGACCGGGTCGATGGCGCGGCAGTTCTCGACGGTGGCGCGTGTGGTCTCCTGCGTGGCCACCCCGGACTGGGTGAAGTGCAGCATCGTGCAGTCGCGCACCCACGAGTCCTCGGTGCGCAGCAGCACGATCGCGTTGTAGGCGTGGTCCTCGTCCTGCTCGGGGTCGCCGTGGTACTCGATGTCCACGCGCAGCCGCTCCACACCCACCTGGGTGACGAGCCCGGCCCGGTCCCACTTGTAGACCGACGACTGGGACAGCGCCCGGTTCAGGTGGTTGTACACGGGCACGTCGATCTTCAGCCTGTTGCCGGAGATCTCGCGGATGTAGCGGTTGTAGATGATCGGGTGCTCGCCCACCTGCCACGCCGGGCCCACGTCGTGGCCGCCGTAGTCGATGGCCTTGAGCCACTCCTCCGAGCACGGGTGGTAGATCACGATGTTGTCGCCGGGACGCAACGACCCGGCGCTCGCCACCTCGAACTCGCGGGCGCCCACCTGCACGAAGTCCGTGGTGATGTCGGTGCGGGTGCCCGGCACCTCCCCCTTCCAGCCGCCCGCCGCAGTGCCGCCGACCACGATGACGTCGCGGTCCTTGGGGTTGTTGCCGGTGGCCTTGATGATCGTGTTGCCGGCCGGGTCCTCGCCGTCGCCGCTGCCGCGCAGGACCATGCCGTCGGCGCGTACGTACAGGGTGCCGGCGACCGGGTAGAGGCCGGGCAGCAGGAGCAGCGCGCCGCGCCGCTCGCGGGGCAGCGCGGCGATCTCGTCGAGGGCGGCCTGAACGTGCGCGGTGTTGTCGCCCTCGACCGGCCGGATGGCCTTGACCACCCGCACGTACGGGATCGGCCGCTCGCCGTTGCGGTATCCGGCGTGGCTGAAGTCGGGGATGCGGTTGCCTTCGGCGTCCTGCGCGTAGGCCAGCCGCCCGCGCCTGTCGTACGAGACGAGCTTGGACTGCCAGAGCGTGGTGGCGCCTGCGGGCGTGGCACCGGCGGCCGCGGCGATCGCCAGCGTGCCTCCAGCCACGAGCAATCCGCGTCTGCTGAGATCGTGTGCCATGGCCTCTCCTAAGGGGGTACGGCCCGCACCCGAGCAGGGCGCGGGCCGTTCGTTCGGGCTCAGCTGATGACGATCTTGTCGAGCTCGGGACCCCTGGCCGTGAGGCTGAAGAACCGGATCGTGTTGACCCCGGCCACCAGGTCCACCGGCACGGTCGTGGTCGTCACCGTGTCCTTGGTCCCGGTCATCGGCACCTGGATCGAGTCGGCCCCGTTGACGCTGACCGCGAACGTCTGCGCGCCGTCCACCAGCGCGTGCACGGTCAGTTGCCGGGTGCCGGTGGTCTCCGACAGCACGCCCTTGACCACGGCGTAGTCATAGACGTTGCCGCCGATGAGGATCACCTTGCGGCCGCCCGAGCAGACCGCACAGTAGGCGGGCTCGGCCGCGCCCTCCCAGACGTTGCCCACCCGCTCGGCCTCATAGGCACCCGGGCTCCGGTCCGGCGGCGGGAGCTTGACCGGCGGCGTCGCCGGGCCGAGCTGCCACGCCTTCAGATCCTTGACCAGCAGGTACGTCTCCTGCAGCCCGGCGCTCTTGATGCTGCGGTAGATGCCCCACTTGGGGCGGTTGTACTGCTCCTGGGTCCACCACAGGTCGATGTGCTCGACCTTCTGGTCGGCGATCGTCCGGCGGCCGTCCGCCAGGGTCCAGCGCATGTAGCCGTCGTCGCTCGACCTGAACTCCAGCGTGACGGTGACCCACTTGTTCTGGATCGGCTCCAGGTCGGCGGTGGCGAAGTCGTGCGAGGTGTTGTCCGGGAGCGTCCAGTAGCGGGCCGCGATCTTCTGCACTCCCCCGATGACCGGTAGCGAGATCTGCGCGATCGGGGTGCCGACGTCGGAGTTCTTCAACTGCCAGATGTGGGTGAACGAGGTGGTCGCGTCGAGGGTGTCCGGGATGTACATGCGATAGCTGATCCGCCAGGTCTCGTCCTTGCGGATCTCCAGCGGGGCGCCGTCGTGGTCGCGCATGCCGCGTACCTCGTTGCGCATGCGGTCGGAGCCGTCGCGGTCCTCCAGATGGGCGGTGAACTTCCAGGCGTCCTTGTCTGTGGAGACGTGCGGCTGGCCCTCGGGGTGGGAGCCGCGCCGGTCGTCCTCCAGCGCCTCGAACGCGTTGACGCCGTCGGTGCTCGGGTCCCAGCGCAGTTCCCAGCGGGACGGCCTCTGCGACGGGGTGGGCGCCGCGGTGGCGGGGGTGGCGGTCGCGATCAGGGCGAGCGTGGCGAGCGCGCCCGCCAGGCGAGTGATCCTCACGGGCGCTCTACCTCGTCGCTCTCGGCCGCGCCGGCCGTCTGCTGGTCCGCTCGCAGGTTCCTGATCAGCAGGTACGTGTTCTGCAGGCCGGAGCTGTTGATGCTGCGGTAGATGCCCCACTTGGGCCGGAGGTAGTCGGTGTCGGCGCGCCAGAGGTCGGTGTTGTCGAGGCGTTTGTCGACCAGCGTCGTCGAGCCGTCCTTGAGCGTCCAGCGCAGGTATCCGGTGTCCGAGGCCTTGAACTCGAAGGTGGTGTCGAGCCACTTGCCCTGGATCGGGGCCAGGTTCGTGTTGCCGACCTCGTGCGTCTGCTCGTCCTCGTCCCAGTAGCGAACGTTGATCTTCGGCGTGCCGCCCGAGATGGGCAGCGACATCGTGTAGAGGGGCGCGCCGGAGCCGGGCACCTTCATCTGCGCGATGTGGGTGAAGGAACTGGTCGCGTCGAGCGAGGTCGGGATGTACAGCTGGTAGGAGATGCGCCAGACCTGGTTCTTCAGGATCTTGAGGTACGCGCTGCCGCTCGTGCGCATGCCCTTGACCTCGTTGCGCTGCCGGTCGTCGCCGTCGCGGTCCTGGGTGTGCATGTCGAAGCGGTAGGCGTCGCCGGAGACGTAGATGTGGGTGACGCCGGGGTGGGAGTCGGAGCGGTCGTCCTCGATGCCCTCGAAGGCCTGCGCGACCGTCTGGTTGGCCGGGCTCGGGTTCCAGCGCTGCGTCCAGACGGCCGCTGTGGCCGAGGCGGGCGAGGTGGGTAACACGACGAGGGTGAGAGCGGCGAGGGTGCCGCTCAGGCGCTTGATCATGAGGTCTCTCTCCTCAGATGGAGGGTGAACCCGCCGTTGGGGGATACGGCGAGGTCGAGCTTGCCCCCGGCGGAGACAGTCGCCGTCTCGGCGAGGATGCCGTCGTCAGGGGCGTCCCGGTAGATCACGGCCGCCCACTCCCCCGCGTCCAGGAAGTCGAGCGGCACGGTGAGCGTGCGGGCCTCGCCCGACACGCCCGCGCCGACGTACCATTCGTCGCCGCTCCTCCTGGCCAGCAGGATGTGGTCGGCGGGGTCGCCGGAGAGCAGCCGCGTGTCGTCCCATGCGGTGGGAACGCCGGAGAGCAGCCGCAACGCCTCGGGCCTGGCCCGGTAGGACTCGATGCTGTCGGCGAAGTGCTGGACGCCCGATTCGAAGATCACCGACAGCGCGAGCTCGAATCCGGCGGAGATGGCGCGGACTGCGGTGAACGTGCACGGGGTGAAGTCCATCGGGCCCTGCACGTTGCGGGTGAACGCGAGCGACAGGTAGTGCGCGGGCGGATAGAGCGGCAGCTTGCCGGGCTTCGGCTTGATCCACTCGGCGCCCTTGACCGCCTCCGCGGTCATGAACTGCGGCCAGGTCCGCTCAGTACCACGCGGGATCGTGCCGCCGTGGAAGACGACCATGAGCTTCAGCCGGGCGGTGGCGGCCAGGATGGCGTCGAACCAGCGCATCCGGTCCTGACCGTCGGACTCGGTGAAGTCGATCTTGACGCCGACGGCGCCCCATTCCTTCCAGAGCGCGAGCTTCTCGCGGTGTTCCAGCTCGGTGTCGACGTGCTGCCAGTGCGACCAGAGCCAGACGCCGACGTCCCTGGCCGCGGCGTAGGCGATCAGCGCGGGCATCCATTCCTTGTTCCATCCGGCGTCGGCCAGCACGTACGGCCAGCCGTGCTCGGCCGCGAAGTCGACCCAGCGCTTCTGCGCCTCCAGGTCCCGCGTGGACGGCCCGTCGGACCACCACGACCAGGCCGCGGCGCCGGGCCGGATCCACGAGGTGTCGGCCACCGCCGAAGGCGCGGCCAGGCTGGTCACCAGGTCACTGGCCACGATCGTGGCCAGCTCGCCGATGATCATCGTGCGCCACGGCGTGACGAGCGGGCCGGCCGCCGTCACGTACGGGTCGGGCAGGTCGAGCCGGAAGGCGTGGCCGTCGAAGCGCAGCCGGGTGCCCGCGTAGCCGCTGTCCAGGTTCGACTCGGTGACGAACAGCCAGGTCTCGCCGATCTGGAAGAGCGACGGGTAGCCGTACAGGATGGGCTCGGCGTCGGCGACCTGAGTGTGCCGGTGGATCTCCTCGTAGTCGCAGCGCCCGTTCTCGTACGGCAGGAGCACCGCCCGAGCCTCCCCCGGCACCACATACTCCGAAATTTCGTCAATGACGGTCACCGGTCCGGTCCATGGGACCACGTATCGATAGGCCACGCCGTGGCCGCCGATCCGCACCTCCAGGTCCAGCCGGTGCGCGCCCTTGGTGAACGACAGCGTCCACTCCTTGGCCGTATAGCGGTGCTCGCGCCGCTTGCCGGTCACCGTGTCATAGGACTCCGTCACCTGCCTGGACGACAGCCCGTCGAAGGTCAGGCCCGTACTCAGGTCCTCGTGCGCGGCCCGCAGGCCCAGCCTGGAGGGGCGCACCACCACGCGACCGCCGCGCCGCACCTCCAGGGTCGGCTCGCCGTCGGCCGAGAGCGCGACCGCGACTTCCAGGTCTTCATCACTGAGCATCCAACTCGGCACAGGGCCCTCCAGAGCAGAGATAGGAGGACTCATCGGCAACCCGCTCGGGCGCGCCGGCTCGGACGAGCGGCACGTACCGGCCCGCTGAGCTCCTCACAACGTGCCTGAGCCTAGGTTGCAACCGATTGCAATTCAATTCTTGACGAAGTTAATTACCAGGTCTACGGTACGGCCATGTCCCACGCACCGGATGCTGACGGATCCACACATCGGATCTCTCTCGCCCGGCTCCCGGTCCAGCGCCCGGACGTGGCCGTGCCGGTGATCGAGCCCTTCCTCTGAAAGGCCCCCCATGGAGATGAACCGTCGCCAGATGCTGGCCCTCGCGGTGGCGGCGGCGACCGCGCCCGTACTGTCCGCCTGCGGCGACAGCCGTCAGTCGAAGCAGGCCGCGGCCCCGGTCAAGTCGGGCGCTCAAGTGATCGACCCGAATCGACCGGCCAGCGATGACTGGCCCTTCGAGGAGGCCGAGCAGCTCAACAACTCGCTGACCTGGCCGAAGACGGACGTTCCCGACCCGGCGTCCAAGGTCGTGATCACGCTGGCCTTCACCACGGACGCCGTCACCGAGGTACGCAACGCGCAGTTCGACTTCTTCTTCAAAAAGCGCCACCCGAACATCGAGATCAAGCGCGAGTCGGCGCCGTTCGACCAGTTCCTCACCAAGTACATGGCGCAGGCCGCCGGCGGCACGCTGCCCGACGTGCTCTACAACCACTACTCCTGGACGCAGAACCTCATCGCCAACAAGGTCCTGCAGCCGCTGGACGACTACATCGCCAAGACGCCCGAGTTCGACATGAACGACATCCCGCAGCGTGGGCTCGGCTACTTCAAGCGGGACGGCGCGCTGTACGGGCTGCCCACCGACATGGCGCCCAAGCTGCTCTTCTACAACAAGGACCTGTTCGACAAGGCCGGGCTGAAGTACCCGGACGAGAGCTGGACGTGGGACAGGCTCTTCGAGACGGCCAAGAAGCTGACCAGCGGGTCGGGGGCGGAGAAGATCTACGGCGTCTCGCCGATGCCCAAGCCGGCGCCGGATCTGAGCTCGGTGTACCTGATGCCGTACGGCGGGCGGTTCCTGGACGCGGCCGAGTCAAAGGTGCTGATCACCGAGCCGAACGCCAGGGACGTCATGGCCCGCTGGCTGGACCTGCTGCTCAAGGACAAGGCGGTGCCGAGCCTGGCCGAGCTGCAGTTGCTGGAGAAGGTCGATCCGTTCAAGTCCGGGCACGCGGCCCTGTTCCTCAACGGCGCCTGGGTCATGCTGGAGCTGTCCAAGCAGAAGGCGTTCAAGTGGGGCGCCACGCAGATGCCCAAGGGGCCGCAGGGCCGCACCACCCCGGCCGTCGGCAGCGCGCTGGTGATGGCGGCCTCGGCGCCGAACAAGGACGCCGCCTGGATCTACATGCACGAGTACCTGTCGGCCTCCGGCTACAAGTTCCGCCGGATCGCCGCGCCGGCCCGCCAGTCCGCGTGGGAGGACAACGCCAAGGCGCTGGGCATCCCGGCGGAGGAGGCGGACCTGGTCAAGAAGATCATGGCCGACTACGCCTCGGACGACGGCGTGCTGCGGCTGCCGGCCAACAAGAAGGTCGTGGACACCGCCATACCGATCTGGGAGCGGGCGCAGCTCGGCAAGATCGGCGTCGACGACGCGTTGAAGGAGATGGCCGGCAAGGTCACGCCGGTCCTCAGCGAGAACAAGATCGCATGACCGCGGTGAGCGCCCGCGGCACTCTGGCCCGCAGGGAGGCGCGGCGCTTCTACCTGTTCACCTCGCCGTGGATGATCGGGTTCGTGCTCTTCAGCGTGGGCCCGATCCTGGCCGCGATAGTGCTCAGCTTCATGAAGTGGAACCTGCTCCAGTCTCCGACCTGGGTGGGCCTGGCCAACTACGAGCGCATGATCAACGACCCCGAGTTCTGGGAGTCGATCGGGAACACCGTGGAGTACGGCGTGGGCGCGGTGACGCTCGGCGTGACGTTCACGTTCCTGCTGGCGCTGCTGCTCAACCAGCCGCTGCGCTTCCAGGGCCTGTTCCGTACCGTGATGTACCTGCCCTCGGTGGTGTCGGGCCTGGCCACCGCGCTGCTGTGGCTGAACATCCTGCACCCCGACTACGGGCTGATCAACAAGGTCCTGGCCTCGATCGGCATCCAGGGCCCCGGGTGGCTGGCCTCGCAGGAATGGGCCATCCCCGGGCTCGTGCTGATGAGCGTGTGGGGCGCGGGCAACACGATCGTCATCTACCTGGCCGGCCTGCAGGGCATCCCGAAGACGCTCTACGAGGCGGCCGAGATCGACGGCGCCGGGTGGTGGCGCCGGTTCTGGAGCGTGACGGTGCCGATGATGTCGCCGGTCATCTTCTTCAACGTGGTGACCGGGTTCATCGCCGCGCTGCAGAGCTACGTGCTCATCCTCGTCATGACCGAGGGCGGCCCCGGCAACGCCACGATGGTGCTGGGCCTCTACATCTACCGGAACGCCTTCGTCTACTTCGACATGGGGTACGCGGCCACGCTGTCGTGGGCGATGTTCGTGCTGGTCATCGCCGTGACCGCGATCCAGTTCAGCCTGGCCAGGCGCTGGGTGCACTACGAGTTCAAGTGAGGTACGCCGATGCTCGTCGAGACCGCGGCCAGGCCCGCGCGCACCAGGCCGGGGCCGCCCCTGACCGTGGAGCAGGCCGATCGGATCAGGCGGATCCGGCGCACCGGCGCCTACGTCCTGCTCTTCGTCAGCTCGGCGGTGTTCCTGCTGCCGTTCCTGTGGATGCTGACGACCTCGCTGAAGTCCGACGCGGACAACCTGGCCTTCCCGCCGCAGTGGCTGCCTGACTCCTTCCACTTCGAGAATTACGTCAAGGGCTGGTCGGGCTCGTTGCCGTTCACGAGGTTCCTGGTGAACACCATCGTGATCACCGGGCTGTCCATGGCCGGCAACCTCATCTCCTGCGTGCTGCCCGCCTACGCCTTCGCCAGGATGCGGGCGCCGGCGGCCACCATCATGTTCGGCGCGCTGATGGCGACCATGATGATCCCCCGTGAGATCACCCTGGTGCCGAAGTTCATCATGTTCTCCAAGCTCGGCTGGGTGGACACCTATCTGCCGCTGATCGTGCCGGAGTTCTTCGGCGTGGCGCTCTACATCTTCCTGCTGCGGCAGTTCTTCACCACGATCCCGCAGGAGCTCATCGACGCCGCCCGCATCGACGGCGCCTCGGAACTGCGCATCCTGTGGAGCGTCATGCTACCGCTGGCCAGACCGGCGATCGCGGCGATCTGCCTGTTCTCCTTCGTCGGGAACTGGAACCAGTATCTGGAGAACTCCATCTACCTCCGGTCGATGGACAAGATCACCCTCGCGCAGGGGCTGGGCATGTTCAGCGGCCAGTACGTCACCCAGTACAACCAGATGATGGCCGTCTCGATCATCTCTATGATGCCCATACTCATCGTCTTTTTCCTGGCACAGAAAACGTTCATCCGGGGCGTCACGCTCACCGGAATCGCTGGAAGGTAAGTTTTGAATTACGAACGTCAGCCGTACAGAAGGTGTGGCCGCAGCGGCCTGCTGCTCCCCGCGGTCTCGCTGGGCCTGTGGCACAACTTCGGCGGCGGCAAGCCGCTCGACAGCCAGCGCGCGATCCTGCACAAGGCGCTCGACCTCGGCATCACCCACTTCGACATCGCCGACAGGTACGGCCCGCCGCTCGGGGCCGCGGAGTCGACCTTCGGCACGATCTTCCGCCAGGACCTGCGCGGTCACCGTGACGAGATCGTCGTCACCACCAAGGGCAGCAACCCCATGTGGGACGGCCCCTACGGCAAGGGCAACTCGCGCAAGCACCTGCTCGCCACGCTCGACCGCTCGCTGGACCGGCTCGGCCTCGACTTCGTGGACATCTTCTACCTGCACCGCGACGACGACGCCACGCCGCTGGAAGAGCAGGTGAGCACGCTCGACCACATGGTGCGCACCGGCCGCGTCCTCTATGTCGGGGTCTCCAACTTCTCCCCCGAACGTACGGCGGAGGCCGCCCGGCTGCTGCGCGACCTCGGCACCCCGCTGGTGGTGCACCAGCCGGCGTATTCGATGATCCGGCGGGGCATCGAGGAGTCGCTGCTGGGCGTGCTGGAGCACGAGGGCATGGGCTGCGTCGTGTACTCACCGCTGGCGCAGGGCCTGCTGACCGACCGCTACCTGAACGGCATCCCGGCGGACTCGCGGGCGGCCGAGGGCCGTTTCCTCACGGCCGACCGGGTCACGCCCGAGGTGCTGACGTTCGTCCGCGCGCTGGGCGAGCTCGCCTCGGCCCGCGGGCAGACGGTGGCCCAGCTCGCGCTGGCATGGGCGTTGCGAGACCCGCGCATCACGTCGGTCCTGGTGGGCGCGTCGAGCCCCGAGCAGCTCGCGGCGAACGTCGCGGCCGTCGACCGGCTCGACTTCACCACCGACGAACTGGCCCAGATCGACCGGGCCATCAAGGAGGCAGGTGTCGATGCGTAGAAGCACACCGTGACTCCCTTACCCGCCCTCCCAAGGGTGGGCCTGGGCGGCGGACCTCTGGGCAACTACCTCCAGCCCATCTCCGACGCCCAGGCCCAGGCCGTGATCGACACGGCCTGGGCGGCCGGGATCCGCTACTTCGACACCGCCCCCTTCTACGGCCTCGGCCTGGCGGAGCGGCGCCTGGGCCGGGCGCTGCGCTCCCGCCCGCGGTCTGCGTACCTCCTGTCGACCAAGGTCGGCCGGCTGGTGAAGCCCGGCTCCAACGGCTCACGTGAGGCGAGCATCTTCGCGGTCCCCGACGATCACCATGTCGAGTGGGACTTCACCCGCGACGGCGTCCTGCGCAGCGTCTCGGACTCCCTGGACCGCCTCGGCCTGGACCGGATCGACATCCTGCTCATCCACGACCCCGACCGCCACTGGCCGCAGGCTCTGGACGAGGCGTACCCCGCCCTGGCGGACCTGCGCGCCCAGGGCGTGGTGCGGGCGATCGGCGTCGGCATGAACCAGTCGCGGATGCTCGTCGACTTCGTCAAGCACGCCGACCCCGACGTCCTGCTCGCCGCCAACCAGTGCACGCTCCTGCGCCGGTCGGCGTTCGAGGAGCTGTTACCCCTGTGCCAGGAGCGGGCCATCCCCGTCGTCGCGGCCAGCCTCCTGCACCGCGGTCAACTGACCACCCCACCCCCGGACGCCCCGGCGGACGTCCAGCGGATCGCCGCGGCGTGCCGGGACCACGACGTCCCTTTGACGGCCGCTGCCCTCCAGTTTCCCCTGCAGCACCCGGCGGTCCACTCCATCCTGATGGGCGCCCACGAACCAGCCCAGATCACCACCAACCTGGCCGCCCTGGACCACCCCATACCCGACGCGCTCTGGCAGGCCCTCAGCCCTGGCCCGGCTCTCGGTACACCAGCAGGTAGCGCCAGAACAGGAGACGGCGGATCAAGGCTCCGGGCAGCAGCGTCGCCGCCTCCGCCTTGATCTCCGGCAAGGTCATCATCGCCTTGGCGACCACCATCTCTTCCTCTTTCGCACCAGTCCTCGACAGCAGGCCCGCGACCGCGTTCACCGGCACCGCGCACAAGCTCACCGCGAAGTCCACCGGCGTGCTCTCCTGGTAGCAGCCGAGGATCGCCAGCACCCCACCGGGCGCGAGCGATCCACGCAACAGGCTCACCGTCTCGAACGGCACATGGTGGATGCTCGCCAGGCAGGAGACGAAGTCGTACCGGCCGCTCGGCAGCTCGGCCAAGGCGATGTCGGCCTGCTCGTACCGCACGGAACCCGGGATCGAGCGGGCCTCCTCGATGGCCGCCGCGGACGAATCGATCGCGTCGACTTCGAGCCCCCGCCCGGCCAGGCGGCGAGCGAACCGGCCGCTCCCACAGCCCACATCCAGGGCGGTACCGGCCCCTTCCGGAACCTGCTTCAGCAGAAGCGGATGATAGTGATCATTGTGATTGAACGACATGACACGCGAAGCTATCGCCCAGGCCCACCCGGCCGCAGCGTGATCCTGCTCGCGGCGTACCGTTCCACCTGGGCGCGGCTGTACAGGAGCGGGAAGTACTCGCCCGACCTCCAGCGTTCGGCCAGATCCCGGTAGTGCGGGCTCCGCGGATCGCCGGACTGGCCGGGAGCGTTGACCGCGCGGGAGTTGTCCCACTGACCGACGTCGAGCACCATCTTGAACGACGCTCCGGACGACTGCTGGTAGGTGGCCGGGTTGTAGGTGG
This sequence comes from Nonomuraea sp. NPDC026600, assembly GCF_040638335.1. NCBI lineage: Bacteria > Bacillati > Actinomycetota > Actinomycetes > Streptosporangiales > Streptosporangiaceae > Nonomuraea > Nonomuraea sp. NPDC026600. The sequence goes on from NZ_JBEZYD010000003.1 coordinate 609,702, forward strand.
AGGCGTCCACCGTGTACGCCGAGCCGCCCCGGGGGAAGGGCCCCACGTTCGCGCCGACGGGGCCGGTGAACTCGGTGTACTGCAGCGCCCCCCACTTCCACACTCGCGGGTCGGCGCCGAGCCGCCCGGCGACCTCGCGGTAGGCGGTGGCCAGTGTCGTGGCCAGCAGTTCGTCCCGCGCGGCCGTCCCACCGGACCCGAACCAGCGTTCCGGGTTCTCCAGCGCGTCGACCAGCAGGCGGGCATCGGTGACCGGGATGAAGTCCGCCACCGCCGGCGGCAGCACCGCGCGGCGGAAGGCCGGCACGAGATGACGCGAGAACCACGGCTCGAACAGGGCCGCCGCCGGCGAGTCCGCGTCCGCCGCCCCGTCATAGGAGCGGAGCAGCTCCAGCGCCCGCGCGGTGTCCGGATCCGTGCTCGTCAGGCCGGCGAGCACGCGTACGATCCGCTGGGCGGGCTTGGACACCTTGTCGGCCTGCAGGCGGATCGAGTCCGCGACCGAACTGCGCGGGCTCGACGCGAGCACCTCGTCGATCCGCTGTTCGCGGTAGGGGGGATCCCACTCGAACCCCACCTGCACGGGGTGGTTCGCGGGCAGGTCGAACTCGTTCGCCGAGGTGACCAGTCCCCGGCGCGGATTGTAGGAGCGGGGCAGGCGGGCGCCGTCGTAGAAGCCGTCCCATTCGTAGCGGCCGTCGCCCGGGACGGGCAACAGGCCGTCGTAGCCGGTGCGCTTGGGAGTGAGGCCGCCGGGCACCCAACCGATATTGCCCGATTTATCGGCGTAAACCTGGTTCTCGGGCGGCCCGCCCCAGGTGCTCATGGCCGTGGCGAACTCCCTGAAGTCGCGGGCGCCCATGTACGTCAGGCTGCCGAAGTAGGGCGACGTGCCGGGCTCCAGCCAGGTGGTGCGCAGGGCGTACGCGAGGTTGCGCTGCCGGTCGATCTTGAGCACCGGGCCGTGCCTGGTGAAGGGCAACTCCACCTCGACCGGCGCGCCGCCCGCGACCGGCATCTGCTCGGTCGTCGTCCTGAAACGCTCCCAGCCGTCGCCGTACCGGTACCTGCCCGGGTCATCGGGATCGAGCCGGTAGACATAGAGGTCTTCCTGATCGGTGCCGAAGATGGTCAGGCCGAACGCGACGGTGCCGTTGTGCCCTATCGAGATCCCCGGCAGCGCGGGTTCACCGGCCCCGATGACATCGAGCCCGGGCGCCGACAGATGGGCCAGGTAACGCAGAGAGGGCGCGGTCAGCGACCGGTGCGGGTCACTGGCCAGGATGGGGCGGCCCGTGGTGGACCGGCCCGGCGAGATGGCCCAGGCGTTGCTGCCTTCGGCCCCCGCGGGGTCGGCGGGGGCCAGGCGTAACGTGCCGTTCTCGACGACCACGCCCCGCGTGGCCAGGTCGTACGTCCGCAGCACGTCAACGGGCACGTCACAGGGGTCGAGCCCTTGGGGCAGGGCGACGGTCCGTTCGGGTTCCAGGCGCCACAGGGATCCGGCGGCCTCGATTCCCCCCGCGCAGACGAGCAGCGATCGGAGGACCTCGCTGAAGACGTTCTTGGAGATGCCGTGGCTTCTGATCCGCACCACGTCCTCCGGCCGCCAGAGCGCGGGCGCGTACCCGAGCTGCCGGAACTCAGGCGGCATACCCTCCGGATTCCGCGCGAGCCACCGTACGTAGGCGTTGATGCCGTCGGTGAAACGGGTCGCGGCCTGTTTCGCTCCGGGGCCGTAGCTCGACCATTCCCGGTCCATGTCTCCGCGATACAGGAACATCCTCGTCGCTTTGTCCTGCTCCACATAGGTGGAACCGAATACCCCGGACAGTTCGCCCAGGCCGCGCCGCCGCCAGAGGTCGATCTGGAACAGCCGGTCCCTGGCGGCGTTGAATCCCTGGGCGAGGAAGAGGTCATCGGTGTTCTGCGCGTAGATGTGCGGAACGCCCCACTGGTCCACCACCAGCTCGACCGGCTGCCTGAGCCCCGGAACGTACTGCTCCGTAGCCTGCCGTGACTGCGCCGCGACAGACGGCGCCGTCAGGCTCAGCACGAGTCCGGCGACCAGCGCCATTCCGGCACGCAGGCGTCTCCGCATGGCACAGCACCTCTCGTTCAACCCGTGCGGGGGTGTGAGCACCGGGACGGCGGCCTGCCCCCTCGCCGACTTCCATGACAGGACGCCTGCGGTGATTTCGGCCAGCGAATTCTGGACATTTAGGGGGCGCGGCGGCGGAAAAACCCCATGACCCCCCTCCGCACCTCACATATAGGGGGTGGGTAGGGGTGCTACGCGCACGTCTTCTGCTCGACGTCACACAGCTTGACCGCGGGGAAACGCGGCGACCGCTCGTTGAGCAGCGGCTGCGGCTTCGCGCGCAGGTGCAGGTCGAAGAACGCCGCCACGTACGTGCGGGTGATCTCCATGGAACGGGCCGGGGGCAGGTCGGTGTTCCGGTAGATGCCGATCTGTTCGCCCAGCACGGCGATGTCGGTGAACGAGACGTGCTCCGCCCCCGCCACCACGAGCCAGCGCTTCCATCCCGTCAGGTTCCGCCAGACGCCGTCCCACGAGACGTCCTGTCCACCCGGGCTGTGTTTCGCCTGCGTGCCCAGGAAGAGGAACGGCCGCGACAACCCGCTCTCCGGAACCGGGACGAACGCGGTGCCGTCGATGTCGATCCCGGCGCGTACCCTCGGGTCCTTGAGCATGGCGCCCACGGCGCTCGCGCCGCCCGCCGAGTGACCGGCCATCGCGATCCTGGTGGGGTCGATCAGCCCGGCGCTCTTCCATGGGGAGTGCGCGCGCGTCAGTTCGTCCAGCACGAAGGAGACGTCGGCCGCCCTGGTCGCTCCAACCTTGTCCCAGAATGTCTGGTTCTTCTCCTTGACCTCGCATGCCACACAGGTGGTGATCCGTCCGCCGGGGAAACTCGTCGCGGTCTCGTACGTGTGGCCGATGGAGACCACCGCGTACCCTCTGCTCGCCAGGTCCTCGGCCAGTGCGGTGAGCGAGCTCCGGGGCTCGGTGAAGCCGGTGGAGAGCACCACCAGCGGCAGGCTGCGCCGATGACCCGCGGGTTTCGCGTCGGTGGTCGCGTTGGTCCGCGTCTTGCTGAGCAGGTCGAGCGGCAGATCGGTTATTTCACCGTCCTTCATGAGAAGCTCTGATTCCTTGGGGGTCATGTACGGAGCCGTCTTCCCGCCACGGGATTTCGCCGGGTACCACAGGGAGACCATGAGCTCCCTCGCCTTCACGCTGGGCACCCAGGGGTCGGCGCGGGAGGTGTCCTTGAGGTACAGGGACGTGGTGCCGACCGGCTGGGAGCCGGTCGGTTCGGGGAGGTGCGGCGTGCCGCTGCGGAGGGATGCCAGACCGGCGGAGGCGGGCCTGGTGGAGGTGGGTTCGGCGGAGGTGGGCGACGGCGTGCGCGAGGGAGTGCCGGACCGGACTTGCCCGGCTGCGGACGCGGAGGCGCAGGAGGTGGCGGCCACGAAGGCGAGCAGAGCCGCGACGGCGGTGGCACCTCGGCGCGTTGCTCTCCGCGCGATCACATGACCCATGAGCTGTCGTCCTTCCTGATCGGAGCGGCCGCCTCGATGGAGTTCTCCACGGGCGGCCGATGGCAGCAAGCAAGCTATGCGCGCAGGAGATTCGCCCGCGTCGTCTGTCCTGCCGATATCGGCCCCTTCTTGAGGACGACCGCGGGCCGTGTCATCCCTGCGATGTACTCCTGGGGGACGTCGGGCCCGGTCACCGAGGCTGACGCGGGACGTACCGTGCCGTCGGGACAATGCATCAGTGACAGTGAGCGAACGACGTGGATGGTGGCAGCTTGGGCTGGATGCGCTGCGCCCTGAGCAGGAACCCGCCCGGCCCTCGCGCCGGGCCCTCCTCGCCGACCTGCTGCTCGCGATCGTCCTGACGGTGGTCGCGGTGGCCGCGACGGCGAGCATGACAGACGGTGGTCTCGGCCGCGTCGACGTGCGGCAGCACTCCATGATGGAGCCCTTGCGACTGCGGCCCACTCCTCAGCCACGAAGCCGCGATGTCCGGCCCGACAGCCTGGTACGGCTGGTCAATCCCGCCGCCGCCGACTCGGACGGTTCGGGCCCGCTTCCGCTCCTGGTGGTTCTGACCGCGTTGCCGCTGGCGGTACGGCGGCTGTATCCGCTGATCACCTTCTGGGTGGTGCTGGCCGCGGCGTTGGCCACCTCCGACGACGCGACCTGGATCACCGTGCTGACGTTCGCCATCGCCGCCTATGGCGCCGTGGCCCACAGCCGTCACCGGGCGCTGGCGGTGGGCGGCCTCGTCCTCGCGACCGTCCTGGCCGGCGCGGCCTTCCAGGACTCCGTACCGCCGTTGCCGAGCTGGCTGGGGCCGTTCGTGGTCCTGCTGAGCGCTGGAGTCGCCGCGAGTTTCGGCCGGTTCTGGAGGCAACAGCTCGACGCCGGCCGCCGCCGGTTCGCCGCACTGCAGCAGGCTCAGGAGGAGGCCATGCGCCGGGCCGTCGAGGTGGAGCGCTCCCGGATCGCCGGCGAACTCCACGACGTCGTCACCCACAATGTGAACGTGATGGTGATCCAGGCCGGAGCGGCGCGCAAGGTCATGGACACGGCCCCGGCCCAGTCGAAGCAGGCCATGCTGGCGGTCGAAGCCAGTGGCCGGGCCGCCATGGCCGAACTACGCCACGTCATGGGCCTGCTCGCCGGTCCGGAGAGCGCGCGGGCGGCAGGCAGCGCCGACGGGCTCGAACCACAACCGGGACTCGACCAGCTCGACTCCTTGATCAAACGGGTTCGCGAAGCCGGAGTGCCGGTCAGCGTCGAGATCTCTCCACCGCCCGGCCCGCTGCCGCCGGGGGTGGACCTGGCCGCGTACCGCGTCGTGCAGGAGGCCTTGACCAACACGATCAAGCACGCGGCCGGCGCCGCGGCGTCCGTCACGATCGGCCACAGCGGCGACTGGCTGGAGATCGAGATCACCGACACCGGTGGTCGGCAGGCGGCCGAGGTCACCAGCGCCGGCGGCGGCGGGCAGGGCAGGGGCCTGATCGGGCTACGCGAGCGGCTCGCGCTCTACGGCGGCACCCTGCGGGCGGGGCCAAGGAGCGGCGGCGGCTACCAGATCAAGGCGAGGGTTCCATGGACCAGCACGTGAACCGGCCACTGCGCGTGGTCATCGCCGACGACCAGGCGCTGGTACGCAGCGGGTTCGGGATGATCCTCGCCGCCGACGGCATCGAGGTGGCGGCCGAGGCGGCCAACGGCGCCGAAGCCGTCGCCGCCGTCCGGCGCACCCGGCCCGACGTCGTGCTCATGGACATCCGGATGCCGGAGATGGACGGCCTCGAAGCCACCCGGCAGATCACGGCGAGCGCCACGGACGAGACCCGCGTCCTCATCCTGACCACCTACGACCTCGATCACTATGTCTACGCCGCGCTCACCATGGGGGCCAGCGCGTTCCTGCTCAAGGACGTCACGCCCGAGCACCTGGTGGCCGCGGTCCGCCTGGTCCGCGCGGGCGACGCCCTGCTCGCCCCGTCGATCACCCGTCGCCTGGTCGAGCGGTTCGCCCGCCGCGACGAGGCCAGGGCGGCCGTCCACCGCGATCTGTCGGGGCTGACGCCCCGGGAACTGGAGGTGTTGCGCCTGCTGGCCACCGGGCTGAGCAACGCCGAACTCGCCGAACGACTGAGCCTCAGCCCGACGACGGTGAAGACCCACGTCGCGCGCATCCTGTCCAAGCTCGGCCTCAGGGACCGGGTCCAGGCAGTCGTGCTCGCGTACGAGACCGGGTTGATCACCCCAGGCTCACCCACCGACCGACCACCAGGGAGCCCCACCATCAGATGACAGGAACGCCTTTCCGTGGGAATCGAACTTCCCGCCCCGCGCACCACTTCGACGAGGCCGGTCAGCGAATAACGCCCTTCCAGGTGCCCCGCCATACGCGAATGACCCCGTTGGGCGTGATGGAGACGCGAGCGCCGTACAACGGCAGTGACCCGTTGGCCAGCCAATGGAACCGGATATCGTCGAAGATGTCCCACAACCTGCGAGGCCCCGCCTGGTGCACGGTCGGACAGTCCATCCCCTGCGCGCTGGCTCGAGCCCACGACCCGTCTTCGTGCAGGAGCCAGGCTGTCCGGCGGCCGTCCTCGCCCTCTTCGTATCGGTCCTCGATCCCCGGCGCCGTGACCTCCAGCATCGACCGCAGCTCCCACCCGGCTCCGGCGTCGACGACGGGATACCGCCCCTGCCTGACGTCCTCGCCGGACTGGTCGCGGATCGCCTCGTACATCTCGGCAAGCCGCGACACGTATGCTCCGCTGCCCGAACGGGTGGGCATGAACATCGCCCAATCACGCTCGATCTGTCCTCGCGCCCAACCGTCGTCGGTCTTGTTCGCCGTGACGATCAGCGAGGTGTTGGCGATGCAGGTGACCAGCCGTCCTCCGGGGCGCAGCGCTTCCAGCCAGCTCGTGGGAATCGGCCGTACCGCGACCATCGACACGATCCGGTCGTACCGGCCGGGCAGCGGGCCATTCCCATCGCAGGTGACGACCTTGGGGTGCAGACCGACGCGGTCGAGCCGCTCTGCGGCGGCCGCTGTCAGATAGGGGTCTACGTCGATGCTGGTGACGTGCGCGTCGCCCAGCAACCGAGACAGCAGCGCGGCACTGTAGCCCGAGCCCGTAGCCAGGTCGAGCACGTCCGCGCCGTCGTAGATCTCCCCGTGCCGCAGCATACGAACAACCAGACCAGGCAGTGTAGAGCTGGAGGTCGGCCGCCCGGTGAGGACCTGTCCGAGGCTGGCGTGATCGGCGTGAACCCCCGCCACCTGCGTGATCAAGCTCTCATCACGGTAACTCGCCGCCAGCCACTCCTGCTCGTCAGCGAGCCCATCGCGTAGTTCCCACCGGCCGAACGAGGCGCCGGCCGGGGTGTCCCACCACCGGGGAAGGAACAGGTGGCGGGCGATGGTCGCAACGGGCTCGCGCCAGCGTGACCCACGCGGAGTCACGTCGGCGGCGAGCCGAGCGGCATGTTCGTGCCAGGTCACTGATAGGGCCTCCGCTCAAAGCGGCCCATCAATACGCTCACGGTAGATGAGAGCACGATCTGTGAGAGCACATCAGTATTGTTGAGCGATCCCGCGGCGCCGACTACGCGTCAGCGGCTCGCCACCGAACAAGCCTCGGCCGTCTGACCCGGACGTTCGTTCGTCGGCGAGCCCCAGGATGCCGAAAGGTCCGCGAACTCCGGGACGAGAACCTCCCGAAGCTCACGGACCTGTCGTCGGCGGAGCTAGCGTCGCACGTGCACCGGTACGCCCTTGCCGAGCAGACCGGGCAGCTCGACCGCCACGTTCATCGGCATCCGCACGCACCCGTGAGACGCCGGGTACAGCGGCACCGACAGCGCGCCGTGGAACGCGATGCCGCCGTTGAAGAAGATCGGGTTGTACAGCTGGCCCAGGTACGACCGGTGCCAGCCCGTCGCGCGCCACGTGGTCTTGAAGTCGCCCGTGGGCGTCGTGGCCGAGCCGCAGAAGCGCTGGGTCTTGCCCTGCCACGTCGCCGTCTCGCAGTAGGGGACGCCGCTGCCGGACGAGATGTGGGTGATCAGCTTCACCTGGCCGCCGACGTAAAGGACCATGATCTGCTTGGTCAGGTTGACCTCGGCGCGGGTCGGCTGGCCGTTCTTGACCAGGACCTTGGGGGTCCTGGGGTTCTCCAGCGCGGTCCACGTGCGCTTGGCGATCGTGCTGGTCGGCCTGATGCCGTTGACCTTCTGGAACGCCCACACGGCCGTCAGCGTCGATCCGCCGTAGCGGCCGTCGGCCTTGCCCGGGCGGTAACCGAGCCCTCTGAGCCGGCTCTGCAGCCACATGACCGCTTCGCCCTTGGCACCCAGCTTGAGCTGCTTCTTCGGCGCGGCGACCGCACTTGGTCCCGCCTCGGCGGCCGCCGTGGGAGGCGTCGCACTGGGCGTGACCGCGGTGGGTGTAGCCGCACTGGGCGTGGCCGCCGTGGGCGTTGTCGTGATGGAAGTGATGGCGGGCGCGGCGGCCAGCCGCACCTGGGTTGCGGACGTACCGCACCCCGTCAGGAGTACTGCACCAACCGTCAAGAGAGCAGCCACGCCGGGCAGCCGTCGGTCCCCCACCCCGTACCACCTCTCATACCATGAACATTCGAATCAAAGGACCTTACACCACCACCATGTCCAGGTAATGCAATGGTCAATCTGTTTAGAGTGTGCCCATGTCTGAGAAGTTGCCGGCTAACGCCGTTCTGGTGGAAACCGCCCTCCGCGCGCTGGGCGCCGAGGGAGAGATCATCGTCTTGCCGGAGAAGGCTCCCACTGCGGCCACCGCCGCCGCGCAGGTCGGCTGCGAGGTCGGCGCCATCGCCAACAGCCTCATCTTCGACGCGGACGGCGCGCCGCTCCTCGTGCTGACCAGCGGTGCGCACCGCGTCGACGTCGAGTTGATCGCCCGCACGGCGGGGGTTCAGAAAGTACGGCGGGCGACACCGGAGTTCGTCAGGGCGGCGACGGGCCAGCCGATCGGCGGCGTCGCGCCCGTGGGGCATCCGGCCCCGGTGCGGACCCTGGTGGACAACTGGCTGGACAAGCACGAGGTCGTATGGGCGGCGGGCGGGCACCCGCTCACCGTCTTTCCCACCACATTCGATGAGCTGGTGCGTATCACCGGTGGCACCCCCGTCGACGTCGAGTAGTGTGCGACGCGTGATCGAGTTTCGCGGGGCGGGTCAAGCGGAGTTCACCGAACGCCTGGACTCGGTGATCGACATCTATACCGCCGCCATGCGCCCGCCCACGGACCAGATCACCGGCCGCAAGGCCATCATGCGAAATCACGGCACATATCCCTACTTCCAGTGCTACTTCGCTGAATTGCGCGGGGGCCCGGAGACTCCGGACTCGCCTTCGGCCTTCGCCGAGGTTCCGGCCCCGGGCGGGGTTCCGACGCTGAGTGAACGCAGACGGTGGTTCACGGCCTCGATGCCGGACGCCTCATCGAGCAGCGTGCCGGCCGCGGAGCCGAACACCGCGTGGAACGCCGCCGGAACGCGACACCCCGGCGGCGCGTCCAGCCCGAAGATCGTCGGCTTCGCCTACGGCTTCCGGGGCGCCCCGGGCCAGTGGTGGCACGACGTCGTGTTCCGCGCGCTGGAGAGCCGCGCGGGCAGGGAGGCCGCCGAAGCCTGGCTGGGCAACGCGTTCGAACTGGCCGAGATCCACATGCACCCCGACTACCAGGGCAAGGGCATCGGCCGGGCCATGATCACCACCCTGTGCGCCGGCCGCCCTGAGCGTTCGGCGGTCCTGTCCACGCATGACCGCCCCACCATGGCCCGCCACCTGTACGCCAGCATGGGCTTCACCGACCTGCTGAGCCCGTTCCTGTTCCCCGGCGGTTACGAGCAGTACGCGATCTTGGGCAGACGCCTCCCTCTGACCTGATCCATGCGCATCAGCCCGACCGTCCAAGAACAGCGGTACCTACCAGCGCGGCTCCCGGCCGTCCGCGACACGATCGACATAATTGAGATGATCAGCCTGGTCAGGCGGGATACTCGAGCCCTTCGTCCGGGTCATCCCGAGCACGTCCCCCTTCACCGACACCCGTGACACGCCACTCGGCGAGCATGCCGCCGCCCGGGCGTCCGGCAGGAGGAACACATGCGTCTCGTCGCCCAGATCGGAGTGGCCGCCACCCTCATGGTGGGCCCAGGCACCCCGGCCGAGCAGGTCACCACGCCTACCGCCACAGCAGGGGCCACGACGTCGCCACCCTCCTCAGACGACAAGGGCCCCATTCCCAAGGCGCTGAAGAAGGTCCCGTCACTCCGCATCCTCCCTTCGCATCCCCGCCAGGCCAGCCACGTCCGGGTATTCGTGCACTGCCCCAAGAAGGCCAATCACGCGATCATCGGCTCCACCGCGTTCCAGTTGAAGGGGTCGAGACGTGTCTACCGGGAGGTGGGGATGGGATTCTCCGACCGGGGCCTGGGGCACCGTGGCGTGTCCATCTCCTACTACGCCCTGCCGGGGTGGCACAAGGCGCTCCTGAAGTGCGTCAAGGTCACGATGAACAAGAAGACCCGCATCAGCCGGACTCGGGTGATCGGCCGGGACGCCATCCCCCTCTACGTGCGTAGGTTCAGCATCTGGCAGTACTTCGACTAGGCCGGCGGCGTGGCGGAACCCGTCGCGGGCGCGGCGTTCGGCCGTGGCCGGGAGCGGTCACGTTCAGGCAACCGATAGCGGTCTGCATGCGGATGTAAGCCCGCTGTAAGCACGTTTCAGGCGACCCGCGCATCAATGGTGACGCAAGCCTTCAACGGGCCCGCACGGTTCACGCCATCACCTAGGAGATCCCGATGAACCGCACCATCCGCAGCCTGCTCGGAGTCACCGCCGCCGCCGGCCTCGTCGCCCTGGGCGTCCCAGCCCTCAGCGCCGCCGCGAACGCGTCGACCGCATCCACCGCGGGCATCACCAGCGCGACCTTCGACGGTCTCCGGCAGGCCCAGCCCTTCCTGTTCACCTACACCTTCAACGGCCATCTCAAGGTCGCCGGCGGCAATTTCACCGTCAACCGCCGTGTCTACCTGGTCGTCAAGTTCACCACCGGCCGGGTGGCGTTCGCCAGGTGGGAGACCGCCCGGCCGCACCCCATCACTCCCGGCGGGGCCATCTATGTGGAGACGACGATCGCCGCTCCCTGCTCCGGGTTCAAGAACGGCTACGCTCGCGGGTACGACGAGGCCACCAAGACGTGGTCTCCCCAGCTGCCGGTGGAGATCTGCCAGCGGATCGACTGACCGGCCCGCGCCTGTCCTAGCGGGACGCCGTCGGCGTCCCGCCGCTGCCGGGCAGCCGCACCACCGCGGACCAGGCTTGCGCCTCCCCGAACCGCCATCCCGCGACCACCGGGTAGGGGAGAGCGTCATCTGTCCAGCCGGCATCGGACCCGAAGTAGAACGCGCCATCGGCGCGGGCGGTGTCCTCATCTCGGCACAGGTTCCGCAGATGCGCACTCAGCCCGGGATGGGCGATGGAGGACAGCGGGCCGTCCCAGCGGGGGTCCACCCCGTACGCCGGCTCCAGCGGGAAGAGGTGGTCGGGACCGCGCAGGGTGCCGGTGGCGACCCGCATCGCGTCCATCAGTGAGCCGTCGGTGTGCGCGCGGAGCATGACCGTCATGTAGGCCTGTTTCAGGTCCGCCGGTTTCATGCCACGCTCGACGAGGATGCGCCCCAGCTCCGCGCCCGGCAGCCCGCCCTCCAGGCCGTCGATGCCGTGCCCGGAGTCCTCGCCATAGAAGAGCGAGCGGCCCAGGTCGATGGTCCAGTGAGGCGCGATCTCGTCCCAGCCCTCCAGCAGCTCGCCCAAAATCGGAATAGTGGGAAACGGCGCCCGGACGAGCTCTCCCCGGACCACCGGGCCGATGTCGAACCCCTTCTTGAACAGCTCGAGCGATAGATCGTCGCAGCAGTAGTAGACGCCGTAGGAGGCGTTCGGGTCGTACTCGTCCACCGGCTTGCCGAGCAGGACAGCGAAGGCGCGGGCCAGGGTGTCGTCCCAGGCATCCCGGGGTGTAGCGGTCATCACGGCTCCCATCGACGCGTCAAGGTGGGCGTCACTCTAGACGCCGCCCCCGACATCCCCGCAGCCTCCGCCAGGTGAGTGGACGGCCAACAGCCCGCACGTAACGGCGCCAAGCCGGGGAACCCCGTGACCGTTCCCCTGGACAGGCCTCAGCCACGGTCGGCGGATGGGGCCCACCGTGCTCTGCCGTACAAAAAACCGCCTGTCACCAGTACGGACGGTCGGATCCGCGTCAGGCGGACAGCGCTTCGACCACCGAGAGCCGCTCGAACACCTCTCGCGTCGCGCTCGACCGGTTGAAGGTGATGAAGTGGATGCCCGGCGCGCCCTCGTTGAGCAGCCGCTGGCAGAGCTCCACCCCGTGATCGATCCCCAGCCGCCGCACGGCCGCCGGGTCGTCGGCCACCTCCTCGAAGCGGGCCGCCAGCTCGGCCGGGAACGGCGCCCCCGACAGCTGCTCCGACCTGGCGATCGTGCTCATCTGGGTGACCGGCATGATGCACGGGATGATCGGCGTGTCGCAGCCCTGCGCCGCCACCCGGTCGCGCAGCCGCAGGTAGTCGTCGGCCTGGAAGAACATCTGGGTGATCGCGTAGTCGGCCCCGGCCCGGCACTTGCGGACGAAGAAGTCGGTGTCGGACTCGATCGACGGCGAGCGCGGGTGTTTGTACGGGAACGCCGCCACGCCCACGCAGAAGTCGCCCACCTGCCGGATCAGCCGCACGAGCTCCTCGGCGTAGAGGACGCCCTCAGGATGCTGGACCCACTCGCCCGTCGGGTCACCCGGAGGGTCGCCCCGCACGGCGAGGATGTTGCGCACACCCGCGTCCGCGAAGCGGCCGATCAGGTGGCGCAGCTCGCGGATCGAGTGGTTGACGGCGGTGAAATGCGCCACAGGAGTGAGCGTGGTGTCGTGGGCCAGCCGTTCGACGATGTCCACCGTGCGGTCACGGCTGGAGCCGCCCGCGCCGTACGTCACGGACACGAACGTCGGCCGCAGCGACTCCAACTCCCTGATCGCCCGCCACAGCTGCCGCTCCCCCTCGTCGGTCTTCGGCGGGAAGAACTCGAAGGAGAACGACCGTGCACCGGAGGCGAGAAGCTCGCGGACGGTGGGGACACGATCGGGCAGGATGGAGGATCGACCAAGCGCCATGTGAACCAGGCTACCGCCACATGCCCCGTCCCTGGAGATCCGCCTTGACCGCCCGGCCACTAGTCTCAGTGCTATGACCACTGACGCCGCGAGCCTGGACGCACTGCGTACCGAGGTCGACGCCGCGCTGCGGAAGTTCGTCGAACGGCAGCTACCCGCCCCCGGCGACACCGAACTCGAACCGCTCCGCGCGGCCGCCGACGACCTGCTGTCCGGCGGCAAGCGGCTGCGCCCGGCCTTCTGTTACTGGGGCTGGCGTGGCGCGGGCGGCACCGACGTGCCCGAGATCTTCACCGCCGCCGCGTCGCTGGAGCTCCTCCAGGCCAGCGCCCTGGTGCACGACGACGTGATGGACAAGAGCGACCTGCGCAGGGGCATGCCGTCCGCGCACCGCCGCTTCGAGGCGATCCACGAGAAGTCGGCCTGGCACGGCTCGGCGCAGCAGTTCGGCGAGGGCGCGGCGATCCTGCTGGGCAACCTGCTGCTGATCTGGTCCGGCGAGATGTGGCGCAGCAGCGGCCTGCCGCCCGAGTCGCTCGCGGCGGCGCAGCCGGTGCACGACCACATGCGTACCGAGCTGATGTGCGGTCAATACCTCGATCTGCTGGAGCAGGCGCACGGCGAGAACACCTTCGAGTCCGCCCTGCGCGTCGCCCTCTACAAGAGCGGCAAATACTCCGTCGAACAACCGCTCCGCCTCGGCCTGGTGCTCGCCGCCGGCGGGCTGGCGCCGTGGATGGACGAGCTCTGCATGGAGTACGGCCGGCGTGTCGGCATCGCGTTCCAGTTGCGCGACGACATCCTGGGCGTGTTCGGTGACCCGGCGCAGACCGGCAAACCGGCGGGCGACGACCTGCGCGAGGGCAAGCGGACGATGCTGGTCGCCAGGACGCTGGCCGCGGCCTCGCCCGGCGACGCCGAGACGGTGCGTGCCCTGCTCGGCGACCCGGGGCTCGACGAGCACGGGGTGAACGTGCTGCGGGGGATCATCGAGGGCACCGGGGCGCTGCGGGCGTGTGAGGACATGATCGGCGACTACCTCGGCGAGGCACTGACGTTCCTCGGCAAGGCGCCCATCACGCCAGAAGCCCGCGCGGCCCTGTCGAGCCTGGCGGTGGCCGCCACCTCACGCACCACCTGAGCCCGGCGGCCGCACGCGCGACGCGAGTCCGGGCACTCGATGGCACGCGTGTCGCGGAAACACACCGCGCCGAGCGGACAACGGGCGCGCGGAAGCACCTCACGGACAAAGCACCGCACGCCCGTCAGTTGGCCAGGCGCTTGGCGAACTCCGCTGCCGCGGCGCCCGGGTCGTCGGCGTCCGTGATGGCGCGTACCACCACGACCCGTTCGACCCCGTACGACCGGACCTGGTCGAGGTTGGCCAGGTCGATCCCGCCGATCCCGAACCACGGCCGCCCGCCGCCGAGCGACGCCGCGTGCCGGAGCAGCGACGGCCCCGGCGCGTGGCGGCCCGGCTTGGTCGGCGTGGGCCAGACGGGACCGCAGCAGAAGTAGTCGACGCCCTCCTCCACGGCCGCGGCGGACGCCTCGGCGGTGGAGTGGGTGGACCGTCCGATGAAGACGTCGTCGCCGAGTATCTCTCGCGCGACCTTCACCGGAAGATCGTCCTGCCCCAGGTGGAGCACGTCAGGCCGGGCGGCGTACGCGATGTCGGCCCGGTCGTTGACCGCCAGCAGCCTGCCGTGCCGGTCGCAGGCGTCGCGGAAGACCTCGAGGAGCGCGAGCTCTTCGCGCGCCTCGAGTCCCTTCTCCCGCAGTTGGACGATGTCCACGCCGGCGGCCAGCACCGCGTCGAGGAAGTCCGCCAGATCACCGCGTTCGCGGCGGCCGTCTGTGCAGAGGTAGAGGCGGGCGTCAGAAAGCGAGGGCTTGGGCACGCCGCTTGACCTCGGTATGGCGACCGGCCCTGATGGCGTCGACGGGCGAGCCAGGCAGGGAGTCGTCGGGGGTGAAGAGCCACCGGAGTGACTCGACATCGTCGTAACCGGAGTCCCGCAGCACCGAGAGGGTGCCAGGCAGGCCCTTCATCACGTCCTTTCCATCAAGGAACACAGCGGGCACTTGTGGCCCGCCACCGCCCCGGCGTACACCCAGCAGCTTGCGGTCCTTGAGGAGTTGCTTGGCCCGCCCCAGTGAGAGGTCGAGGCGCGCGGCCACTTCGGGGAGAGTGAGCCACTCGGCGACGAGTTGGTCGGTCTCCCGGTCGATCTGCGCAACAGAAAGCGTCACGAAACCACAACTACCACATGCCGTGCTTGCTCAAACAACACAATCCCGTAGGGAGACGTCGGGATCTACCAGGCATTCGGCGTCAACGCGGTGGCCGCCTTCGATGATTCTGCGGCCCTGTACGAGATCCCGAGGCCGATCCACGGCGAGTACCGCGGCCAGGGTGTCGTCCGAATTGAGCCAGCAGGCCGACCATTTGCCTTCGAGCTCGCCCCGGTAGAGGAGACGGTCTCCGGCCGGGTGGTGGCCCGCGTACTGGACCATGTGGCCGAACTGCTCGGACCAGAAATAGGGCACCGGGTCGTAAACCGAGTCCCCGCCCAGCAGCGTGGCGGCGGCCACCTCGGGTGAGTTGAGCGCGGCGTCCCAGTGCTCGACCCTGAGCCGGGTCTGGAAGCGGCGCGACCACCAGGCGGCGCAGTCGCCCACCGCCACGACGTTCGGCAGGGAGGTGCGCATGTGCTCGTCGGTGACGACGCCGTTGTCCAGGTCGATGCCGGAGCCCGCCAGCCAGCCGACGGTCGGGCGCACCCCGACGCCGGTGACGACGACGTGCGCCTCGATGAAGCCGCCGTCGGCGAGTGTGAGGCCGCCCTCGTCCACGGAGCCGACCAGGGTGTCGAGCCGCAGGTCGATGCCCTCGTACCAGCCCTGGGTGCGGGCGCCGATCTCGGGCCCGACCGCCTGGGCGAGCGGGGTCGGGCCGGCCTCTATCACGGTCACCTCGCAGCCGGCCCGGCGGGCGGCGGTGGCCACCTCGGCGCCGATCCAGCCGGCGCCGATGATCACCACGCGGGCGCCCTTGACCAGCCGGGCGCGCAGCTCCAGCGCGTCGTCCAGGGTGCGCAGCACGTGCTGCTGGCCGTCGCCGGGCAGCGTGATCGGCTCGGCTCCGGTGGCGATGACCAGACCGTCATAGCCGAGCTCGCCCTCGGAGGTCTGCACAACGCCAGGGCGCAGCGACTTGGCCGAGACGCCCGGCCAGAAGTCCACCTCCAGCACCGCGAGGTCGGCGTCGACGAAGCTGGAGTCACTGCTGCCGGACAGGACCGCCTTCGACAGGGGCGGGCGATCGTACGGCCGATGCCGTTCCTGCCCGATGAGGGTGATCCTGCCGTCGAACCCTCTCGCGCGGAGCGCCTCGACACTACGTACGCCGGCCAGACCGGCGCCTGCCACCACGACATGATTCACGTCCAAGACCATAACGGGGGCCGTGCCGGATCGTCGCGCCGAGGCCGTAGGCTGGGGGCGTAAGACGCGCGGGAGTCCGGCCGTTTACCGGGCTGAGAGGAAGGCTGCACCGGGCCTTCGACCGCAAGACACCTGATCCGGATCATGCCGGCGAAGGGAGCGGATGTGGACATCGTCGTAGGCGGCGGGATCGTCGGGCTGTCCATCGCCTGGCGCCTGGCCCGCTCCGGTCGGCCGGTCACCGTGGTCGACCCGGCTCCGGCCTCGGGGGCCTCGCACGCGGCGGCAGGCATGCTGGCACCGGTGAGCGAGGTCACGTACACGGAGGAGCCACTGCTCCGGCTGGGCCTCGCCGGACTGCGCCGCTGGCCGTCCTTCGCCTCCGAACTCGCCACCGACGCCGGCCTTGGGGCTGACGGCAGCGGGCCCGCGGCGGCCGTGAGCGAGGTCAGCGACGCGGCGCGGGCCGGGCTGGACTTCCGGGTCGATGGGACGCTCGCTGTGGCGTTCGGGGCCGACGATCTGGCGGCGCTCGGAGAGCTGGCCGCGTTCATGGAGAAGTTGGGGCTCCCGGTCGAACGGCTGACCGGGCGCGAATGCCGTCGCCTGGAGCCCATGCTGGCGCCCTCCGTCCGTGGCGGGCTGCTGGCCCGGGGTGACGCGTGGGTGGACCCGCGCCGCGTCACCACCGCACTCCTGGCCGCCCTCAAGCGCCTCGGCGTCCCACTCGTACGGGCTCGCGTGAGCGAACTGCTCCGCGACGGCGACCAGGTCGTAGGCGTACGCCTCGCGCCCCCGGGCCAGGCACCCGCCCCGGATCGGTCGCCCGTCTGGGGCGGGTCACCCGAGACTCGGGGCGAGCGGATCGCCCAGGCCGACCTACCCGACGAAACCCAGGCCGACCAGATCACCCGGGCGCACCTGATCGACGAGATCCGGGGTGAGCGGGTCATCCTGGCGGCCGGGGCGTGGAGTGCCGGGCTGGTCGATGTGCCGGTGCGGCCGGTCAAGGGGCAGATCATGCGGCTGCGTTCCCCCCAGCCGCTGCTCGGCAGGTGCGTACGCGGGACGGTGCACGGGGCGTCCGTCTACCTGGTGCCGAGGGGTGATGGCGAGCTGGTGGTCGGGGCGACACAGGAGGAGCTGGGGTTCGACACGAGAGTGACGGCGGGCGGGCTGTACGAGCTGCTGCGGGACGCCCGCGAGCTGGTGCCGGGCGTCACCGAGTTGGAGGTGGCCGACGTGGTGGCGGGGTTGCGACCGGGCACGCCGGACAACGTGCCGCTCATCGGGCCCAGCGGTACGCCGGGACTGGTGCTGGCCACCGGGCATCACCGGGGCGGGGTGCTGCTGGCCCCTCTCACGGCGGCCATTCTGCTGGGCGAGGAAGGCGAGATGGCGGAGCTGTGCTCGCCGCTGAGGTATCGGGATATTTCATGAATGTGACCATCAACGGGGCCGCGCATGAGGTGCCCGACGGCACCACCGTGGCGCAGGCCGTACTCACTCTGACGACGGCCACGACCGGTGTGGCCGTGGCCGTCAACGACGAGGTGGTGACGCGGAGCACCTGGGAGACGACGGCGCTCGGCGACAGCGACCGCGTGGAGGTTCTGACGGCGGTGCAAGGTGGATGATCTGCTGATCGCCGGGGAGAAGTTCTCCTCCCGGCTCATCATGGGCACCGGTGGCGCGCCGTCGCTGGAGGTGCTCGACCAGGCGCTGGTCGCCTCCGGCACCGAGCTGACGACCGTCGCCATGCGGCGGCTCGACCCCGGTGCGCCCGGCTCGGTGCTCGACATACTGCGCGAGCGCGGCATCAAGGTCCTCCCCAACACCGCCGGCTGCTTCACCGCCGGCGATGCCGTGCTGACCGCCCGGCTGGCCAGGGAGGCGCTCGGCACGAACTGGGTCAAGCTCGAGGTCATCGCCGACGAGCGGACGCTGCTGCCGGATCCGATCGAGACGTTCGACGCGGCGGAGCGGCTGGTGACCGACGGGTTCGTGGTGCTGCCGTACATCGGGGACGACCCGGCGCTGGCGCACCGCCTGGAGCTGGCCGGGTGCGCGGCGGTGATGCCGCTCGGCGCGCCGATCGGCTCGGGCCTCGGCATCCGCAACCCGCACAACATCGAGCTCATCGTGGAGGCGGCCTCGGTGCCGGTGATCCTCGACGCGGGCATCGGTACGGCCAGCGACGCCGCCCTGGCCATGGAGCTGGGCTGCGACGCCGTACTCCTGGCCACGGCCGTCACCAGGGCACAGCGGCCGGACCTGATGGCGGCGGCCATGAGAGCGGCGGTCCAGGCGGGCCGGCTCGCCCGCCAGGCGGGCCGCATCCCCCGCCGCCGCTACGCGGAGGCCTCCTCCCCGAAGGGTCCTTAGCCCCGGGCCCCGGCCTGCCGCGGGGGCGCAGACTCACAAACCGCCAACCCATAAACCGGCAAGCCAGCCGACCGCAGGCCGGCCGACCCCCCAGACCCCAACCCCCGCAGCCCGAGGCCCGCGTGAGGGCAGTGGGACGTCGGTGGTTTATGTCCTGTTACGCGCAAAATAGGGGCATTTCAACGAGCACGGCTCGGCATCGGTTTCGGATGGTCAGGCCTTGCCAGTGGCAAAACGCCCGTAAACTCAGGGGGGTGGACACGACGACTGCGGACCCCCTGGTCGGCCGGCTACTCGATGGGCGCTA
The DNA here is from genome assembly GCF_040638335.1 of Nonomuraea sp. NPDC026600. Taxonomy (NCBI): domain Bacteria; kingdom Bacillati; phylum Actinomycetota; class Actinomycetes; order Streptosporangiales; family Streptosporangiaceae; genus Nonomuraea; species Nonomuraea sp. NPDC026600. Next base: position 628,652 of record NZ_JBEZYD010000003.1, read on the forward strand.
TCGCATCGAGTCCCGGATCGCGCGGGGTGGTATGGCGACCGTCTACCTGGCGCTCGACGTCCGGCTTGACCGCACGGTCGCGCTGAAGGTCATGCATCGCTCGCTCGCCGAGGACCCGGCGTTCGTGCGGCGATTCATCGGCGAGGCCAAGTCTGTGGCCAGCCTCTCCCACCCCAACGTGGTGCACGTCTTCGACCAGGGCACCGACACCGACGCGGTCTATCTGTCGATGGAGTACGTGCCTGGCAAGACGCTCCGCGACACCCTGCGCGACCGGGGCAGGCTACCCGCCCGCGAGGCGCTGGAGATCATGATACCGGTGCTCGCGGCATTGGGCGCGGCCCATCAGGCCGGGATGGTGCACCGCGACGTCAAGCCCGAGAACGTGCTGCTCACCGACGACGGCCGGGGCAAGGTGGTGGACTTCGGCCTGGCGCGGGCGATCGAGGCGACCAACCAGACCCGTACCGGCGTGATGATCGGCACGATCGGCTACATGTCGCCCGAGCAGGTCATGACCGGCGGCGCCGACGTGCGGAGCGACGTCTACGCGGCGGGCATCATGCTGTTCGAACTGGTGACCGGCCAGCAGCCCTACGACGGCGAGACGCCGATGTCGGTGGCCTACCGGCACGTCCATGACACCGTGCCGGCGCCGTCGTCGGTGGTGCCGGAGGTGCCGCCGCTGATCGACACGCTGGTGAGGCACGCCACGGCGCGCGCCCCCGACGACCGTCCCGCCGACGCGACCGCCATGCTGGTGGCGGCCGTGGACGCGCACCGCATGCTGCCCCGTACGACGACGCCACCGACGCACACGAGGACGTCCCAGGCGCACTCCATGCCGTATTCGGCGCCGGGCTCCAGAACCGGCACCGCGCCGCACGCGATGACGCAGGCGGTGCCGAACCACACGATGATCCAGCCGCGCGAGGAGGTGCCCGCGCCGCGCGCCGGTTTCCGGCCCAACTGGTTCCTGGTCGTGCTCGCCGTCGTCATGGTGGTGGCGGTGGCGCTGACGGGCTGGTACTTCTCGCAGGCCACGTACGTACCGGTGCCGAACCTGGTCGGCAAGGACGTGGCGGCCGCCGAGAAGCTCGCCGCCGGCAGTGGCTTCAAGGTCAAGACGGCCGCCGGCCAGTACGACGAGAAGATCGCCGAGGGCCTCGTGCTGCGCACCGACCCGGCATGGAACGTCGAGGTCGAGCGGGGTGCGGTCCTCACGCTGGTGCCCTCGCTGGGGCCGAAGCGGGTGCTGGTGCCCAACGTCGAGGGCATGTCCGAGCCCGAGGCCCGCACCGCGGTCGCCAAGGTCGGGCTCGACGTCAATCGCGTCAGCCGGCTGGCCAACCAGGGGATCGAGCGCGGCAAGGTGATCCGCACCTCCCCCGAGGTGGGCGAGAAGGTCAAGGAAGGCTCGAAGGTCAACATCTACGTCAGCGCGGGGCTGGTGATGCCCGACGTCGCCGGCATGCCCAAGGACGAGGCGGCCAACTACCTCGGCACCCAGGGCTTCCAGGTGCAGGTCAACGAGGTCGACGACGACGCCGAGCCGTGCACGGTGATCGCGCAGGCGCCGAAGGCCAAGTCCGAGGTCGACAAGGGCGCCCAGGCCATGATCACGGTGGCCCGGTGCCAGACCGACTTCTGGGACTGGTTCAAGGGTGACAACGAGGCGCGTGACGACCAGGAGTTCCAGCTCGTCCCGTCGGTGGTGGGAAAGAACACCAACGACGCTCGGAACGAGTTACAGGGGCTCGGCTTCAAGGTGCAGGTCCGCAAGCTCTCCAAGGATGGAGTCGTCCGGTTCCAGCGCCCGGCGGGCAACAGCGAGCGCCCGCCCGGCGCGACGGTCGTCCTCTGGCAGTGACCCCGGCCGCCGGTCAGGCGAGGTTGCCGTGGAGCCGGACCCTTGCCAGCCCCCCGTCGGGGTAGATGTCGACGCGCACCCGCGTGACCGGCTCGTCGCCCTCCAGACGGAACCGGTGCGGGGTGTCGGGCCGCAACCGCGTCCTGGCCAGCAGCCCGACCTCATGGTCACCGTCGTACCCGGTCAGTGACACCCACCCGGGCGCGTTGAACAGCAGGTTCGTGGTGTCGATCTCGGCCAGCCGGATGACGCCCCGCGCGGCGAGCCGGATGACCAGCCACTCGTTCCCCTCCTCGCGCCGCCGCGCGGTCTCCCAGCCCTCCGCCTGGTGACGGGCCAGCCCGGGGGCGAGGACGTTGTCGGGAGCCGAGTAGAACTCGTTGGAGCAGGCGACGACCCGGCCCCCGTTCGCCAGGGCGGCCAGGTCGAGGCTGAGCCCGTCGTACAGGGACAGATCCGGCCGGACCTCACCGTGCACGCGCAACCGCGCGATGCCGCCGTCGGGGTACATGTTCAGCCGGACGTGCGTGTAACGGGAGTCGTCGGTCACCTCGAAAGGGTGCTCGGCGTCGCCTTTGAGGTCGCTCCTCGGCACGATCTCCACCCACGCGGCGTCGGCGAGCTCGGCGGGCGACGGATAACCGTCCACGGCCACCGCCTCGACCGACGCTTGAGGCGGGTAGTTGCCCTTGAACCAGGCCGTGTCGATCACCACGCCGCGGACGGCACCCGGCAGGCCGAGCCGGACGATCGCCCAGTCGTGGCCGGGCTCGCGGCGGCGGCGGGTCTCCCAGCCGTCGTAGACCTGGCCCTTGTTGCCGAACGTCTCCGCCCGGAAGCCGGGCCGTCCCGGCCGGATCAGGCTCTCCTTCTCGGCGAACGACTCGTCGCTGGCGGCGACGACCGACCCGCCGAGGGTACGGAGCGCGAGGTCGGGCAGCGCGGTGAAGCTGGGCATCTACTGCTCTCCAAACAGGAAGGTTCCGTGCGGTACGCCGTCGGCGGGCCGGCCGCGCAGCCAGGTGGTGAGGACGGCGCCCTTGAGGAGGTGGCCGTGGTAGGGCGTCACCGGGTTCTTGTGGTGCAGCCGGGCCGCGTCGACCGCGTTGACGCCAGTGGGATCGAAAGCCACCAGATCAGCGTCATTGCCCACCTTTATCGCGCCTTTTCCAGAAATATGGGCCATTGCCGCTGGTTGGGTGGACATCCAGCGGACCACGTCCGCCAGCCCGTGACCGCGACGCGACGCCTCGGTCCACACGGCCGGCAGGCCGAGCTGGAGCGAGGCGATGCCGCCCCAGGCCGCCGCGAACGAGGGCACCTTGAGGTCGGCCGGAGAGGGCGAGTGGTCGGAGACCACGCAGCTCAGCACACCGCTCGCCAGCCCGTCCCAGAGCCGGTCGCGGTTGGCCGCGGAGCGGATCGGCGGGCAGCACTTGTAGGCGGTGTCGCCTTCGGGCACCTGTTCGGCGGCCAGCGTCAGGTAGTGGGGACAGGTCTCGGCCGTGACGCGCACCCCTTCGGCCTGGGCGGCGGCCAGCGGCTCCAGGCAGTCGGCGCTGGAGACGTGCAGGATGTGCACCCTGGCGCCGGTCTCCCTGGCCAGCCGGATCACCTGCTCGACCGCGCTGCGCTCGGCCGCGCCCGGCCGCGAGTCCACGAACTCCCGGTATGTCGGGCCCACCGGCTCGGCGAGCAGCGCCGGATCTTCGGCGTGTACGACCATGAGGCCGTCGAACCCGGCGAGCTCCTCGAGCGCCGGCCGCACCTCCGAAGGACTCAACGGCGGGAACTCCTCCACGCCCGACGGCGACAGGAAGCACTTGAAGCCGTAGACACCGCGGTCGTGCAGCGGGCGCAGGTCCTTGACGTTGCCGGGGATCGCCCCGCCCCAGAAACCGACGTCCACGTGGCACTGACCGGCGGCGGCGCGCAGCTTGGCGTCGAGCGCGTCCACCGTGACGGTGGGCGGGAGCGAATTGAGCGGCATGTCCACGATCGTGGTGACCCCGCCCGCCGCGGCCGCCCTGGTCGCCGACGCGAACCCCTCCCAATGGGTGCGGCCCGGCTCGTTGACGTGCACGTGGGTGTCGACCAGGCCGGGCAGCAGCGCGAGGTCGCGCAGGTCGATGTCCTCGGCCGCCCCGAGCGCGTCGCCGTACTCGCCGATCGCGACGATCCGGCCGTCGCGAACGGCCACCGAAGCGGCCCGCTCGCCGTCGGGGGTGACGGTCCTGCGTGATCGGACCACGAGGTCGTAGCCGGTCATGTGCGCCCCTTCCTGGTCAACGGTCCTGGCCCGCAGCGGTCACAGGCGGTCGGCGGCGAGCTTGGCGGCCAGGCGTTCGAGGAGCGCGCCGGCGTCGGCCATGCAGCGGACCGGGTCGGGCTCCAGGTCGGTGAGCGTGTAGGCGGCCTCGATGCCCGCCGCCCGGAGCTCGGCGTCGGACAGGGTACGGCGGCCGCAGACGGCGACCACGGGCACCCCCGCCCGGGCGGCCGCCTGGGCGACGCCGATGGGGGCCTTGCCGCGCAGCGACTGCTCGTCCAGCGAACCCTCACCGGTGATCACCAGACGGGCACCCTTGACGTGCTCCCCGAACCCGAGCAGGTCGAGAAGGTAGTCGATGCCCGGCCGCACCTCGGCGTGCAGGAACGCCAGCGCGGCGAACCCCACGCCGCCCGCGGCTCCCGCGCCGGGCGCCCCGGCGACGCCCATCGGGCGGGGCACGTCGTCGTGCTCGACGGCGCCCGCGAGCCCGTGCGTACGGGTGGCGACGGCGGCGAGGCGGGCGAGCGCGCGCTCCAGGACCGGGACGTCCTCCAGGGTCGCGCCCTTCTGGGGACCGTAGACCGCCGCGGCGCCGTGCGGGCCGAGGAGCGGGTTGTCGACGTCGCTGGCCACCACCACCTCGACGCCCGACATATCCGTGAAGCCGGCGATATCGATGCGGTCGAGCCTGCTGAGGGCCGCTCCGCCGTACTCCAGCTCGTCGCCCTGAGCGTCGAGGAAGCGGGCGCCGAGCGCCTGCGCCATGCCCGCGCCCCCGTCGGTGCAGGCGCTGCCGCCCAGGCCCAGGACGACGCGCTTGGCGCCCTGGCGGATCGCGTCGGCGACGAGCTCGCCGGTGCCGTAGCTCGTGGCGGTGAGCGGCTCGTGGCCGCCGGGGAGGCGGCGCAGCCCGGACGCCTCGGCCAGCTCGACGACGGCCGTGTCGTCGCGCCGCGCGTACGAGGCCTGGACCGGCTCGCCCGTCGGCCCGGTGACCTGGCGGGAGACCCGGGTGAAGCCGCAGGCCACGACGGCGTCCACGGTGCCGTCTCCCCCGTCGGCGACGGGCAGCTCGATCGTCGGGACGCCGAGCCCCGCCGACACGTGGGCCGCCACCTCGGCGGCGGTCAGCGACCCCTTGAACTTGTCGGGGGCAACGAGCACATGCTCAACCACTACGAACTCCCACACGGTGACGAACGGCGAACGGTCCCGCCTCCGGGGAGGCGCGACGATTCATCATCACATCCCGGCGGGCGGCGACTCGAACCGGCGTCGGGCGCGGTCGTCTAGGCTCCGCCGTACCGAACGAGAAGTCATGTCGAGAGGAGGCCGCGTGCGGATCTCGGTGGCGCAGCGGCGCGCCAGGCTGGGCGTGCGGCATCGGCTCGCGCGGCGGACCGCGAGCGTGGAGGAGGCGGTGGCGTCCGTGGTGGCGCTGCACGGTACGGACCCGGCGACGGTGTTCCTGTCGGCGGGCGCGCGGCTGGAGTCGCCGGGGCCGGAGCCGGTCGAGCGTGCCCTGTACGAGAACCGGACGCTGGTGCGGATGACCGGGATGCGGCGCACGGTGTTCGTGGTGCCGGCCGAGCTGGTGCCGGTCGTGCATTACTCCTCGGCGCTGGCGGTCGCCAAGCTGGAGCGCAAGAAGCTGCTGAGGTTCCTGGCCGAGGGCGGCGGCTGGGACGAGGCGTGGGCCGGCGAGGTCGAGGAGTCGGTGCTGCGCCTGCTGGCGGAGTCGGGCGAGGCGACCGCGGCCGAACTGGGGGCGCTGGAGCCGCGGCTGCGCGAGCAGGTGAGGGTGGCGGAGGGCAAACCGTACGAGGCTACGCAGGGCGTCTCCACCCGGCTGCTGGGGCTGATGGCGATGGAAGGCCGCCTGGTACGTCGTGGCCGCCCGTCGGGCACGTGGATCAGCGGGCAGGTCCGGTGGGGCGTGGCGCCGGAGATGGCCGAGCTCACGGTGTGGGAGGCGCAGGCGGAGCTGGTACGGCGGTGGCTGGCGGCGTTCGGGCCCGGCACGGAGGGCGACGTGAAGTGGTGGACCGGGTGGACGCTCGGTGACGTGCGCCGGGCGCTGGGCTCGATCGGCGCGGTGACGGTGGAGCTGGACGAGGGCGTCGGGTACGTGCTGCCCGACGACCTCGATCCCGTACCGGCGCCGCCTCCGTGGGCCGCCCTGCTGCCGGCGCTGGACCCGACGCCGATGGGCTGGCAGGGACGTGATTGGTATCTGCCGCAGGCGCACCGGGCCGAGCTGTTCGACCGCAGCGGCAACGTGGGGCCGACCGTGTGGTGGGACGGCGAGGTGGTGGGCGGCTGGGCACAGCGTGGCGACGGCGAGATCGTCTGGCGCCTGCTGTCGGACGTGGGCGCGGAGGCCAGGTCGTCGATCGAGGCCGAGGTGATGGGCCTCGCCTCATGGCTCGCCGGCGTCAAGGTGACGCCCCGCTTCCGCACCCCGCTGGAACGCGAGCTCTCGGCCTGACCCGCGGGCGGCCTCGACGGCCGGGGGCGTCGTTACGAGTGGATCTCCTTTGCTGCGGTGATGCCGCGTTCCTCGGCCAGCCGGGTCAGGCGGCGGTGTGCCGCCGCGCCCGCGCGGCCGGTGGCGTCATGGGCGACGGTCCGGAGCTCGTCGTCCTCGACGACCGTCTCGCCGCCGACCAGCAGGCGGGCCAGCGGTGGTTGCCGGGTGGCGAAGACCAGGCGGCAGACCGGGTCGGTCACAGCCGCGGCGAACGGTTCGTCCACCCGCCACAGCGCGATGTCCGCGAGTTTGCCGGCTTCGAGCGTGCCCAGTTCGTCCTGGCGGCCGAGGTTGCGTGCTCCGCCGAGCGTGGCCAGTTCGAGCGCCTGCCTGGCGGTCAGCGCGCCGGGGCCGTGCACGGCCCGCTGGAACAGCAGGGCCTGCCGCATTTCACCGGACAGCGTGGTCAGCTCGGAGGAGGCGCTGCCGTCGACGCCGAGGCCGACGTTCGCCCCGAGGCGCAGCATCTCCGACACCCTGGCGATTCCGGCGCCGAGCCGCCCGTTCGACGAGGGGCAGTGCGCGGAGCCGGTGCCGGTGGCGGCGAACTTGCCGATGTCTGCGTCACTGAGGTGCACGGCGTGCGCGAACCACACGTCGGGGCCGAGCCAGCCGAGCTTCTCCATGTACTCGACGGGCCGCATGCCGAACTGCTCGCGGCAGTGCTCCTCCTCGTCCAGCGTCTCGGCCAGGTGGGTGTGCAGGCGCACTCCCCGGTCCCTGGCGAGGGCGGCGGCCTCGGTCATCAGCTCCCCGCTGACCGAGAACGGCGAGCAGGGCGCCACCGCGATCCGCAGCTTCGAGGAGAACGACGGATCGTGGTAGGCGTCGACGGCCTCGGCGGTGGCGGCCAGGATCTCGTCGAGCTTCTCAACGACGACGTCCGGGGGCAGGCCGCCCTGCGACTCGCCCCGGTCCATGGAGCCGCGTGCCGGGTGGAAGCGGATGCCCAGCTCGCGCGCCGCCTCGATCTCGGCGGCGAACAGGTCGCCGCGGCCCTTCGGGAAGACGTAGTGGTGGTCGCTGGAGGTGGTGCAGCCGGACAGGGCCAGGTGGCCGAGTCCCGCGCTCGCGGCGCCCCTGACGACCTCGGCGTCCATGGCGGCCCACACCGGGTAGAGAGTCGTCAGCCACTCGAAGAGCGTCGCGTCCTGGGCCAGGCCCTGCGAGGCCCACTGGTAGAGGTGGTGGTGGGTGTTCACCAGGCCGGGCGTGGCCAGGCAGCCGGTGCCGTCGATCCGGGTGGCCGCCGGGGTGGCGGGCGCCTCGGCCATCGGGCCCACGCCGGTGATCCGATCACCCTCGATCCTGATATATCCGGATCGGATCTCAGGCCCTGCGACGGGCGCGATGTAGACGTTGTCGATCTGCACCGAACCGGTCTGCGCGGGACCAGCCTGCGCCGGGCCAGACGACCCAGAGCCGGTCTGCGTCGGAGGCGTCATCTGGTCGCCGCCTTTCGGTCGGCGGCCAGCCGTACCGCGTCCAAGATCTTCTCGTAGCCGGTGCAGCGGCACAGGTTGCCCGCCAGGGCCTCGCGGATCTCCGCGTCGGACGGCCGGTCGACGCGCTCGAGCAGGTCGTGCGTCTGCACGATCAGGCCGGGCGTGCAGAAGCCGCACTGCACGGCACCGCTCTCGACGAACGCCTCCTGCACGGGGTCGAGCCGGTCGCCGTCGGCCAGGCCCTCGACGGTACGCACCTGACGGCCCTCTGCCTGGCCGGCGGCGACCAGGCAGGCGCAGACCGGCGTGCCGTCGAGGTAGACCGTGCACGATCCGCATTCGCCCTGCTCGCAGGCGTTCTTGGAGCCGGGCAGGCCGACCCGCTCGCGCAGCACGTACAGGAGGCTCTCGCCCTCCCACACGTCGTCGGCGCACTCCTCGCGGCCGTTGACGGTGAAGGTGACGCGCATCAGGCGGCCCTCTTTCCTCGGTAGTCGTTCCAGGCCCAGGTCAGCGTGCGACGGGCCATCACGCCGATGGCGTGCCTGCGGTAGTCGGCGGTGCCGCGCACGTCGTCGATCGGCGAGGCGGCCTGGGCGCACAACTCGCCGAACCGCTGCAGCACGGCGGGGTCGAGCCTGGCGCTCCAGTCGAGTTCGCGGCGCAGGAACTCCTCGGCCGCGAGCGCCCTGCGCGGCGTGGGCGCGGCCGAACCGAGGCCGGTGCCGACCCGGCCCTCGCCGGGATGCAGCGCCACCGCGAACGAGCACACCGCGATGACCATGGCGTTGCGGGTGCCGACCTTGGAGAAGTACTGGGGTCCCGCGGCGGGTTCGAGGCAGACAGCCCTGATCAGCTCGTCCGGCTCCAGCGCGGACCGCTTGACGCCCAGGTAGAACTCGTGCGCGGGGATCATCCGGACACCGCGGTCACGCGACTCCACCTCGATCACCGCTCCGGCGGCGAGCAGCGGCGGGTGGCTGTCGCCCGCGGGTGAGGCCGCGCCGAGGTTCCCGCCGACCGAGCCACGGTTGCGGATCTGCGGCGAGCCGACCGTCCGCGACGCCTGCGCCAGGCCCGGCAGCGGGCCGCCGAGTTCCTCGATGATCGTGGTGTACGACACGGCGGCCCCCACCCGGTAGCGGCCGTCCTCCAGGGACCAGGTCTGGAGCTCGGCCACCCGGGTCAGGTCCAGCAACGCCACCGGCCGCCGCACGTCGAAGTTGATCTCCACCATCACGTCGGTGCCGCCCTGGATGGGCACCGCTTCGGGCTGGTCCGCCTTCGCGGCCAGCGCCTCGTCCCATGTCGTGGGGCGCAAGAATTCCATCGCTCTACTCCCAGGCGAATGCGGCGTCGGGGGCGTCCTCGCGGAGTACGCCGCCCTCGATCAGGCCATAGGGGCGGTCGGCCGCGAAGTAGACCTCGTTGTCGTTGTCCAGGCCGAACGGCGACAGGTCCACCAGGAAGTGGTGCTTGTTCGGCATCGCGAACCTGATCTCGCAGACCTCGCCACGGGTGTCCAGTACCCGTTTTCCCATCGCGTACAGCGTCTGCTGCAGCGACAGGCTGTGCGTGTCGGCGAACGCTTCGAGCAGGCAGCGCCGTACCTCCTCGTAGGACTTGCCGTACGCGGACCCTTCGGCGGTGTGGCGCCAGCGGGCGGCGACGGCGGTGGCGAGGACGCGGTCGGTGGTCGGCGGGAGCGTGGTGTACTCGTCCTGGACGTAGCCGTGGAACTCCGAGCCCGTCGAGTTGAGCACGACCAGGTCCTTCAGGCCGGAGACCACGGTCGTGCGGCCGTCCCGGTCGTGGTGGACGACGCAGGTGCGCACCTCGCCGCCTTTGCGGGCGAACGAGTGCGGTCGGTCGCCGGAGATCCGCTCCCAGGCGTACTCGTCGATCTCGACCCTGGCGTGGTGGATCGGCGGCTGCGACTGGACGAAGTGCCGGGCCAGCAGCAGCGCGAAGTCCTCGATCTGGTCGACGCCGTGCTTCTTGGCGAAGGCGTAGACGGTGTTCTTCTGCGAGTCGGTCGGCAGGACGGTGGCGTTGTCGCCGGTCAGGTGGACGGCCTCCATGTCGCCGGAGAGCGAGGAGCTGACGTTGACGTCCTTGAGGTGGTGAACGTCGCCGTCCCGGACGACGCGGACGAGCCTGGTCTCCGCCTTGCCGTAGCGGTTGGGACCCAGGATGACGTCGGGCACGTTTAGCTCCCTCGGTAGGTGGAGTACGCGAACGGGCTGAGCAGCAGTGGCACGTGATAGTGCGCGGCCGGGTCCGTCACGGTGAAGGTGATGACGACCTCGGGGTAGAAGGTGTCGGCCAGGTAGGCGCCGGTGTCGAAGACCACTCGGTTGACGCCGGGTCCGGGGGTCCAGCCCTTGATCCGGCCGTCGGCGTCGGTGCGGCCGTCGGCCACGACCTCGCCCGCGTGCTCCAGCCGTACGGCGACTCCTTCGGCGGGGCGGCCGGTGACGGCGTTCAGGACGTGCGTGGAGAAGCTCATCAGGACCCCTCCAGCAGCTTGACCAGCCGCAGCTTGGTGATCTTGGCCAGTTCGTCGCGGACGGTCTCGCGTTCGGTCCCCTCGTCGTGGAGGAGGCGTTCGCGCAGCCGGGCGAGCATCTCGGCGCCCGTCAGGCCGGTGGCGCAGATCAGGTAGACGTGGCCGAAACGGTCCTCGTACGCCCGGTTGCCCTCGGCCAGCTCGGCGCGCGTGTCGTCCGCCACCCCCGACTGCTCCTGCCTGGACCAGGCACTGGCGGCGCGCTCCCCGATCCTGGGGTGCGCGCTGAGCGCTTCGAGGACGTCGGGCCAGGCCAGGCCGCGCACGGCCGCGTCGGCCGCGGCGGCGAGCTGAGCCGGGTCGCCGTAGGGGCGCTGGGCCGCGACGGACCCGGCGAAGGCGCGGGAGGCGCAGCAGGCGAGCAGCTCCGCCGCGATGTCGTCCCGGGCGTTGAACTCGGCCAGGCCGGTGAGCGTCTTGGGCATAGCAGCAGTACACACACCCGCGTGGTGCCCGGTCCATCCGTAAGAACTCTGAAGCGGTCCAGCGATTGGCTATGACTTTTCGTGTCATGCTCCAACTTCTAGGCCCGGCCCGGCACGCTGCGCGACCCGCCTAAACTGAGAGGCATCATGACCCCAACCTCTCTCATCGGCGGACACGTCTCCGTCGCCGGCGGCCTGGCGACGGGCGGTCTGGCGTACATGGCCGAGATCGGCGCCGAGATGATCCAGGTGTTCGTCACCAATCCCCGCGCCTGGGCGCTCACGGCGGGCAAGCCCGACCAGGACGCCGCGCTGGCCGAGTCGGGCGTCGACACCTTCGTTCACGTTCCCTACCTGGCCAACTTCGGCTCGCCCAACCCCGAGACGCTGGCCGGTTCCGTGGCGCTGGTCCGCTACACGCTGCGCCGCGGCGTCGAGATCGGCGCCAAGGGGGTCGTGGTGCACACGGGCTCGGCGGTGACGCAGCCGCGCGACGACGCGCTGCGCCAGTTGCGCGAGCACCTGCTGCCGCTGCTCGACGAGATCCCCGACAACGGCCCCGACCTGCTGCTGGAGCCGATGGCGGGCCAGGGGGCGATGCTCTGCGCCACGGTGCAGGACCTGGAGCCCTACCTGGCGGCGCTCGACTGGCACCCGCGGGCCGGCATCTGCCTCGACACGTGCCACGCGTTCTCGGCCGGGCACGACCTGGTCGCCGAGGGCGGGGTCAAGGAGACGTTCGACGCGCTGCACGAGATCGCGCCGGGACGGCTGAAGCTGATCCACGCCAACGACTCCAAGGACGCGTGCGGCTCGAAGAAGGACCGCCACGAGAACATCGGCGCCGGGCAGATCGGCGCCCAGCCGTTCGCCGACCTCATGCGCCACCCGGCCGTGGCGGGCGTCCCGATCTGCATCGAGACCCCGGGCAAAGCTGACAAGCACCGCGAGGACATAGAAACCCTCAAGAAGCTCCGCGACGTGCACGTGTAGGGACGCCCGCTCTCGCGATCCGGCCGCCCCCGTCAGGCCGGATCGCGGTCCTTCCGCGGCCACAGCGGGCGTCCCACACGTGCTCGGCAGGCGGGCCCTGCCCCCCGGTAGAGGGCCCGACAGCCGTGGTGACCGGTGCGGTCACCGACGGATCCGACGCATCAGACCAAAGCAGTGAGCCTTGCGGCTCGTCCCCCCGATGCGCCGGGTGGCTTCCGATGCGCAAACACTACGGTCGCGATCTTGCGGACGAACCCCAGTTCACGGACAGCTCGTCGAACGGTATGTAGTCATCGCCATACGGAGCGTATGGCTACGATGAACGGCCGATCCGACACGACGAGCGGTCGATTCCGGGGCTCCGCGGGCTCGGACACGATGGCCGCCCGGACCGCCACAGAGCCGCCCGACCCGGTGTGACCAGGGAACTTGCGCCCATCACGAAGAAACACCCCGCGCCGCGAACGGCGCGGGGGGCCGTTCACACTCCCCGCGTTCACGCCCACCCCGCCCGGAGAAACGGGCGGCGGGACGGTCAGGAGATGGCGCCGCGGTGCTGGCGGACCAGCTGCTCGCGCACCTGGCGGCTGTGCCGCCTGCTCACCTGGAGCGTCTCGGTGCCGACGGTCAGCGTCACCCGGCCGCCCTCGAATCTGAGCTCGCTCACATGCCGTGCGGAGACGAGAGTGCTCCTGTGCACCCTGATGAACCCGGCGTCCGCCCAGCGCCGCTCCAGCGCCGCCAGGGACATGCGTACGAGGTAGCTGCCGTCCACCGTATGGAGGCGCACGTAGTCGCCCTTGGCCTCGGCGAACCAGACCGCCTGCTGCGGTATGAACCGGGTGATCCCGCTCAGTTCAACCGGGATCACATCGTCCAGGCCCGGCTCGGGGGGCGGCGACACGGCCACCTCCAGCCGGCGCACCGCCTCGGCCAGCCGTTCGGCCCGGACCGGTTTCAGCAGATAGTCGACGGCTGCCAGCTCGAATGCCCGCACCGCGCACTCCTCGTGCGCCGTGACGAACACCAGCCTGGGCGGACTGGGGAAGCCGCCGACGAGCCGAGCCAGGTCGAGCCCGTCGATGCCCGGCATCCTGATGTCGAGGAACACCCCGTCGAGCCGCTCACCGGTCCCGATCATCTGCACCATCCCCTGCAAGGCGGCGACACCGTCGCTCGCGGTCGTGACCCGCTCCACCCTGGAGTCCTTGCGGAGCAGGTAGGCCAGCTCTTCCAGGGCGGGCACCTCATCGTCGACGGCCAGCACACGCAGCATGACCTCAACGCTGCCTTAATAACGCTGAGGTCACAAGCGACTTGCGAACGCAGCGCGAATAATTGACTACAGAGAGCTAGGGCGCGTCTTGGGCACCCGGAGCCGCACCGTGGTGCCCGAGCCCAGCGCGGTCTCCACCACCAGCCCGTAGCCGTCGCCGTAGATCTGGCGCATCCGCACGTCCACGTTGGCCAGGCCGATGCCGTTGCCCTCGCGCCTCGGGTCGTCGTCGAGGACCCTCCTGGCGTGCTCGGGATCCATGCCGGTGCCGTCGTCCTCGACCGTGATGTGCGCCTCCGGCCCGGCGTCGCGGGCCACGACCCGTACCTCGCCGGTGCCGCCGCGGCTGCCCATGCCGTGCTTGATCGCGTTCTCCACCAGCGGTTGCAGGCACAGGAACGGCACGGGCACCGGCAGCACCTCGGGCGCCACCTGCACGCTGAAGCGCAGCCGGTCGCCGAAGCGCGCCCGCTCCAGCAGCAGGTAGCGGTCGACGCAGGTCAGCTCGTCGGCCAGGGTGGTGAAATCGTGCGCCCGGCGCAGCGCGTATCGGGCGAAGTCCGCGAAGTCCAGCAGCAGTTCCCGGGCCCGCGCCGGATCGGTGCGGACGAAGGAGGCGATCGTGGTCAGCGCGTTGTAGATGAAGTGCGGGGAGATCTGCGCGCGCAGGGCCCGCAGCTCCGCCTCCAGCGCGCGCCGCCGCGAGGTGTCGAGCTCGGCCAGCTCCAACTGGCCCGACACCCACCGGCCGACCTCGGTGACGGTCCGCACCAGCGCCGCGCTCACCTCCTGGTCGAAGGCCGCCAGCGTGCCGACGAGCTTGCCCTCGACGAGCAGCGGCACGACGACCGCGCCGTACGGCTCGCCGGCGAACACCTGTGCCCGCCCCGACGCCAGCACGGTCCTGGCGTAGGTGAGCACCTCGTCGGTGCACGGCCCGTCCCAGGCCAGCGCCGCCTCGGTCGAGGTGATCGCGACGGCGTACGTGCCGAGCAGGGCGTGCAGATGGCGTACGGCCTTGCGGGCCGAGTCGCGGTTCAGCCCCGCGCGCAACGAAGGGGCCGCCAGCGCGGCGATGTGCAGCGCGGTGAACGTCGCCTCGTCCTTCCAGTCGCCCGCGGGAGGCTCAGACGGCTCGGGCGGCGCCAGACGTCTGCGCGACAGCCGGGCGACCGCATAGCCGAGAACGAAGGTCAGGGAGGAGAGCACCACGCACACGGTGGTCGACATGCGGGCAACCGTAGCCAACAACAGACCGTGTTCGGGGGAAAACCCTACGGAGGGCCTTCACCGGGTTCTTCCTGGTAGGAGTAGCGCTGCTCGTGCCAGGGATCGGCCACGTTGTGGTAGCCGCGTTCCTCCCAGAAGCCGCGGCGATCTTCGAGGAGATACTCGACGGCCCGCACCCATTTGACGCTCTTCCACGCGTACAGATGAGGCACGATCGCCCGCACGGGGAAGCCGCGCTCGGCGCTGATCGGCTTGTCGTCCAGTTCCATGGCGAACAACGTGCCCGGGGCGATGAAGTCGGACATCCGGACGTTGGCGCTGTAGCCGTACTCGGCCCAGATCATCACATGCCGCACACCCGGGTCGGGCGGCGCCGCCGCGACGATGGTCGCCGGGCTCACGCCCCGCCATTCGTTGCCCATGATCGAGAACTTGGTCACGCAGTGGAAATCCGCGATGACGCCGGTGCGCGGCAGGCTTTCGAACTCCGGCCAGGTGAAGCAGTGCTCCTCGCCCGAGGCGGTGGCTCCGAAGACGCGGAAGTCCCAGCTCTCGGGTTTGAACTGAGGCACCCTGCCGTAGTGGATCACCGGCCGGCCGCGCGGGACGTACTGGCCCGGAGGCAGGCGCGATTCCTCCACGTACACTCCCCTCGCCGGTTTCCGTGGTCTTGGGCCATCCTGCCACCGGCCCGTGCGTGGCTCGCGCCCGGGTGTGGTGCGCTAGGATCGGTCTCATGCGTAACGCTTTCCTGTTTTGGTATGGCGACGGACCCGAGTCCGTTCGCCATCTGACGCTGCGTTAGCAGACAGGCGAACGAAAGGCCCCGGGTCCACATGGACCCGGGGCCTTTCGGCGTTTCCAGGGCTTTTTCCGTTTCCACACTTGAGCAGAGGAGCAGCAGATGGTGATCGTCATGGACCAGGAGGCCACCGGGGATGATCTCGCGTCGATCGTCGCGGTCGTCCAGGCGGCCGGGGTCGAGGCGTTCGTGAGCAGGGGTGTGCGGCGCACCATCGTCGGGCTGGTGGGCGATGTGACGCAACTCGACGAGGCGAGCCTGCGCGGCATGCCGGGGGTGCGCGACGTGATGCGGGTGAGCACCCCGTACAAGCTGGTGAGCAGGGAGAACCACCCCGAACGGTCCACGGTCCACGTGGGCGGCGTGCCGATCGGCGCCGGCACCGTGACACTGATCGCGGGGCCGTGCGCGGTGGAGACGCACCAGCAGACGCTGGAGGCGGCCAGGATGGCCATGGCGGCCGGCGCGACGCTGCTGCGCGGCGGCGCCTTCAAACCCCGCACCTCGCCGTACGCCTTCCAGGGGCTGGGCGAGCAGGGCCTGCGCATCCTCGCCGACGTGCGCGAGGAGACGGGGCTGCCGATCGTCACCGAGGTCGTCGACGCGCAGGACGTCGAACTGGTCGCCTCGTACGCGGACATGCTGCAGGTCGGCACCCGCAACGCGCAGAACTTCGCGCTGCTGCAGGCGGTCGGCGCGGCGGGCCGGCCGGTCATGCTCAAGCGCGGCATGAGCGCGACGATCGAGGAGTGGCTGATGGCCGCCGAGTACGTCGCGCAGCGCGGCAACCTCGACATCGTGCTGTGCGAGCGCGGCGTCAGGACGTTCGAGACCGCCACGCGCAACACGCTCGACATCTCTGCCGTACCGGTGGCGCAGCGGCTGTCGCACCTACCAGTGATCGTCGACCCGTCGCACTCGGGCGGCCATCGCGATCTGGTGCTGCCGCTGACGCGCGCGGCGATCGGCGTGGGCGCCGACGGCGTCATCATCGACGTGCACCCGCATCCGGAGCACGCGCTCGTCGACGGGCCGCAGGCGCTGGTCGACACGGATCTGGGCGAGCTGGCCCAGGTCATGCGGGACTTCCCGCCACTGCTCGGCAAGACCGCCGCCGCCGCGCTGGCGGTCTGACCCGCCCCTGACGGGTACGGCCGGCACCGCGCCCGGTCGGCCGTACTCATCAGTAACTTGAGTATGTGACCCCATGCGCCGACCTCGCGCCCGGCGTGACGATGGTCGGCATGACGAAGCCCATCCAACCCACCCAGACCACCGCCTACTACGTCCAGGCGATCCTGTCGTTCGCCGTCTCCGTGTCGTCAGTGGTGATCGCCCTGGTCTATCTCCCGGCCTCCGGGTGGATCAGGGCCTTCCTCGCACTGGGCACCCTGTACGTCATCACCTCGACCATCACGCTCAGCAAGGTCGTCCGCGACCGCCAGGAGCTGTCCGAGGTCAGCACCCGCGTCGACCAGGCCCGCCTGGACAAGCTGCTGGCCGAGCACGACCCGTTCAGGGTGGACTCGGCCTGAGAAAGCCTGAGACCGGGCCCGCCCGGCTGGATGGCCCCCTACGGGCGGCCCGGCCTCAGCTCAGAGTTTGTACTCCTGGATCGAGTCGGCGAGCTGGACGGCGAGCTCCTCGGCGTCCAGCCGCTTCTCGATCTGCTTGAGGTCCTCGATCTTCGCGCGCGTCTCGGCCCGCTTGGGCGCCAGCAGCGAGCAGCAGTCCTCGTCGGGCAGCTCGGAGATCTCCAGCGTGCCGATGCGCCGGGCCTCGGCCATGATCTCCGTCTTGTCCCAGCCCACCAGCGGGCGCAGGATCGGCAGCTCGACCGCGTGGTCCTGGGCCGTGATGTTGGTCAGCGTCTGGGAGGACACCTGGCCGAGGGCGTCACCGGTGATCAGCGCGGCGGCGTGGATGCGGTGCGCGACCTCCTCGGCCGTCTTGAGCATGAGCCGCCGCTGGGTGATCACCGCGAGCCGGTCCTGCCCGGCGGTGCGGATCGACTGCTGGGCCTTGCCGAACGGCACCACCCACAACCGCGATCGGCTCTGGAACCGGTCGAGCTTCCTGACCAGCGCGTACGCCTTGTAGATCGACTCGGACGTGGTGAACGGGATGCCGGAGAAGTGCAGGAAGTCGACGTGCAGCCCACGGCGCATCATCCGGTAGGCCGCCACCGGCGAGTCGATGCCGCCCGACATGAGCACCAGCGCCCGGCCGCTGCTGCCGACCGGCAGGCCGCCCTGGCCGGGGATGCCGTCGGTGAAGACGAACACCTCGTCCCTGTCGACCTCGATGAACACGGTCAGCTCGGGGTTCTTCAGCCTGACCGGCAGGCCGTACGCGTCGTTGATGGCGCCGCCGACGAGCCGGTCGAGCTCGTTGGAGCGCAGCGGGAAGCGCTTGTCACGGCGGCGGGAGCGCACCGCGAACGTCGCCCCGCGCTTGACCTCCTCGCGCTCGGACACGAGCTCCACGCTCGCCTTGAGCACGGCGTCGGGGTCCTTGGCGACCCGCCAGGCCGAGTGGATCCAGACCAGCCCGGGCACGTCGGCGACCCGCCTGGCGACGGTCTCCGACTGCTCGGCCGTGGCGCCCTCGGGCAGGAAGATCGCGATGACGCCGTGCCGCTTGCGTACGTCGAGCTTGAGGCCGAGCTCTTTGACGGCTTCACGGATGTTGTCGACCAGCCGGCGTTCGAAGATGTCGCGGTTCTTACCCTTGAGGACGATCTCGCCCAGCTTGAGCAGAACGCAGGGCTCGCCCAGGGCGGACATCGACATGGCAGAACCTCCGGGAGTGATGGGGACGCGCCGAGGCCAACGCCTCGACCCACCGATTTTAGTCCGCGTCGAGCCCTTGCTCGATCGCATATCGCACCAGTTCGACCCGGTTGTGAAGCTGGAGCTTCTGGAGTGTGTTCTGGACGTGGTTCTGCACGGTCCGGTGCGAGAGCACGAGACGGCCGGCGATCTGCCGGTAGGACAGCCCCTTGGCGACCAGCCGCAGCACCTCGGTCTCCCGGTCGGTCAGCCGCGGCCCCTCGGCCGGCGCGGGCTGGGCGGCGAGCCGCCGGTACTCCCCCAGCACCAGCCCGGCCAGGCCGGGCGTGAACACCGCGTCGCCGTCCGCGGTCCGCCGGACGGCGTCGAGGAACTCCTCCCGGCTCGCCGACTTCACCAGATATCCGGAAGCCCCAGCCTTGACCGCGTCGAGCACATCGTCCTGCTCGGCGCTCGCCGAGAGCACCAGCACCCTCGGCGACGGCGACATCCCGGCCAGCCCCTTGGCCACCTCAGCCCCCGACATGTCGGGCAACCGCAGGTCGAGCACGACCACCTCGGGAAGCACGGCCCCGGCCACGCGGAGCGCCTGCCGTCCCTCGCCCACGGCGGCGACCACCTCGTAGCCCGCCTCGGCCAGATCCCTGGCGACCCCGTCGCGCCACATCGGATGGTCGTCCACCACCATCACCCGCACCATGGCCGCCACTCTAAGGTCGCCGGGCACGACAGCCCAACGCTAGGCGGGGACCGTGAGCTCGATCTCAGTACCCTCTCCCGGGACGCCGGTGATCAGGACGTGTCCGCCGAGACCCTCGATGCGGCCACGGATGGACTGGGAGACGCCTAAGCGGCCGGCCGCGGCGGCCTCCTCCAAACGGCCGGCCGGAATCCCCGGACCCTCGTCGCGGACGCTGACCGTCACCGTGCCGTCCCCCGATTCAGCGAACACCCACGCCCGCGCCGCAGGCCCGCAGTGCGCGCGGACGTTGTCGAGCGCCGCCCCGACGGCCGCCGCCATCTCCTTCGCCACCGGCCCCGGCAGCACCAAGGGGGTGGCCGGGGTCGAGATCGTCACCCGCTCGGAGCCGTAGCGCATGAGCAGCGGCCGCAGATCCGTCACCCCCGTGGGCGGGGGCGCGGGCCGGATGAACAGCGCGCGCAGGGCCGATTCCTGCTGACCGGCGAGACGGCCCAGCTCCGCGGCCTCGCCGCCCAACTCCTGGCCGCGGCGCTGGACCAGCGCCAGGACCTGAAGGACCGAGTCGTGGACGTCGCGCGCCAGCCGGTCGCGTTCGCGCTGCGCCGCCTCCATCTCGACGGCCCGCTGCATGCGTTCCTCCGCCTGCTTGGCCAGCCGCGCCACGTGACCCACCACCACGCCCGTCATGAACAGCAGCACCGCGCCGTTGATCAGGACGGGCGCGTCGGTCCCGCGGACCCGCAGCCACAGGTCCGCCGCCGCCACGACGGCCGCCGCCACCGTGCCGAGCCGCCGCCCGCCGTGCACCGCCCAGGCCAGCACCGGGCCCGCGATCCAGGTGGCCGGGACCGGCATGGCGCCCTCCCCGGACGGCCGGGCGCCCTCCACGTACGGCGAGGCGAGCAGGCAGGCCACGGCCACCAGGAGGTCGAGCACGAGCAGCGGCCACCGGCGCAGCGCCTCGACGGAGTAGGCGAAGATCGCCGCGGCGGTCCACAACCCCATGACACCGATCACCAGCCACCCCGTGAGCGGCTCGGCGTACCCCTGGTGCTGCGCCAGCAACACGGCGGCGTACAGCAGCGAGGCGACCCGGAAAACCGCTATCGCCCGCCAGAACGGCCTCTCAATACCCATGAGCCCTTCTCACGTTTCGACTTGACAAGTTGACAGATAGTCGAGATATCCATGTGAATAGGACAGGTCAACTGGCAGAATCCGGTGCACCCTAATGCAAGGAAACTGACTTAATGTCCGCTGTTAACCATTTCGTCCACGGCCCGCTCACGCCAGTCCTCGCCTACGTGATGTCGTGCATGGGGTCGATGCTCGGACTGCGGCTGACCGCCCAGGCGCACGCCTCTCGAGGCGCATCGCGGATGCGATGGCTGCTCGGGGCGGCCATCTCCATCGGCGGCACCGGCATCTGGGTCATGCACTTCGTCGCCATGATGGGCTTCGAGGTCGAGGGCACGCAGATCAAGTACGACGTGCCGCTCACCGTCGCCTCCGCCGTGGTGGCCATCGTGGTCGTCGGCACCGGCCTGTTCCTGGTCTCGTACGGCGGCGGCCGGGTGCTCGCCCTGCTCGGCGGCGGCCTGCTGACCGGCCTGGGCGTGGCCAGCATGCACTACCTCGGCATGTACGCGATGAACATGTCCGCGCACGTCTCCTATGACCGCAGGATCGTGGTCGCCTCCGTCCTCATCGCCGTGGTCGCCGCGACCGTGGCCCTGTGGTTCACCCTGCGGGTCAAGCGCGCCGTCTGGATCACCGGCGCGGCGCTGGTCATGGGCGTGGCCGTCTCGGGCATGCACTACACCGGCATGTACGCGATGCTGGTCACGGTCGACGCCGAGCCCTCCGCCGTGGCCGGCGCCGACGCCCTCGACTTCCTCGTGCCGCTCATGACCGTGATCAGCCTGATCACGCTGACCATGCTGCTCATGGTCATCCTGTCGCCGTCGGAGCAGGAGCTGCACGAGGACGCCGAGCTCGTGGCCCGGCTGGAGTTGCGCAGGCGCGCCACCCACCAGCAGCAGACCCTCCCCACACCCCCGACGGCACCCGTTCCCCCGCGGCAGCGGCCCGTTCGGCCGCAGCCGATCTTCGGCGCACCCGTCCCCGAGCCGCAGCCGACCTTCGGAACACCTGGATCCCCACACCACCAGGGGTTCCCGCAACAACCGACTCGCCCACAGACACGCCGGAGATAGTTGCAAAACCACCTGAGCCCTGCTCATACTCCCTTATTCACTTTTAAGGGACGTGTGTGCTTATGTCGCCTATCGACCACTTCTCGCATGGGCCGTTGACCCTCCTCCTCGCCTACGGCATATCCAGCGTGGGCTCCATGCTCGGCCTGCTGCTGACCTCGCGGGCCCGGCTGGTCGGCGGCAGGGAGGCCAGGTTCTGGCTGGCGGGCGCGGCGGTAGCCATCGGTGGCACCGGCATCTGGACCATGCACTTCATCGCCATGATGGGCTTCGCGGTGCAGGGCACGATGATCCGCTACGACATGCCGCTCACCGCCGCCTCGGCGGCGCTCGCGGTCGCGGTGGTGGGCGCCGGGCTGTTCATGGTGTCGCGGGGCGGCGAGCGGGCCCCGTACCTGCTCGGCGGCGGCGTCCTGACCGGCGTCGGCGTGGCCGGCATGCACTACCTGGGCATGTACGCGATGAACATGGCGGGCGACGTGAGCTACGACCCGCTGATCGTCGCGCTGTCGGTGCTCATCGCGATCGCCGCGGCCACCGTCGCGCTCTGGTTCACCCTGCGGGTCCGCGGCGCGGTCAAGATCGGTGGCGCGGCCCTGGTCATGGGCGTCGCGGTGACCGGCATGCACTACACGGGGATGTACGCGATGTCGGTGCACGCGCACAGCCCGTCGGCGCCGATCCCCGGCGCGCCGGCCATCGACTTCCTGCTGCCGCTGATCGTCGGGATCAGCGTGATCACCATGGGGCTGCTGCTCGCCGTCATGCTCTCGCCCTCGGAGAAGGAGATGCGCGGGGAGGCGGAGTTCCTCGCCCGGCTGGAGGGCCGCGGCGGGATGGAGGACACCGGCGGGCCGAACGGGCGCGGCAGGCCGGAGAACCGCGGCGGGGGCGCGCCGGATGTGGATCTCTTCGGCACGCCCCGCTCTTGATCTATGTCCTAGGTACGGCCTGCGGCGCGTTAGTGGGCCGCCGACTCGTCGCGGCGCAAGCCGTACCTCGAGGGGGTTGTAGCGGTAACCCCGCTGCTACAGAAGGTACGGCCGCCCGCTTGCAGGCCGCTTTCAATCAGCCGAAGAACACCTCGGCCTCCGCGTAGCGGGACACCGGCACCGTCTTGAGCTCGGCCGTGGCCACGTCGAGCCCGACGCGGACCATGTCGGTGCCGCGCAGCGCCACCATCTTGCCGTAGTCGCCCTCGTGCACCGCGTCGATCGCCTGCAGCCCGAACCTGGTGGCCAGGACCCGGTCGTACGCGGTCGGGGTGCCGCCGCGCTGGATGTGGCCGAGCACGGTGGTGCGGGCCTCCTTGCCGGTGCGCTTCTCGATCTCCTTGGCCAGCACCTCACCGATGCCGCCGAGCCGTACGTGGCCGAACGAGTCGAGCTCGCCGGCCTGCAGCGCCATCTGGCCCTCGATCGGGTGCGCGCCCTCGGCGACCACGAGGATCGGCGAGTAGCGGGTGCGGAAACGCGACTCGACGTATTCGCAGACACGGTCGATGTCGAAGGGCCGCTCGGGGATGAGGATGACGTTGGCGCCACCCGCCATGCCCGCGTGCAGCGCGATCCAGCCCGCGTGCCGGCCCATGACCTCGCAGATGAGCGCCCGGTGGTGGGACTCGGCGGTGGTGTGCAGGCGGTCGATGGCCTCCGTCGCGATGTTGACCGCGGTGTCGAAGCCGAAGGTGTAGTCGGTGCCCGACAGGTCGTTGTCGATCGTCTTGGGCACGCCCACGACCTGGACGTCGCGGTCGTAGAGCTGCTTGGCGACGCCGAGGGTGTCCTCGCCGCCGATGGCGATCAGCGCGTCGACGCCGGTGGCCGCCAGGTTCTCCTTGATGCGGTCGACGCCCCCCTCGATCTTGATGGGGTTGGTCCGCGAAGAGCCGAGAATCGTGCCGCCGCGCGGGAGGATGCCTCGTACGGCCTGAATGTCCAGCGGCATCGTGTCGCCTTCGAGCGGGCCGCGCCAGCCGTCGCGGAACCCGACGAACTCGTGACCGTAGACGCTCACCCCCTTGCGCACGACCGCCCTGATCACCGCGTTGAGACCGGGACAGTCGCCGCCTCCGGTGAGCACTCCGATTCGCATGACGGGTTCCTCCTATGGGTTTCTTGCCATTAGTGAAAACATCAGTTCTTCTAAGCTTTGTCTGAGATGGTCGATACGTGAAGCTCTCGGAGTGGGCGCGGCGGAACGGGGTGCATTACCAGACCGCCTGGCAGTGGGCGCGGGACGGGAAGATGCCGGTCCCGGTGGTCAAGACCGCGACCGGTAGGTACATGGTCCTCGATCGGACGGCGGAGGTCACGGGACGGGCAGTGGCGTACTGCCGCGTCTCCGGCACCGACCAGCTGGCCGAACTCGACCGGCAGGCGGCACGGGTGGTCGCCTTGGCGACCGGGATGGGCCTGACGGTCACCGAGGTCGTCGGCGAGGTCGGCTCGGGCATGGACGGCGACCGGCCGAAGCTCGCCCGGCTGCTGCGCGACGCGTCGGTGGGCGTGATCGTGGTCGAGCGCCGCGACCGGCTCGCCCGGTTCGGGCTGGAGCAGCTGTCGGCCGCGCTGGAGGCCACCGGCCGCCGGATCGTGGTCATCGACGACGACACGGAGGTCGGTGAGGGCGCCGTCCCCGGCGCCCGGGTCGATGACGAGCTGCTGCGGGACATGGCCGAGGTCCTCACCTCGCTCTGCGCCCGATTGTACGGCCGGCGCTCGGCCGCCCGCAGGGCCAGAGCCGCGCTCCGGGCCGCCTTCGAGGCAGCGTGAGGCGGCGCATGGCCCCGGACGGCCGGGGTGCATGCCGATGGAGCCGGCACGAGGATCAATAAGATTCTCCGAACGCTTTTCACAACCAGCATCGCATTCTGCCCGCCCGCGCGGGCAGTGGTCTAGACCAAATCGCGAGCGTAGCGAGCGGAACCCCTTCCGGGAGGCGATTTCGTGAGTGTGTTGGCCATCGACGCCGGGACCACCGGGGTGACGGCGCTCGTCGTGACCGAGGACGGCCGGATCGAGTCCAAGGGCTACGAGGAGTTCGCCCAGCACTTCCCCGAACCCGGCTGGGTCGAGCACAACCCCGAGGACATCTGGCAGGCCACGCTGAGCGCCTGCGCGGCGGCTCTGCGCGCGGCCACGTCCAGGCCGGCCTGCCTCGGCATCACCAACCAGCGGGAGACCGCGGTCCTGTGGGACCGGCGCACGCTGGCCGCGCCGCGCCGCGCGATCGTCTGGCAGGACCGGCGCACCGCGGGCAGCTGCGAGCGGCTGCGCTCGGCCGGCCACGAGCCGCGCGTCTCGGAGCTGACCGGCCTGCGGCTCGACCCCTACTTCACCGCCTCGAAGCTGTCCTGGCTGGCCGAGCACGACCGGGGCTCGTGGGCGGGCGTGCTGTCGGGCGACGTGGTGGTGGGCACCGTCGACTCCTACCTGATCGCCCGCCTCACCGCGGGCGCGCGCCACGTGACCGACCCCTCCAACGCCTCGCGCACCCTGCTGTACGGCCTGGCGTCCGGATCGTGGGAGCCCGAGCTGTGCGAGCTGTTCGGGGTGCCCGAGTCCGCCCTGCCGGAGATCGTGCCCAGTTACGGCCCGATCGGCCGTACCGACCCCGGTGCCTTCCTCGGGCTCGACCTGCCGATCAGCGGCGTGGCGGGTGACCAGCAGGCGGCGCTGTTCGGGCAGACGTGCTTCCGGGTGGGCGAGGTGAAGTGCACCTATGGCACCGGCTCGTTCATCCTGACCAACACCGGCCAGGAGATCGTCCGCTCCGACGCGGGCCTACTCACCACCGTCGCCTGGCAGACGCCGTCGGGCGACATCACGTACGCGCTGGAGGGCTCGATCTTCGTGACCGGCGCGGCCGTGCAGTGGCTGCGCGACGGGCTGGGGCTGATCGGCACCGCGCCGGAGTCGGAGGCGGTGGCCCGCACGGTGCCCGACAGCGGCGGCGTGGTGTTCGTGCCCGCTCTGACCGGGCTCGGCGCGCCGTACTGGGACCCGGAGGCGCGCGGCCTGATCACCGGCATCACGCGCGGCACCACCAGGGCCCACCTGGTCAGGGCGACGCTGGAGGCGATCGCCTTCGAGGTGCGCGACGTGGTCGAGGTGATGACGGGCAAGTCCGCACCGGCGCCCAACGGCGCGGGGTCCGCGCCCGCGTCCAACAGCGCCGGGTCCGCGCCGATGTTCAAGGCCGACGGCGGGGCCAGCGGCAACGACCTGCTCATGCAGATGCAGGCGGACCAGCTCGGCACGGTCGTGGAGCGGCCGGTGGTCCAGGAGACGACCGGGCTGGGAGCGGCGTTCCTGGCGGGTCTCGGCTCGGGCGTCTGGGGATCGGCGGACGAGTTGCGCGAGACGTGGCGGCTGGACCGCCGTTTCGAGCCGGGAACCCGCGACGACGCCGCGTACGAGCGATGGCGGGCGGCCGTCGCACTGGCGTCAACCCAGGGTTGACGATCCAGAATCGTCAACCTATGGTTGACCCATGGATCAGACCGTACGTCTCGACGACCTCATCAACGCGATCAAGAGCCGTCACCGCGACGATGACCCCCTGGGCCAGCTCTCCGACGCCGTGACGCTGGGCGAGCACCTCGGCGAGGTGGCCGACCACCTCATCGGCCACTTCGTCGACCGGGCCCGGCACTCCGGCGCCTCCTGGACCGAGATCGGCCGCAGCATGGGCGTGACCAAGCAGGCCGTCCAGAAACGGTTCGTGGCCAAGGAGGGAGGCGTGGCCGAAGACCTCCTCTCCTATGGCCGCTACACCAAGCGGGCGCAGACGGTCATCGTGGAGTCCGAGAAGGCGGCCAAGAGCGCGGGCAGCGCGTACATCGAGCCCGAGCACCTCGTGCTCGGGCTGCTGCGCGAGCCGGAAGCGCTGGCGGCCAAGGCCATGGTGACGCTCGGCGCGCCGCTGGACCGGGTCGAGGAGGTCATGAAGGCCTTGCTCAAGCCGGCGAGCGCGACCGCGCCCGACAAGCCGCCTTTCGCCCCGCAGACCACGAAGGCCCTGGAGCTGACGCTGCGCGAGGCCCTGCGGCTCGGCCACAACTTCATCGGCACCGAGCACCTGCTGCTCGGCGTGCTGTCACTCGGCGGAGGCCCGGCCCCGGCCGCGCTCGACGGACTCGGGGTGACCACGGAGGGCGCCGAGCGCGAGATCAAGCGACTGCTCGCCGAGCTCCTCCTCGAGCGCGACAAGAAGTCCTAAGGTGCCCCCACCGGGCCCTGGGCGAACCTGGTCAGGATGTTGCGCGTCGCGTGGCGGGTGAAGGGGGCGGCGGCCTTGGTCACCCCGTGGCCGCACTGCCTTCCCCGCATCCCGCACACCCAGCGCATCGTGCCCGAGGCGAACACCCCGGCTCCTCCCGGGGCCGTGTAGTAGGTGCTGTCGGAAGCCGTCGCCCGGCCGCCGCAGTTGACCGGCGAGTGGGCCAGCACCTTGACGTTCCGCGGCGAATCGGTGGACACCTTGTCCGTCTCGACGCCCGCCAGGCCGGGGAAGCGTCTGCCCCGGGTCCCCTCGAAGATCCAGTGGCCGGGCCTGCGCACCACGTAGGTCGCTTCGGCGGGGAAGCAGTCGTACTGCTGCCCCACCAACGCGCTCTCCGGCGCGGACGCCCGCCAGAGCGGGCACTGGCTCTCCTTGTCGCACATGATCATCCGGCCGTACAGCCCGATCCGCCAGTAGACGGCGTTGGCGCCGAGGAAGGCCAGGTTCGTGCCGGCGTCGCGGGCGCGGGTGACGGTGGCGCGCATGGCGGGCGACCAGTACTCGTCGTGCCCCAGGGACACCACGGCCCTGGCCCCGTCGAGCACGCCGGGCCGCAGGTCCAGGCTGGTCAGGTAGGCCAGCGGCACCCCGGTCCGCTCGGCCAGCGCGATCGCGGACCGCTCGAAGTCGAGGAAGAGCCGCGCGCCGGAGGTGTCGTAGGGCCGGTCGAAGGTCACCTTGCGCGAGCGGTCGTCGAACCCGCCCGGGCCCTGGTAGAGGCTGCGGCCGCCCCACACGTTGTACGCCTGCCAGGTGGTCACCGCATTGACCAGCACCACCCGCCCCCGAGTCGAGGCCGAGCGCACGGTGATCGGGACGTAGCGCTGGCCGCCGGTGGAGGCGTCGAGGCGCAGCAGGTAGGCGCCCTCCCGCCAGCCGGTGGTGTCGACGGTGAGCGAGGACTTCCAGTGGGCGGCCGTGACCATGCCCTCCACCGTCTGGGGCGGCGCCTGGCGTACCCCTGGGAGACGGCCGGAGCGCCACACCTCGGCCGGGCGGGCGCCCATGCGGAAGGCGTACGCGGTGAAGTGCGGCGCGGTCGTGGAGACGCGTATCCGGAACCGTTCGCCGGGCAGCACGCTGACGCGGTCGGCGTATCCCTCGATCTCGTGTTCCGCGCCGCGCTCGGTGATGCGCCAGTGCGCCGGACGGACGGCGGGCGCGTCCGTGGGCGGGGTGGCTCGCGGAGCCGAGACCGGAGGTGACGGGTGAGCCGGTGCGGCGGGGACTCCGCCGCACGCGGTCACCAGCAGGAGCAGGACGACGAGGGACTTTCGCACAGCGCACCATGGTCACGACCGGCCGCCCTCCGGGCCCGCGACTTGGCGAAGTCCTTACCCCGGCAGCACGCAAGAAGGACTTTCGACCTCCAGCACCTGCCCCGTCGGCTCGGGCACGCCGTCCTTCAGCGCGAACTCGGTGACCACTCCCGAGTGCTGGTTGGCCACGTACAGGCGGTCGCCGTCGATGGCGAAGTGCCGGGGCCACTCGCCGCCCGACGGCACCTCGGCCACCAGCGACAGGTCGTCGGCCCGCAGCACGGTGATCGTGTTGGGGCCGCGGTTGGCCACGTACAGGAATTCCCCCTCGAGATCGAGGTGGGAGGGATGGTTGACGCCCTCGGCCCGTGAGGCGAGGGTGCCCGCCGACTTCTCGCCGTCGATGAGCGTGACGATGCCGTCGAGCTCGCCGACGACGTACAGGCGCGAACCGGAGAAGACCATGTGGCGCGGCCCGGTGCCCGGGGACAGGCGGATCGGCTCCTGCGCCTCGCCCTCGGGGGTGTAGCGGCGGATCTGGTCGGTGCCCAGGTCGGAGACGTACAGCAGGCCGTCGTGGAAGACCGTCTGGTGGGCGTGCGGGCCCTGCTGGCGCTCGGGGTCCGGTCCGGAGCCCTCGTGGCTCAGCACGATCGGGCGTCCCTCGAACGCGCCGCGGGAGTCGAGGTGGTGCAGGCTCACCACGCCGTCGCCGTAGTTGGCGACGGCGAGCAGCGTGCCCTCCGGATCGACCGCCACGTGGCAGGGGCTGTCGCCCATGCTGGGCCGCTCGTCCAGCGGGACGAGCGTGCCCGCCTCGACGCTGAACGCGCTCAGCCAGCCCTGGGCCAGCTCGCCCACCGCGTACAACACCGGCAGCTTCGGGTGCGCTGCCAGGAACGAGGACGAGGTGAGCCGGGTCAGCTCTCCGCCGGGGGTGACGATGCCAGGCCCATATCCGCCTATATACAGGTGCTTCACAGAAGGCATCTTCTCATGGTTGACTAAGGCAATGAGTTCGTTGACAAAGGCAAGAGTTTCCGAGATCAGGGCCTTCAACCGCTTCTATACGAAGGTCATCGGTGTCCTCCAGGCCGGGATGCACGACTCGCCGTACTCGCTCGCCGAGTGCCGGGTGCTGTTCGAGCTCGGGCACGCGGGCCGGCTGGAGACGGGCGAGCTGCGCGCCCTCCTAGGCCTCGACGCGGGCTACCTGAGCAGGATCCTGACCCGCCTCGAGGGCGACGGCCTGATCTCCAGGGAACGCTCGGCCACCGACGCCCGCAAGCAGCTGATCCGGCTCAGCACGGCGGGCGTCGAGGCGTTCGGGCTGCTGGACCTGCGGTCGGACGAGGAGGCCGAGCGGCTGCTGACCGCGCTGCCGGAGCAGGGGCAGGAGCGCCTGATCGCCGCCATGGCCACGATCAGGGCGCTGCTGGAGGGCACCGGCGAGCGCGAGCCGTACGTGATCAGGCCCCCGCGCACCGGCGACCTGAGCTGGGTCGTCTACCGGCACGGCGTCCTCTACAGCCAGGAGTACGGCTGGGGCATGGACTTCGAGCGGCTGGTCGCCAGGATCATCGGCGGGTACGACCCGTCGCGCGACATGGGCTGGATCGCCGAGGTCGGCGGGGAGCCCGCCGGGTGCGTGTTCTGCGTACGCGAGAACGACACCACCGCGCGGCTCCGGCTGCTGCTGGTCGAGCCGTCCGCCCGCGGGCTGGGCCTGGGCGGACGGCTCGTCGACGAGTGCCTGCGCCATGCCAAGGCCGAGGGCTACAAGCGGATCACCCTGTGGACCCGCGACTGCCTGGTGAGCGCGCTGCGCCTCTACCAGGCCGCCGGGTTCGAGCTGGAGTCGGAGCACAAGGGGATGGAGAACGGGGTCGAGATCACCGAGCAGGAGTGGAGCCGCGACCTCTAAGGGCCACCTGGCCTCTGCCATCGGCGCCAGGCTGAGGGGCCGGACGCGTGGCGGCCCGCTCAGGCGCGGAAGGGGCCGGCCACCTCGAAGGTGCGGCCGTCGTCGCGGCCCCGTCTGGCCGAGAAGTAGAGTCGCCCGCCGCCGGGCGCGAACGCCAGCCCCGTGAGCTCGGCCCCGCTCGGGCCGCCGAGCTTGAGGAACGGCGTGACCTCCCGATCGGGCGTGATGAGGTCGATCTCCGTCGACTGCCTGGCGACGTACAGGTCGCCCGACGGTGCCGCGGTGATGGCGCGTACGCCGTCGCAGATCCGGTCGAGCGTGGAGGTCTCGGCGTCGTAGGCCCACAGGCCGCTGTCGCCCTCGGTGGTGAAGTAGCAGACGCCGCCCGCGTAGTGGCAGCCCTCGCCGCCGTCGAAGTGGCGGGCGTCCTCTATCTGATGGCGCGTGGCCTTGAGCAGAGCGGCGGGCGACGGCACCGGCTTCCAGTCGCCGCCGTCGCAGAGCACCTCCAGGGTGCCCTCAGTGAGATCGCCCCAATCGCCCGGCCTGAAACGGTAGAAGCACCCGTCGGGCTCCCCCTCCGTCAGGTAGACGACCTGCCGGTCGGGGTCGCAGGCGGCGGCCTCGTGCTTGAAGCGGCCCATGGCCAGGCGGGGACGCCCGGCGCGGGCGCCGTAGGGGTCGCATTCGAAGACCCGGCCGCGGTGGCCGAGCTCGCACGAGAGCCAGCTGTCCCACGGCGTCGCGCCGCCCGCGCGGTTGAGGTCGGTGCCGGACAGGATGCGGTACGCGTCCGCGATCGAACCGTCGGCACGGAAGCGGAGCGCGGACGCGCCGCCGAGCAGCGGCAGCTCGGAGTTGGACACGTAGATCCAGCCGGTGCCGTCGGGGAAGCACGCACCACCGTCGGGCGCCGCGTGCCAGGTCAGCCCGGCCACTTTCTGGCCCGAGCGGGCCACGATCCGGCCGCTGAACCCCCCGGGCAAGGCCAGATCGTCGCCGCCGGGCGGCTCCAGGGGGCCATACGGGCTCATCCCGTCCTGCCGGAGCGGACCCGTGCGGAGGAGCGTCTTGCTGGACATCGTGGAGCCTCCCTCTAAGTGCCACGCTAGTCGACCTCACCGACATGAATGACAGGGATGTGCGGGATCAAACTCTGCGCGAACCTCAGGCGTGATCCGGTGACACCAGCACGACCCACTTCGGCACGACCCACTTCGGCACGAGGCGGCCACGGCCCGGGAGCGGGCGGGCGGGCTCCCGGGCCGTGTGTGGTGCCGAGGTCAGCGCTGGGCCTGGAACATCCAGTGCTGCTTGTCGATGTCCTGAGCCACGGCGATGAGCAGGTCCTGGGAGACGGGGTCCGGCTCGTCGGTCGCGGCGATGCGCTCGCGCATCCGGTTGCCGATGCTCTCCAGGATGTCCGTCATCGTCGCCACGACCTTGCCGTCCTCGATCCACCCGTTCTCCGGCTGCGAGAGCTTGGTGGACTTGGCGACGGTGGCCGCGCGGCCGTCCGGGCTGATTCCCAGGGCGACGGCGCGTTCGGCGATGGTGTCGGCGTGCTCGCGGGCCAAGGCGGTGAGCTCGTCGAGCTGGAGGTGGATCTGCCGGAAGTGCGGGCCGGTCAGGTTCCAGTGCATCTGCTTGGCGAGCAGCGAGAGATCGATGAGATCGACCAGTGCTCCCTGGAGGGCCTTCGCGACCGTGTTCTTCGCGTCGCCCGAGAGCGGACCGGTGATCGTAGCCATGATGTGCTCCTCCCCCTGAGGGTCTTCTACAGAGAACGCCCCTCCTGCCCGCTGCCTTCCGATTGACACTGCAATAGTGACAGTGTAATTGTGAAGGTATGAGCGACACCTGGACCATCCGCGAGCTGGCGGAGCACGCCGCCGACGCGTTGCGCGCCCACGCGCAGCCGCTCAACGGCCGGGTTCGCGACGTGCCCGGTGAGCGCTTGATCAGGTGGTACACCACGATCGGCCTCGTCGACCCACCGCTGACCAGGCGCGGCAGGATCGCCCAGTACGGCAGGCGGCACCTGCTGCAGCTCGTGGCCATCAAGCGGCTCCAGGCCGCCGGGCGGTCGATCGCGGAGATCCAGACCGCCCTGACCGGCGCGACGGACTCCACTCTGGAACAGACGGCCCGTCCCGGATGGTCGCCTTTGGACGAGGACATCGCGGCGCTGGAGGCCGTTGTGGGCGACGCGACGACCGAGGCAACGGCGCCCCAGAGTGCGGGATCTCCCGATGTGGCGGGACTCCCGAACGGCGAGACACCCGAGGCGACGACCCCCCACGACGTCACGGCGGCCGGAGCCGGGAGCCCACGTGGCCGTTTCTGGGCCGAACGTCCAGCCGACGGCACCGGCCCCGCCCTTCCGCATCCACGTCCCGCCGACGGTCCCTTGCCCACCGACACTCCGATGCCCGCTGGCACTCCCCTGCCCGCCAACGCGCCTCTGCCTGTCGACACCTTCTTGTCCCCTGGCACTCCCCTGCCCGCCAACGGTCCCTTGCCCGTCGCCACTCCCTATCCCGCCGCCACTCCCCCGCCCCCCAGTACGGCCCTGCCCTCCGGCGCCGCCACGCCCGGCGGCGCTCTCCGGCCTGCCGGCCCTCCCCCGCCCAGCGATACCGGCCGACCCGCACGTGTCGCCCAGCCCAGTGGCGCGCTGGTGCATGGGGTCAGGCTCGCTGACGGGGTCACGCTCGTGCTCGACGGCGCCGGCCGTACCCCGGCTGACGACGACATCCAGGCGGTACTCGCCGCGGCGGCGCCGCTGCTGGCGCTGCTCGAAGAGAGGAAGCTGATATGAAGATCACTTCGCTGGAGCCCGCCCGGTGCCTGCCGGTGCCGGACGCCGGATTCGGCGCGCTGCGGACCGCGCGCGGGAACCTGCCCCTGGAGAGCGTGGCCGTGTCCGCCGACATCTCCGGATTGGTCGCCGGGGTCGAGGTGACGCAGGGCTTCCGCAATCCGTACGACGTCACGCTGGAGGCCACGTACGTCTTCCCGCTGCCCGACCGGGCGGCGGTGACGGGGTTCAGGATGGAGGCCGACGACCGGGTGATCGAGGGCGTGCTCAAGGAGCGCGGCCAGGCCAGAGCCGACTACGACCAGGCGCTGCGTGAGGGGAAGCGGGCCGCGATCGCCGAGGAGGACCGGCCCGACGTGTTCACGATCAGGGTGGGCAACCTGCTGCCCGGCGAGCGGGTGACGGTCCGGCTCACGCTGAGCCAGCCGCTGCCGTACGAGGACGGCGCGGCCACGTTCCGCTTCCCGCTGGTCGTCGCGCCCCGCTACATTCCGGGCACCCCGCTCGACGGCCCCAGCTCGGGTGACGGCACCGCGCCCGACACCGACGCGGTGCCCGACGCGTCGCGCATCACACCGCCGGTGCTGCTGCCCGGCTTCCCCGACCCGGTACGCCTGTCGCTGACGGCGACCATCGACGCCGCCGGGCTGGACCTGCGCGAAATGGCCTCCAGCCTGCACGTGGTCGAGGAAGAGGTCCACGAAGAAGAGGGCCATACGGTACGGCTGCGGCCCGGCGAGCGGCTGGACCGCGACTTCATCCTGCGGCTGTCGTTCGACGCCTCGACCGCGCTGCAGCTGGACGGCCGGGGCGCGTTCTCGCTGACCGTGCTGCCCCCGGCGCTGGAGTCGCCGCGCGCGCCGCGTGACCTCGTACTCCTGCTGGACCGCTCAGGCAGCATGGGCGGCTGGAAAATGGTCGCCGCGCGCCGGGCCGCGGCGCGGATCGTCGACACGCTGACCGAGCAGGACCGGTTCGCGGTGCTGACGTTCGACTCGGTGGTGGAGCAGGCGTTCGAGGGGCTCGTGGCGGCCTCGGACCGCAACCGCTACCGCGCCGTCGAACACCTCTCACGGGTGGACGCCCGCGGCGGCACCGAACTGCTGGAGCCGCTCCGCCAGGCCATCTCCCTGCTCCACGACCAGGCCGGGCGGGAACGCGTCCTCGTGCTGGTCACCGACGGGCAGGTGGGCCACGAGGACCAGATACTGGAGCAGACCGGCGGCGCCCTGTCGGCGATGCGGGTACACACTGTCGGCATCGACCGGGCGGTGAACGCCGGGTTCCTGGGCCGGCTGGCCGGTCTGGGCGCGGGCCGCTGCGAGCTGGTCGAGTCGGAGGACCGCCTGGACGCCGCCATGGAACAGATCCACCGGCGCATCGGCGCGCCCCTGGTGACCGACCTGTCGCTCAAGGACCTCGATGTGGAGCCCGGCACGGTCAGCCACCTGGGCTCCATCTTCCCCGGCGTCCCGCTGCGGGTACACGGCCGCTACCGGAACGGCTCGTCCGTGACCGTACGCGGGCTGGCCTCGGGCACCCCGTGGGAGCAGCAGGTGACGGGCACCGTGGTCGACAACCCGGCGATCCGCGCCGTCTGGGCCCGCGCGCACCTGCGCGAGCTGGAGGACCGCTACGCCATGGGCGAGCACGAGCTGGAGGCGCAGATCGTCCGGGTCTCGCTGGAGAACGGCGTCCTGTGCCGCTTCACCGCCTACGTGGCGGTCGACACCAGGAAGGTGGCGGAAGGCGAGCCGGAGCACCGCGTCATCCAGCCCGTGGAGCCGCCGAGCGGCTGGGAGCTGCCGCAGAACCCGCCGATGATGCCGTTCATGGCCCAGGCCGCGGTGATGGCCGCGCCGTCGTTCCGCGCCAGGTCGGTGCCCGCCCCGGGCTTCGCCCCCGGCCAGGGCCACGGCCTCGCGGGCGGCACCCAGGAGACGGGCGCTTCAGACACAGCCGGGGGCATCGACTGGGACACGGAAGCGGGCCCCGGCGGCACTCCGGGCGGCGCGGGCGGCGCTCCGAGCGCTCCGAGCGGTGGCGCGGACGGTGCTCCGAGAGGTGGCGCGGGCCGCGGCTTCGGTGGCGGCTCGGCCGGTGGGCGGATGAGCCCGCCGCCGCGGTTCGCCCCGCCCCCGGCTCCGCGGCCGGGCGCATCCGGGCTGGAGTCGGTCAGGCCGCAGTTGGTCGTCGAGCTCGACCGGCTCAAGGCGCTGCTCGGCGGCACCGACCCGCTCTACCTGGCGGACCTGGGCTCCCGGCTCTCGGCGCTGGCCGCCTTCCTGGGCGGGCACCCGGAACTGTCCGCCCTGGCCCAGGAGCTCCAGGCGGCGGAACTGCCGGGCACCGACGCCGAAGCGCTGAGGACGCACGCCATCGAGGTGCTCACCGCACTCACCAGCGGATCGTCCACACCGGGTTCGTCCGCACCGAGTACGCCGCCCCGCCGCCCGTTCTGGAAGCGCACCTGACCGGACCGGCGAGCAACCTGTGGCGGGGGGGGGGGGCGCGGGGGGGCCCCCCCCCCCCCCCCCCCCGGCCCGGCCGCAGAGAGGGGTGCCACCAATGTTGGCGACACCCCCAAAAAAACACGCAAAAAGAAGAAAAGACAGGGAAGAACACCCAA